>JADYZU010000018.1 GCA_020852925.1 Rubellimicrobium sp. | reverse complement strand
CCCGGGGGGGAGGCCCGCAGGGCCCGGGGGGGCAGCGCCCCCCCGCCTGCGCAGGTGCGGGTGACGGCGGCCGTGATCCTGGCCGGAAGCGGCGGCCTGAACCGCTGGCCTGCGTCCCGGCGCCGCCCCAGAGGCGCCGGACCGGGGAGAGGCCCCGGCCCGGCGGGCTGCGGTCATTCGGCGGCGAACTGGTTCATGGTATTGGCGTGCCCGCCCGCCTTGAGCGCGCGGTCGCCGCCGACCATTTCCTTGAACGTGTCGCCCAGATCGGATCCCACCTCGTGCTGGTGCCTGACCGCGCTGACGCCCCGGCGGATTTCCTCGCGCTGGACGGTCCTGACATAGGCCAGCATCCGCTCCGCGCCGAAATAGGCGCGCGAGAGTTCGTCCACCGACTTGGCCGTGAGATGGAAGGTCGGCAGCGTGATGAGGTTGTGGAACACCCCGGCGCGGGCCGAGATATCGGCCTGGAACCGTTGCAGCCGCGCGTCCGCCTCGTGTCCGAGGTCGGTATCGTCGTAATCCGCCCGCATCAGATCGTTGCCGTCGGGATAGTCGCCCGCCGCGATCCGCCCCTCGGACAGCCACTGGGCGCGCACCTGCCGGCGCAGGTTCAGCGTCCAGTTGAAGCTGGGCGAGTTGTTGTAGGCCAGTTTCGCCCCCGGCACCGCCTTGCGGATTTCGGCCACCATCGCGGCGATCTCGTCCACGTTCGGGGTGTCGGTCTCGATCCACAGCAGATCGGCGCCGCCTTCGGACAGGCTGGCGATGCAATCCTCGATCACCCGGGCGCGGCCGGACCCCTCCTGGAACGGGAACAGGCCGTTGGGCAGGCGCAGCGGCCGCACGAAACGCCCGCCCTGCCACAGCGCCAGTTCCCCCTCGGCCATCGGCTTGGCGGCGGTGATCGGTTCCACCTTCAGCCACTTGATGTATTCCGAGGCAAGGTCGCCGGGATAGCGGCTCACCGGCACCTTCTGCGTGAGTCCGGCGCCAAGGGAATCGGTGCGCGCGACGATCACGCCGTCGTCCACGCCCAGTTCCTCGAAGGCAAGGCGGCAGGCGCGCAGCTTTTCGATGAAATCCTCGCGCGGGACCGTCACCTTGCCATCCTGGTGGCCGCATTGCTTGGCGTCCGAGACCTGGTTCTCGATCTGCAGGGCGCAGGCGCCGGCCTTGATGAGTTCCTTCGCCAGAAGATAGGTCGCGTGTTCGTTGCCAAAGCCTGCGTCGATATCGGCGATGATCGGCACGACATGGCTCTCGAACCCGTCGATGGCGGCGATGGCGTCCTGGCGTTCGCTGTCGGTCCGGGCGGATTTCAGCGCCTTGAACAGATCGTTCAGCGCCACTTCGTCCGCCTGCCGCAGCGAGGTGTAGACTTCCTGGATGAGGTCGGCCACGGCGGTCTTTTCGTGCATCGACTGGTCGGGCAGGTGGCCCCAGCGGTTGCGCAGCCCCGCGACCATCCAGCCCGAGAGATAGACATAGCAGCCCCGCGCCGTGCCGCGCAGCCGCTTGACCGACTTGATCATCTGCTGGGCGTGAAAGCCCGACCAGCAGCCCAGCGACTGGGTGAAATTCGCGCTGTCGGCATCATAGGCGGCCATGTCGGCACGCATGACCCGGGCCATCTCGCGCGCGATGTCGAGATGGGTGTCATAGCTGTTCTGCATCTTCAGTTGCACGATGTCATCGACCGAGACCCCGCCCGGCGTCATCCCCGCGGGATAGCGGGCGGACACTTCGGCACGGATTGCGGCATAGCTCTTGCGGGCCATCTGTCTTCCTTTCACGTCAACGGGATGGGCGGCGTTCGCGCCCGGGATCAATCGAGGGCGTTCAGCACGTCATAGGCGGGCAGGGTGATGAAGTCGGGCAGCACCTCGGCCGTCACCGCCTCGTGGACGATGCGCGTGGCGCTGGCGTAATGGCCGCGGTGGAACCCGGTCGGGCCCAGCCGTTCCAGAAGGCGCTGGATCTCCTGCTGCACCAGTTCGCCCAGCCATTCGGCGCTCATCCGCCGTTCGCCCCCGCCCTCGAGCCGGACCGCGACGCCGTGCCGGCGCCACTGCCACAACTGCGCGCGCGAGATTTCGGCGGTGGCGGCATCCTCCATCATGTTGTCGATCGGCACCGCCCCGCGCCCCGAGAGCCATTGCGCCAGATATTCGATCGCCACCGACAGGTTGGTGCGCACGCCGCTTTCGGTCACGCTGCCCTCGTGCGGGCGCAGCAGCATCGCCGGTTCGATCCGCCATTCCTGACGCTGGCGGCGGATCTGGTTGATGCCGGGCATTTCCGCGTCAAAGACCGCGCGCGCGACCGGAACCAGATCGGGATGCGCCACCCAGGTGCCGTCATGGCCCATGCCGGCCTCGCGCAGCTTGTCGGCGCGGACGCGGGCAAGGGCGGCCTCGTTCGCGGCCGGATCGCCCTTGACCGGGATCGCGGCCGACATGCCGCCCATGGCGTGGATGCCGCGGCGGTGGCAGACCTTCACCAGCCGCGCCGCATAGGTGGCCAGAAAGGCCCGCTCCATCGTCACGGCGGCCCGGTCCGGCAGGACATGGGCGGGGTGATTGCGCAGGGTCTTGATATAGCTGAAGATATAGTCCCAGCGCCCGCAGTTCAGCCCGGCGATGTGGTCGCGCAACTGCCAGACGATCTCGTCCATTTCAAAGGCGGCGGGCAGGGTCTCGATCAGCACGGTCGCCTTGATCGTGCCGCGCGCCAGCCCGACCTCGTCCTGCGCGAACAGGAACACGTCGTTCCAGAACCGCGCCTCGTCGTGGCTTTCGAGTTTCGGCAGATAGTAGAACGGCCCGCGCCCGGTCGCGGCAAGGGCGCGGCCGCAGTGAAAGACGTTCAGGCCGAAGTCGAACAGCGCCGCCGAGACCGGCTGCCCACCGATCAGGACATTCGCCTCGTGCAGATGAAGCCCGCGCGGCCGCATGATGAGAAGCGCGGGATCGGGCGCGACGCGGTAGGATTTCCCGGTCTTCGCATCCGTGTGTTCCAGCGTGCCATCGCGGTGGTCAAGCATGTTCGCGTGGCCGGCGATGATATTGGCGAAGGTGGGCGCGGTCGCGTCCTCGAAATCGGCCATGAAGACATTGGCCCCGGAATTCAGCGCGTTGATCATCATCTTGCGCTCGACCGGGCCGGTGATCTCCACCCGGCGGTCCAGAAGCACGTCGGGCACCGGCGCCGCCTCCCAGATGCCGCGGCGGATGTCGGTGGTCTCGGGCAGGTAGTCGGGCAGGGCGCCGCGGTCGATCCTCTCCTGCCGGCGGCCGCGGCCGACCATCAGAGCATTGAGCCGCTGGCCGAAACGCGCCTGAAGCGCGGCGACGAAGGCCAGCGCATCGGCGGTCAACACCCGCTCCACTTCGGGCACGACGCGCAGGACGATCGGGGGCAGGCTGGCGGCGGGGCGGTCGAGGGGCATGGCATCCTCCGTTCGTTCGGGATGATGTCATGCTAGTAATGTCATGCCGCATGTGCATTATGTTCCTGTAATCAAAGGGTGCTTCTGTAACATTTGTCGAATGCGCGCTGTAACTGAGTCAGGTATTGTCACATGAGCCCGCGCGGCGAGAAACTCATCATCGGTCAGCGGCTGCGCGTGCTGCGCAGTTCGCTGGGGCTGACACAGGCGCAGATGGCGGCCGAGCTGGGCGTGTCCGCAAGCTATGTCACCTTGATCGAATCCGATCAGCGCCCGGCTTCGGCGCGGTTCCTCATGCGGTTGGCCGAGGTCTATGACCTGAACGTCTCCGAACTGGCGCCCAGCACCGATGCGCAGCTTGCGGCGGAGTTCGGCGCGGCGCTGAAGGATCCGGCGGTGGAACTGCCGAACCTGCCCCGCGCCGAGGTCGAGGCGGTGCTTCAGGCCTCGCCGCGCCTGGCCGCCGCCTTTGTCCGCCTGCACGACCGTTACCGCGAGGGCCTGCTGCGGCCGCTGGCCGATGACAACCCGCTGACCGACCGTGACAAGGTCGAGGTGCTGGCCGGCGCCTCGCGCCCGGTCGAGGCGGTGCGCGCCTGGCTGAACCAGCGGCGCAACCATATCGACACGCTGGACCGCGCGGCCGAGGCGCTGGCCGATACGCTGGGCCTGCACCGCAACGAACCGCATGTCGCGCTGACCGCGCGGCTGGCCGAGCACGGGATCCGCACCCGCATCCTGCCGGCCGAGGTGATGGGCGAGCAGTTGCGCCGGTTCGACCTGCACCGCAAGGAACTGATGCTGTCGGAACTGCTGGGCCAGTCGAGCAGGCGGTTCCAGATCGGGGTGCTGCTGGCGCGGCTGGAGCAGGACGCCGCCATGACCGCGCTGGTCGAGGAGGCCGGGTTGACCGATCCGGCGGCGGTCACGCTCATGCGGGTGACGCTGGCCAACTATTTCGCGGCGGCGCTGCTGATGCCCTATGGCCGGTTCCTTGCCGCCTGCGAATCGACCCGCTACGACGTGGAACTGCTGGGCCACCGCTTCGGATCGAGTTTCGAGCAGACCGCGCACCGCATGTCCACGCTCCAGCGCGAGGGCGCGCGCGGCATTCCGTTCTTCTTTGTCCGGGTGGACCGCGCCGGCAACCTGTCGAAACGCTTCAGCGCCGGGCGGTTCCCGTTCTCGCGGTTCGGGGGCACCTGCCCGCTGTGGAACATCCACGCCGCCTTTGAAACCCCCGATCAGGTGCAGACCCAGATCATCCGCATGCCCGAGGGGACCAGCTATTTCTCGATCGCGCGCACCGTCACCCGCGCGGGCGGCACCCATGGGCAGCCGGCGCAGCGGCTGGCGATCGGGCTGGGCTGCGATGTGGCCTATGCGCCGCGCCTCATCTATGCCGATGGCGTCGATCTCGAACGGCTGAAGCCGGTGGATATCGGGCTCAACTGCTATCTGTGCGAACGCAGCGACTGCGCCGCGCGGGCCCATGCCCCGATCAACCGCCGGCTGCGGGTGAACGAACGCGAACGCAGCCTTGCCATCTTCCAGTTCGAGCAGGAGTGAGCCGCCGGCTCAGGGCGGGGAAATCCCGGCCTGTCCGTCGGCGATCGCGCGGCGGAAGGCGATCTCGCCCTCGATCACGAAGCGCAGGATGCGGTCGGCGGCCGCCACGGCATCGCGGGCGCGATGTGCGTCAAGGATGTCGCGCTGCCCGGCAAGGATGACCGGCAGCACCTCGTCCACGCGCATGGTGATGAGGCGGACGTTCTGCACCTGCACGAAATAGCGCCGGATCGCCTGCACCAGCGTCCGGTTCGGCACCACCGAAAGCCAGGCGTTGCGAAAGACCTCGGAGGCGGTGAACAGCGCCGGTCCGTCCCCGGCCTCGAGGGCGGCCGTGCCGCTGTGGAACGCGTGTTCCATGGTGGCGATGCAGGCATCGGTCATGGCCTGCGCCGCCAGCGCGGCCGCGCGCGGTTCAAGCAGGCGGCGCAGTTCGAACACGTCGAGGATCTCGTCCGGGCCAAGGCGCGGCAGGACATAGCCGCGCGTGCTGGGCACAAGGTAGCCCTCGGTCGCCAGCCGCATGAGCGCATCGCGCGCCGGCATGCGCGAGGCCCCGAGTTCGGCGGCGATGGCGACATCGACGAACCGGTCGTCAAAGCCGAACGCGCCCGAGCGGATACGCTGGATCAGCAGGTCGTAGATATGGTCTCGAAGATTCTGGCGCTGCATGGCAACCGTATACGGAAAACTGACTCATTCTGGCGTATGTCGCGGAAATTGGCAAGGAAAACCGGGTTACGGCGGCATTCCGGTTGCTTGAAGTTCAAAGTATCTGTTGATCCGTATTCGGTTTGACGGCAGACTTTCCCCCAGAAGCGAGTCGCTGCGGGCGCAGGAACGGACTCGCCGCATCAGCAGAGAGGTTGCCGAACATGAAACTGACCCGTCGTGTCGCCCTTGGCCTTGCCGCCGCGCTGGCCCTGCCGCTGGCGGCGCAGGCGCAGGATCCGCTGCGCGTCGCCTCCTATCCCGCGAACCCGCCCTGGGAGAACAAGACCGAGGACGGCTCCTTCGAGGGGTTCGAGGTGGACATCGTGAACGAGATCGCCCGCCGCATGGGCACCACCACCGCAATCGAGGGCATGGATTTCCGCGCGCTGTTCGTGGCTTCGGCCTCGGGGCGGGTGGACATGGTGATCTCGTCGCTGACCATCACCGCCGAACGGCTCGAAAGCCAGTCCTTCACCCAGCCCTATATCGAGGGCGCCCTGGGCATCGGCGTGCGCGAAGGGTCGGACATCGCTTCGGTCGAGGATCTGCGCGGCCGCACCGTGGGGTCGGTCGCGACCTCGTTCCCCGAGCAGTGGTTGCAGGAGCGGGCCGAGGAAATCGGCTATGCCGATTACAAGAGCTATGACACGACCGCCAACATGCTGACCGATCTCCAGACCGGCCGCATCGACGCCGTGGTGAACGACGTGGTCGGCCTGCGCTATGCCTTCCGGCAGATGCAGGGCCTTTCGGTCGCCACCGAGATCGTCACCGGCGAATGGTTCGCCATCATGATGCCCAAGGATTCGCCGCTGCTTGAACAGGCGAACCAGATCATCTCGGACATGAAGGCGGACGGGACCATGGCCGAAATCTATGAGCGCTGGATGGGCGTGCCCCCGGCCGAGGGGGGGCTTACCCTCACGCCGATGGCGGTGCCGACCTCGGTCGAGTGATGGACCGGCGCGGGCGGCCCCTGGCGGCTGCCCGCGCCCCTGCCCGGGATTGCCATGGATCACGCCCACCTTGCCTCGTGCCGGATCGCCGCGCCGGCCGCTTTCGCCTTTGACCACCTGAGCGACGGGCATCGCCTTGGCCGCTGGGCCCTCGGGTCGATGGACCTGGTGCCGGCGGGCGAACCCGGATTGTGGCGGGGGGCCTCGCTCTTTGACGGCAGCGCGGCCGAGGTGGAGATCCGGCCCCTGCCCGCGCTTGGCCTCATCGACTTTCACCTGGGCCCGGCGGGGGCGCGGATGCCGCGCGTGTCGATCCGGGTGATGCCGGGGCCGGACTGGGGCCTGCCCGAGGACAACTGCCTTGTCGCCATGACCACCTGGCGCGCGGGCTGGATGGATGACGCCCGCTGGGACCGGACGCGGCGCACCCACGAACTCGAGGTGCTGCTGTTCAAGGCGCAGATCGAAACCGACTGGGGCGCGCGATGACCCTGGCCGCGTCCCTGGCCGCGACCCCGGCCGAGTGGCGCGCGCGGTTCCGCGCGGGCGAGGTGCGCCAGACCGCGCAACTGTGCCCGGGGTTCGTGCAGGCCAACATGGCCTTCATCCCCGCCGATGCCGCCGACGAATTCGAGGATTTCCTCGACGCCAATCCCGCCGCCTGCCCGAAGCTGGCGCGCGGGCGGCGGGGCGATCCGCGCCTGCCGGAACTGGGCGTGACCGACCTGCGCCATGACCTGCCGCTCTATCGTCTGTTTCAGGACGGCCGGCCGGGGGACCGCGTGCCGGACATCGCCGCGCATTGGCGCGACGATCTGGTGCCCTTCGCCATCGGCTGCTCGCTCAGCTTCGAATCCGATCTGGTGGCGGCGGGGGTGGAATTGCGCTGCCACGCCCCGGGGCAGAGCTGTTCGGCCTTTGACACGCGGATCCCGAACCGTCCCGCCGGGCGGTTCGGCGGCAATCTCGTGGTCTCGATGCGGGCGATCCCGGCGGATCAGGTGGCGCTTGCCTCCGAGGTGACGCGCAACCATCCCGAGGCCCATGGCGCCCCGGTCCATGCGGGCGACCCGCGCGCGATCGGGGTCGATCTGTCGCGCCCGATCGACGGCATCGGCCTGACCGACATCGACGCGGGCGAGGTCGCCGTGTTCTGGGCCTGCGGCGTGACGATGGAACGTGCCATCACCGCCGCCCGGCTGCCCTTTGCCATCACCCACGCGCCGGGGCACATGCTTGTCACCGACCTGCGCGCCGGAGGGCCGAGATGAACGCCATCGACATCTTCTTCAACACCGACGTGCTGCGACGGGCGTTTCCGATCCTGCTGCGCGGGCTGGGCATGACGCTGACCCTTGGCGCCACCGCGATCGTGCTGGGCACGTCGCTGGGCATCGTCATCGCGCTCATGCGGCTTTACGGGGCGCGGCCGCTGCGCCTTGTCGCCACGATCTACACCGATTTCATGCGCGCCATGCCGGTGCTGGTGGTGCTCATCCTCATCTATTACGCGCTGCCCTTCGCCGGTATCGTGCTGTCGTCCTTCACCGCCGCCGCCACGGCGCTGTCGCTGGTGCTGGGCGCCTATTCCGCCGAAGTGATGCGGGCCGGCATCCAGGCCGTGCCGCGCGGTCAGGCCGAGGCGGCTTCGGCGCTTGGCCTCGGGTTCTGGGTGACGATCCGCAAGGTGATCCTGCCGCAGGCGGTGCGCATCGTGATCCCGCCCCATGCCTCGAACTGCGTGAGCATCATCAAGGACACCTCGCTTGCCTCGGTGGTGGCGATGTCGGACCTGCTGAAGCAGGCGACCGATGCGCAGGCGCTGTTCGCCAATCCCTCGCCGCTGATCGGTGCCGCGCTGATCTATGTGGCGATCCTCTGGCCGCTGGTGCGGCTGACCGGCTGGCTCGAGCATCGCTTCCAGCGCGCCTATCAAAGGTAAGACCATGCAGGACGCCTATTTCCTCTATCACTCCATCGGCATCTATCCCGGCAAGGAGGCGGACCTCGCCCGCACCATGGGTGCGTTCGCCGCGGTCTGGGGGGCGGCGAACGATGCGCAATGGGATTGGCTGCTGCCGCGGCGGGCGGCCTTCATCGACCGCTGGCGGGCCATCATCAACGCGCCCGAGGGCAGCGTGACCACGGCCGAGAACGTCACGCAGGCGGTGCACATGATCCTGACCGCGCTGCCGCCGGAACGGCTGCGCGGGCGCAGGGTGCTGATCGCGGCCGACTGCTTTCCCTCGAACCATTTCCTGCTGACGCGCCTGCAGGAGCGGCTGGGGTTCACCCTTGACACCGTGCCGCTGCGGCAGGGTGCGGCCTGGGTCGAGGACGAGGATTTCCTGAACCGCTGGGGCCCGGACGTGGCGCTGGCGCTGCTGACCTGGGTCTCCTCGACCACATCGGCCCGCATCGACCTGCCGGCGCTGGTGGCGCACGGGCGGCGCATGGGCAGCGTGATCGGCGTCGACATCACCCAGGGCGCGGGCCTTCTGCCCTTCGACGTGATGGCGCCCGCGGTGGATTTCACCGTCACCACCAGCCTCAAGTGGATGTGCGGCACGCCCGGCGCGGGCATCCTGCATGTTGCGCCGTCCCTGATCGCCGACTGCCGGCCGGAACTGCGCGGCTGGTTCAGCCAGCCCGATCCGTTCAACTGGGCGCTCGACCGGTTCGATTACGCGCCCGACATCCGCCGGTTCGACAACGGCACGCCGGGCTGCGTGGCCGCGATCGCCTCGTTGCCGGCGCTGGACTGGCATGCGGCGCAGGATCACGGCGCGATCCTGGCGCACAACCGCGCCCGGACCGCCCGCCTGATCGAGGCGGCGCGCGAATTGCGCCTTGATCTGGTGACACCGGAACCCGAGGCGCGGCGCGGCGGATCGGTCATGCTGCGCCTGCCGGGACCGGCGGCGGCGGTGGTGGCCCGCCTGCGCGACGAGGGCATCTCGACCGACGGGCGCGGCCGGGTCCTGCGCGCCTCGCCCGGGGTGGTGACGACCGATGACGGGGTCGCGGCGCTGATCGCGGGGCTGGCCCGCCACGCGCGCGCCTGACCCGCGCGGCGGGCCGGGGTGGGCCGCGGCCGCGCGGCGGGCGATCCCCCCTTGACCTTTGCGCGCCGCTCGGGCGCGGTGGGCGAAAAGGGGGGCAAGGATGACCGTCTGCTTCACGACCGACCGGATGCTGCGCTTTGGCGATTGCGACATCTCGGGCACGGCCTACTATCCGGCCTATCTGAACATGCTCAACGGCGTGGTCGAGGAGTTCTGGGACCGGATCGGCTGGCCCTGGCATGAAATCATCTGGAAGGAACGCTGGGGCACGCCCACGGTGCATCTGTCGTGCGATTTCTCGCGCCCGTCGTTCTTTGGCGATCTCCTGACCTTCCGGCTGTCGGTGCTGAAGGTCGGGCGCTCATCGGTGCGGCTGGCGCATACGATCCACTGCGGCGAGGAACACCGCTGGTCGGTGGATCAGGTGCTGGCGGCAAGCTGGCTTGATTCCCACACGTCGATGCCCTGGCCGGACGAGGTGAAGGCCCGGCTCGAATCGCTCATGTCGCCGCAGGAGGCCGCGCGCCGCCCGGTCGGGGGCGGCGGGGCGCAGGGCAACGCTCAGCCCCAGGGCTGAGCGGGATCGGGCAGCGGGATCGCATCGAGGAGGTCGCGGGTATAGGCGTGCCGCGGGTCCGCGAACAGGTCGGGGGTGGGCCGGTCCTCGACGATCAGGCCCCGGTGCAGCACGATGGTGCGCCGGCACAGGCGCCGGATCACCGACAGGTCGTGACTGATGAAGGCGATGGTCAGGCCCAGGTCGGCCACCAGCCGTTCGAGCAGGTTCAGCACCTGCGCCTGCGATGACACGTCCAGCCCCGAGACGATTTCATCCGCGAGGATGAAATCCGGCTCGAGCGCGATCGCCCGTGCGATGCCGACACGCTGGCGCTGCCCGCCCGAGAGTTCGTGCGGATAGCGCCGGGCAAAGGCGCGCGGCAGCCCGACATGATCGAGCGCGCGCGCCACCCGGCCCTCGACCCCGTCCAGCCCGTGCAGGGCCAGCGGGCCGCCGATGATCGTGCCGACCCGATGGCGCGGGTTGAGCGAGGACATCGGATCCTGAAAGATCATCTGGAACCGCCGGCGCATCGGCCGCAACCGGGCCTCGGGCAGGTGGGTGATGTCGGCGCCGTCAAAGGCGACGCTGCCGGATGTGGGTTCGAGCAGGCGCACCAGCGCGCGCCCCAGCGTGGACTTCCCCGAACCCGAACCGCCGACGATGCCCACCACCGCGCCCTTCTCGATGGAAAAGGTCAGGCCCCCGAGGATCTCGATCCGGGGCGCCGCGCCCAGAAGCGGCTTTGCCGTCATGTCGGGAAGGGACAGCCGCAGATCGGTGACACGATAGAGTTCAGCCATGCGGCCCCCCCCGGTCATGGGCCGCCACCTCGGCGCGCACCGCGTCGATCACCGCCTCGGGCACCGGGTTGAGCCCGGCCAGCGGATCGGTATAGCGCGGGGTCGCGGCCAGCAGCGCGGCGGAATAGGCATGGCGCGGCGCGGCAAAGAAATCCGCGACCGTCGCATCCTCGACCACCATCCCGGCATAGAGCACCGACAGCCGCTGGCACACCTTCGACACCACGCCAAGGTCATGGGTGACGAACAGGATCGAGGTGCCATGGCGCGCCTGAAGCCCGGCGATGAGGCGCAGGATCTGTTTCTGCACCGTCACGTCCAGCGCGGTCGTGGGTTCGTCCGCGACGATCAGCCGGGGTTCGGCGGCAAAGGCCGAGGCGATGAGGATGCGCTGCCGCATCCCGCCCGACAGTTCGTGCGGATAGGCGCGCATCACCCGGTCGGGGTTGTCGATCCTCACTTCGGCCAGCAGGGCGCGGGCGCGGGCAAGGGCGTCGGCGCGGCTCCAGCCGAGGATGTCCACCAGCCGGTCGGTGATCTGCGGCCCGATCCGCCGCGAGGGGTTCAGCGCGGTCAGCGGATCCTGCGGGATCAGGGCACAGCTCTGGCCGATGCGGCGGCGGTGGTCGGCCGGCGTCAGGGTCAGCAGATCGGTGCCGTCCAGCAGGATTTCGCCCCCGGTGATTTCGACCGAGGGGGGCAGGATGCCAAGGATCGCCTTGCCGATCATCGACTTGCCCGCGCCGGATTCCCCGACAAGGCCCCGCACCTCGCCCGCCGCCACATCAAGGCAGACCCGCCGCAACACCGGCGGTCCGCGCCGCAGCCGGGCCGAGAGATTGCGGATCGACAGATGGCTCATCGCAGCACCGGATCGAAACGGTCCTTGATCCCCTCGCCCAGTTGCGAGAACGACAGCACGGTGAGGAACAGGACGATCAGCGGAAACACCAGCACCCACCACGCCTGATGGATCGAGGCCCGCCCTTCGGAAATCATGCCGCCCCAGGTGGGATCGTCGGTCGAGATCGACAGATTCACGAAGGACAGGATCGCCTCGACGATCACGGCGATTCCCATCTCGAGGGTGAGCAGGACGCCGATGGTCGGCAGGACGTTGGGCAGGATCTCGCGCAGCATGATGCCAAGGCGCGCGCGCCCCGCCACCTGCGCCGAGGCGACATAATCCATCGCGCCCTGGGCCATCGCCTCGGCCCGGATCACGCGGGCGAACCGGGTCCAGTCGATGACGACGATGGCCGTGATGATCGAGAGAAGGCCCGGCCCCATCACGGCGATGAGCAGGATCGAGAACAGCACCGGCGGAAAGGCCATCCAGATGTCGATGAGCCGCGAGATCGCCATGTCGACCCAGCCGCGCAGGAACCCGGCCAGCAGGCCCAGCGTGGCCCCGATCGCACAGGTGAAAAGGCCCGCCACCCCCGCCACGATCAGCGCCACGCGCGCCCCGTGGAGGATGCGCGACAGCACGTCCCGCCCCAGGCTGTCGGTTCCAAGCCAGTAGCCCGGCTCTGCCCCCGCCACCCAGGCCGGGGGCATCCGGCCCAGGAACAGATCCTGCGCCAGCGGATCCTGCGGCGCCACCCAGGGCGCGAACAGCGCCGCCAGCAGGAGCGCCAGCAGCCACCCCGAGGAAAGCCACAGCCGCAACCCCGCACGGGGCCGCGCATGGGCGCGTCCGTCAGCCATGACGCAACCTCGGGTTCAGGGCGGCATAGAGCAGGTCCACGATCAGGTTCACCGCGGTGAAGATCACGGCGAACAGGATGACGATGCCCTGGATCAGCGGCAGGTCGCGGTTGATCACCGCGTCGATGGCCATGTTGCCCAGACCCTCGTAGGAGAACAGCCGCTCGATGATGACGGTGCCGCCGATGAGAAAGGTGAACTGCACCCCCACCAGCGTGAGCGTCGGCAGCGCCGCGTTGCGCAGCGCCTCGCGCAGGATCACGCGGGTCTCGCCATAGCCCTTGGTCCGGGCCAGCGTCACATAATCGAGGTTCATGGTTTCCTTGAGGCTTTGCTTGAGCAACTGGCCGATGATGGCGGCAAGCGGGATCGACAGCGCCAGTGCCGGCATGAACATGTGCGACACCAGATCCGCCCACAGATCAAGGCGCAGGCGCAACAGGCTCTCGAACAGGTAGAAATTCGTGACGAAGGGCAGATCGAGGGCCGGCGTGATCCGCCCCGAGATGTGGAACAGCGGCACCAGCACCCCGAACAGCAGGATGAAGATCAGCCCCCACAGGAAATCCGGGATGGACAGCGCCATGCCGTTCGCCACGTCGATCCCGCCCTCGATGCGGCTGCCGCGGCGGCGGGTGCCGACGATGGCCAGCGCCCCGCCCATGATCACCGCCATGACCAGCGCCATGACCGACAGTTCCAGCGTGGCCGGCAACCGCCCGAGGACAAGGCCCAGCACCGGCTGGCGCGTGGTGATCGAGGTGCCGAAATCGCCCTGCATCACCCCCGAGAGCCAGATGCCGAACTGCGTCAGCAGCGGCCTGTCCAGCCCGTAATGGGCATAGAGGCGGGCGACATCCTCGGCGCTGGCGCCGGGGGCCAGCATCATCGCCACCGGATCGCCCGGCACGATGCGGATGACGAAGAACACGATCACCGCCACCCCGGACAGGGTGACGGCCGTGGTGACAATCCGGGTCGCGATGAGGCGGATCAGTGCCATGGGATTCCCTGCCGGAAGGGCGGGCAGGGGGTCCCCCGCCCGCCCGGCCGCGCCTATGCGCGCTTCATCAGATGCGGCAGCAGCGCGCCCGAGGCATGCGGCGTCCCCACCACCCGCGCATCCGACAGGATCGGCTGCACATATTGCACCAGCGGGATCACCAGCGCGTTGTCGGCGATGTAGCGGTCGACCTCCTTCCAGCCCTGGATGCGGGCGGCCTCGTCGGCCTCGCCCCACAGGGGCGCGATCATGTCGATCAGATCCTGCCCGTCCCAGACCGAATGCGGCGAGGGGCCGAACATCGCGAAGCCGGTCGATGTGGTCGGATCGCCCACCGAATTGCCCCAGTTGTAGAAGGCCGCCGGGGCAAGCTGGTCGGCCGCGCGCAGTTCGAAGTGGCGGGCGATCTCATAGACCTCGATCTCGGCCTCGATCCCCACCTTGCGCCACATGCCGACGATGGCCTGCACCATCTCGTAGTCCTTGGGCTTGAACCCGCGCGTGGTCTGGATGGTGAAGCGCACCGGGTTCTCGGTCGAATAGCCCGAGGCGGCCAGGTATTCGATCGCCAGCGCCTCGTCATGGGGGACCGTGATCGACGGATCGAAGGCCTCGTATTCCGGGGTCTGAAGCGTATCGACCCGCACCCCGTAGCCCAGAAGCAGGCGCTCGATGATCTTGTCCTTGTCGATGGCATGGGCCGCGGCCTTGCGCACGTTGGGGTCAAGCATCGCGTCGATGTCGTTGAGAAAGATCATCCCCATGTCCGAGATCGGCGCCGCCACGCCCGAGAGCCGGTCCTTGAGGCGGTCGTATTCCTCGTAGGGCATTTCCAGCGTGACATGGGAATTGCCCGATTCCACCTCGGCCACCCGCGCGGCGGCGTCGGTGACGAACTTGATCGTGACCGAGTCGAACTCGGGCGCGCCGCCCCAGTAGCCGGCATTCGCCCTGAGCCGGACAAAGGCGTTGCGTTCGTAGCTTTCGACCATGTAGGGCCCGGTGCCGATCGGCGCGGCCTCGAACCCTTCGGCGCCCACGCGTTCGTAATAGGCCTTGGGCAGGACATAGCCGGTCAGGAAATACATCCACTTGAACACGGTCGGATCGAACTGGAGGACATCGGCCGTCACCGTGTCGCCCTCGGCGATGAAGTTGCCCAGCGTGCCCCAGACGAACTGGATCGGGTTGCCGGTCGCCGGATCGGCGGCGCGGGCCAGGGACCAGGCCACGTCCTCGGCGGTGAAGGGGGATCCGTCATGCCAGGTCACGCCCTGACGCACCTTCATGAAGACCCTGGTGCGGTCCTCGTTCCAGCCCCATTCGGTCAGCAGGCCGGGCGCGGGCGTCAGATCGGGCTGTTGCAGGATGAACTGGTCGAACACCGACTGATAGAGGCCCTGGATCGTCGGATTCACCGCGCTGGGGCCGACGGTCGGATCCCAGGAGGGCAGGTTGACGTTGTAGGCGATCACCAGCTCGTCGATGTCCTGCGCGCGGGCGGGCAGGCCGATGGCGCCGGCGGCGGCGGTGGCGGCCGACAGCTTCAAAAGGCTGCGTCGGTTCATGTTCATGGCGGTTTTCCCGTTGGTTGTCATGGCGATGGTGTGATGGATCATTTTCCGGCCAGTCTGCGGGCCAGCAGGAACCCCGGCCCCGCGCCCGTCCCCCCGCCCGGCCAGACCGCGGCGCCGCTCAGGTGCAGCCCGGCGATGGGCGTGCTGCCGTCGGCATGGCCGGGCGCGGGGCGGAACAGGAAATGCTGTGACAGGTGGTGACTGCCGCAGACCTGATCGCCGCCGACAAGGTTCGGGTTCGCCGCCTCGAGTTCGGCCGGCGTGACGATGCGGCGGCCCAGGATCAGCGCGCGCGTGCCGGGCGCGTGGCTTTCGAGAATGTCGAGCGCGCGTTCGGCAAAGGGCTCGGCCGCGCCCGGCCAGTCGCGCGCGGCAATCGTGCCGGCGGCATCGCCCCGGATCGTGCCCGGCGCCATGCGCACCTGCACCCAGAGCACATGTTTCCCCGCGGGCGCGCGGTCGGGATCGAACACGCTGGGCTGGCCCACGACCAGGACCGGCGCATCGGGCAGCAGTCCGGCCACCGCCTGCCGATAGGTGCGCGCCATCTGGTCCAGATCGGGGGCAAGATGGACATAGGCGTGTTCCTGCAACGCCTTGCCCGCGCGCCAGGGGGGCAGGCCCGCCATGGCGAGATGGATCATCATCGTCCCGGGCGCATGGCGGAATGCCTGCATCCTTGCGTCAAAGCCCGGTTCGGTCCCGCCGGTCAGCCGCAGCAGCGCCGAAGGGGCCACCCCCGCGATCACGGCGCGCGCCGCCCCGATGCGCCGCCCGTCGGCCAGTTCGATCCCCTGCGCGCGCCGCCCGTCATGCAGGATGCGCACGACCGGCGCCCCGGTCTCGACCGTGCCGCCGCGCGCGCGGATCGAGGCCACCAGCGCCCGGATCACGGTATCGGCGCCGCCCTTGCCGATCATCAGCCCGAAGGCCTGCCCCGCCATCCCCTCGAGATAGGGAAACATCGCGCCCCCGGCCACATCGGGCGCGAAATCCAGATGCATCCCCCAGGCCCCCAGAAGCGCGTGCATGCGGGGGTCGCGAAAGGTCTCCTCGAGCCAGGCGCGCGGCGTGGACAGCAGGAACCGCGCCAGATCCAGGGTTCCCGCGATCCCGGATTTCCAAAGTGTTTTGATCATGAAATATGCAAGCGCATGAATTTTCATGCGGGCGCCCAGCAGGCCGAAAATCTGGGGGGCCCTGACGGCGAACCCCTTGACAAGACCCTCCCATGCCTGCGCGTCCTCGGGCGAGAGGGCGCGAATCGTGGCCAGGGTCTCGGCCAGGTCGGTGGAGACGCCGGCCCAGCTTCCGTCCGGAAAGGACGAGGCGAAGGGCCGCGCCACCGGGACGAAGGCGCAGCCGTGACGGCGCAATTCCGCGCCATGGGTGGCGTGAAAGGCGCTTCCGGCAAAGAGCGACAGGTTCATCGCCGCCCAGTCGTGGCGAAACCCCGGCAAGGTGTATTCGCCCGTGCGGATGGCGCCGCCGGCCTCGGGCGCCTGTTCGAACACGCCCACCCGCCAGCCCCGCGCCGACAGGTGCAGCGCCGTGGCCAGGTTGTTGTGCCCGGCCCCGATCAGGACCGCGTCATATTGTCCTGTCATGATCCCCCCGGCCGGATACGGCAGAGGGATATTTGCAAACGCATCTAAATCTGTCTAGTGTGATTCCAGTTTGCCGGAGGGAGCCGGCGACGACAGGCCCGCCAGGGCCGGCCAACAGGGAGATGACAATGACCGCTGCAAGCACGTTGCAGGCCCTTGCGGGGATGCTCGCCTCGGGCGGGATCGAGGTGGTGGACTGCACCGGCGTCCTTGGCCCGGACACGCCGCTGCTCAAGCTGCCGCCTGACTTTGCCCGCGACACGCCGCCGGTCAGGATCCATGCGATCAGCAACTATGACAAGGACGGGCCGTTCTGGGCGTGGAACTGGCTTGAACTGGGTGAACATTCCGGCACGCATTTCGACGCGCCGCATCACTGGATCACCGGCAAGGATTATGCCGAGGGCTATACCGACACCCTTGACGTGCGCCGCTGCGTGGCGCCGGTCAACGTGCTCGACTTTGCCGCAGAATGCGCGGCGGACCCGGATTTCCTGCTGACCATCGACCATGTGAAGGCCTGGGAGGCCGCGCATGGCGCGATCGGCGCCGGCGAATGGGTGGTGCTGCGGTCCGACTGGGACCGGCGCGCGCATGACGAGGGCCTGTTCCTGAACGCCGATGCCACCGGCCCGCATACGCCGGGGCCGACCGCCGAGGTGATCCAGTATCTGGTCGACAAGGGCATCGTCGGCTGGGGCAGCCAGTGCATCGGCACCGATGCCGGGCAGGCCGGCGGCATGGACCCGCCGTTCCCGGCGCATAACCTGCTGCACAAGAACAACCGTTTCGGCCTTGCCTCGCTGGCCAATCTCGACAGGTTGCCGGCAAAGGGCGCGATCCTGATCGCGGCGCCGCTGAAGATCGCCAGCGGGACCGGCTCGCCCATCCGGGCGCTTGCGCTCGTGCCGCGGGGCTGATCGCGATGCGCCCCGATCACGTCATCATCGGCACGGGGATCAACGCCCTTGTCGCCGGGGCGCTCCTGTCGCTGAAGGGGCGCAGGGTGCTCCTGCTCGAACGCGAATCCGTCGCCGGCGGCTGTCTGCGCACCGAGGAGATCACCCTGCCGGGTTTCCGCCATGACGTGATGGCGGCGACCTGGGTGCTGTTCATGACCTCGCCGGCGGGGGCCGCGCTTGGCCCCCATCTGGCGCGGCACGGGTTCGAATGCTGCCATACGCCGCATCCGACCGCGGTTCTGCGCCCCGATGGCAGCGCCCTTATGCTGGCGATGGACCGCGCCGCCAATGTCGCGGCCTTCAACGCCCTGTCGCCGGGCGACGGCGACCGCCATGCCCGGGACGCGGGCGGGGTCGAGGCCGACGCGCCCTTCCTGTTCGGGCTTCTGGGGGGGGCGCTGTGGTCCTGGGCGACGGCGCGGATGCTGTGGGGGCAGGTGCGCCGGCGCGGCCTGCGCGGCCTTGCCGCCTGGTTCGGCAGCGCGCTGGTCCCGGCGCGCGGCTGGCTCGAGACCGGCTACCGCAGTCCGCTGGTGCAGGCGCTGTTCGCGCCCTGGGTCCTGCATACCGGCCTCACCCCCGAAAGCACCTATTCCGGGCAGATGGGCAAGGTGATCGCCTTCGCGCTCGAGGCGGCGGGGGCGCCGATCGTCAGGGGCGGGTCGGGGCAGGCCGTGGCCGCCTTCCGCGCCCTGATCGAGGAGAACGGCGGCGAGGTCCGTTGCAACGCCGATGTCGATCGCATCCTGGTCCGTGACGGGCGCGTGCGGGGCGTGCAGCTTGCCTCGGGCGAGGAGATCGCCTGCGCCTCGGTCCTGGCATCGGTGGCGCCCGGCCAATTGCAGGAGCGGCTGCTGCGCGGCGTGTCCCTGCCCGAGGATGCCGCCGCCGCCAGGGAATTCCGCCACGGTCGCGGCAATTTCCAGCTGCATTTCGCGCTTGACCGGCCGCCCGAATGGCTTGCCCCCGGGCTTGGGGATGTGGCGCTGATCCATCTGGCCGACGGCATCGATTCGGTGTCGAAATCCGCGAACGAGGCCGAACGCGGCATGTTGCCGGTCACGCCCACCATCTGCGTGGGGCAGCCGTCGCGCCTTGACCCCTCGCGCTGCCCCGAGGGCAAGGCGATCCTGTGGTTGCAGATCCCCGACGCGCCGCGCGTCATCCGGGGCGATGCCGCGGGCGAGATCGCGGGCACCGACTGGGACGAGGTGGCCGAGGCCTTTGCCGACCGGATCGAGGCGATCCTGCGCCGCCACATCCGCGATTTCGACGCGATCCGGCTGGCGCGGCGCGCGGTCTCTCCGCGCGATCTCGAACGGATGAACGTGAATCTGGTCGGCGGCGATCCCTATGGCGGGCTGTGTTCGATCGACCAGTTCTTCATCTTCCGGCCCTATCCGCATTCGACGAACGGCACCGGCACGGTGGGCGGCCTCATCCATATCGGCGCCTCGACCCATCCGGGGCCGGGCCTGGGCGGCGGATCGGGCTATCTGGCGGCGCGGAGGCTGGGCGCATGACGGACGACCCCGCCCACGACCGGCCGGCCGGAAACCAGCCGCGTCTGGGCGAGATCGGGTTGGCGAATTTCGCGCCCTATCTGATGAACCGCATCATGGGGCGCTACAACACCAGCCTGCGCACCGAGATGGCCGATCTGGGCCTGTCCACGCCCAAGATGCGCGCGCTGGCCGTGCTTTCGGTGATCGAGGGGCCGCTCATCCGCGAACTGGCGGTCTATTCGGTGGTGGAGCAATCGACCCTGTCGCGCGCCCTTGATCAGCTTGCCGCCGAAGGGCTGATCCGGCGCGAGGCCGATGCGGCCGACAACCGCGCCACGCGGGTCTTCATCACCGCATCGGGCCGCGCCACCTTCGAAACCCTCTGGCCACGCATGGCCGAGGCCCATGCCCGCATGTTCCGCGGCATCCCCGAGGACGAACGGCGCGCCTTCATCGGCACGCTGCACAAGATGCTGAACAACATCCGCAAGCACGAGATCTGAGCCATGGCCGAACGTTCCTTCAAGGCAGAAGTCGAGCATCTCCGTCTGGGCGATGGGCAGACCTTCACCGGCGAGGGGATCCTTGCCCTGACCAAGGCGCTGCTCGAGAACGGGGTGGGCTATGTCGGCGGCTATCAGGGCGCCCCGATCAGCCATCTGATGGACGTTCTTGCCGATGCCGAGGAACTGCTCGCGGAACTGGGCATCAGGTTCGAGGCCAACGCGAACGAGGCGGCCGCGGCGGCGATGCTGGCGGCCTCGGTGCATTACCCGATCCGCGGCGCGGTGACGTTCAAGGGATCGGTCGGGGTGAATGTCGCGTCGGACGCGCTGGCCAACCTGGCCTCCTCGGGGGTGAACGGCGGCGCCCTCATCATCGTGGGCGAGGATTACGGCGAAGGTTCCTCGATCATGCAGGAGCGCAGCCATGCCTTTGCGATGAAGTCGCAGTTCTGGCTGCTCGATCCGCGGCCGAACCTGCCCTCGATCACGCAGGCCGTGCGCGACGGGTTCGAATTGTCCGAGGCCTCGAACACGCCCGTCATGCTGATGGTGCGGATCCGGTCGTGCCATGTCACCGGGTCGTTCCCCACCCGCGACAACCGCCGCCCGCCCCTGACCGTGCGCGAGGCGCTGTCGAACCCGCAATCCGATTTCGCCCGCGTCGTGCTGCCGCCGATGTCCTTTGCCCACGAGCAGGACAAGATCAACAACCGCTGGCCCGCCGCCGAGAAATTCATCCGCGAGCGCGGGTTGAACGAGGTGTTCGGGCCAAAGCAGGCGCCGGTCGGCCTTGTGCTGCAGGGGGGCATGTACAACGGCGTCATCCGCGCGTTGCAGCGGCTGGGCCTGGCCGATCTGCACGGCAACACGCAGGTGCCGCTCTACGTCCTCAACGTCACCTATCCGCTGATCCCGTCCGAGTTTCTGGAATTCTGCGCGGGCAAGGACCAGATCCTTGTCATCGAGGAAGGTCAGCCCGAGTTCATCGAACAGCAGCTTTCCACCTTCCTCTATCGCGCGCAGTCGCCGGTGATGCTGCGCGGCAAGGGCGTGCTGCCGATGGCGGGGGAATATACCGGGCAGGTGCTGCTCGACGGAATCGCCGCCTTCCTGCGCGAGGCGGCGCCCGCGATGATGGCGGCGGTGGTGCGCGCCCCGAACGCCGAACTGCCGGCGGTGCCGGACCTCAGGGCGGTGGTGCCGATCCGCCCGCCGGGGTTCTGCACCGGCTGCCCGGAACGGCCGATCTTCGCGGCGATGAAACTGGTCCAGCGCGAGACCGGCAAGCTCCAGATCAGCGCCGACATCGGCTGTCACCTCTTTGCCGCGCTGCCCCCGTTCGAGATCGGCGGCGCGACCATGGGTTATGGCCTTGGCCCGGCCGCGAATGCCGCCTTTGACGGCGGCGGCGAACGGCGGCCGGTGGCGGTGATCGGGGACGGCGGGTTCTGGCACAACGGGCTGTCGTCCTCGTTCACGAACATGGCCTTCAACCGGTCGGACGGGGTCGCGGTCATCGTCGACAACTACTATTCCGCCGCGACCGGCGGGCAGGACATCATGTCCTCGCGCGCGGACAATCCGACGAAATCGACGAAACACCCGATCTCGCGCGCCCTGCGCGGCATCGGCATCGACTGGGTGCGCGAGGTGAACCGCACCTATGACGTGGGCCGGATGCGCGATGTCCTGCGCGAGGCGCTGACCACCGACACGCCGGGGCCGAAGGTGATCGTGGCCTCGTCCGAATGCATGCTGAACCGGCAGCGCCGCGAAAAGCCGCTGACCCAGAAGGCGATCCGCGAAGGCCGCCGCGTCGAGGCGCCGCGCTTTGGCGTCGATGCGGATGTCTGCACCGGCGATCATGCCTGCATCCGGCTGTCGGGCTGTCCGTCGCTGTCGCTCAGACGGCTGGACGATCCGTTGCGCGACGACCCGGTGGCGCATATCGACCAGACCTGCGTCGGCTGCGGCAACTGCGGCGAGGTGGCCGATGCGGCGATCCTCTGCCCGTCGTTCTATCGCGCCGACGTGATCCACAACCCCACCCGGTTCGAGGTGACGCTGGCGCGGTGGCGCAACCGGGTGATCGGCTGGCTTCAGTCGCGCCGTGCCGCGCGCCGGCTTGATTTCGGAGCCACGGCATGAACACCGCAACCGATCCGATGGCGGGCGCGCTGGCGCCCCTGCTGCCCGAAGGCGCCCGGAACGACGGCCTCTCGGGCATCATCAAGCTTGCCATCCTTGCCGTGGGCGGGCAGGGCGGCGGGGTTCTGACCAACTGGATCGAGGATGTCGCCCGCGCCAACGGCCATGCGGCGCAGGCGACCTCGGTCGCGGGGGTGGCGCAGCGCACCGGCGCCACGGTCTATTACATCGAGATGGCCCCCCATCGGGCCGGCGAACCGGCGCCGGTGTTCTCGCTCATGCCGGCGGCGGGCGATGTCGACATCATGATCACGGCCGAGATGATGGAGGCCGGGCGCGCGATCATCCGCGGCTTTGTCACGCCGGACCGCACCACGCTCATCACCTCGACGCACCGTGCGCTGGCCGTGTCGGAAAAGATGGTGCCGGGCGACGGCATCGCCTCGAGCGAAGAGGTGATCGCCGCCGCGCAGGTGGCCGCGCGCCGCTTCATCGCCGCCGATTTCGATGCGCTGGCGGTGGCGAAGGGCTCGGTCATCTCGGCGTCGCTGCTGGGGGCGCTGGCGGGGGCGGGGGTGCTGCCCTTTGCGCGCGCGGCCTTCGAGGAGGCGATCCGCAAGGGCGGCAAGGGGGTGGAGAATTCGCTCGCGGCCTTTGCCGCCGCCCATGACCTGGCTGCCGGCGGCCCCGTCGCGCCGGCCGCCACACCCGCGATCCCGGCCGAAGCCGACGGGGTGCGCGGCCCGGCCCGCCTTGTCGCGCGGTGGCAGGCGCTGGCCGCCCGCGCTGCCGCCCTGCCGGCACCGGTGGCGGAACTCGCCCTGCCGGGGCTGCGCAAGGTGGTCGATTTCCAGGACATTGCCTATGGCGCGGCCTATCTGGACCGGATCGACGGGATCAGGGCGCGCGACGATGCCGCGCAGGGCTGGATGCTCACGCGTGAGGCGGCGAAATACATCGCCAATGCCATGGCCTATGACGACATCATCCGCGTGGCCGACCGCAAGACCCGCGCCCCGCGTTTCGGCCGCATCCGCGGCGAGATGAACGTGAAGGAGGGGAACCTGCTTCATGTCACCGAATACCTGCATCCGCGCGCCGAGGAGATCGTCGGCATGATGCCCGCCCGTCTTGGCGCCCGGATCGAGGGGGACGCGCGCTGGATGGCGCGGATCGACCGCTGGTTCGGCAAGGGGCGACGGCTGCGCACGCACAGCGTCGGATCCTTCCTGATGCTGCATCTGCTGGGCGGGCTGCGCGGCTGGCGGCGGCGCACGCTGCGTCACGCGCAGGAAGAGGCGCATCTGGAGGCCTGGCTGGCGGCGGCGCTGGCGCAGGTGGGGCAGAACTACGATCTGGCGGTGGAACTGATCCGCTGCCGCCGCCTCATCAAGGGCTATTCCGACACCCACGCCCGCGGGCAGTCGAAATTCGACCGGGTGCTGGCGGTTTCGGCCGGGATCGCGCAGCGCGAGGATGCCGCCGACTGGTGCCGCCGCCTGCGCGAGGCGGCGCTGATGGACGAAGAGGGCAAGGCCCTTGACGGGGCGATCCGCACCATCCGCAGCTTCGCCTGAAGCGGCGGCACAGGGGCCGGCCCCGCGCGGGGACCGGCCCTGAAACCTGCGTGCCCGCCTCAGCGCCGGTCAAGACGGCGGTGCAATTCCCTGGCCACGCGGGCATAATTGCCGGGCTTCACCGGCATCTGCCACTCCATGAACCTTTGCATGGCGCTGGCCGACAGGTTCATGTCGCGCAGCAATTCGTCGATCTGGTGCATCGAGAAGGGGATGATGTTGGTGCCGCGCGCGTGCTTGCCCTCGGTGCGTTCCTCCATCCAGCGCAGGCGCCGTTCGGTGGCGCTGATCTGATCGCGGTCCGGCGGCAGTTTCAGCGCACCGGCGACAAGGGCGCAGATCCACAGCGCCCCCATCTCGGCCGACAGCGGCGAGAAGAACGACGAATTGTAGCCGTTGAAGGCCAGGTTGCGCACCCCCGTGGGCAGGATGTGGCGGTAAAGCCGGAAGTTGCCGCGATCGTCCAGGAACCTCTGCTGAAGCTCCGGCTCGAGGAACGGCACCTCCTGCCGCCAGCCGGTGCCGCACACGATGATGTCGGCGGGGATCGTCTCGCCCGATTTCAGCACCGCCATGCGCCTGCCGCCCTCGACCACCAGCCGGTCGATGGCATTGTCGCGCCGCAGGACGATGCGCCCGGATTCGATCCGCTCGAAGAAGCCTTCGGTGACAAGGCTGACGGTCGAACGGGCGATCCGCTCGAACTGGCCACGGGGCAGGGCGCCGCGCTGTTTCAGCTTCAGTTGCCGCGTGACGACCGACTGCACCGATCCCAGCATGGAATTGCGCACCGGCCGCCCGGCGCCATGCAGGAATTTCTCGAACCCCTTCAGCTCGATGAAGGGAAACAGCGCCTCGCCCATGCGGGTGAGGAACAGGTATTTGTAGTTCAGCACCCCCGCGATCTTGCGCGGCATCTTCCAGATCAGCTCGCGCGCGACCACGGTCATGGAGGCGGTGACATCGGCCAGCCCCACCGCCACGTCGCAGGACGACTTGCCGTAACCGATGACGATCACATGCTTGCCGCGGGCCTCGTCGAGGTTGATGAACTGCGACGAATGGCAGATGGTCCCGCCCGCGGCGCGGAATTCGTCGGCACCGGCGAATTCCGGCACCGCCGGCACCGAGAAGATGCCGTTGCAGATGGTGAGGAAATCGAACGCCTCGCTCTGCTCGTCGCCGCCTTCGCGCCGGAAGGTCAGGGTCCAGCGCCCGTCCGCCCCCTGGGTCGCCGCCGTGACCGTGGTCGACAGCCGCAGGAGCGGGCCAAGGTTGAAGTCCCGCACATAGCCGGCCAGATATTCCTGCACCTGATGCCCGGCGGGCCATTCGGGATAGGCTTTCGGCATCGGGTAGTCGGACAGATGGTAGGTGTCCTTGCCGTTCTGGGTCGAGATGCCGGGATAGAGGCGGGTCTTGCTCCAGACCCCGCCCACGTCATGGACCTTCTCGAACACGGTCACGTCATGGCCGAAGTCGCGCAGGTGCCGCGCGCTGGTGAGGCCGGCGAAACCGGCCCCGATGATGGCGATCTTCATGGTTCATTCCCTGTCGCTGTGGATGCCCCGGCCGTGTCCCCGGCCGTCCGGCATGGGTCTGGATGGGTCAGGACATCAGCAGCGGAATCGCCGGCGAGGCCTGTTCCGGTCCCATCGCGGTATAGCCGCCGTCAACGCGGATATCGGTGCCGGTGATGAAGCTCGCCTCGTCCGAACACAGGAACAGGACGGCCGCAGCCACCTCTTCGGGGTCGCCGGCCCGGCCAAGCAGGTGAAAGGGCGCGGCGACCGAATCGGTCTTGGCGCGGTTGCCGCCGGTCAGCTGGTCCATGATGTTCGACCAGGTCCAGCCGGGGCTGACCGCGTTCACCCGGATCCCCCGGGGCGCCAGATCCATCGCCTGATTGCGCGTCAGTTGCAGGATCGCCGCCTTGGACACCGGATAGAGCCAGCGCCCCGTCTGTGCCACCCGCGACGAGATCGAGCCGAAATTGACGATCGCCCCGCGATTCCTTGCCAGTTCGTCCTCGGCCGCCTGCATCAGCATGACCGAACCCACGATGTTCACATCCAGACTCTCGAGCCATTCCGCCCGTGTCGAGGCGGCGCCGTTGTCGAGATAGGAACAGGCCACATTCACCAGAAAGTCGATGCGCCCGAACCGCTTTTTCGTCGCTTCCACCAGGGCCTTGATCTGATCGTCGTCGCGCAGGTCGCAGGTCATGAAGCCCACGCCCTCGGCAAAGCCGCTGCCTTCGGCGATGTCGGCGACCATGACCCGCGTCCCCGCCGCGACAAGGGCATCGACCACCGCCCGCCCGATCTTCGTGCATCCGCCCGGCACGATCGCCACTTTCCCGGCCAGTCCGCGCATGAAACCCTCCCTGTCTCGTTTTGAGCTTGAAGGAATTCTGACGCCCCCCGCCCTGCCCGCTATCCGCCAGGCGAAAGGACTATCCGGAAAACGAAAAAAACATCGTGAAAGAGGGTCAAAACGTCGCAGTCCGTGCTAGGGTCGGCGGATGGAGACCCGGACCCAAACGCCTGCGGCACCGCTCAGGGATCACGTCCTGTTCCGGTCGCGCGATCTTGACGAGGCGCGCGAGAGGGTGGCGGCGGTGTTCTGTCCGCATCGCCTCGAGACCCTGCACGCCCGCGACAGGTTCGCCGCCTGCCATCACCACCTGCGGGGACAGGGGCTCTCGCTCAACTACATCGAATACGGCGCGCGCACGCTGATCGCGCCGGGCGAACTCGAGGGGTTCTACCTGCTCCAGATCCCGCTGGGGGGCGGGGCCGAGATCAGCAACGGTCAGGGCAGCTATCGTTCCACCCCCGAACGCGCGGCGATCCTCAACCCGCATCTGCCCACGCGCATGGTCTGGGAAGAAGGGACGCGCCAGATCCTGGTGCAGGTGCCCCGGCCCATGATGCAGGCGCATCTGGCGGCGATGCTGGGCGGCCCGCCCGACCGGCTGCCCACCTTCGCCGGGCCGGTGGACCTGACCACGGGGCCGGGGGCGGCACTCGGGCGGCTGGTGCTGTGGCTGGTCGAGGAGGCCGACGCCGGCGGGCAGCCGTTCGGCCCGGCGCTGATGGCGCGCCAGATCGAAAGCACGGTCGTCTGCGGCCTGCTTGCGCTGTCGCATGACCATCAGGCCCAGATGCCCCGGGCCGGCGCCGCGCGGCCGCGGCATCTGCGGCTGGCCGAGGATTTCATCGTGGCGCATCTCGATCAGCCCATCACCCTGATCGAGGTGGCGCAGGCCGCCGGAATTTCGCCGCGCGGGCTGCAACTGGCCTTTCGCGAACACCGCGCGACCACGCCGCTGGCCTTCTGGCGCGACGCCCGCCTTGACCGCGTCCGGGCCGACCTGACCGCGGCCCCGCCCGGCACCCGCGTCACCGACGTGGCGCTGCGCTGGGGATTCACCCATTTCGGCCGCTTCTCGGAAATGTTCCGCGCCCGCTTCGGCATCACCCCGCGCGAGGCGCTGCGCGACCGCTGAAACCGGCAACCGCAGGCGAACGGCCCTCCTCCCGACCTTGGGGCGATGTCGCCTGCCCGGTGCAAGACAGGCGCAGGGAGTTGCCGATCCGGACAGCGGGCTGTCCTTCGGCCATGTCACGGGCCATATGGACGCGGTGATGGGATCTTCGGCGCGCTGCTGCCGCCCCCGCCGCGATCAGGGCTATGCGGATGTGGATTTCGACGGGCTGGCGGTCGAGGTCTCTTGCGGTGATGCGCTCGCCGAGGGACATGAGGTCCCGCCTCTTTGCCTCGGCGCGACTTCGGGTGCCTCGACCGCGCGTCAATGGAACGCCCCGGGCCGGGCCGTCAGCCGGCCGGCCGTCCTCAGAGCGCCAGAAGTTCCAGGGCGACGCCCTGGCCCACGCCGACGCACAGCGTGACCAGCGCAGTGCGGCCGCCGCCCTCGGCCAGGCGCCGCGCGGCGGTGCCGGCGATGCGGGCGCCCGACATGCCCAGCGGATGACCCATGCTGATGCCGCCGCCCTTCGCGTTCACGCGGGCGTCGTCGTCGGGGATGTCCCAGGCGCGCAGGCAGGCCAGAACCTGCGCGGCAAAGGCCTCGTTCAGTTCGATCACGTCATGATCGCGCGCCTGCCGCCCCGTCCGGGCCCCGAGCCGCGCGACCGCCGCGACCGGCCCGATCCCCATGACCCGCGGCGCCACCCCGGCAGAGGCCGCGGCGCCGATCCGTGCCAGCGGCCTGAGGCCATGGCGCCGCACCCCCTCGGCCGAGGCGAGGATCACCGCCGCGGCGCCATCGTTCACGCCGCTGGCGTTGCCGGCGGTGACGCTGCCCCCCGCGCGGAACGGCGCGGGCAGGGCGGCGAGGCGTTCGCCCGTGGTGGCGCGCGGATGTTCGTCGCGCTCCACCACCGTATCGCCCCCCCGGCCGGGGATCGTCACCGGCAGGATGTCGCCCGCATGCCAGCCCGCGTCATAGCGCTGCTGCGAGCGCAGGGCATAGGCATCCTGATCCGCGCGGGCGATCCCGTGTTCGGCGGCGACATTCTCGGCCGTCTCGGGCATGGATTCGGTGCCATGCAGGCGGGCAAGGCGCGGGTTCACCATGCGCCAGCCGATCGTGGTGTCGTGGATTTCGGCGTGGCGGGAAAAGGCGCTTTCGGCCTTGGGGATGACAAGGGGGGCGCGCGACATGCTCTCGACCCCGCCGGCGATCACCACATCGGCCCCGTCGCGCACCGCGCGCGCCCCGGCGATCACCGCATCGAGGCCGCTGGCGCAGAGGCGGTTCAGCGTGAGCGCGGGCACGCTCTCGGGCAGGCGCGAGAGCAGCACGGCCATGCGCGCGACGTTGCGGTTGTCCTCGCCGGCCTGATTGGCGCAACCGAAGATCACCTCATCCACGGCGAGGCCGGGGCACAGGTCGAGGATCCCGTCGATCACATGCGCCGCCATGTCGTCGGGCCGCACCCGGGCAAGGGCGCCGCCGTGGCGGCCGATGGGCGTGCGGCGGTGGGCGCAGAGAAAGACCTCGGTCATGGGGCGGGCTCCGGGGCGGGGGCGGGGTCTGGGGTGGGGGCGGGCAGGTAGCGGCCCCTGAGATGCGGGGGGGCGGCGGCCTCGAGCGCGGCAAGCGTGGCGCGGATCGCGGCGGCGCCGTGGGCGGCCTCGGCTTCGAACGGGCCGCGCGGAAAGTTGAGGCCAAGGCGCAGCGCGGTGTCGATCCCCGCGCGGGTCGTGCCGCCCTCGGCAAGCAGCCAGTGCGCCTCGTTCACGAGGGTCGCCTCGATGCGGCGCACGATCACGTCGGCATCGGCGGGCGCGGGCACGGATTCGGGCGCGGATTCGGGCGCGGGATCGGCGGAATGGACGAAACCGCGCCCGCTCTTGCGTCCCAGCGCGCCGTCGCGGACCTGCGCGCGCAGCGCGTCAAAGACGTGATAGCGCGGGTGATGGCCCATGGCGGCGCTCAGCCCCTCGGTCGCGGCAAGGTTGATGTCGGCGCCGATCAGGTCGATGAGCGCGAAAGGCCCGAGGCGATAGCCCGCCGCCACCATCGCCGCGTCGATTTCGGCGGGGTCGCGCCCCTCTTCGAGAAGGGCGAGGGCCTCGCCGTAGAAGGGGCGGGCGCAGCGGTTGACGATGAAGCCGGGCCGGTCGGCGCACTGGATCACGGTCTTGCCCGCGCCCTCGGTCAGGCTGCGCGCGATGGCCAGGGCCTCGGGGGTGGTGGCCGGATGCGGGATCAGTTCCACCAGCCGCATCGCCGGCGCGGGGTTGAAGAAATGCAGGCCAAGGAACCGTCCGGGCCGGGCCAGCCCCCCGGCGATGCCCGCGACCGACAGCGACGAGGTGTTGGTCGCCAGCACCGCATCGGGGGCAAGGGCGGTCTCGAGCCGGGCGAACACCTCGTGCTTCACCCCGGCGCGTTCGACCACGGCCTCGATCACAAGGTCGGCGGGGGCGATGTCCTCGATCCGCGCGACCACGACAAGGCGGGCCGCGATCGCCTGCGCCTCGGTCGCGGTCATCGCGCCACGGGCCACCCGCGATTGCAGCGCCGCGGACAGCCGCCCGGGCGCCTCGGCGCGGGCGGCGGCGCTGGCGTCGGTGGCGCGCACGACATGGCCCGCCTGGGCAAAGACCTGCGCGATGCCCAGACCCATGGCGCCAAGGCCGACGATCCCGATGGTCATGATCCGCGGAACTCCGGCTTGCGGCGTTCGCGGAAGGCGCGGATGCCTTCGGCCTTGTCCGCGGTGTCGAGCAACGATTCGAAGGCCGCGCGTTCGGCGGCCAGCGCGAGCGCGCCCTCTTCGCCCGCGATCAGCGCGCGTTTCGCGGCCCCGAGCGCGAGCGGCGCGCGCCGTGCAAGGCGGGCGGCGATCTCCTGCGCCAGCGGCAGGGCCGGTCCCTCGGCCAGATACGCGCCGAGGCCCCAGCCGGCGGCCGTGGCGGCGTCGATCACCTCGCCCAGGAGCACCATGCGCATCGCCCGCGCCCGTCCGATCAGCGCCATGAGACGCTGCCCCCCGCCGGCGCCGGGGATGAGGCCAAGGTTCGTCTCGGGCAGGCCAAGGCGGGCGGTTTCGCCCAGCACCATGATGTCGGCCATCAGCGCCAGTTCCAGCCCGCCCCCCAGGGCGAATCCGTCCACCGCCGCCAGCAGCGGTTTCGGAAAGGCGCGGATCGCGGCCCAATGCGCCTTGCGCGGATCGGCCGCCCCTTCGGCGCCGGTCTTGCCCTCGATCTCGCCGATGTCGGCGCCGGCGGCGAAATTGCCCTCGGCCCCGGTGATGACCACGGCGCGGCAGGCGGGATCGGCGGCGCAATCCGCCAGCGCATCGGCCAGCGCCCCCAGCAGCGCCGTGTTCAGCGCGTTCTTCTGCGCCGGGCGGTTCAGGGTCAGGCGGGTCCAGCCCTGCAAGGGATCAATCAACAGGTCCATGGCGCATCCTTGCGGGGGAAAAGTGAAATTTCAAGTCCGAATATTTGAAGCTTGAAATTGTTTTTCCCAGGTGCCACGCTGCGCCGGGGCGCATCCCGCGTCCAGAACAGGAAATCGGGCCCATGAACATCCTCTGCCTTGGCGGCGGTCCTGCCGGTCTCTACTTTGCCATCTCCATGAAGCTGCGCGACCCGTCGCACAAGGTCACGGTGCTTGAACGCAACCGGCATGACGATACCTTTGGCTGGGGCGTGGTGCTTTCGGATGACGCGCTGTCGCGGATGCAGCAGAACGATCCGGTCTCGACCGCCGAGATCCGTTCGCATTTCGCCTACTGGGACGACATCGCCGTGATCCACGACGGCCGCCGCACCGTTTCGGGCGGGCATGGCTTTGCCGGGATCGGGCGGATGCAGATGCTGCTGATCCTTCAGGCCCGCGCGCGCGAGCTGGGGGTCGAGATCCGCTTCGAGACCGAGTTCAAGGGTGCCGAGGAATACCGCAGGAACCATGACCTCGTGGTGGCGGCGGACGGGCTCAATTCGCGGGTGCGTTCGGAATACGAACAGGTGTTCCAGCCCGATATCGACGTGCGCAGGTGCAAGTTCATCTGGCTGGGCACGCATCAGAAATTCGATGACGCCTTCACCTTCATCTTCGAAAAGACCGAACACGGCTGGATGTGGGCGCATGTCTATCAGTTCGACGCCGACACCGCGACCTTCATCGTCGAGACCCTGCCCGAGACCTGGGCGAAATGGGGTTTCGAGGACATGTCGAAGGAAGAGATCGTCGAGACCTGCCGGCGCATCTTTGCGCGGCATCTGGGCGGGCATGACCTCATGTCGAACGCCAACCACCTGCGCGGCTCGGCGGTGTGGATCCAGTTCCCGCGCGTGATCTGCGGGCGCTGGTATCACGAGAATGTCGTGCTCATGGGCGACGCGGCGGCGACTGGGCATTTCTCGATCGGCTCGGGGTCGCGTCTGGCCTTCGATTCGGCGATCGCGCTGGCGGATTACCTGCACAGCGAATCCGACATGCAGGAGGCCTTCCGCCGCTATCAGGAGGAGCGCCGGGTCGAGGTGATGCGCCTTCAGTCGGCGGCGCGCAACAGCCTTGAGTGGTTCGAGGAGGTGGAACGCTATCTCGACCTGCCGCCCGAGCAGTTCGCCTATTCGCTCCTGACCCGCAGCCAGCGCATCAGCCACGAGAACCTGCGCCTGCGCGATCCCGGATGGCTGGCCCGCACCGAGGACTGGTTCCAGGAACAGGCGGGCGGACAGAAGGGGCGCCGCCCGATGTTCGCGCCCTTCCGGCTGCGCGACATGGGGCTGGTGAACCGCATCGTCGTCTCGCCCATGGCGCAGTATCGCGCCGTGGACGGCTGTCCGACCGACTGGCATTTCGCGCATTACGCCGAACGCGCCAAGGGCGGCGCCGGGCTGGTCCATACCGAGATGACCTGCATTTCGGCCCAGGGCCGCATCACGCCCGGCTGTCCCGGCTTCTACGCCCCCGAACACGAGGTCGCGTGGAAGCGGATTGTCGATTTCATCCACGCCGAGACCCCGGCAAAGGTCTGTGCCCAGATCGGCCATGCGGGGCGCAAGGCCTCGACCCAGGTCGGCTGGGAGGATTCCGAGATGCCGCTGAAGGACGGCAACTGGGAGATCATCGCGCCCAGCCCGCTGCCCTGGTCGCCCGACCATGCGGTGCCGCGCGAGATGACGCGCGCCGACATGGACCGGGTGCGCGACGAATTCGTGGCGGCCACCGCGATGGCGGCGCGCTGCGGCTTTGACATGGTCGAACTGCACGCCGCGCACGGCTATCTGGTGTCGGGCTTCATCAGCCCGCTGTCGAACACCCGCACGGACGACTACGGCGGCAGCCTGGCCAACCGGATGCGCTGGCCGCTCGAGGTGATGCGGGCGATGCGGGCGGCCTGGCCAGCAGGCAGGCCGATGTCGGTGCGCATCTCGGCGAGCGACTGGGTTGGCGAACGCGGCGTCACGCCCGAGGAGGCGGTCGAGATCGGCCGGATGTTCGCCCAGGCCGGCGCCGACATCATCGACGTGTCCGCCGGCCAGACCTCGATCGAGGCGGCGCCGGTCTACGGGCGGATGTTCCAGACCCCGTTCTCGGACCGCATCCGCAACGAGGGGCACCTTGCCACGATGGCCGTGGGCAACATCACCGCCGCCGATCAGGTGAACGGCATCCTGCTGGCCGGGCGGGCCGATCTGGTCTGCCTTGCCCGCCCGCATCTGGCCGATCCCTACTGGACGCTGCATGCGGCGATCGAGGCGGGGGACCGTGACACCGTCTGGCCTCTGCCCTACGAACGGGGCCGCGATCAGGCGCGGCGGTTGCAGGAACGCGCCCAGCAGGAGACGATCCGCGTATGACACTGGCAGGCAGGCGGGCACTGATCACCGGCGGCGGTTCGGGCGTGGGCGCGACCCTTGCCCGCGCCTTTGCCGCGGCCGGGGCCGAAGTGGCGATCTGCGGCCGCCGCGCCGCGCCTCTGGCCGGGATCGCGCAAGCGCATCCCGGCATCAGCGCCCATGAATGCGACGTGACCGACGAGGATGCCGTTGCCCGCCTGTTCGCAGCGGTCGGCAAGGTCGATATCGTCATCGCCAATGCCGGCCAGTCCACCAGCGCGCCCCTGGTCCGCAGCACGCTGGCCGACTGGAACGCCATGCTGGCGGTGAACCTGACCGGCGTGTTCCTGACCTTCCGCGAGGGCTTGCGGCAGTTCGACGGCTGGGGGCGGCTGATCGCGGTTTCCTCGACCGCGGGGCTCAGGGGCTATGCGCTGGCCGCGCCCTATGCGGCGGCGAAACACGGGGTGATGGGGCTGGTGCGGTCGCTCGCGCTCGAGGTGGCGCGGCGGCCGGTGACGGTGAACGCGCTGTGCCCGGGGTTCCTTGACACCGAGATGACGGCGCGTTCGGTCGCGGTGATCGCCGGCAAGACCGGCCGCACCGAGGCCGAGGCCCGTGCGGCCCTGATGGCGATGAGCCCGCAGAACCGGCTGTTCCGGCCCGACGAAGTGGCGGCGGCGGCGCTGTTCCTGTGTTCGCCGGGGGCCGAGGGCGTGAACGGGCAGGGCATTGCCATTTCCGGGGGCGAGACATGAGCGACCCGCTGTCCAAGCGCCGGCTGAAGATGTGGATCCGCCTGCTGGGCGCGACCCGCGCCGCCGAGGGGCGGCTGCGCGAATTCCTGCGGGTGAACCACGACACCACGCTGCCACGGTTCGACGTGATGGCCGCGCTCTATCGCCGCCGCGAGGGCGTGACGATGAGCGAGCTGAGCCGGATGCTGCTGGTCTCGAACGGCAATGCCACGACGGTGGTCGACCGGCTGGAACGCGAGGGGCTGGTGGCGCGGCGCCCGTCCGAGACCGACCGGCGCACGGTGTTTGTCGCGCTGACGCCCGAGGGATTCGCCCGCTTCGAAGGGCTGGCCGCCGATCACGAGGTCGAGGTGTCGCGCATCTTTGCCGGCCTGTCCGAGGCCGATCTCGATACCCTGACCGACATCCTCAAGCGCATGGGAACCCCGTCATGACCGAACTCGCCGGGCTGAGGCCCGACCATTTCCTGTGGCAGGTCGAGGACCGCATCGCCACCATCCGCCTGAACCGCCCCGAGCGGAAGAACCCGCTGACCTTCGAAAGCTATGCCGAACTGCGCGACACCTTCCGCGCGCTGGCGCAGGCGACGGACATCGACGTGGTGATCCTGGCGCCGAACGGCGGCAACTTCAGCTCGGGCGGGGATGTGCACGACATCATCGGCCCGCTGGTGGCGATGGACATGAAGGGCCTGCTGACCTTCACCCGCATGACCGGCGATCTGGTCAAGGCGATGATCGGCTGCGGCAAGCCGGTGATCGCGGCGGTGGACGGGGTCTGTGTCGGGGCTGGGGCGATCATGGCCATGGCCTCGGACCTGCGGCTGGCGACGCCGGGGGCGAAATGCGCGTTCCTGTTCACGCGCGTGGGCCTGGCCGGCTGCGACATGGGCGCCTGCGCCATCCTGCCCAGGATCGTGGGGCAGGGACGGGCGGCGGAGCTGCTTTATACCGGGCGGGTGATGCGGGCCGAGGAAGGGGAACGCTGGGGGTTCTGGAACCGGCTGCACGAGGCGGACGCGCTCGAGGCGGCGGCGATGGACCTGGCGCGGCAACTGGCGGCCGGACCGACCTTCGCGCACGGGATCACCAAGACCCAGCTCAATCAGGAATGGAACATGGGCCTCGAACAGGCGATCGAGGCCGAGGCGCAGGCGCAGGCGATCTGCATGCAGACCCGCGACTTCGAACGCGCCTATCGCGCCTTCGTGGCCAGGGAAACGCCGGTCTTTGCCGGCGATTGAAGAGGGGGCTCTGCCCCCGTCTGCTGACGCAGACTCCCCCGGGATATTTGTGGACAGATGAAATGAGCGATCGCAGTTTCCTTGACTGGCCGTTCTTCGAGACCCGGCACCGCGAACTGGCCGAGGCCCTCGAGGCGTGGTGCGCGGCCAGTCTGCCGGTGGATCATGCCGATGTCGATGCGGCCTGCCGCGGTCTGGTGGCCGCGCTGGGGGCAGGGGGGTGGCTGCGCCCGACCGGGGCGGGCGCGGGCGAGCGGCTGGATGTGCGCACCTTGTGCCTGCTGCGCGAGACGCTGGCGCGGCACGATGCGCTGGCCGATTTCGCGCTGGCGATGCAGGGCCTGGGCATGGGCGCGGTGAGCCTGTTCGGGACGGAGGCGCAGCGCGCCTGGCTGGAGCGGACGCGGGCGGGCACGGCGATCGCGGCCTTCGCCCTGACCGAGCCGGGGGCGGGATCGGATGTGGCGCAGACCGCGACCCGGGCCGAGCGCGTGGCGGGCGGCTGGCGGCTTACGGGCGAGAAGACCTATATCTCGAACGGTGGTATCGCGGATGTCCATGTCCTGATCGCCCGCACCGGCGAGGCCCCGGGCGCGCGCGGGCTGTCGGCCTTTCTGGTGCCGGCGGATGTGGCCGGGTTGACCGTGGTCGAGCGCATCGCGGTGATGGCGCCGCATCCGCTGGCGCATCTGCGCCTCGAGGGGGTGTTCCTGCCCGAATCGGCGCTGATCGGCGAGGCGGGGGCCGGGTTCAAGGTGGCGATGTCGGTGCTCGACGTGTTCCGCCCGACGGTGGGGGCGGCGGCGCTGGGGATGGCGCGGCGCGCGCTGGACGAGGCGCTGGCGCGGGCGAGGCGGCCGCGGGCCGGGGGCGGGACGCTGGCCGATCACCAGATCGTGCAGGGGCATCTGGCCGACATGGCGCTGAAGGTGGATGCGGCCGCACTTCTGGTCTATCGCGCGGCCTGGACGCGCGATGCCGGCGCGGCGCGGGTGACGCGCGAGGCGGCGATGGCCAAGCTTTACGCGACCGAGGCGGCGCAGGAGGTGATCGACATGGCGGTGCAACTGCACGGCGGCGACGGGGTGCGCGTGGGCTCGGCGGTCGAGGCGCTCTATCGCGAGATCCGCGCGCTGCGCATCTACGAGGGCGCAAGCGACGTGCAGCGCGTGGTCATCGCGCGCAGCGTGCTGTCATGATCTATCGCCGCGAGATCCGCATCGAGTTCGGCCATTGCGATCCGGCCGGGATCGTCTTTTATCCGCGCTTCTTCGAGATGACCAATTCGGTGGTCGAGAGTTTCTTTCGCGAAGTGCTGCTCATGCCCTATGACCTGCTCATGCGCGCGGGAGGAGGGGTGCCGACCGTCGCGATCACGACCGAATTCCACGCGCCGGCGATGCTCGAGGAAGTGCTGGAGTGGCGGCTGGCGGTGACGAAGGTGGGGCGGACTTCGGCCGGGTTCCACATCGAGGCGCATGGCGACGGGCGCCATCGCCTGAGTTGCGACATCACCCTGGTCCATATCGCCGCCGGGGGCCGGCCGCAGCGCTGGCCCGACGCGGTGCGGGCGCGGATCTGCGATTTCATGGAGAAGCAATGAGCATTCAGACCCTGCAACCCGACGGCTGGAAACCCGCAAGGGGCTATGCCAACGGCATGGCGGCCAGGGGCCGTCTGGTCGTCACCGGCGGCCTGATCGGCTGGAATTCCCGGTGCGAGTTCGAGAGCGACGATTTCGTCGATCAGGTGGCGCAGACCCTGCGCAACATCGTCGCCGTGCTGGCCGAGGCCGGGGCCGGGCCGGAGCATCTGGTGCGGCTGACCTGGTACATCACCAGCAAGGCCGACTATCTGGCCGACCAGAAACGGCTGGGTCAGGTCTATAAGGAGGTGATCGGCCGCCACTATCCGGCCATGGCCGTGGTGCAGGTGGTCGCGCTGGTCGAGGATCGCGCCAAGGTCGAGATCGAGGCCACCGCCGTCATTCCCGAATGAGCCCTTGCCCCGGCAGTATTTCAAGCTTGAAATGTTGCCGGGGGCGGGTCTAGGCTGGCGCGACGGCAGGACCGGCGCGAATCGCGGGCCCCCGCCAGACAGGGACAGGCCAGTGGCATCGAATGACCCACACCGCCCGCGGGCGGGTTGCGAATGCGCCCTTCCGCCCCAGTGCCGGCACGCCGGCTGGGTGGCGCTGTGGCGCCGCATCGGCCGGCAATCGGTGCAATGCTGCCGGGATGTGCCCCTTTCCTGAAAACCTCCTCTTTCCGGAAAAGCGAGCACGAGATGACCCATGACCCTTCTGCCGACGGCGCCCAGACCGATTTCCGCGGGCGCATGTCCTATGGCGACTACCTGCATATCGACCGGATCCTGTCTGCGCAGCATCCGCTGTCGGCGGCCCATGACGAACTTCTGTTCATCGTCCAGCATCAGACTTCGGAGCTGTGGATGAAGCTTGCGCTGCATGAACTGGGTGCGGCGCGGCGGGCCATCGCCCGCGACCACAGTTTCGAGGCGAGCAAGATGCTGGCCCGCGTCGCGCGCATCTTCGAGCAGCTCAACAATGCCTGGGACGTGCTGCGCACGATGACCCCCTCGGAATACACCGCCTTTCGCGGCGATCTGGGACAGAGTTCGGGGTTCCAGTCCTGGCAATACCGGCTGATCGAATATGCGGTCGGCAACCGCAACCTGGCCATGCTGAAGCCGCACGAGCACCGGCCCGACCTGATCGAACGGCTCGAGGCGGAACTGGCGCAGCCCTCGCTTTATGACGAGGTGCTGCGGCGGCTGGCGCGGATGGGCCTGCCGGTGCCCGAAACGGTGCTGAAGCGCGACCTGCGGCAGACCTGGCAGGCGGACGAAGCGGTGACCGAAGTCTGGGCCATGGTCTATCGTGAACCGGAAAAGTGGTGGGAGGCCTATGAACTTGGCGAGAAACTCGTCGATTTCGAGGATTACTTCCGCCGCTGGCGCTTCAACCATGTGACCACGGTCGAGCGCATCATCGGCTTCAAGCGGGGCACCGGCGGCACGGCGGGGATAGCCTACCTGCGGCGGATGCTCGATGTCGTGCTCTTTCCCGAATTGTGGGCGGTGCGCACGCAGCTTTGAACGGGCCCGGGGCGGGTGTCGGCATCCGCGCCCCGGCCACATCATTTCCCGAACGGAGAGACAGATGCTCGGACCGACCGGCCACAGTGACACCTTCGCCCGCGACCGGCTGCCCGCACCGCAGGACTGGCCGGTTCTTGATCTGACCGGGTTCAACTATCCCGAATGGCTCAATGTCGGGGTGGAACTGACCGACCGGATGGTCGAGCGCGGCTTTGGCGACAATGTCGCGCTGATCGGCAACGGGCGCAGCCGCACCTACAAGGAACTGGCCGACTGGTCGAACCGGATCGCCCATGCGCTGGTCGCCGATTACGGGGTCAGGCCCGGCAACCGGGTGCTGATCCGGTCGGCGAACACGCCGGCCATGGTTGCCTGCTGGCTGGCCGCGACCAAGGCAGGCGCGGTGGTGGTGAACACCATGCCGATGCTGCGGGCGGCGGAACTGGGCAAGATCGTGGACAAGGCGGCGATCACCCATGCGCTGTGCGACACGCGGCTGATGGAGGAACTGGTGCTGTGCGGCGCCCAGAGCGCGACGCTGCGCACCATCGTCGGTTTCGACGGCACCGCCAATTTCGACGGCGAACTCGACCGGATGGCGCTGACCAAGCCGGTCCGCTTCGAGGCGGTCCGGACCGGGCGCGACGATGTGGCGCTGCTGGGATTCACCTCGGGGACGACCGGGGAACCCAAGGCCACGATGCATTTTCACCGCGACCTCCTGCTCATCGCCGACGGCTATGCCAAGGAAGTGCTGGCGGTGCGGCCCGACGACATCTTTGTCGGCTCCCCGCCGCTGGCCTTCACCTTCGGGCTGGGGGGGCTTGCGGTCTTTCCGCTGCGGTTCGGGGCGGCGGCGGCGCTGCTGGAACAGGCCAGCCCGCCGAACATGATCGCGCTGATCGAGGAACACCGCGCCACCGTCTGCTTGACCGCCCCCACGGCCTATCGGGTGATGATGCAGGCGATGGACGACGGGGCGGATCTGTCGTCGCTGCGCGCCGCGGTCAGCGCGGGCGAAACCCTGCCCGCCCCGGTCTATGAGGAATGGATGGCCCGGACCGGCAAGCCGATGCTGGACGGCATCGGCTCGACCGAGATGCTGCACATCTTCATCACCAACCGCTTTTCCGACCATCACCCCGGCACCACCGGGCGGCCGGTGTCGGGATATCGGGCCAAGGTCGTGGACGACGCCATGAACGCCCTGCCCGCGGGCGAGATCGGGCGCCTTGCGGTGCAGGGGCCGACCGGCTGCCGCTATCTGGACGATCCGGAACGCCAGCGGGCCTATGTGCGCGATGGCTGGAACCTGACCGGCGACAGTTTCTGGCAGGACGAGGCCGGGCGTTTCCACTTTGCCGCGCGCAGCGACGGGATGATCGTCTCGGCCGGCTACAACCTCGCCGGCCCCGAGGTGGAGGCCGCGCTGCTGGCGCATGCGGCGGTGGCGGAATGCGCGGTCATCGGCACCCCCGACGAGGCGCGGGGCGAGATCGTGCAGGCCCATGTCGTGCTGCGCCCGGGGCAGACGGGCGATGCCCTCATGGTCAGGTTGTTGCAGGACCATGTGAAAAAGACCATCGCGCCCTACAAGTATCCGCGCAGCGTGGTCTTCGTCGACGCCCTGCCCAAGACCCAGACCGGCAAGATCCAGCGGTTCCGCCTGAAGGACGGCGGCGTCTGAGGGCGCCCTTCTCAGGCCGCCCCCTCGCGCAGGTGGCGGGCCATGAAGAAGCGGCGCAGCGGCGGGACCAGCACCGCCAGCGCGATCAGGACCGAGGCCAGGCACCAGACCGCCGGTGCCTCGTTCGGGTTGTTGGTCAGAAGGGTCGCCGTCACCGGCCCGATGAGCAGGTGAAACAGCGCGAACCGCCAGGCCCCGTAGAACACCGGCATGAGAAACACCGCCAGGGCATAGGTCGGAAAGGCGAAATTCATGCCGACGGCCTGTTCGACCCCGGCAAAGATATCGGCATAGGGCACGGTCCAGCCCTGATGCCAGTTGCCGCTGATCGTGCACCACTCGACCCCGCACAGCGGCCGTCCCGGCGTGCAGGCCGGCCCCGTCCAGGGCCAGGCGAACATCTGCATCGCCACCACCACCGACGCCAGCGCCGCCAGCCCCAGCACCAGCCGCCGCCCGGCCAGCCCCATGTCCGGCCGCGCCAGCGCCAGCATGTAGGCGTTGATCACGATCGGCTGGAGCGCGATATGCAGCATCGACAGCCCGGTGACGGTCCGGTTCACCGGCGATCCGCACTGGTCGATCACCGTGTAACCGGCCAGTTGCAACCCCTCCATCGCCGCGAAGAACAGCAAGGTCAGCGGGATCGCCGCGCGTTCGCCCCGATGCCAGGTCAGGGCGGCACCCGCGACGCCGGCGGCGACCATGCCGCCCGTGACTTCGATCCCCCAGCACATCGCGGACACTCCCTCAGGGGCCCGTCGCGGGCCGGTCCCGCGACCATGGCAAAGCCCGTGCAACCGCGCAACGTGAAACCCGGGGCGGGGCGCGCGCGGGGGGGCCTGTTCACTGAGCAGTGGATTTCGCGGCCCGCGCCACGCTACCACGGATCTGCCGGGGATCGGGATGACCCCCCGGACGAGGCAGGGGGGCGCAGATGGCAGAAGTCCCGACCGGATGGTGGGCACAGCCCGCGGCCGATCTTCTCGGCCTGATGCAGTCGGGGCCGGACGGCCTGACCGCGCCAGAGGCCGCCGCGCGCCTCGGGCGCCACGGGGCCAACCGCCTGACCGCCCGGCAGGGGCCGACCGGCCCGCGCCTGCTGCTGCGCCAGTTCGAAAGCCCGCTGGTCCTGATCCTTGTCCTTGCCGCGCTGGTGGCCCTGCTGGCCGGCGAATGGACCGAGGCGGGGATCATCCTTGCCATCATCGCCGGAAGCACGGTCCTCGGCTTCTCGCAGGAACTGCGGGCCTCGCAGGCGATGCGCGCGCTTCAGGCGCGGCTTGCGCTGCGCGCGAGCGTCCTGCGCGACGGGACCGGCACCGACATCCCCGTGGAGGGCGTGGTGCCCGGCGACATCGTCCTGCTGGACGCGGGCGATCTGGTGCCGGCCGACGGGGTGGTGATCGAGGCGCGGGATTGCCTCGTCTCGCAGGCGGCGCTGACCGGCGAATCCTTTCCGGTCGAGAAGCGCGCCACGCCCTCGCCCGCCGGGGCGCCGGTGGCCGGACGGTGGAACGCGCTGTTCCTCGGCTGTTCGGTGCGCAGCGGCACCGCGCGGATGCTGGTGATCCGGACCGGCCCCGCCACCGCCTTCGGCGCCATCGCCGCCCGCCTTGCCGGGCGCGACCCCGAGACCGATTTCGAACGCGGCATCCGCGGCTTCGGCGTCATGCTGACGCGCATCATGACGGTGATCGTGACCCTGGTCCTTGCCGCGAACCTGCTGCTCGACCGGCCGGTGATCGACAGCCTGCTGTTTTCCGTGGCGCTGGCCGTGGGCCTGACCCCGGAGTTGCTGCCGGCCATCGTCAGCGTGACCATGGCCGCCGGCGCGCGGCGCATGGCCAGGGAGGGCGTGATCGTGCGCCGCCTCGCCGCGGTCGAGAACCTCGGCACGGCCGATATCCTCTGCACCGACAAGACCGGCACCCTGACCTCCGGGCAGGTCGAACTGAGCGGCGCCACCGATCCGGACGGCACGCCATCGGCGGCGGTCCTCGACCTTGCCCGGATCAATGCCGGGCTTCAGACCGGGATCGCCAACCCGCTCGACGCCGCGATCCTGCTGGCCGCGGACCGGCACGGCGCCGGGGCGCCCCTGCCGGCCCGGATCGACGAAATCCCCTACGATTTCACGCGCAAGCGCCTGTCGGTCGTGGTCGATGCCGGCGACGGAAGCCACCTGATCGTCACCAAGGGCGCCTTCGATCCGGTCCTCGCCTGCTGCACGCATCTGGCCGGCCCCGCGGGCCCGGTCCCGCTTGACGATGCCGCGCGCGCGCGCCTCGGGGCCATCGTCGCCCGGCATGGCGCCGAAGGGGTGCGCGCCCTCGGCCTGTGCACCCGCCGCACCGATCCAGGACGCCGCTACGGCCACGAGGACGAGTCCGGCATGACCTTTGCCGGCTTCCTGCTGTTCAGCGACCCGCTGAAGCCGGGGATCGCCGCAACCATCGCCGCGCTGGCCGGCCTCGGGATCGCGGTCAAGATCGTCAGCGGCGACAATCCCCATGTCGCGCTGCATGTCGCCCGCGCCATCGGCCTCGAGCCGGCATGATCACCGGCGCCGGGATCGCCGGGGCGGGCAACGATGCGCTGCTTCATCTGGCCGAGGAATGCAACGTCTTCGCCGAAGTCGATCCCCAGCAGAAGGAACGCATCGTCCGCGCACTCCAGACCCGCGGCCATTCGGTCGCCTACATGGGCGACGGCATCAACGACGCGCCGGCACTCAGGCTTGCCGATGTGGGGATATCCGTCGAGGGCGCGGTCGACGTGGCGCGGGAAAGCGCGGACATCGTGCTCTTGCAACGCGATCTCGGCGTCCTGTGCCGCGGGCTCGTGGACGGCCGGCGCACCTTCGCCAACACGCTGAAATACATCGCCATCACCACAAGCGCCAATTTCGGCAACATGATCAGCATGGCGATCGGCACGCTGTTCCTGCCGTTCCTGCCGCTGACGGCGGCGCAGATCCTGCTCAACAACTTCCTGTCGGATTTCCCCTCGCTCGCCGTGGCCGGAGACCGGGTCGATCCCGAATCCGTGGCCCGCGCCCCGCGCTGGAACATCGGGGCGATCCGCCGCTACATGGTGGTGTTCGGCCTGATCAGCACCCTGTTCGACCTGCTGGCCTTCGGCCTGCTCCTGGCGGTGTTCAGCGCCGACCGCGCCCTGTTCCAGAGCGCCTGGTTCGTGATCTCGCTCATGACCGAAATCGCGGTCGTCCTGATCCTGCGCACGCGCCGCCCCTTCTGGCAAAGCCGGCCCGGCGCGGTGCTCCTCATCGCCTCCGTCGCCGCAGGCGCCCTCGCCCCGCTGGTGCCGGGCCTTGGATTCCTGTCGCAGGAACTGGGCTTCGTGCCGCTGCCGCTGCCGGTCCTCGCGGCGGGGCTGGCGATCGTCCTGCTCTATGTCGCGGCGACCGAAGCGGCCAAACGCGCCTTCTACCGCCACCTGGCGGCCCCGGCCCGGTCCGGCTGACGCGCCGCCTCCGGCAGGCACCCGGCAGCCCTTTCATCTGTCCTCAAATATCCCGGGGGGAGTCGCCCGCAGGGCGACGGGGGGCAGCGCCCCCCTCCTGCGCGCCCCTCGGACAGCCGCTCAGCCCCGGCCGCCCGCCCCTTCGGCGGTGCCCGCCCCGCGCTCGCGGATCACCCCGCTCAGCCAGTCCGGATCCATCCGCGGCTCGGACGACAGCAGCAGTTCGGTATAGGGCGCATGCGGCGGGTTCATCACCACGTCGCGGGGGCCCGCGGCGACCACGCGCCCGTCCTTCATCACCACCACGTCATCGGCGATGGCGCGCACCGTGGCGATGTCATGGGTGATGAACATGTAGGCCAGCCCCCGTTCGCGCTGAAGCCGCACCAGAAGTTTCAGGATGTTCTCGGCCACAAGCTGGTCGAGGGCGCTGGTGATCTCGTCGCAGATGACCAGGCGCGGGTCGGCGGCCAGGGCGCGGGCGATGCCGATCCGCTGCTTCTGCCCGCCCGAAAGCTCGGCCGGGCACCGCTCGAGATAGACATCCGGGTCCATCTCGATGTCGCTCAGCAGGCGGCGCAACTCCTCTTCCTGCGCCCGGCCGGTCAGGCCACGGTAAAAGGCGATCGGCCGTCCCACCAGTTCGCGCACCGTATGGCGCGGGTTCAGCGCGGTATCCGCCATCTGATAGATGATCTGGGTCTGGCGCAGCATGTCGCGCGTCCGGCGCCGGAACCCGGGCGGCAGGGCCGCCCCCTCGAACAGGACACGGCCCTGCGTCGGCGGCAGCAGGCCGGTGATGACCCGCGCCAGCGTCGATTTGCCCGAACCGGATTCGCCCACGACGGTGGTGGTCCGCCCGGCACGGATCTCGAGATCGACCCCGAACAGCACCGGCGCCTTGCCATAGCTTGCGGAAATCCCCTCGGCGCGCAGCAGCACCGGCGCCTCGACCTCTTTCGCGGGGGCGCGGAAACTGCGCACCGCCCAGAGGGACTTCGTATAGTCCTGTTGCGGTGCCGCCAGCATCTGCCGCGTCGGCGCCTCCTCGACCGTCTCGCCGCGCAACAGCACCATGACCCGGTCGGCCATCTGCGCCACCACGGCAAGGTCGTGGCTCACATAGATCGCGGCGGTGCCGAAGGATTTCACCGCGTCGCGGATCGCGGACAGCACCTCGATCTGGGTGGTGACATCCAGCGCGGTCGTCGGTTCGTCGAAGATGATGAGATCGGGCCGACACCCCATCGCCATCGCCGTCATCGCCCGCTGCAACTGCCCGCCGGACACCTGATGCGGATAGCGAAAGCCGATTTCCTCGGGATCGGGCAGCCGCATCCGGCGATAGAGCGCGACGGCATCCGCCTCGGCCTCGGCGCGGGTCATCCGGCCGCGCAGCACCGGGAATTCGCAATGCTGGCGCAGGATGCGGTAGGCGGGATTGAAACTTGCCGCGGCGGATTGCGCGACATAGGCGATGCGGGTCGAACGCAGCTCGCGCCGCACCTGCCGCGGCGCCCCGGTCAGTTCGATCCCGTCGAAATGCACGCTCCCGCCCGAGAACCGGCACCCGTCGCGGCGGAACCCCATCGCCGCCAGGCCCAGCGTCGACTTGCCCGCGCCCGATTCCCCGATGAGGCCCAGCACCTCGCCCCGGCGCAGGCTCAGGCTCACGCCCTTGATGATCGGGCGCCAGCCGTCGTCGGACTGCCCGTCGACATGCAGGTCGCGGATGGTGAGGAGCGTGTCTTGCATGGTCACTCCCTCAGGCCCGAGGCGCGGTGCAGCACCCAGTCCACGACAAAGTTGATGGCGATGGTGAGGATCGCGATCGCCGCGGCCGGCAGAAGCGGGGTGATGTCGCCAAAGGAGATGAGCGTGGCATTCTCGCGCACCATCGACCCCCAGTCGGCCAGCGGCGGCTGGATGCCAAGGCCCAGGAACGACAACGCCGCGATGGTGAGAAAGACAAAGCAGAACCGCATCCCGTATTCGGCGATGAGCGGCGGTGCCGCGTTGGGCAGCACTTCGCGCCGGATGATCCAGAGGATCCCTTCGCCGCGGATGCGGGCGGCCTCGACGAAATCCTGCGCCACGATCCCCTGCGCCACCGCGCGCGCCAGCCGGAAGACGCGGGTGGAATCGAGGATGGCGATCACCAGCACCAGCGTCGTGACCGAAGTGCCGTAGATCGTCAGCAGCAGCAGGATGAAGATGAGGCCCGGAATCGCCATGACCACATCGACGATGCGCGACAGCACCTGATCCAGCAGCCCCTGCACCACCGCCGCCAGAAGCCCCAGCGCCGTGCCGATGGCAAAGGCCAGCGTGGTCGCCAGAAAGGCGATGGCCAGCGTGTTGCGCGCGCCGTAGATCAGCCGCGTCAGCATGTCGCGCCCGAGGTTGTCGGTGCCCAGCCAGTGGTCGGACGACCATTGCAGGTATTGCGCGCCCACCACCTCGCGTTCGGCATAGGGGGCGATCTGCCCGGCAAAGACGGCGACCGTGACATAGAGGATGATCAGCAGCACGCCGATCAGGGCCGAGGGCGGCATGCTGCGCAGGGTCCGGAACAGGGATGCCACGGGCTTACCTCGGATGCAGGAGGCGGGGATTGGTGACGATCGAGACGATGTCCGCGATCAGGTTCAGCAGGATGTAGCTCATCGAGATGATGAGGCACACCGCCTGCACCACCGGCAGGTCGCGTTTCGACACCGAATCGACCAGAAGCTTGCCAAAGCCCGGATAGACGAACACGGCCTCGACGATCACCACCCCGGTGATGAGATAGGCCAGGTTCAGCGCCACCACGTTCACGATCGGGGCCAGCGCGTTGGGCAGGGCATGGACCACCACCACGCGGCGCTGGGTGGCGCCCTTGAGGCGGGACATCTCGATATAGGGCAGCGCCAGCAGGTTGATGAGCGCGGCGCGCGTCATGCGCATGATATGCGCGGTGATGGCAAAGGTCAGCGCGATCGCCGGCAGCAGCGTGCGGAACACCCTCTCGCCCAGATCCGAACTCGAGGTGATGTTCGAGATCGACGGCAGCACCCCGAGTTTCACCGAAAACACCAGGATCAGCACATAGGCGATGAAGAACTCGGGCAGCGACACCGCCGCCAGCGTGACAAGGTTGGCGCCCCGGTCGAACAGGGTGTTGCGGTAGAGCGCCGCCATGATGCCGAGGGCAAGCGCCAGCGGCACCGCGATGAGCGCGGTCAGCCCGGCCAGGAACAGCGTGTTGCCGAGCCGTTCGGAAATCAGCGCGGCGACCGGCTGGTTGCTGGCGATGGAGCGGCCGAAATCGCCCTGAAGGATGCCGCCCAGCCAGCCGATGTAACGGGCGACCGGCGGCTGCTCGAGGCCCAGTTCCAGACGCAGCGCGGCCAGGGTCTCGGGCGTGGCGGACTGTCCCAGGATTTCCTGCGCCGCATCCCCCGGCAGAAGCGAGACCGCGCTGAAGATGATGACCGACACGACGAACAGCGTCAGCACCCCGAGGGCGAGACGTTGCAGGATGAGCCAGAGGATGCGGGTCATTCGGTTTCCCCGGAAGGGTGCGCCGTCACCCGGCCGCAGCGCGTGCCGGGTGACGGACCGGAAGGCGGGGCGCGCGCGGGCAGCGGTGCCGCGCGCGCCCCTTCAGGTTGCGCCGTCGCACCGGATCAGGCGAACCACCACCGTTCGCCGCACTTCCAGCCGTCCAGTTCGGCGGTCGAGCTGATCTGCTCGTTGCGGGCGACATTGGCACGCCGCACCGAGACATAGTTGGCATACATCGGCACGATCACGCCGCCATCGTCCGAGACGAGTTGCTGCATCTCGTAATACATGGCCCGGCGCCGGTCGTCATCAAGTTCGGCGCGCGCCGCCACCAGCAGCTCGTCAAAGCGGGCATTGCTCCAGTGGGTGTCGTTCCAGGGCGCGCTCGAGGCATAGACCTGCGTGAACATCAGATCCTCGGTCACGCGGCCCTGCCAGTAGCACATGACAAAGGGCTTGACCGTCCAGACATTCGACCAGTAGCCGTCGGCGGGCTCGCGCACCACGTTGACGGTGATCCCGGCGGCCGCGGCATGTTCGGCGAACAGCACCGCGGTATCGACCGCCCCGCGGAACGCGGCGTCCGAGGCGTGCAGATCGACGCTCAGCCCCTCCATCCCCGCCTGACGCAGGTGGAACCGCGCCTTGTCGGGGTCATAGGCCCGCTGCGGCAGATCGGCCGCGAAATAGCGGTTCGCCGGGGCGATCGGATGATCGTTGCCGACGCGGCCGTGGCCGTTCAGGATCTTCTGGACCATGTCCTCGCGGTTGATCGCGTATTTCAGCGCCAGCCGCACGTCGGGATTGTCGAACGGCGCCTGATCGGTGAACATCGGCATGGTGAAGTGCTGGGTGCCCGTCACCTCGTCCACGATCACGTCGGGATTGCGCGCCAGCAGGCCGACCGTGGCGATGTCGGCGCCGCCGATCACATCGACCTCGCCGGTCATGATCGCGTTCATGCGCGCGGCCACGTCGTCGATGCCGATCACCTCGATCTCGTCGAACCAGGCCGCGTCCGGCTTCCAGTAGTCGTCGCGCCGCGCCATCAGGATGCGGGTGCCGACCGAATATTCGGTCACGACATAGCCGCCGGTGCCGATCCGCGCGCTCCAGTCGATGGTGCCGCCGTCGCCCGCCGGCCCGATCACCAGATGGTAATCGCTGAGCAGATAGGCAAAGTCGGCGTTCGGCGCCTCGAGTTCGAAGACGATCGTGTTGCCGTCCTCGATGCGGATATCCGTCACCGAGGCCAGGATCGGCTTGGCGGCCGAAGTGCTTTCTTCGCCGCGGTGATGGTTCATCGAGGCCAGCACATCCTCGGGGGCAAGGGTGCGCCCGTTCGAGAAGGTGACGCCCGAACGCAGAACAAAGCGCCAGACGCGCCCGCTGTCCTGCCCTTCGAAGCTTTCGGCCAGTTCCGGCCGCAGGCTGCCGTCGGCGCCGATCTCGACCAGGTTGTTGTAGACACAGCCGAAGGCACCGATGCCCATGTTGGCGCTGGTGCCCCAGGTCGCCGGATCCCAGCTCTCCGAAGCGTTGGTGCCCGAAGTGCCGATGCGGAAGCGCCCGCCGCGCTTCGGCTCGGCCCGGGCGGCCGTCGCCCAGGGCAGCAGAAGCGCGCCCCCGGTGGCCAGCGCAGCCTGCCCGAATCGCCGCCGGGTGATTCCGCCCTGCGTCATGCCTTCATATGCCATTCCGTCCCTCCCGTGGCGGCCCGCGGCCCGCCGATGGACCGAGTAAACCAGAAGCAGACCATTCAATCAAATAATGAGATTGGCCTATGCTATGCCGTGGTGATATGGATAGCCCATGCTGTCCATGACCGAGATCGAGGCATTCCGCGCGGCGATCATGACCGGATCGCTGTCGGCGGCGGCGCGGCTTCTGGGCACGTCGCAGCCGAATGTCACGCGCCTCATCTCGCGGATGGAACGGCGGCTGGGCTATGCCCTCTTCATCCGGCGCAGCCGCGGCGTGACCCCCACGGTCGAGGCCGAGATGCTGCACGCCGAAGTCGATCAGTCCTTCTACGGCCTGTCCGAGATCAGCCGCGCCGCCGAGGAGATCGGCCAGTTCAAGGGCGCGCATATCACCGTGGGTTCGGTGCCGGCGCCCCTGCTCGGGATCGTGCCGCAGGCGCTGGCCGCCTGGTCGGAACGGTTCGGGGATCTGTCGATCACGGTCGAGCTGCGCGAATCGGAACGCATCCTGCACTGGATCCGCGCGCGGCGGTTCGACATCGGCCTTGTCAGCCCGATCCATCAGGTGCGCGACGTGAACATCATCACCCGCCACCGCCTGCCCTATCTGGCGCTGGGGCCGGGGGATCATCCGCTGTTCGCCGGGCAGGAGGGCGCGCTTGATCTGGGCACGATCGGGGATGTGCCGCTGATCGTGCCGGGGCTGGCCTATTTCATGGCGATCTGCCCCGATCCGGGCACAAGGGCGGCGATCCAGCAGAAGCTGCGCATCGACGCCTTCGTGTCACAGACCGCGGCGCAATTCGCCATGGACGGGCTGGGCATCGCCCTGGTCGATCCGATCACCGCGCATCATTTCACGCACCGGTTCGGCGCGCGCACCCGGCCGCTGGCCGGGGCGCCGACGCTCTATGATCTGGCGCTGGTGGCGCCGCATCATCCGGTCCATGCGCGCGCCACCGTCCAGTTCAGCGCCCTCCTGTCGCGGGCGATAGATGCGGCAGTCGCGGCGGTGCCGGCGCCTCAGTAGGGCCAGTCGCCGCGACCGAATGCCGCAACCGCCTCGACGATGCGGGTGAAACTGTCGCGCGCGCGGGCGACGCTGTGGCGGGCGCGCAGATGGCCGTGGACCAGACCCTTGTCCTCGTGCCACCAGGCGCGGCCCCCCGCGGCGCGGATCGCGTCCCGATAGGTTTCCCCGTCCGAGGACAGCGGATCGCATTCGGCAGTCAGGATCGCGGTGGGCGGCAGCCCGGCAAAGCTGGTGTCGGCCAGGGGCGCAAAGGTGGGATCCCGGCTCACATCGGCGCCGCCGCTGCGCAGGTTATGGTAGAAATCCATGTCGCGCACGGTCAGCATCGGCGCCTGCGCATGGGTGACATAGGATCCGCGCGTGCGGTCGCCGCCCAGCCCCGGATAGATGAGCACCTGCCCCACCGGCGCGCGCGCATGGCCGCGCGTGGCATGGGCCACCGCCGCCGCCAGGTTTCCGCCGGCCGAATCGCCGCACAGCACGATCGGCCGCCCGTCGCGCGCCGCGGCCCAGGCGAAGGCGGCCATGGAATCGTCGAACGCGGCCGGGTGGCGGTATTCCGGCAAGAGCCGGTAATCGACCGAGACCACCTCATGACCCGTGCGCAGGCAGAGTTCGGCGCAGACATCGTCATGGCTCTCGAGCCCGCCCAGAAGGAACCCGCCGCCGTGGAAATAGAGCACGACCACCGGCGCCGGCCCGGCATCTGGGCGATAGATGCGCACCGGCACCTGTCCTGTGCCGCCGGGGCCGGGAATGGCGGTCGTCTCGGCCGTGATGCCGGCGGGGTGTCCGGCGTGGAATTCGCGGCACATCCGGTCATAGATGGCGCGCTGTTCCTCGATGGTGTAGTCGATGGTATCGGGCGGATAGAAGCTGTCGGTGCGCCGGATGAAGGCCCAGGTCTCGTCGTCGATGAGGCGGGAGTAATCGGTGCCTGACATGTGTTCCTCCTGTTTCGGGCGCGGACCATAACGGCCGGTCCCGGACCCGGCAAGGCGGAACCGCCGGCCCTTGGCGCTCGCTCCGGGGGCGGCTATGGCAGGGGCAGGGCCGGGGGCCGGGCCGGGGGCAGGAGGGGGCGGCACGCATGGTCACGCTGAAGCAGATCGCGCAGAAGGTGGGCGTGTCGCAGGCGACGGTCTCGCGCGTGCTCAACTTCGATGCGACGCTGTCGGTGACACCGCAGACCCGCCAGCAGATCATCGAGACGGCCGAGGCCCTCGACTACGCCACCCCCCGCGCCCGCCGCGCCCGGGCCGAGGCGAACGTCCAGCCGCCGGGGCGCAGCATCGCGCTCCACCACTTCCTTCAACCCGAGGACGAACTGGGCGATCCCTATTACGTCGCGCTGCGCCTCGGGATCGAGAGGCGGGCGGCGGCGCTTGGCCTCGATCTGGTGAAGCTGTTCCACGAGGACGGCCTGTCCGATCCCGCCGCCGTGGCGGGCAAGGCCGGGATGATCGCCATCGGCGTGCATGACCACGACCAGATCGACTGGATCCGCCGCCATGCGCCGGTCACGGTCTTTGCGGACTATGCCCCGCCGGACGGCGAAACCTTCGACTCCGTGCGCAGCGACGTGGCCGCGGCGATGCGGCGGTTGCTGGCGGCGCTGACCGCGCTTGGCTATCGCCGGATCGGTTTCGCCGGCTGGTGGGACCGCGACCGTGGCGGCCGGTCCGTGCATCAGGAAACCCGCTGCGCGACCTATGTCGACTGGATGCGCGCGGCCGGCCTCTATGACGCCGACCTGTGCCTGGTGGACGGCAATTCCGAGGACAGCGGCTATCGCCTGACGCTTGCGCTGCTGTCGCGGCCGCTGCGGCCCGATTGCATCATCTGCGCCAATGACACGCTTGCGGTCGGGGCCTATCGCGCGGTGGCCGAACTGGGGCTGCGCATCCCGCAGGATATCGCCATCGCCTCGTTCAACGACATTTCCGCCGCGCAATTCCTGTCGCCGCCGCTGACCACGGTGCATCTGCCCGCCGAACTCATCGGCGAGACCGCGGTCGATCTTCTGGCCGAACGGATCGCCGGGCGCAGCGTGGTCAAGACCGTCACCCTGGCCAATGCCATCGTCTGGCGCGGCAGCACCCGCCGCCCGCCCGAGGCCGGCCCGCCACGACGGCGCGCGGCGGGCAAAGGCGTCGAGTAAATTTTTAGTAAATTTTTATTGCGCGAATCGGCGCCCCCCGCTAGCCATGTCGCGTGAGGCCGCCTTCTCGGCCCCGGCAGGGAGAACATTCATGAACAAGACAGCCTTCGGCTGGCGGGCAAGCCTGTTTGCCGCCGCCGGTCTCCAGATCCTGTCCGCTTCGTCGGTCATGGCCGAGGAAGTGACCGTCTGGCTCTGGGACATCAACTTCAACGGCGCCGCCATGGCCGAGGCCGCAGCGCGCTACAGTGCCGAACACCCCGACGTGACCATCACCGTGGTCGAGATGGGCAAGGCCGACGTGGAGCAGAAGCTCCAGACCCAGCTTGCCTCGGGCGTGACCGAGGGCCTGCCCGACATCGTGCTGATCGAGGACTACGGCGCCCAGAAATACCTGCAATCCTTCCCCGGCGCCTTTGCCCCGCTGAACGAGGCACTCGATTACAGCCGGTTCGCCGATTACAAGGTCGAACTTGCCACGCTGAACGGCGAGACCTATTCCCTGCCCTTCGATTCCGGCGTCACCGGGCTGTTCTACCGCTCGGACATCCTGGCCGAGGCGGGCTACTCCGCCGCCGATCTTGAAAACATCACCTGGTCGCGCTTTGTCGAGATCGCCGAAGACGTGCGCGACAAGACCGGGCATCCGATGGTCGCGGTCGATCTGAACAACGGCGGCCTCATCTCGATCATGCTGCAATCGGGTGGAAGCTGGTTCTTCACCCCCGAGGGCGAACCGGACATCATCGGCAACGCGGTGCTGCGGGCCTCGCTGGAGAGCTATCAGCAGATCCTCCGCACCGAGGGCATCTGGCACCCGGTCTCGGGGTGGTCGGAGTATACCGGATCCTTCACCGCGGGCCCGGTGGCCTCGGTGGCGACCGGCGTGTGGATCACCGGCACGATCAAGGCGGCCGATCAGTCCGGCCTGTGGGGCGTGGCGCCGTTGCCGCGTCTTGACGGGGTCGAGGGCGCGGCCAATGCCTCGAACCTGGGCGGGTCGAGCTGGTATGTCCTGGCTTCGTCGCCGGAACGGGATGCGGCGGTGGATTTCCTGGCCTCGGTCTGGGCGCAGGACGTGGATTTCTACCAGCAGATCCTGGTGAACCAGGGTGCCTTCGCCTCGTATCTGCCGGCGCGCGACGGCGCGGCCTATGCCGCCTCGGACGATTACTTCGGCGGTCAGCCGGTGTGGCAGAACTTCTCGAACTGGATGGCGGCGGTGCCGCCGGTCAATTACGGCGTCTTCTCGAACGAGGCGGACGCCGCCGTGGTGGCGCAACTTCCGGCGCTGGCGCAGGGCGGCGACGTGGACGAGATCATGGCCGCGATCGACGCGCAACTGCGCCTCCAGATCCAGCAGGGCGGGACTCCTTCCCGCTCCGGCACCAAAGGCGGACGGGCCATGCACGGCCCGCCCGCCGACCCGATCCCCGCCCGCAGCCCAGAAGGGAGAGCGTCACGATGTCCGCGCGCCGATTCGACCGCACCGCCGCCGCGGGCTGGGCCTTTGTCATGCCGGCGCTGGTGCTGATCGGGCTGTTCATGGTGTTCCCGATCCTCTGGTCGCTGTGGATGAGTTTCCAGACCGGCCGCGGCATGAACACGAGCTTTGGCGGGCTGGCCAATATCGTCCGGCTGACCCAGGATCCGGTGTTCCAGCGCGCGCTGTTCAACACGCTGCTGTTTCTGGTGGTGCAGGTGCCGGTGATGATCCTGCTCGCGCTGCTGCTGGCGGTGGCGCTGAACGATCCGCGCCTGCGGGGCCGCTGGCTGTTCCGCACCGCGATCTTCCTGCCCTGCGTCACCTCGCTTGTCGCCTATTCGGTGCTGTTCAAGTCGATGTTCGCCCTTGACGGGGTGGTGAACCACGCGCTCCTGGGGCTGGGCGCGATCGCTTCGCCGATCCCCTGGCTGGCCGATCCGTTCTGGGCGCGCATCGTGATCATCCTCGCGATCACCTGGCGCTGGACCGGCTACAACATGATCTTCTTCCTTGCCGCCCTCCAGAACATCGACCCCTCGATCCACGAGGCGGCGCGGGTGGACGGCGTGCCGGCGCGGGCGCGGTTCTGGCGGCTGACCGTGCCGATGCTCAAGCCGGTGATCCTGTTCGTCACCGTCATCTCGACCATCGGCACGCTGCAACTGTTCGACGAGGTGAACAACATCACCCAGGGCGGCCCGTCGGATGCCACGCTCACGCTGTCGCTCTACATCTACAACCTGACCTTCAAGTTCATGCCAAGCTTCGGCTACGCCGCCACGGTTTCCTATGTGATCGTGGCGCTGGTGGCGGTGCTGTCGTGGATCCAGTTCCGTGTCGCGAGGGACCGCCCATGATCCGCCACCTTGGCCGCGCCGCCACCTATGCCGGGCTTTCGGCGGCAGCCTTCGTCTCGGTCTTTCCGTTCTGGTGGATGGTGGTCGGCATGACCAACACCTCGGCCGACATCACCCGCGGCCGCAGCGGGTTCGGTTCGGCGCTGGGGCAGAACCTGGCCGCCTTCATGGGCCAGGTCGATCTGCCGCGCGTGCTGTTCAACTCGGGCCTGATCGCGGTGCTGGGCACGGTGTTCACCCTCGCGGTGTCGTCGCTGGCGGGCTACGGGTTCGAGATGTTCCGCTCGCGCCGGAAAGAGCGGGTCTTTGCCGCCCTGCTGCTCATGCTGTCGATCCCCTTCGCGGCGCTGATGATCCCGCTGTTCCTGATGTTCGCGCGCATGGGGCTGATGAACACCTATGCGGCGATGCTGCTGCCGGGGATCGCCTCGATCTTCATCATCTTCTACTTCCGCCAGTCCACCCGCGCCTTCCCGCACGAACTGCGCGACGCGGCGCGCATCGACGGGCTGAAGGAATGGCAGATCTTCCTGCACATCTACATGCCGGTGATGAAATCCACCTATGCCGCCGCGACCATCATCGTCTTCATGGCGAACTGGAACGCCTATCTGTGGCCGCTGATCGTGCTTCAGACCAACGACATGCGCACGATCCAGCTTGTCGTGTCGTCGCTGGTCTCGGCCTATTCGCCCGATTTCGGGGTGGTCATGGTCGGGGCGGTCATCGCCACGCTGCCCACGGTGCTTGTCTTCTTCCTCCTCCAGCGCAGCTTCGTCCAGGGCATCCTGGGCGGCGTGAAATAAGGCCCCCCCATGCGAACGATCATCGACCTGAACGACGGCTGGATCTTCGAGGGCAACGCCCCGGTGCGCCTGCCGCACAATGCCGTTGACCTGCCGTTCTCGTATTTCGACGAGGGCAGCTATCAGCGCGCGTTCCGTTACGAACGCATCCTTGCCCGCGATCCCGCCTGGGAGGGGCGCGAGGTGATCCTGCGCTTCGACGGCGCCATGGCCGACACGCGGGTGGCCGTGAACGGGGTCGAGGCGCTGCGCCACCCCGACGGCTATACCCCGTTCGCGCTGCGGCTGACCGATCTGCTGCGGCCGGGCGACAACCGGATTTCGGTGACGGTGGACGGGTCCGAAAACCCCGACATTCCGCCCTTCGGCGGGGTGATCGACTATCTCACCTATGCCGGCATCTACCGCGAGGCCTGGCTCGAGTTGCGGGCGCCGGTCTCGATCGGGTCGGTCAGGATCGAGACGCCCGATGTCCTTTGCGCGCGCAAGCGGGTCGTGGCGGCGGTGACGCTGGACGATCCGCAGGGCCTGGCCGGCGCCCCGGCCCGGATCGCGGCGGTGCTGCGCGATGCGACCGGCGCCGAACTGGCGCGCACCGAGATGCCGGTGACGGGCCGCGCGGCGCAGGTGGTTCTTGACGGTCTTGCCGGGATCCGCCTGTGGTCGCCCGAGGATCCGGCGCTCTACACGCTCGAGCTCGACCTTGTCACCGGGGCGGGGAGCGACACGCTCTCGACCCGGTTCGGCTTTCGCGAGGTGTCCTTCACCGCCGAGGGCTTCTTCCTCAACGGTGCGCGGCGCAAGATCGTCGGCCTGAACCGCCACCAGTCCTTTCCCTATGCCGGCTATGCCATGGGCCGCGCCGCGCAGGAACGCGATGCCGAGATCCTGCGCCACGACCTGCGCCTCGACATGGTGCGCTGCTCGCATTATCCGCAGTCCACCCATTTCCTGAACCGCTGCGACGAGATCGGCCTGCTGGTGTTCGAGGAAATCCCCGGCTGGCAGCATATCGGCGGCGCCCGCTGGCAGGACGAGACGGTGGAGAACGTCCGCCGCATGATCCGGCGCGACTGGAACCATCCGTCCATCGTCATCTGGGGCGTGCGGATCAACGAGAGCCAGGACCACCACGACCTGTACACCCGCACCAATGCCGCCGCGCGCGCGACCGACCCCACCCGGCCGATCGGCGGCGTGCGCTACATCACCGAGAGCGAGCTGCTCGAGGATGTCTACACCATGAACGACTTCATCCTCGGGCAGGAGGAATGGGGCGGCAACCGCCCCCGCACCCCGCTGCGCCCGCAGGCCGAGGTGACGGGCCGGCCCCATCCGGTGCCCTACCTCGTGACCGAGTTCAACGGCCACATGTTCCCCACCAAGTCCTGGGATCAGGAACAGCGGCAGGCCGAACATGCGCTGCGCCACCTTCAGGTGCTGGACGCGGCCTTCGGCGATCCGCAGATCGCCGGCGCCATCGGCTGGTGCGCCTTCGACTACAACACCCACAAGGATTTCGGCTCGGGCGACCGCATCTGCCACCATGGCGTCATGGACATGTTCCGCGAACCGAAATTCGCGGCCTACGCCTATGCCAGCCAGGGCACCCCCGAGGGCGGCGTGGTGTTCGAGCCCGTCACCTTCTGGGCGCGCGGCGAACGCAACATCGGCGGGGTGCTGCCGCTGATGATCCTGACCAACTGCGACGAGGTGGAGTTCCGTTATGGCAACCACCCGCCCAAGCGCGTGGGCCCCGACCGCGCGAATTTCCCCAACCTGCCGCATCCGCCCGTGATCATCGACCAGCGCCACATCACGCCAGAGGAACTGGGCCTGTGGGGCATGAGCTGGGAAGGGGGCACGCTGACCGGCTATCTGGACGGCCGGCCCGTGGTCACGCGCCGCTTCGTGCCCGATCCGGTGCCGACCACGCTTGTCCTGGCCCCGGACCGGCTGCGGATCGGTCCGCATGACGATGTTCGGATCATGGTGCGCGCCCTCGATCAGGCGGGGAACCGGCTGCCGTGGTTCTTTGACCCGGTGTCGATCAGCGTCTCGGGCGCGGGGGAACGGATCGGGCCGGGGTTCGTGCCGCTGCGCGCGGGCACGACCGGCTTCTGGCTGCGGGCGACCGGCGCGGGCGCCATCCGCGTGACCGTGACGAATGACCGGCTCGGGTCGCAGGCCGTGACGATCATCGCCGGCGAGGGAGGCACGCCATGACCGGGCTGACCCTGCGCGGGCTGCGCAAGGCCTATGGTTCGGCCGAAGTGATCAGGGGCGTCGATCTCGACATCGAACCCGGCGAATTCGGCGTCTTCGTCGGGCCTTCGGGCTGCGGGAAATCCACGCTCCTGCGGATGGTCGCCGGGCTGGAGACCATCACCTCGGGCGATCTGGCCATCGGCGGGCGGCGCATGAACGACGTGGACGCAAGCCATCGCGGCATCGCCATGGTGTTCCAGACCTACGCCCTCTATCCGCACATGACCGTGCGCGAGAACATGGGTTTCGCCCTGAAATTCGCCCGCACCCCCGCCCCCGAGATCGCGCGGCGCGTGGACGAGGCGGCGGAAATCCTCGGGCTCGGGCAACTCATGGAGCGGCGGCCCAAGGATCTCTCGGGCGGGCAGCGCCAGCGCGTCGCCATCGGCCGCGCCATCGTGCGCAAGCCCGATGTGTTCCTGTTCGACGAGCCGCTCTCGAACCTCGACGCGGAACTGCGGGTGCACATGCGGGTCGAACTCGCGCGGCTGCACAGGGAACTGAAGGCGACGATCATCTATGTCACCCACGATCAGGTCGAGGCCATGACCCTGGCCGACAAGATCGTGGTGCTGCGCGATGGCCGGGTCGAACAGGTGGGCGCGCCGCTCACGCTCTATGACGACCCCGACAACCTGTTCGTCGGCGGCTTCATCGGCAGCCCGCGCATGAACGCGATCCCCGCCACGCGCCGGGGCGACCGCCTCCTGCCCGAAGGGTTGGGCGGCCAGAGCCTGCCGCTCCCGCCCCTCGCCGCCCCGCCGCCCGAGGGGGCGCCGCTCACGCTCGGGCTCAGGCCCGACATCTTTCGCAAGGGCGGCACGGCCACGCTCGCGCTCGAGGCCGAGATCGTCGAGCATCTGGGCGGCGAATCCCTGATCCACGCCCGCCAGCAAGGCAGCGAACGCACCATCACCGTGATCAGCGACCAGGCCCGCGACCTGTCCCCCGGCGCGCGCATGCAGGTGCACTTCGACCCCGCCGCGATGCTGGTCTTCGACAGCGCAGGCCGGCGCATCCGCTGAAGGCGGGCCGTCTAGGGATCGGCGACCAGCGGACAGACCGCCGCCCCGCTGGCCGCAACCGCGTCGGCCGGCGCCAGCATGAGCATCAGCCCGCGCCGCCCGCCGTTGACCACGATCTGCACCAGATCCCCGGCCGCGCTGTCAAAGGCCACCGGATGGCGCCGCTTCTGGCCAAAGGGGCTGATGCCGCCGGTATGGAACCCGGTCAGCTTCTCGGCCCGCGCGGGTGCCATCATCGCCGCGGCCTTGCCGCCGAAGGCCGCGGCCGCGCGCTTCATCGACAGGCTGCGATCCGCCGGGATCACCGCCACCGCGGGCCTGCCGTCCACCTCGACCATCAGCGTCTTGAAGACCTGCCCCGGGCTGACCCCGATCGCCTGCGCCGCCTGCATCCCGATGCGCCCGGCGCCCGCATCATAGTCATATTCGATCCGGCGGAACGCGATCCCCGCCGCATCCAGCGCCCGCGTGGCCGGCGTGGCCGTGGCCATGCGCTATCCTCCCCCGTCCCGGGCGGCGCCCTCGGCCGCCAGATAGACGCGCACCGCCTCCTGCACATGCCGGAACCGGTCGCCGCCCAGCGGCTTGCCCCCATACCAGCGGGTCACGACCACGACATGATCGCGCAGCCCGGCGCGTTCCAGCATCCGCAGGATGATCTGCGCCGCCCCCGCCTCGCCGTCGTCGCTGCGGATCGCGCCGCCGGCAACCAGCGCGGCCCAGGAATTGTGCGTGGCCCGCGCAAACCGCTTGTCCCGCTTCAGCGCCGCCAGAAATGCCCTCGCCTCCGCCATCCCGGCGCAGGGTCCGCCCGACACCGCATAGCGCGATCCGCGATCGGACAGGACATTGTCGATGATCCGCAT
>JADYZU010000017.1 GCA_020852925.1 Rubellimicrobium sp. | reverse complement strand
TGAACAGGCGGGCATTCTTGCGGACAGGTCTGATCGGGGCAACGGCGGCGCTGTCGGGCTGCAAGGTCCTGGACGGGCTGAGCGCGGACGACGGCGGGCTGCGGCGGCTTTTCGCCGGGGCGAACGGGTTGAGCTATCGCGCGCAGCGGCTGCTGGGGGGCGGGCATACGCTGGCGCAGGAGTTCACCGAGGCCGACATCCGACAGGGCCAGCGCCCGAACGGCAGCGTGAACCCGGATTCGGAGGAATATCGCGCGCTCGCCCGGGCAGGGTTCGCGGACTATCGGCTGAAGGTGACGGGGCTTGTCGAGCGGCCGCTGTCGCTTGGCCTCGGGGCGTTGATGGCGATGCCGGCGCGCAGCCAGATCACCCGGCACGACTGCGTGGAGGGATGGAGTTGCATCGCGAAATGGACGGGCGTGCCGCTTGGGCAGGTTCTGGCCGAGGCCCGGCCACTGCCCATGGCGCGGTTCGTGATCTTTCACTGTCACGATGCGATCGAACGCGGGCTGTCGGGGGTTGTGACCTATTACGAAAGCATCGACATGATCGACGCCTATCACGCGCAGACCATCCTGGCCTATGGCATGAACGGGCGCCCCCTGCCGGTCGCGAACGGCGCGCCGCTGCGCGTCAGGGTGGAGCGGCAACTGGGCTACAAGATGGCGAAATACATCCACACGATCGAGCTGGTGGACAGCTTCGCCGGGCTTGGTGCCGGGCGGGGCAGCTACTGGGCGGATCGTGGCTATGACTGGTATGCCGGGATCTGAGCAACCTGCCGCCGGGGAAGCGGGCTGTTGGCGCTTGTGCGGGCCGGGCATGGCCACTATCCCTTGGGCAGGCAACCACGGGGCACGGGCGCAAGGATGGCGCAGGGGATCACAGGTTCGGCCATGTGGCGCGACGGGCTGCGCGGCGGGGTGCGGCTGCTTGCGGTTCTCGGCCTGATGCTCGCCGCCGGACCGGTTGCGGCCCAGTCGTCGGCGCCGACTTCCGCGGTGGTTGCCGACGGGGAACTGACGCTGGCGGCGCCCAGGGGATTTTGCGTGGACAAGGGCGCCAGCCGGTCGGACGGCGAAGGGTCGTTCATCCTGTTTGGAAGCTGCGCCGCACTGGCCAATTCCACCAGCGCCGCGCGGCCGAAGCTTCCCGCCATCCTGACCGCCTCCGCCCTGCCGGGTGCGGCGACGGCGGCGGAGTTCGCGGCCTCGTTCCCGTCGATGGCGAAATTCCTGTCCTCCGACACCGGCCGCGCCGCGCTGAGCCGCAGCGGCAAGGCCAGAACCGTGCGGATACGCCAGATCATCGCGATGAAGGATGTGCTTTACCTGAACGCCACCGATACGTCGAAGGGCGAACATGGCGAACAGTTCGAACCTGACTACTGGCGGGCGCTTTTCATCGTGAACGGGCAGATCGTCACCCTGTCGGTGCTGGCGCTGGACGACATGCCGCTGACGAGCGACGCCAAGCGGGCACTGCTTGAGAAGTTCGTGGCAAAGGTCAAATCGGTCAACCGGGGCTGAGTGGCGGGCAGGATGAGGATACGCAGGGCCAGATGAAGGCGAACGGGTTTGTCTATCGCGCGCGGATGGCGGCGATGTTGCGCTTCTGGCGCGAGCAGGCGGGCGCGACCGGGCGCCTGCCGGCGGCGCTCCTGCGTGACATGCGCGGCCAGGCCCGCACGCTCGGCCGCGAGCTGGACCGGTTCCTGAAGGCCAGCGACCTGCGCCTTGAGGCGCGCGAGGCGGCGCTGGCACCGCGCCGGACCGACGGGGCCGACGCGGCATGGCGGCCGTCCCTGTGGCGGCAAAGGCAGGCGCCGACGGCTGCGGCAGACCGGGGCCAGCAGGTGCTTGACGGAGAAACCGCGCTCTACCACGACTGCCCTCTGGCCGAGGTCTGGGCACGCCAGATTGCCAATCCCGGCCCCTCGGGGCAGGCGCCATTCGCGCTGGTGACGGAAACATACGCATTCTCAGGCAGTTACCTGTCGGTATCGGTCCGGCTGCCTGCGCAGTTGACGGCCGGAACCAGCGCACGGCACATCCTGGTTCTGGAGTTGGCCCCGCGCACCGAGGTGCCGCTGACGCTCCTTGCGCGCCTCAATCTGGCACAGGGGCAAGATGCCCTTCAACTGACGCAAACGGTCGGTGCGCCGGATGTGCAGGGCATCGCGCGCACCGAGTTCGATCTGGGTCACGCAGGGCTGGGCGACCGGGACATCCGCGAAATGTGGATCGACATCTTCTTTCAGTCGCCCGCCAACAACCGGATCGTGCTTGGTGATCTTGTGGTTGCGCGGCGCACAAGGGCGGAGCTTTAGGACGAATGACGGCGGGAACCGCATTGATCGACGGGGTGATCCGGGCAGGCGTATGGCATGGGATCGTGCGGGCGACCGGCAAGGATGCCCCGGCCCTCGAAATGCGCCACGCGGGCGGCGTGCTTCGGCCACTGCTGGCCGAGCCGGTCCCCGGCAAGGTCGGGCACTGGCGGGTGGAGGTGCCGCTGCCCGCCGAGATGCTGGAGGATGGGGTGCAGGCGCTTGTGGTGGCCGACGGCGCGGACGGGCAGACCCTGCAGGTGCTGACGATCATGGCCGGGGTGCCACCGGCGGAAGGCCTTCTGGCCGAGGTCGCCAGCCTCAGGGCGGAACTCGAAGTGCTGAAGGCGGCGGTGCGGCGCCTGGCCCGCGAGACCCGTGGCGGCTGAGCATTTGACGTAGCGTCCGGGATGACAGGCGCGCGCAAGTCCAGCACTCTGCCCCGATCGGGGAGAGGTGACGAGAATGACGGAATTTCCACATCTGCTTCGGCCGCTCGATCTGGGGCATGTGGTCCTGCCCAACCGGGTTCTAATGGGCTCGATGCACACGAACCTGGAGGAAACCGGCGACTGGAACCGGGTGGCGGAATTCTATGCGGCGCGGGCGCGGGGCGGGGTCGGGCTGATCGTCACCGGCGGCATGGCTCCGAACCGCGAAGGCGGGGTGTTTCCGGGGGCGGCCGGGCTTTTCACCGCAGCCGACATCGCCAATCACCGGATCATCACCGACCGGGT
>JADYZU010000016.1 GCA_020852925.1 Rubellimicrobium sp. | reverse complement strand
CAAAGATGAAGGGGGCCCCATTCACCTTTGCCCCAAATACCCCCGCCGGAGGCAAACCGAGGGATTGCGCAGGCAATCCCGAGAGGAAAGGAAGGCGCGCGCGACCAGCGCGCGCTCGATTCAGCCGCCGGCGTGGCGGCCGGCACGGCCGCCGCGGCGGCGGGCGGTGGCTCCGCCCTCCTGTCCCGCGCGCAGGGTCGCGGTCATCGGATGGGCGGGGGCCGCAGGCGCGTGGCGCGCCAGCAGGGCCGCCAGCGCCGCCTGTTCGTCGGCGCCTTGCGGCAGCGACAGCGCCCAGTCGAGAAAGATCGAGCGGCATTCACCCGGCGTGATCCCCGCGATGCGATAGGATTCGCGGATCAGCCCCTTGGGGTCATGCGGGTCGGGTGCTGTGGCTGTCATCGGCCGCCTCTCCTGCGGGTGGGGGCCCTGCGAGGCGGTCGAAGGCATCGCCCGCCGCCGCGGCCACCGCGTCTATCCGTTCCTCGAGCCGCGCCGCATCGCCGGCCCCCGTCCCCCGCAGGAGCACCGCCAGCCCGCCGGTCCCGAGCGCCGCCGGATCCGCCGCGCCCGCGTCGTCGCCCCCCCCCGCCAGCAGCCGCGCCGCCGCCTGCAGCCGCCAGAAAAGCGCCGCTCCCTCGGTCAGGGCGCGCCCGGCGGCGGCATCGAGGAGGCCGTTCGCGACACCGGCCGCGATCTGCCCGGGCGGATCGCGCGCAGCCGAACCGGCGAGCAGCGCCGCGGTCTGGGCGGCGAGCTCGATCTCCATGAGGCGGCCGCGCCCCGCGCGCGGCTCGAGCGCGGGCAGGCCATGGGGCAGGTGCTCTGCCAGGCGCGCGCGCATCCGGGCCACGTCGGCGCGGATCCGCGCCGCGCGCGCCGCCTGTCCCGCCCCGTCGCCGCCCCGGATCAGGGCGCGGCGGAATGCCTCGACCTCGGCGCCCAGGGCCGCCTCGCCCGCGACCGGGCGGGCGCGGGTGAGCGCGAGATGTTCCCAGGTCCAGGCCTCGGTTTCCTGATAGGCGCGAAAGGCGGCAAGCGCGGTCGCCACCGGTCCCTGCCGCCCCGACGGGCGCAGGCGCATGTCCACGGCGTAGAGCCGCCCCTCGGCCGTGGGGGCCGACAGCGCGGTGACGAGGGCCTGGGTCAGGCGGGCGTAGTAGCTGCCCGCAGGCAGCGGGCGCGGCCCGCCCGACTGCGCCTCGCCCCCGGCGTCGTAGATGACGATGAGATCGAGGTCCGAGGTCGCCGTCAGCCGCCCGGCCCCGAGCGAGCCCATCGCGATCACCGCCGCGCCCCGGCCGGGGGGCGGGCCGTGGCGGCGGGCGAACTGGGCCACCACCTCGGGCCAGAGCGTGGCCAGCACCGCCCCGGCCAGATCGGCATACTGGCGGCCGGCCTCTTCGGCGGCGATCAGGCCGCGCAGGTGGTGCACGCCGATGCGGAAATGCCATTCCTTCATCCAGCGCCGCGCCGCATCGAGCCGCCCCTCGTAATCCGCGACCGCCCCGAGCGCGCGCGCCAGGTCGCGCCCGAGATCGTCCTGCCCCGGCCAGGGCGCAAAGAACCCCCCGCCGATCACCGCATCGAGCACCGCGGCATTGCGTGCCAGATGCCGGGCCAGCGCCGGGGCGGTGGCGCAGATGTCGACGATCAGATGCGTCAGTTGCGGATTGGCGTCAAAGAGCGCGAACAACTGCACGCCCGCCGGCAGCCCGGCCAGAAAGGCGTCGAATTCGGCCAGTGCCTCGTCGGGGCGGGCGGCCTGGCGCAGCCGCGCGAGGATCGCCGGACCCAGCCTGCGAAAGATCGCCCGCGCCCGCGCCGAACGCAGCGCCGGATAATGCGGCCAGCGCGCCGTGACCTCGGCGCCGAAATCGCCGCTGTCCCAGCCGGGGCCGGGATCGGCGGGCGTGCCGGGGGCGAAAAAGCCCTCGGTCAGGCTGTGGACCTCCTCGATCCGGGCAAGGGTCTCGCGCCGCAGCGTCGCGGGATCGGTGTCCATCAGGCAGGCGATGCGCGCCATCCCCTCGTCCGAGGCCGGGAGTTCGTGGGTCTGGGCGTCGTGCACCATCTGGATGCGGTGTTCGAGATCGCGGTGCGCGCGGTAGTGCCGGCCCAGGACCTGCGCCACTTCGGGCCGCACCCAGCCCGCGGCCGACAGCGCCCCGAGCGCCGCGACCGTGCCGCGCGCGCGCAGGCCGGGGTCGCGCCCGCCGGCGATGAGCTGGCGCGTCTGGGTGAAGAATTCGATCTCGCGGATGCCGCCCCGGCCCAGTTTCAGGTCGAACCCGGCCAGATCGCCCGGCCCGCGCGTGCCGCGGTGGTCGCGGATGCGCAGGCGCATGGCATGGGCGTCCTCGATCGCCGCGAAATCGAGGTGGCGGCGCCAGACGAAGGGGGCAAGCGTGGCGATGAAGCGCCCCCCCGCCGCCAGATCGCCCGCGGCCGCGCGCGCCTTGATCCAGGCGGCGCGTTCCCAGGTGCGGCCTTCGGCTTCGTAATAGCTTTCGGCGGCCGACATCGACAGGCAGACCGGCGTCACCCCGGCATCGGGGCGCAGGCGCAGGTCGGTGCGAAAGACGAATCCCTCGGGCGTCACATCCGAGAGCCAGGCCGTCAGCCGCCGCGTGACGCGGATGAAGGCGGCGCGCGCCTCGGGCAGGTCGTCGCGGCCGTAGCGGCTGTCGTCGAAGAGGCAGATCAGGTCGATGTCGCTCGAATAGTTCAGCTCGTGCGCGCCCATCTTGCCCATGGCCATGACCGCCATCCCGGCGGCGGTGGCGATGTCGTCCGGCCCCTGGCCCGGCAGGCGGCCGCGGGCGATCTCGGCCGCGACCAGCGTCAGCAGCGCCCCCCCCACCGCCGCATCGGCCAGACGGGTGAGGACCGCCGTCACCTCCTCGAGCGGCCAGACCCCGCCCAGATCCGCCAGCGCCACCAGCAGGGCGATGCGCCGGCGCCCCTCGCGCAGGCGGCGCGGCAGGTCCGGGCCCAGCGCCGGGTCGGCCGGATCGGCGGGCAGCAGCGCCGCGATCGTGGCCTGCGCCGCCGCCTCGGGATCGGCCAGCGCCGGCAAGAGCCATGCCCCCTCGCGTTCGCACAGCAGCGCCAGATGCGGCGAACTGCCCGCCGCGCCGCGCAGCAGATCGGCCATCTGCGGCGCCACGGGGCCAAGGCGGCGCAGGGCGGCGCAGACCTCGTCTCCGCGCGCCGGATCGAAGGGCGCGGGGCAGCGGGTCATGCGGGCGGCAAGGTCCATGGCGCGACCTTGCAGGGGCCGGGCCTTGCGGTCAATCTGGCGCGGATGTGCCGACGGAGTCGCGATGAAAACCCTGCTCGTGCTTGCCCATCCGCTGGAGGACAGCCTGAACGCGCATCTGGCGGCGCGGATCGACGCCGGGATCCGTGCGCGCGGGCATGACCTGCACCGGATCGACCTTCAGGCGCAGGGCTTCGATCCGGTCCTGACGGCGGCCGAGCGGCGGGCCTATCCGCACAACAGCGCGCCCGATGCGGCCGGATTGCAGGGGGCCGGGGCCATCGTCCTGGTGTTCCCGACCTGGTGGTTCGGCCTGCCCGCGATCCTCAAGGGCTGGATCGACCGCAGTTTCCTGCCCGGCGCCGCCTTTGACCACAGCCCGGACCGGCGCGGCATGATCCCGCGCCTGACCGGCCTGCGCGAGGTGCTGGCGATCACGACGCTGGGCTCACCGGCGCTGGTCGATCTTGTCTACATGCGCCGCCCGGTGCGCCGGGTGCTGAAGCAGGGCGTGTTCGGCCCCTGCGCGCCGGGCGCGCGATTCACCATGCTGTCGCTTTATCGCGCCGACGAGGTCGGGCCCGAGCGCCTTGCCGCCTTTGGCGCCCGCATCGACCGCGCGCTCGACCGCGCCTTCGGACAGGAGAACCCCTGATGAGCAAGAGCCTCGCCCGCGTCACCCGCGCGCTGGAGGAAGCCGGGATCGCCGCGCGCCCGGTCGAGATGGCCCTGGGCACCCGCACCGCAGAAGAGGCCGCTGCGGCGGCGGGATGCGCGCTTGACCAGATCGTGAAGTCGATCGTGTTTCTGGGCAGGGACAGCGGGCGCATCCACCTGTTCCTGACCGCAGGCGGCAATCGCGTGGACGCCGAGCGCGCCGCCGCCCTGGCCGGAGAGCCGCTCGAACGCGCCGATGCCGACACCGTGCGGGCGCAGACCGGCTTTGCCATCGGCGGGGTCGCGCCGCTGGGCCATCTGGCGCCGGTGCCGGTGTGGATGGACGCGCGGCTGTTTGATTTCGCGCAGGTCTGGGCCGCCGCCGGCACGCCGCGCCATGTGTTTCAGGTGGCGCCCGGCGATCTCGAACGGGCCAGCGGCGCCACCCGCGCGACCTTTGCGCAATAGGGGGCCGGGATGCGCACAGGCGACCGGACCGGGCCACGCCCGTCGATGCAGGGCCCGTCGATGCCACGCCCGTCGATGCCGGGCCTGCCGGACCCCCGGCAGGCTCCCGAATTCTACGAGGGGGTCGCGGTCAAGCGTCTGGTCGCCTTCGTGGTCGATTCGCTGCTGACGCTGGTGCTGTCGCTGCTGATCCTGCCCTTCACCGCCTTCATCGCGCTTTTCTTCTTTCCGTTCCTCTGGGGGGCGGTGGCGGCGGTCTATCGGGTGGTCACGCTTGCGCGCGGGTCGGCCACCTGGGGGATGCGCCTCATGGCGATCGAACTGCGCGAGGCGGACGGGCTGCCGCTCAGGCCGCGCGTGGCGCTGCTGCATGTGGCGGGGCTCTATCTGTCGTGCCTGGCCCTGCCGGTGCAGGCGGTTTCGGTCGGGCTGATGCTGCTGACGGAACGGGGCCAGGGCCTGAGCGATCTCGTGCTGGGCACCGCCATGATCAACCGCCCGGCCTGAGGCGCCGGGCGCCCCGCCGCGTTCTCGGGTTTTCCTTGGCGCGGGCCGCTCTGGCTGCTAGGGTGGCGGGGTGCCCGTCGCGCCCGGACCGGAGGGGCGGCCTGTCACCCCGTGCCCCGCCCGCGCCCGTCGCGCATCCCGAAACCCCGCCGGCCGGCCGGCCCTGCGTTCCCCGCCAGACCATGCGCCATCTGCTTCCCCTCGCGCCGCAGTTCTTCGTGACCGCGCCCCAGCCCTGCCCCTATCTGCCCGGCCGGATGGAGCGCAAGCTGTTCACCGCGCTTCAGGGCGAACATGCCGAGCGCCTGAACGACGCGCTGTCGAAACAGGGGTTCCGGCGCAGCCAGAACGTGCTCTACCGCCCCTCCTGCGCCGATTGCACCGCCTGCCTGTCCGCCCGGGTGCGGGTGGCGGATTTCGTGCCCTCACGCGGACAGGCCCGCATCCTGCGCCGCAACGCCGGCCTCAGGCGCCGCGCCACAAGTCCCTGGGCCACCGAGGCGCAATTCGCCCTGTTCCGCACCTATCTCGACAGCCGCCATTCCGACGGCGGCATGGCCGACATGGACATGTTCGAATTCGCCGCCATGGTCGAAGAGACCCCGGTGCGCAGCCGACTTGTCGAATATGTCGATCCCGCCTGCGGCGGCGACCACGGCGACAACCACGGCGGCGGCAGCGATGGCGATGGCGACAGCCGCGCCGGACTGGTCGCGGTGTGCCTGACCGACATCCTCGATGACGGGCTGTCGATGGTCTATTCCTTCTTCGACCCCGACCGCGAGCGGGACAGCCTGGGAACCTACGTCATCCTCGACCACATGCGCATCGCCCGGGAAATGGGCCTGCCCTATGTCTATCTGGGCTACTGGGTGCCCGGCAGCCCCAAGATGGGCTACAAGGCGCGGTTCGGCCCGCTCGAGGTGTTCGCGGGCGGCCAGTGGCAGGATCTGGGCGACCCGGCCCGTTTCGCCGGCGCGCCGCATCCGCTCTCGGTCGAGCCGGTGGCCGAACAGGTGGCCCGCATCACCCTGCCCGACCTGCGCCCGACCCGCGGCTGAAGCCCGCTCTCAGCCCGGCTCCTGCCCGCCCTCGGGGGTGATGCGCAGCGCCCGCAGCGCGTTCAGGATCACCGCCACGTCGATCGCCTCCTGGATCAGCGCGCCCTGCACCGGGCTGAGCCAGCCCAGCGCCGCCGCGACCATCCCCAGCACAGACAGGCCGATGCCGGCCACCACGCTCTCGAGCGCGATGGCGCGCGCGCGCCGCGCGATGGCGATTCCCGGGGCGATCCGGTCGACCCGGTCCACCAGCAGCACCACATCCGCCGCCTCGGCCGAGGCAGCCGCCCCGCGCGCGCCCATGGCGACGCCGACATCCGCCGCAGCCAGCGCCGGCGCATCGTTCACGCCGTCGCCCACCATCATCACCGGGCCATGCTTGCGCTCGCTCAGGACCAGAAGCACCTTCTCGTCCGGGGTCAGCCCGGCCCGGATCCCGTCAAGGCCCAGATCCCCGGTCACGCGGCGGGCCACCTCCTCGCGGTCGCCGGTCGCCAGCAGGATGCGCGCGATCCCCTGGCGCCGCAGCGACGCGATCATGCCGGCCGTGCCCTCGCGCAGCGGATCGGACATCACCAGATGCCCGGCCAGCCGCCCGTCGATCCCGACCGCGACCATGACCGACCCGGCGGCCAGTTCGGGATGCACCCCCGCCGCGCCGCCGACGCGCCGCGCCACGAACCCGTCGCCGCCGACGATCACCTGGCGCCCGCCGACATGGGCGATCACGCCCTCGCCGGGGATCTCGGCCGCGTCCCCGGGCGCGGGCAGGGTCAGGCCGCGCGCCCGCGCCTCGGCGACGATGGCCTGCGCCACCGGATGCTTCGAGGCCTGGTCCGCCGCCGCCGCAAGCAGCAGGATTTCCTGCGCGCCCATGCCGTCATGGCTGTCGATCGAGACGATCCGCGGCCGCCCGTCGGTCAGTGTCCCGGTCTTGTCGAGGATGATCGTGCGGATGCGCGCCATCGCCTCGAGCGGGCCGGCCCCCTTGACCAGCACCCCGTAATGCGCCGCCCGCGACAGGCCCGCGACCAGCGCCACCGGCACCGCCAGGATGAGCGGACAGGGCGTGGCCACCACCAGCACCGCGACCGCGCGGATCGGGTCGCCGCTGAACCACCAGGCCGCCAGCGCGATCGCCACCGTCACCGCGAGAAACCCCAGCGACCAGCGGTCCGCCAGCCGCGACATCGGCGCCCTGGACCGCTGCGCCTCCTCGACCAGGCGGACGATCCCGGCATAGGTGCTGTCGCGCGCCTCGCGCAGCGCCTCGAGGTCAAAGGCCTCGCCGGCATTGGTGGCGCCGCTCATCGCCTCCTCGCCCGCGGACAGGCGCTGCGGCAGCGATTCGCCGGTCAGCGCCGACGTGTCGAGAAAGGCCCGCGCCGACACCACCCGCCCGTCCACCGGCACCCCGTCGCCCTGCCGGATCAGCAGCCGGTCGCCCGGCACGATCGCGTCGAGCGGCACATCCTCGAGCCCGCCATTGCGGTGTCGCGTGGCGCTGCGCGGCACCCGCGACAGCAGGTCGCGCATCTCGCGGCGGGCGCGGCCTTCGGCGAATCCCTCGAGGAAGGTGCCGCCCGAATACATGACCGCCACGACCGAGGCGGCCAGTTCCTCGCCAAAGGCGAGGGCCGCGGTCATCGACAGCGCCGCGACGATGTCGAGCCCGACCTCCCCCCGCGCGAGGCTGCGCAGGATCTCGACCAGAAGCGCGGCCAGCACCGGAACCACGGCGGCGAACCAGACCAGATCCGCCGCGCCCGCCCGCCCGGCAAGCCAGAGCGCAAGGCCGGCCGAGAGCCCGGCAAGGGCGATCGCGAACAGCAGCGTCTTCAGCCGTTCTATCCGCGCAAGTTCCATGGTCGTTCCCCTGTTGCGGCCCCTGTTGCGGCCCCTGTTGCGGCCCCTGTCGCGGCCCCTGTCGCGGCCCCTGTCGCGGCCCCTGTCGCGGCGGCGGATGCCACGGTCTGGTGATGCCCCGCCGCCCGCGGAAGGCGGGATCGGGTGGATCGGCCCCATCCTTGCCGATTCCCGGCGGCGGGTCGAGCGGAGGCCGCAACCCGGCGCCGGGGTCCGAAGGCACCGGCGCGGGCACCGGCGCGGATGGCGGGGCGTGTGGCGGGGCGTGCGGCGGGGCGGTCGCGGGGGCGGTCTTAGGGGCGGGGCGGGTCACGGGCTGGCTCGGACTGGTGTGGCGCAGACCTGCCGCGCGCCCCTGACCCCCGCCTGACAGCCGCGCATCCCCGGCGTCAGCCTGCCGTCAGGCGCAGCCGATGCGTGAGGGGGCCCCTTCAGTGCAACTGGCCCTGCACGGTGGCGGTCAGATCGACCAGCGAGAAGGGCTTGGGCAGGAAGACCGAATTGGGGATCAGCGCCTTCTGTTCGGCAAAGGCATCCTCGGCATAGCCCGAGACGAAGATCACCCTTGTCTGCGGCCGGTCCTCGAGCGCCTCGCGCACCCAGGTCGGGCCGTCCTTGCCGGGCATGATCACATCGGTCACGAACACGTCCACGGCCAGGGCCGGATCGGCCAGCAGCGCCAGCGCGGCCTCGGCGCTGTCGGCCTCGACCACGGTATAGCCGCGCAGGCGCAGCGCGCGGCTGGCAAAGGCGCGCACCGGGGCCTCGTCCTCGACCAGAAGGATCACGCCCTCGCCGGGGCCCCGCGCCGGCGCGGGCGCGGCGGCGGGCGACACCGGGGCCGGGGACGGACCAGAAGCCGGGGCCGGGGCGGCCAGGACCGCGGCGATGAGCGGATCGAGGACAGGATCGGATGCCTGACCCGGTTCGGATGCCTGCGGCGCATCGGCCCCCGAAGCTGCCCCCGATCCGGCCCCCGATTCGGCCCCCGAATCGGCCCTCGCATCCGCCCCTTCGCCCGCGCCGGCTGCGGGCTTGGCGCGGCCGGGGGCCGGGCCGGAGGAACGCGCGGCAGGAGGGGCGCCGGGCGCGGCCGCGCCGCCGGCACCGGCAAGGGCGGCGCCGCCGGAACCGGCAAGGGCGGCGGCGGCGGCGCTTGCGGCCTCCTGCGCGGAACAGGCCGGGAAATAGAGGGTGAAGGTCGTGCCCTCGCCCGGGGTGCTGTCGACAAAGATGTAGCCGCCGGTCTGCTTGACGATGCCGTAAGCGGTCGACAGGCCAAGGCCGGTGCCCTCGCCCGGGCGTTTGGTGGTGTAGAACGGCTCGAAAATCTTGGGCAGGCGTTCGGGCGGCATTCCGGTTCCCACGTCGATGACGCGCAGCACCACGTAATCGCCGGGCGCAAGCGTGGCGCGGTCGCGGTGCAGCGCCTCAATGAGGCGCAGGTTTCCGGTCTCGATGCGGATGGTGCCGCCCTCGGGCATGGCATCGCGCGCATTCACCACGAGGTTCATCAGCACCTGTTCAAGCTGCCGCTTGTCGGCGCGGATCGGGCGCAGGTCCGGGTCGTGGTCGAGGGTGAGGCGCACCCTCTCGCCCACGAGGCGGTTGAGCAGATGGGTCAGATCCGACAGCGTGTCGCGCAGGTCGAGCACCTCGGGGATCAGGCTCTGCTTGCGCGAGAAGGCCAGCAGTTGCCCCACCAGCGCGGCGGCGCGGTTGGCGTTCTGGCGGATCTGCACGAGATCGGGGAAATCCGGGTCGGTTTCGTCGTGGCGCAGGATCAGCAGATCGCAATGCCCCGAGATCGCGGTGAGCAGGTTGTTGAAATCATGCGCGACCCCGCCGGCAAGCTGACCGATCGCCTGCATCTTCTGGCTCTGGACGAACTGCGCCTCGAGCGTCTTGAATTCGGTCACGTCATGGAGCACGGCGACGATGTGGCGATCCTCGCCCTCGCCCCCGGGGCTGAGCGAGACGCGCAGGAACAGGTCCTGATGAGCGCCGGTGCCGCGCAGGAATTGCGCGGTGCCGGAACCGCGCCCCTCGGCGGTTTCGCGCACCCAGTCCCCGACCGGGCGGCCCAGCCCCTCGATCAGGTCGGACAGGCGGGTGCCGGGGCCGAAGGGCATGGGCAGCAGCGCGCGCACCTCGCGGTTGGCGGCCAGGATCACCCCGTCCGGCGCGATCTTGAGCATGGGCACCGGCAGATCCTCGACCCCGTGCCAGTCGGTGCCGGCGGCGCCGGACCAGCCGCTGCCCGGCAGCAGGTAGACCTCGCGCCGGCCGCCGCTGCCCGGCACCTCGGCCACGAGGCAGTCGAGCACGCCCTCGACCGTGTTCACCGCGTGGATGCGGCCGCTGTGCAGGGGCAGGTCGACAAAGACATCGGCAAGGACGCGCGCCCGTTCGCCGGTGAGGCGGCGGAAGGCCGGGTTCATGAACAGGATCGTCCCCGACGGCCCCGCCGTCAGCATCGGCAGGCTGAGCGCATCCGCCCCGCGCGCGCGCGCACCGGCGCCGTCGCCCGCCATGAGGCGCCACAGGTAGATCCCCCGGTCGAGCCGCGCCACCGAGATGCGCAGCGGGCCGCGCCGGGTCAGCACCTCTTCGCGGGCGGTCTGCGACAGGTCGGCGCGCGATTGCAGTTGCGCGACGAAGGCGGCGGGATTGGCATAGATGTCGGCCAGCACCTCGGGCAGTGCGGTGATCAGGCGCCCGGCCTGCCGGTCATGCGCGGCGCGGTTGCGGTGCAGGACCGCGCCCGCGGCATCGGCCAGATAGGCCGCCTCCTCCTCGGCCAGGACGAGGGCCCGGGCCGCATGGCGCAGCACCGCCGCGCGCGCCTGCCGCCACAGCCCGCGCAGCCCCAGCCCCAGCGCCACCGCCATGAGCGCGCCGGCGCCGATCGTCACCGGCAGGGGCGCCGGCGCCCCGGTGGCCAGCACCGCCAGCGCCACCGCCATGAGCGCCACGACCAGCAGCTGCACCGCGCGCGGCAGCGCAGGCCCGCCGGCCGGGGGCCGGCCCCCCGCCGCGGCATCGCCGCCTTGCCGATCTGCCGGGATCTGCGTCACCCTGCCCCCATCCATCCGGCCCGTCCGTCCATCCGGCCCATCCGTCCGGCCCGACCGTCCGGTCCCGGGCACCCTGCCCCGGCCATCACCGGGCCCATGAACGCCACGGGCTGCTAAGATCCGGTTAACGCGCCCGAGATTAGTGCATCGGCCGGATCGCGCAATCCCCGGTTGCGGTCAGGGGCGCGAAAACAGGGCAAGGTAGAACCCGTCGCCCCGGTCGTCGGGCAGGCGGGCCATCTCGTCCAGCATCGGCCAGCCGGTCTGCGCCGCGATGGCGCGGGCGCGGCCGGCGTTTTCGGCGTCGAACACCGAACAGGTCATCCAGGCCAGCGCCCCGCCCGGCGCGACCAGAGCCGCCGCCTCGGCGGCGATCCGCGACTGGAGCGCCACCAGATCGTCAAGGCGCCCGGGCGTCAGCCGCCATTTCGCGTCCGGGCCGCGCCGCCAGGTGCCGCTGCCGGAACAGGGCGCGTCCACCACCACAAGGTCGAACAGCCGGCCGGCAGGATCGGGCAGGAGGCGGATATCGGCGCCGGCGCGGGCGGCGCGGGCGGGAAGGTCGCGCATGCGGCGCGGATCGGCGTCATGGACATGGACCGGCCCGCCGGTCAACGCGGCGATGGCCAGGGCCTTGCCGCCGCCGCCGGCGCAGTAGTCGAGGACGCGCAGGCCCGGCCCGAGCGGCAGCCGCAGCACCGCCTCCTGCGAGGCGGCGTCCTGCACCTCGACAAGGCCGGAGGCATAGGCGGCCGAAGTCTGGATCTTCGCGGCGTTCTCCGTCACCCGGAGCGCGGTCGCCACCCGGTCGTGGGGACGGGCCCCGATCCCTTCGGCGGCGAGGGCGGCCATGGCGTCGGCGCGCGTGGTGCGGGCGACATTGGCGCGCAGCCAGACCGGGGCGCGCTCGCGCAGGCTTGCGCCGATGCGGGCGGCGAGGTCGGGGCCATGATCGGCGGCGAGGCGCGCGAAGATCCAGTCGGGCAGGTCGGCGCGCACGGCGGCGGGCGCATCGGCAAGGGAACCATGCCCCTCGTGCGGGGCAAGGGGCGCGGGCGCGTGGCCGATGCCGGTGAACAGCGCGGGCAGGTCGGCGCCCTCGTCCCCGAGCGCGCCGATCATCACCGCGCGCGCGCCGGTGCCGCCCCCCGCCACCCCGGCCGAGCGCAAGCGCCTGAGCGCGCCATAGACATGGTCGCGCACCGCGGCCCGGTCGCGGGCACCGGCATAGCGGCTGTCGCGCGCCCAGCGCGTCAGCACCTGTTCGGCCGGCGCCCCGGCCAGGATTCGGTCAAGGCAGTCGATCGCCGCCTGGACGCGCGCGCCGGGGGTCACAGCGCGCGGTAGGTCGGGCTTTCGCGGGTGATCGTCACATCGTGGACGTGACTTTCGCGCAGCCCGGCGGCGGTGATCTTCACGAATTCGCAGTTGCGGCGCATGTCCTCGACCGTGGCGTTGCCGGTATAGCCCATGGCCGCGCGCAGCCCGCCCACCATCTGATGCAGCACCGCCGCCACCGATCCCTTGTAGGGCACCTGCCCCTCGATTCCCTCGGGAACGAGCTTGTCGCTGGCCGCGTCCTTCTGGAAATAGCGGTCGGCCGAGCCGCGCGCCATCGCGCCCAGGCTGCCCATGCCGCGGTAGGACTTGAAGCTGCGGCCCTGGTAGAGGATCACCTCGCCGGGGCTGTCGTCGGTGCCGGCGATCATGGAGCCCACCATCGCGCAGGAGGCGCCGGCGGCGATCGCCTTGGCGAAATCGCCGGAATACTTGATGCCGCCATCGGCGATCACCGGCACATCGCCCGCCGCCGCCACCGCATCCATGATCGCGGTCATCTGCGGCACGCCCACGCCCGCCACCACCCGCGTGGTGCAGATCGAGCCGGGGCCGATCCCCACCTTCACCGCATCCGCCCCCGCGTCGATGAGGGCGCGCGTGCCCTTGCCGGTGGCGACGTTGCCGGCGATCACCTGCACCTCGCCCGAGAGCGCCTTCACCCGCTCGACCGCGCGCGCGACCCCTTCGGAATGGCCATGCGCGGTGTCGATCACCACCACGTCCACCCCCGCGTCGATGAGCGCGGCCGACCGTTCGAACCCGGCGTCCCCCACGCTCGAGGCGGCGGCGACGCGCAGCCGGCCAAGCTGGTCCTTGCAGGCCATCGGGTTCAGCACCGCCTGTTCGCTGTCCTTGAGCGTGAGCAGCCCGGTCAGCCTTCCCTGCCCGTCGGTGACCAGCAGCTTCTCGATCCGCCGCGCCTTCATGAGCGAGCGCGCCTCGTCGAGATCGGCCGGTTCGGACAGCATGGCGAGGTCGTCGGCGGTCATCATCGCGCTGACCGGCGTGTTCGCGTCGCTGGCAAAGCGCATGTCGCGGTTGGTGACGATGCCCAGGACGCGCCCCGCCCCGTCCACCACCGGAAAGCCCGTGACCGCATAGCGCGCCATGAGCGCGCGGGCATCGGCCAGCGTCTGGTCGGGGCGCAGCGTCACCGGATTGTAGACCACGCCCGAGACGAACCGCTTGACCCGGCGCACCTCGTCGGCCTGGGCCTGCACATCGAGATTGCGGTGGATCACGCCCATGCCGCCGGCCTGGGCCATGGCGATGGCCATGCGCGCCTCGGTCACGGTGTCCATCGCGCTGGACATCAGCGGAATGTTGAGCGTGATCGCGCGCGTGGCACGGGTGCGCACATCGGCGGTCGAAGGCAGCACCGAGGATGCCGCCGGCACCAGAAGCACGTCGTCAAAGGTGAGAGCCTCGCGAATCTGCATGATCGTTCCCCCGGGGGCAGCATCGTCTGGCGCCCCCCTATCGCAGCTTCGGCCCCGGGACGAAAGGGCGAATGCGCCGGCACCGGCCGGCAATGACGCTCTTGCGACAGGAAGCGGCGCGAACGCCTTGCCGTTGCTGGCGGGGCGGGGTCTAAGGTCGGCCCAGACCCTGCATTGATGGCGTATCCGGCATGAGCGATTCGACGAATGACCCGCTGGTGATCTTCACCCCCTCGGGCAAGCGCGGGCATGTGCCTGCGGGCACCCCGGTCCTGTCGGCGGCGCGGCAGCTTGGCGTCGATCTCGATTCGGTCTGCGGCGGGCGCGGCATCTGCTCGAAATGCCAGGTGACGCCCGCCTACGGCGAATTCCCCAAGCACGGGATCCATGTGGCCGAAGGCGCGCTGTCGGAATGGAACGCGGTCGAGGCGCGCTATGACCGCATCCGCGGCCTGAAGGAGGGGCGCCGTCTGGGCTGTCAGGCCCAGATCCTGGGCGATGTCGTCATCGACGTGCCCCCCGAAAGCCAGGTGCACCGCCAGGTGGTGCGCAAGGCCGCCGATACCCGCGCCGTGCACATGGATCCGGCCACCCGCCTTTTCTATGTCGAGGTGAAGGAGCCGGACCTGACCGATCCCTCGGGCGATTTCCAGCGCCTCAAGGACGCGCTGCGCGACCAGTGGCAGATCGAGGGCGTCAGCGCCTCGCTGCCGATCCTCGGGCGGTTGCAGAAGGTGCTGCGCAAGGGCAACTGGGCGATCACGGTGGCGCTGCATCGCGGGCACGGCGACCGGGAATCGCGCCTCCTCGATCTGTGGCCCGGCTTTCACGAAGAGGCGATCTGGGGCCTTGCCATCGACCTCGGCTCGACCACGATCGCGGCGCATCTGGTCGACCTGCGCGACGGCACCGTGAAGGCGAGCGCGGGGGCGATGAACCCGCAGATCCGCTTTGGCGAGGATCTGATGAGCCGCGTCTCCTATTCGATGATGAACCCCGGCGGCGATCAGGAGATGTGCCGCGCCGTGCGCAAGACAATCTCGGGGCTGGCGGCCGATCTGGCCCGCGACGGCGGGATCGAGGGGCGCGACATCCTCGAGGCGGTGATCGTCTGCAACCCGGTGATGCACCACCTGCTCCTCGGCATCGACCCGGTGGAACTGGGCCAGGCGCCCTTCTCGCCCGCCACTTCGGAAAGCGTGTCGGTGGGGATGCCCGAACTCGACATCGACAGCGTGAACCCCGAGGGCCGGGTCTATATCCTGCCGATCATCGCCGGCCATGTCGGCGCCGATTCGGCCGCCGTCGCACTGGCCGAGGAACCGGGCAAGTCCGATGACCTCGTGCTCATCGTCGATGTCGGGACGAATGCGGAACTGCTGCTGGGCGACCGCGATCAGGTGCTTGCCTGTTCAAGCCCGACCGGCCCCGCCCTCGAGGGGGCGCAGATTTCCGCCGGCCAGCGCGCCGCGCCGGGCGCGATCGAACGGGTCGAGATCGACCCCCTGACCAAGGAGCCGCGTTTCCGCGTGATCGGGGTCGAGCTGTGGTCGGACGAACCCGGATTCGCCGAGGCGGTGAAGGCGACCGGGATCACCGGCATCTGCGGTTCGGGCATCATCGAGGTGGTGGCCGAGATGCGCGTGGCCGGGATCGTCGACCGCCACGGTCTGATCGGATCGGCCGAACAGACCGGCACCGCGCGCTGCATCCCGCACGGCCGCACGCATTCCTATCTGCTCCACGACGACAGCGAAGGCGGCGGTCCGCGCATCCTGGTCACCCAGGGCGACATCCGCGCGATCCAGCTGGCGAAATCCGCGCTCTATGCCGGGGCGCAGCTTCTCATGGACGAGAAGGGCGTCGATCACGTCGACCGCGTGGTGCTGGCGGGCGCCTTCGGCGCGCATATCAGCCCGAAACACGCGATGATCCTCGGCATGTTCCCGGATGTGCCGCTCGACCGGGTGCGGTCGGCGGGGAATGCGGCGGGCACCGGGGCGCGCATCGCGCTCTGTTCGGTCGCCGCCCGCGCCGAGATCGAGGCCGAAGTGCGCGACATCATCCGCGTCGAGACCGCCATCGCCCCGAATTTCCAGGACTATTTCGTGGGCGCGAACGGGATCCCGCATCTGAGCGCGCCTTTCGCGAACCTCGCGCAGATCGTCACCCTGCCCGAGACGAACTTCAACGCCTCGGCCGGGGCCGAGAACCGCCGTCGCCGCCGCGGCCAGTAGCGGGCGGGGGCGGGGGCGAAAGCGGCCCCGGTCCGGGCCGCCGCCTCAGCCGACCGCGCCCAGCGCCGGGAAGGTTTCAAGCAGCCAGAAGGCCAGGTCGCTGAACTGGCCCGTGACCATCATCAGCCCGACCGTCCACAGCAGCAGGCCCGAGATCCGCTCGATCCGGCCCATGTGGCGCTTCATGAAGGCCATGGTCCCGCGCAGCCGCGGGAAGAAGGCCGCGACCAGCAGGAACGGCACGCCCAGCCCCGCCGCATAGGCCAGCAGCATGACCGCCCCGCGCGACAGCGACGCCTCGCTTGCCGCAAGGGTGAGGATCGCGCTCAGGATCGGGCCGAGACAGGGGGTCCAGCCGAAGGCGAAGGCCAGCCCGAGGATATAGGCCCCCAGCGCGGAGCCCCCGCGCTCGCCCGCCTCGACCCGCGCCTCGCGGTCCATGAAGGACAGGCGGAACACGCCGACGAAATGCGCGCCGAAGATCATCACCACGATCCCGGCCACGAGGTTCAGCGTCGGCAGCCAGGGCAGCACCAGCCGCCCCAGGGCCGAGGCCGCGATCCCCAGAAGCAGGAACACGGTCGACAGGCCCAGCACGAAGAACAGCGCCGCCAGAAGGACGCGGCGGCGCCCGGCGGCGGCGCTCTCCGACATCTCGGTCATGCTGACGCCGCCCATATAGGCCAGATAGGGCGGCACCACCGGCAGGACGCAGGGGCTCAGGAACGACAGGATCCCGGCCGACAGCGCGATGAGAAGCGCCGGCAGCAGCGTGGCATCCATGAACAGATCGACCGACAGCATGTTTCCCCCGGGGCCCGCATGGTGTTGGCTCCGGTATGCACCGGGGCCGACCCCGCTTCAAGGCCGGCACCCTGCGGCAGGCGGCCGTCCCGCGCAGCCCCCCCCGGCGACCGGGCTATTGCGCCGCGGCGACCAGCGGGCCCGCGGCACGGGCGGCGCCGCGCTGATAGCGGGCATAGCCCAGATCGGCATGGGCGATGTCCGGCGCATGCCCCGAGATGATGTCGGCCAGAAGCCGCCCCGACCCCGCGGCCATGGTCCAGCCCAGGGTGCCGTGCCCCGAGTTGACGAACAGGTTGGCCACCGGCGTGCGGCCCACCACCGGCGTGCCATCGGGCGTCATCGGCCGCAGCCCGGTCCAGAACTCGGCCCGCGCCTGATCGCCCGCCCCGCCAAAGAGCGCTTCCACCGACTGCACCAGCGTCGCGCGCCGCTTCTCGTTCAGCGACAGGTCATAGCCCGCGACTTCGGCCAGCCCGCCCACGCGGATCCGGTCGCCCAGCCGGGTGATCGCGACCTTGTAGGTCTCGTCCATGACGGTCGACACCGGGGCGCGGCCCTCGTCGATCACGGGAAGGGTGATCGAATAGCCCTTGAGCGGATAGATCGGCAGGCGGATCCCCAGATGCCGCACCATCTGCGGCGAATGCGGCCCCATGGCCAGCACATAGGCATCGGCCCTGAGCGGGCCCTGGTCGGTCTCGACATGGCTGATGCGGCCGCCCTCGGCATGAAGGTGGCGCACGGTGACGCCCCAGCGGAAGGTGACGCCCTTCGCCGCGGCCAGTTCCGCAAGGCGGCTGGTGAAGATGAAGCAATCCCCGGTCTCGTCATTGGGCAGGCGCAGCCCCCCGGCGATGAGATGGGCCGAGGCGGCCAGCCCCGGCTCGGCCGCGACACAGCCCGCCCGGTCGAGCACCTCGAACGGCACCCCGCCCTCGCGCAGCACCGCGATATCCTTGGCCGCGGCCGCGACCTGCGCCTCGGTGCGGAACACCTGAAGCGTGCCCTGCTGGCGGTCGTCATAGGCGATGCCGGTGGTGCGGCGCAACTCGATCAGGCAGTCGCGCGAATATTCCGCCAGCCGCACCATGCGCGCCTTGTTCAGTGCATAGGCCGAGGCGGTGCAGTTCATCAGCAGTCGCGCCATCCAGACGATCTTGGACGGCTCGGGCGCGAAGTTCACGACCAGCGGCGCGTGGCGCTGGAACATCCACTTCAGCGCCTTGAGCGGAACGCCCGGCGCGGCCCAGGGGGCCGAATAGCCCGGGCTGATCTCGCCGGCATTGGCGAACGAGGTCTCGAGCGCGGGCGCGGGCTGACGGTCGATGACCGTCACCTCATGGCCGGCCGCGGCCAGATACCACGCCTGCGTGACGCCGATCACCCCGGCCCCGAGAACGACGATCTTCATGGCACCCTCCGCCCTGGCCTGCCGAAACTGGTATGCACCATGCCACGGATCGAAGTGCAGGATGTGCCTATCTGCCACGGGCAGTCGAAGAATTTCGAGAAATTCTTCGACAAGGCCGCTCCGCGGCGCGACAATATTCGTAATATTGTCGCTGTGGCCGGAGGATGTCCCGACAATCCATCGCCCCGCGCACGAATGTCCCGCGCTATGCCGGCGGACGCCCGCCGCGGGCCAGATCATCGAGAATCGGACAGTCCGGGCGGTCGTCGCCATGGCAGGTGCGCGCCAGATGCGACAGCACCGCCGCCATGGCGCGCATGTCGCCGATCCGGCGTTCGAGATCGGCCACATGCGCCAGCGCGATCGCCTTGACATCCGCGCTTGCCCGCGCCCTGTCACGCCAGAGCGCCAGCAGTTCCGCGATCTCCTTCAGCGAGAACCCGAGATCGCGGGCCCGGCGCACGAAGCGCAGCATCTCGACCTCGCGCGGGCCATAGACCCGATAGCCCGCCGCGGTCCGCTCCGGGGCGGGGATCAGGCCGGTTTCCTCGTAGTAGCGGATCATCTTCACCGACACGCCCGAGACGCGCGCCGCGGCGCCGATGTTCATGCCCTCCCCTCCTGCCAGCGCCCCAGCCGCAGCGCATTCGACACCACGAAGACCGACGAGAGCGCCATCGCCCCCGCCGCCAGCATGGGCGAGAGCGTGATCCCCCAGGCCGGCACCAGCACCCCCGCCGCCACCGGGACGAGCGCGACATTGTAGGCGAAGGCCCAGAACAGGTTCTGCCGGATATTGCCCAGCGTCGCCCGCGCCAGGGCGATGGCCCGCGCCACCCCGCCCGGATCGCCCCCGGTCAGCACCACATCGGCGCTTTCGATGGCGATGTCGGTGCCGCTGCCCATGGCGATGCCGACATCGGCCGCGGCCAGCGCCGGCGCATCGTTGATCCCGTCGCCGGCGAAGGCGATCGTGCCCCCGCCCCGCAGGCGCGCGACCGCTTCGACCTTGCCCTCGGGCAGGACTTCGGCCTCGACATGCCCGATCCCGAGCCGGGCCGCCACCGCCGCGGCCACCGCGGCGCTGTCGCCGGTGACCATGGCCGACCGCACCCCCAGCGCGTCAAGCCGCGCGACCGCCGCGGCCGATCCCGGCCGCACCGGATCCGACACCGCCAGCACCGCCGCCAGCCTGCCGTCGATCGCGACATGCACCGCCCCCCTGGCCGCGCCGGCCAGCAGCGCCGCCTCGGGGGCCAGCGGGGCGATGTCCACGCCCTCGGTCGCCATGAACCGCGCCGATCCCACCGCGACCTGCCGCCCCTCGACCGTGGCCCGCACGCCCTGCCCGGCCAGGCTCTCGAAGGCCTGGGCCGCGGGCAGCGGCCCGCCCCCCCCCGCCTGCGCTTCGGCCCGCGCCGCCGCCACCAGCGCGCGCGCCAGCGGATGTTCCGACCCGGCCTCGGCCGCGGCCGCGAGGCGCAGCACCGCCTCCCGCCCGAGCCCCGGCGCCACGACAAAGTCGGTGAGTTCCGCCCGGCCCTCGGTCAGCGTCCCGGTCTTGTCGAAGGCCACGGTCCCGACCCCGGCCAGCGACTGGAGCGCCAGCCCGTTGCGGAACAGCACCCCCATCTGCGCCGCCCGCCCGGTGCCGACCATGATCGACACCGGCGTGGCCAGTCCCATGGCGCAGGGGCAGGCGATGATGAGCACCGCCACCCCATGCACCAGCGCCGCGGTCAGCGCCCCCTCGCCCCCGGCCACCAGCCAGACCGCGACCGTGACCGCCGCGACCGCCATCACCGCCGGCACGAACCAGGCGGTGATGCGGTCCACCGCCTCCTGCACCGGCAGCTTTGCGCTCTGCGCCGCCTCGACCATGCGCACGATCCGGGCCAGCGCGGTATCCGCCCCCACCCGTTCGGCCCGCATGACAACCGTGCCCGCGCCGTTCACCGTCCCCGCGACCAGCGCATCCCCCGGCCCCTTCGTCACCGGCAGCGATTCGCCGGTCAGCATGGATTCGTCGACATGCGCCGCCCCCTCCTCGACCAGGCCATCGACCGGCACCCGGTCGCCGGGCCGCAGGCGGATGCGGTCGCCCGGCACCACAAGGGCCAGCGGCACCTCGGCCTCCTCCTCCCCGCGCAGGACGCGCGCGGTCGGCGGCGCCAGCTCGATGAGCCCGCGGATCGCCTGCGACGTGGCCCCGCGCGCCCGCGCCTCGAGCCAGCGGCCGAACAGGATGAGCGTGACGATCACCGCCGCCGATTCGTAATAGACCTGCGCCGCCCCCTCGGGCAGGATTCCGGGCGCGAAGGTCGCCACCGCCGAAAACGCCCAGGCCGCGCCCGCCCCGGTCATCACCAGCGAATTCATGTCAGGCGACAGTGCCCGGAACGCGGCGATTCCCCTGGACCAGAACCGCCGCCCCGGCCCGAACAGGACCGCCGTCGCCAGCCCGAATTCCAGAAGCCAGAGCGTGAAGGCCCCGAACCGCGCCACCAGCAGGTGATGGAACGCGGGCCACAGATGCCCGCCCATCTCGATCACGAAGAGCGGCAGCGTGAGCGCCGCCGCCAGCACCGTGTCCTGCCCCAGCGCGGAGGTCTCGGCCGCGCGGCGCGCCTGCGGATCGGGCCCCCGCACCGCCGTGAGCGGACGCGCCTCATAGCCCGCCCGCGTCACCGCCGCCGCCACCTGCGCGGCCAGGGCCCCCGGATCGCCCTCGCCGGTGATGCTCAGGCTCTCGGTCGCGAGATTGGCCGCCGCCCCCCGCACCCCCGGCACCGCGCGCGCCGCCTTCTCGACCCGCGCCACACAGGAGGCGCAGGTCATCCCGCCCACCGGCAGGGCGAAGGCCGCCACCGGCACCTCATAGCCCGCGCGCCGCACCGCCTCGACCACGGCCGCGCGCGCGCCCGGATCGGCCAGATCGACCTCGGCGCGCTCGGTGGCCAGGTTCACCCCCACCGCCGCCACCCCCGGCACCGCCCGCACCGCCCGCTCGACCCGCGCCACACAGGAGGCACAGGTCATGCCCCCGACCGGAAGACTCAGATGCTCGCCCATGTTCCCGCCACGCCAGTTTCGTTGCCTGCCGCATATGCTCCCTCCCATCATGGGAGGGTCAAGCCCCCCGCCCCGCCCGGAAGCAATTTCCCGCACCCGCCCCCGACCGGCGTTGCGCCGCCTCCGGCGGGGGTATTTTTACAAAGATGAAGGGGCCCCCTTCATCTGTCCCCAAATATCCCGGGGGGGAGGCCCGCAGGGCCCGGGGGGGCAGAGCCCCCCCGCCCTCGCCCGGCCACGGGCACGGGCGAATCCTGCCGGGAACCCGTCCGGGGCGCCGGGGTGACAGGGCGGGAACCACGGCGCGGCCCTGCCCGTCCGGCCGGCCTGCCGCGTCCCGCCCCGGGCCTTGACCTTGTCCCGGCGCGGGCCGAAGGTCGCGGGCAACCCGCTCCCGTGCCCCGGATCCGCCATGCACCGCGACGACATCGACACGCCCGCCGTCCTCATCGACCTCGACATCGTGGACGCGAACCTGCGCCGGGCGCAGGATTATGCCGATGCGCACGGGCTGCGGCTGCGTCCGCATGTCAAGACGCACAAGCTGCCCCGCCTCGCGCGCGCGCAGATGGCGCTGGGGGCGGTCGGCGTCACCTGCCAGAAGCTGTCCGAGGCCGAGGCCATGGCCGATGGCGGCATCACCGACATCTTCCTGCCCTACAACATCCTCGGGCCGCGCAAGCTTGACCGGCTCGCCGCGCTGCACGGGCGGGTGACGCTGTCGGTCACGGCGGATTCGGCGGTGACGGTGGCGGGCTACGCCGGGCGCCTTGCCGATCCTGCCCGCCCGCTGACCGTGCTGGTCGAATGCGACACCGGCGCCGGGCGCTGCGGCGTGCAGACCCCCGACGAGGCGCTTGCGCTGGCCCGCCTGATCGCCGCCGCGCCGGGGCTCTGCTTTGGCGGGCTCATGGCCTATCCGCCGCGCGCGGGGCTGGCGCAGACGCAGGACTGGCTTGCGGCCGCCATTGCCGCCCTCGGGGCCGCCGGCCTGCCGCCCGAGGTGGTCTCGATCGGCGGCACCCCGGACATGGAGCGCGCCCACGAGATCGCCGCCGCCACCGAACAGCGCCCCGGCACCTATGTCTACAACGACCGGATGCAGATGGCCTGGGGCCACGGCACGCCCGCCGACTGCGCCATGGCCGTGCTGGCCACCGTGGTCAGCCGCCCGACCCCGGACCGCGCCATCCTCGATGCCGGGTCCAAGGCGCTGGCCGCCGATCCTGCGCCGGTGCCGGGGCATGGCCAGATCGTCGAATATCCCGGCGCGATCGTCGCCACCCTGTCCGAGGAACATGGCGCGGTCGATCTGTCCGCCTGCGCCCGCCGGCCCGAAATCGGCGAGAGGGTGCATGTGATCCCGAACCACGCCTGCGTGGTCACGAACCTGTTCGACGAGGTGCATCTGATGCGCGGCGACCGGGTCGAGGAAGTCGCCCGTGTCACCTCGCGCGGGCGGCTGACCTGAGGGGCGCGCAGGCCCCCCGGGACGCCGCCCTGCCCCGTCTCAGGCGAGTTCGAAGATCGAGGCGGCGTTGGTCGCCACCTGCGCCAGCGTCAGGCCCTCGAACTGGACCTGCTGCCCGGTCTCGGTGAAGGTGACCGTGGGCAGCCCCCCCACCGTCGTGAGCGCCAGGATCGAAGAGCCGGGCGCATAGCCCTGGAGGATCACCTTGTCCTCGCCCAGGGTGAAATCGGTGATCCGGTCGATCCCCTGATTGCCCTGCGCGCGGACATAGACGAACCGGTCCTCGCCCGGGCCGCCGGTCAGCGTGTCGCTGCCGGTCCCGGCATAGAAGGTATCGCTGCCGGCGCCGCCGCTGATCTGGTCGTTGCCAGCCCCGCCCCAGAGCCGGTCGTCGCCATCATCGCCCCACAGCCGGTCGCTGCCGTTGCCGCCCCAGATCCGGTCGTTGCCGGCGCCGCCATGCAGGCTGTCGTTGCCGTCCTGGCCCCAGATGCGGTCCCGGCCCTTGCCGCCATAGATGGTGTCGTTGCCGATGCCGCCATAAAGCGAATCGTGCCCGGTGCCGCCGTAGATCAGGTCGTTGCCGCCCCGGCCATAAAGCGTATCGTCGCCGCCAAAGCCGTAAAGCACGTCCGGCCCGCTCGATCCGCTGTGGTTGTCGGGGCCCGGCCCGCCGCCCCAGGGCGGCGGCGGCAGCGGCGGGGCGGCCGGCGCGAAGCGGAAGGCATCCGCCCCGGGCAGCGGCGCCGCGGCCGTCGCGCCCCCGGACAGCAGGTCCGCAAGCGGGCCGGCCGCATCCTGCCCGGGCTCGGGCGCGACCGCCCCCGGGGGGGCGCCGTCGATGCTGGTGGTATCGGGAGCGTCACGAAGCAGTTTCATCATGGTGAAAACCCTCCTGCGGCCTTCTGGCCCAATACCCCCAGTCTAGGGCCGCGCCCGCCCTTGCGGCAAGCGCGGCCTTGGGCGCGCGCAGGTCACGATGTCGCGTCAGCCCTGTTCCGCCAGCCAGCGTTCGGCGTCGAGCGCGGCCATGCAGCCCATGCCGGCGCTGGTCACCGCCTGGCGATAGACGTGGTCGGTCAGGTCGCCCGCGGCAAAGACGCCGGGGATCGAGGTGCGGGTGCTGCCCGGCTCGACCTTCACATAGCCGCCGTGGTGCAGTTCAAGCTGCCCCGCCACCAGTTCCGAGGCCGGCGCATGGCCGATGGCGATGAAGACGCCCCGGGCGGGCACCTCGCGTTCGGCCCCGGTCCGCACATGGCGCAGCCGCACGCCGCGCACCCCGGCCGGATCGCCTTCGGCCAGCACCTCGAGCACCTCGTGATCCCAGACCACCTCGACCCGGGGATGGCGCAGCAGGCGTTCCTGGAGGATCTTCTCGGCGCGCAGCGAATCGCGGCGGTGCACCAGCGTCACCCTGGAGGCGAAATTGGTCAGGAACAGCGCCTCCTCGACCGCGGTATTGCCGCCGCCCACCACGACGATCTCCTGCCCGCGGTAAAAGAACCCGTCGCAGGTCGCACAGGCCGAGACGCCAAAGCCGCGCAGCCGCTCCTCGCTCTCGAGGCCCAGCCATTTCGCCCGCGCCCCGGTGGCGAGGATCACCGCGTCGGCGGTATAGAGCGTGCCCGAATCGCCCGTGGCCCGGAACGGCCGCGCCGACAGGTCAAGGCCGGTCACGATGTCCTGCACGATCGCGGCGCCCATCTCGCGGGCGTGGTCCTCCATCAGCCCCATGAGGTCGGGGCCCTGGATCGACTTCTGGCCGGGCCAGTTCTCGACTTCGGTGGTGGTGGTCAGCTGGCCGCCCGGCTCGATCCCCTGAAGCAGCAGCGGCGACAACATCGCCCGCGCGGCATAGACGGCCGCGGTATAGCCCGCAGGCCCCGAGCCGATGATGAGAACCCTGGTGTGGCGCGTGTCGGTCATGGCGGTGGCCCTTCAAACATGTCTTTTTCCGCATATACGCAGCTTCGCCCCCGCCCGGAACCCCCTGCGGCAAAGCGCCGGCCGCCGGCCGCGCCCCGGGGAGGAGCGGTTGCGAAACATTGTTGCGCATACTATCTGGCGGCGGCAGCAACGGAACGGGGCGGATACAGATGGCCGGTGGCAGGCTCGACGCGATCGACCGGGGCATCCTGGCCCGGCTTCAGGCCGACGGGCGCGTGACCAATGTCGATCTGGCGCGCGGGGTCGGCATTTCGGCGCCGCCCTGCCTGCGCCGGGTGCGCGCGCTCGAGGAACAGGGCTATCTGCGCGGCTATCACGCCGACATCGACCCGCGCACCCTCGGGTTCGAGGTGCAGGTCTTTGCCATGGTCCGCCTGTTGCGGCAGGCCGAGACCGATCTGGCCGCGTTCGAGGCGCTGTGCCTGGGCTGGCCGATGGTGCGCGAGTGCCACATGCTCAACGGCGAGGTGGACTTCATCCTCAAATGCGTGGCGCCGGACCTGACCGCGTTCCAGGCGTTCCTGACCGGCACCCTGACCGCCGCGCCGAATGTGGCCAGCGTGAAGACCAGCCTTGTCATCCGCGCCGCCAAGGACGACCCGCTCGTGCCGTTCGACCTGCTCGAGGAACGCCACGCCCCGCGCGCGGGCTGAGCGCCGTCCCCCTCAGGCGACGCGCACCCGCTCCAGATCGGCCAGACGCAACCGCGCGACCGTGGGCAGGCCAAAGTCGCCGATCGCGGACAGATGCGGAAAGCACGACAGGAACAGGTCCATGTAGTCCGGCCGAAGCCCGAGGTTGTGGACCGGGCCGGGGTGATAGCTTTCGACCTCGACCCCGTTGGCCACCACGATCTCGTGCCCGGCAAAGCCCAGGTGGAACATCTCGACCGGGCTGGGCGGCACGATCTCGAGGATGGCGCAGCCGTCGATGAAGTCGCGCGCCGGGATCATGGCGACGGGCTGTCCGGTCAGCCGTTCGACCGCCGCCGCGCGATGGGCGATCCGCGCGCTGGGGCCCAGCACCAGGTCGGGCATCGGCCGGGCGATCCCCAGCGCATCCGCCGCGATCCGCGTGAGCCGCCCCATCGCCGGATCCTGCCCCTGCGCCTGCGGCACGAGCATGGTCGAGCCCTTCCACAACAGCGTGCGAAAGCCGTTCCCGACGGTTTTCACCCGGTCGCCCGGCCACAGGTCGCCCACCGCGACAAGGCCGCGGTCGGTGGTGACAAGGGCGGCACGGGTGAAGGCGGCAAAGGGTTCCTCGAAGGCGGGAATCGCCGGCACCAGACGGGGCGTGTCGATGATGTCGCCCGATGGCGACAGACAGGCGACCTCGACCCTGCGCATGAGAGGCATCATGCGCCGAGGCCGCCTGTCTGGCCGGGCAGGCCGGTCGAGACGGACCGGCGGAACAAACTGCGCCACGCTGTTGCGGCTGGCGGCTTCGGGGACCACATTCATGCGAACACCTTCCGGTTTCCGCATCATCTGCCGGCCCCCACCGACAACAGTTGAGCGAGACGTTTCTGTTGCAGCGAATGTGGCAAATCCTGCCGGCCCTCGTCAAAATCCCGACGCTTCGCGGCGGATTCGCCGGGCCAATCGCCGGCTGGGCGCGGGATTGTCGCCCGGGGGGCAACCTCCCTGCCACAATCCGATTCGCCCGCCTTGCCGCGCCGCCGCCTTGCGCGCTAGGAGGGGGCAGCACCTGAAGGGAGAGCCGCCATGACCACGACCGCCGTCACCGATTTCCAGGACCGGATGCTGTCCCTCGGCCTGGCCCGCGTCTCCGAGGCCGCCGCCATCGCCTGCGCCCATCACATCGGCCGCGGCGACGAGAAGGCCGCCGATCAGGCCGCCGTCGATGCCATGCGCCGCGAACTGAACCGCCTCGACATCCAGGGCACCGTGGTCATCGGCGAGGGCGAGCGCGACGAGGCGCCGATGCTCTACATCGGCGAGGAGGTGGGGTCGGGCAACGGCCCGGCGGTGGACATCGCGCTCGACCCGCTCGAGGGGACGACGCTCTGCGCCAAGGACATGCCCAATTCGCTGGCGGTGATCGCGATGGGGCCGCGCGGCTCCATGCTGCATGCGCCCGATGTCTACATGGAGAAACTGGCCGTCGGCCCCGGATTCCGCCGCGGCGTGGTGACGATGGACATGACCGCCTCGGAACGGGTCTCGGCGCTGGCCGCGGCCAAGGGCTGTTCGACCCGCGACATCACCGTCTGCGTCCTCGACCGCCCCCGCCACGCCGAGATGATCGCCGAGATCCGCTCGACCGGGGCGGCGATCCGCCTCATCACCGACGGCGACGTGGCCGGCGTCATGCATGCCGCCGATCCCGCGCGCACCGGCATCGACATGTACATGGGATCGGGCGGCGCGCCCGAGGGGGTGCTGGCCGCGGCCGCGCTCAAGTGCATGGGCGGGCAGTTCTTCGGCAAGCTGCTGTTTCGCAACGACGACGAACGCGCCCGCGCCCGCAAGGCCGGCATCAGCAATTTCGACCGGGTCTATACCCGCGACGATCTGGTGGCGGGCGACATGATCTTTGCCGCGACCGGGGTGACGGACGGCAGCCTGCTGTCGGGCATCCGCCGCGAGATCGGCCATGTCACCGCCGAGACCATCCTCATGCGCTCCAAGACCGGATCGGTGCGGCGGATGATCTACCGCAACCCGGTCAGGTGACAGCCGCCCTGCCCCCGGCCCCCCCGCGAACCGGAGCCAGCGCATGACCGCCTATCTTGGCGTCGCGCATTCGGCCACCGGCCGGCGCTGGCGCGGCCCCACGATCGAGGACGACCGCCGCGCCGAGGCGCTGGCGCGCGATGCCGCCATCGCGCTGCCGCTCGCGCGCATCCTGCTGGCGCGCGGGGTCGCGGCCGCCGATGTGCCCGGCCATCTCGCCCCGCGCCTGCGCGACCTCCTGCCCGATCCGCGATCCTTGCGCGACATGGAACGCGCCGCCGCCCGCCTCAACCGCGCGGTGACGGCGGGCGAACGCATCGCCATCTTCGCCGATTACGACGTGGACGGCGGCGCCTCGGCGGCGCTGCTGCTCGACTGGCTTTCCGCGCGCGGGCGCAGGGCCACGCTCTATGTCCCCGACCGCATCGACGAAGGCTATGGCCCGAACGAACCCGCCATGGCGATGCTGGCGCAGGACCATTCCCTCATCGTCTGCGTCGATTGCGGCACGCTGAGCCACGGCCCCGTCGCCGCCGCCACGGACGCGGGCGCGGATGTGCTGGTGCTCGACCACCACCTCGGGGGGGAAACCCTGCCCCCTGCCCTTGCCGTGGTGAACCCGAACCGCCAGGACGAGGACGGCACCCTCTCGCATCTGTGCGCGGCGGGCGTGGTGTTTCTGGCGCTGGTCGAGGCCGGGCGCCAGTTGCGCGACTCCGGCACCGCCCCCCCCGATCTCATGGCCGCGCTCGATCTGGTGGCGCTGGCCACGGTCGCGGATGTGGCGCCGCTGGTCGGGGTGAACCGCGCCTTCGTGCGCACCGGGCTTCAGGTGATGGCGCGGCGCGAACGGGCCGGGTTGCGGGCGCTGGCCGATGTCGCGCGCCTCGATGCCGCGCCCGACGCCCATCATCTGGGATTCGTCCTCGGGCCGCGGGTGAACGCGGGCGGGCGGGTCGGGCGGGCCGATCTGGGCGCGCGCCTGCTGGCCACCCGCGACCCGCGCGAGGCGCTGACCCTGGCGCAGGAACTCGACCGCCTGAACGACGAACGCCGCGCGATCGAGGCGGCGGTGCACCTCGAGGCCATGGCCCAGGCCGAGGCGCGCGGCACCGACGGCCCCCTTGTCTGGGCCGCGGGCGAAGGCTGGCATCCCGGCGTGGTCGGCATCGTCGCCGCCCGCCTGAAGGAGGCCACCCACCGCCCCGCCGTGGTGATCGGCCTTGACCGCGGCGAGGGCAAGGGATCGGGCCGCTCGGTCGCGGGGGTCGATCTGGGCGCGGCGGTGCACCGGCTTCAGGCCGAAGGGCTGATCGCGCGCGGCGGCGGGCATCCGATGGCGGCGGGCCTCACCCTCGGGCAGGCGCAGATCGGCCCGGCGATGGAGCGGCTGGCCGGGTTGCTCGCCCGGCAGGGCGCGGGCGGCGGCGCCGGGGATCTGCGCATCGACGGCACGATCATGCCCGGCGCGGCCACGGTCGAACTGGTCGAATCGCTGGCCGCCGCCGGCCCGTTCGGCGCCGGCGCCCCGGCCCCGCGCCTGGCGCTGCCGGAGGTGACCGTGACCTTCGCCCGCGAGGTGGGCAGCGGCGGGCACCTGAAGCTCACGCTCGGCGATGGCGCGGGCGCCCGGCTCGAGGCGATCGCCTTCGGCGCGGGCGAAGGCCCGCTGGGCGCGCTGCTGGTGCCGGGGGCGCGCGTGCATGCGGCGGGGCGGCTGGAACTGAACCGCTGGCAGGGCCGCACCAGCGTGCAACTGCGCCTCGAGGACGCCGCCCCCGCCGCCCCGTTCGGCGGTTAGGCCGGGGCGTGGGCCGGGCGTGGCCGGGCGCCGGCAGGGGGCCCCGGCCGGGTGGGGCCAGCGCCGAGGCCAGCGCCGGGGCCAGATTCGGGGCCAGCGCCGGGGAAGACAAAGAAAACCCCGAAGAATCCCACACTCCCCCCTTGCACCCCCCCACGCCATACCGTAATGAGCCGCCACCGACAGCATGGCCCGTTCGTCTATCGGTTAGGACGTCAGGTTTTCAACCTGAAAAGAGGGGTTCGACTCCCCTACGGGCTGCCACTTCTATTTTTTCCCCAACAAAATCAGCAGCCTAGCGTTCGGTTTTGTCCCACCGTGTCACACGGGGGTCAAAAGTGGGACACTTTTGTTCAGCTTCTGGTCCCGGTCAGCTTTGCCAGCGCGGACTCCGCGCGTAGCCTTTGCGATGCGGCCTTGGTGTAGCGTGTGACCTCCTTGCTGGTCTGGTGGCCGGTGATGGCCATGATCTCAAATTCGGTGCAGCCAAGTTCCGCCAGACGCGCGGCGGCGGCCTTCCGAAGACCATGGGTTGAACAATCCGACAACTTGGCCTTGTCGCACCACTCGCGCATCCGGTTGCCGAATCCGGCCGCCGTGAAGGGCTTTCCGTAGGCCGTCGCAAGGAAGGCCAGATCACCCGTCGGGGATGCGTCGATGATGCGTTGCAGTTCCGGGATGATCGGAAGTTCAAGCCGGACAGGCTTGTTCTCGCGCCCCTTGAATTGCGTAAAGACCAGCCACCCGTCCCGGACGTGTTGCTTTCCGAACTTCACCAGATCGGAACGCCGCTGGCCGGTATAGAGTGCCAGAGCCAAGGCCAGCCGCGCGGTGGTGCCGACGGGATGGACTGACTCGAACTTCTCTATCTCTTCCAGCGTCCAGCTATGATAGCCGTCGCCCTTGGACTTCAGCGGCTCCACGTCGGCGGCCGGGTTGCGGTCCAGATGCTCATACTGGACGGCGAACTTGAACACCTGCTTGATGGCCTTAAGCATGGTGTTCGCGGCCTCGGGTGTTGCCACCAGCGCATCACGCCGCAACCGGATGTGCTTGGCCTGAAGCTGGTCGAACGGCTTTTCGCCGTCCGGCGCTGTGCTGCCCTTGGGGACGTTGTTGCAGAAGCGTTCCAGCGTGGCCCGCCGGTCCTTCTGGGTCTTGGCCCCAAGTTGCTTGAACATGCCCGATGCGGTGTATTGGGCCACCAGCCAACGCATGGTGCCCTTCTGGATCGTGCCGGGAATGGTCTTCTTTTCGCCCCTGACTTTGGGCGGCGGTTTCAGCGCGGCGTGATACTCGCGCCAGAACTCGGGCGAGCCCAAAGGCCCGCGCAGGGAGAGTGTCCGACCTTCTGTGTATCGGTGATCCGGTCCATGCTTCCTGAGAGGAGCAAGGACGATGACGATTTCGAACGAAATGCTGGACGAGCTGCTGAAGGGCTGCAAGCGGCCCGAGGATCT
>JADYZU010000015.1 GCA_020852925.1 Rubellimicrobium sp. | reverse complement strand
GTCTCCACCCCGATCTCGCGCAAGACCGCGAGCGAGGCGTTGCGCATGATCTGGTATTCCTTGTCGGTCAGGGTCAGGGCCGGCGCCACCGTGATCGAATCGCCGGTATGCACGCCCATCGGATCGACGTTCTCGATCGAGCAGACGATGATCGCGTTGTCGGCCTTGTCGCGGATCACCTCCATCTCGAATTCCTTCCAGCCCAGAAGGGATTCGTCGATCAGGATCTGCCCCACCGGCGAGGCATCCATGCCCGAACGGCAGAAGTGTTCGTATTCCTCGCGGTTGTAGGCCACACCGCCGCCGGTGCCGCCCAGGGTGAAGGCCGGGCGGATGATCGCCGGCAGGCCGATCTCCTCGAGCGCGTCCATCGCCATCGCCACGCCGGCGCGCAGGTCGCGCCGGCCGTTCTCGGACAGGGGCGCGGTGACGATGGTGGCCCGGGGGTTTTCAAGGCCGATGCGCTCCATCGCCTCGCGAAAGAGCTTGCGGTCCTCGGCCATCTCGATGGCTGCGCGCCGCGCGCCGATCATCTCGACCCCGAAACGGTCGAGCACGCCCATGTCCGCCAGCGCCATCGCGGTGTTGAGGCCGGTCTGCCCGCCCATCGTCGGCAAGAGGGCGTCGGGGCGTTCCTTCTCGATGATCCGCGCCACCACGTCCGGGGTGATCGGTTCGATGTAGGTGGCGTCGGCCAGGCCCGGATCGGTCATGATCGTCGCCGGGTTCGAATTGACGAGGATGACGCGGTAGCCCTCTTCGCGCAGCGCCTTGCAGGCCTGGGCGCCCGAGTAGTCGAACTCGCAGGCCTGTCCGATGACGATTGGCCCGGCGCCGATGATGAGGATCGAGTGGATATCGCTTCTCTTCGGCATTCGGAGTCCCCTTCGCGTGGCGGCGGTCAAACCGAACGGCCTTATAGTAGCCGTCCTTGCAGGCGCAACCCCGCGCCGGGGCGCGGGCCGGGGTTTTTCCCGCGGGCGGCGGCGCGGCCCCGGCCCTTCGTGCCGCAGGGGCAGGGGACGATCCGCCGTTGCCGCCCGCGCGGCGATGTGGCACAGAACGGGCCGGCATATCCGCTCTTCAGAAAGTGGCAGACCGTGGCTGATTACGCGACCCGCCGGACCCTCATGGTCGATACCCAGGTGCGCCCCCAGGACGTCACCCGTTTTCCCATCATCGACGCGATGCTGAACGTGCCGCGCGAACGCTTTGTCCCGCAGGCGCTGCGCGAGGCCGCCTACATCGGCGAGAGCCTGCCCCTCGGCCCCGGCCGCGTCCTGCTCGAGGCGCGGACCTTCGCCAAGATGCTCGAACATCTGGCGATCGGGCCGGAGGATTCGGTGCTGCATGTCGCGGCGGGCCTGGGCTATGGCAGCGCGGTCATGGCGCGGATGGCGCAGTTCGTCGCCGCGCTCGAGGATGACGCCGACCGTGCCCGGGCCGCCGAAGCGGCCCTGAGCGAGACCGGATCCGACAATGTCGCGGTGTTCCGCGCCCCGCTTGATGCAGGCGCCCCCCAGGCCGGGCCCTATGACGCGATCCTGATCGAAGGCGGGATCGAGATCCTGCCCGATGCGATCGCAGCCCAGCTCAAGGACGGCGGGCGCATCGCCGCGGTGTTCATGGACGGGCCGCTGGGCGAAGTGCGCCTTGGCCTCATGGCGGGGCGACGGATTTCCTGGCGCGGGGCGTTCAACGCCACGGCGCCGGTGCTTGCGGGCTATGCCCGGGCGGCCGCATTCACGCTCTGACCGGCAGGGGCGACGACAGGAACGGGGGGACCGATGTCCAGACGCCAATTCGCCCGGATCGGGGCTGCTGCCCTTGCGATCATTGTCGCCTTCGGTCCGGTGCGGGCCGAGACCCTCGCCGATGCGCTGGCCTACGGCTATGAACATTCGGGGGTTCTCGAACAGAACCGCGCCCTGCTGCGCGCCGCGGACGAGGATGTGGCCAGCGCCGTCGCCCGGTTGCGCCCGATCCTGAACTGGTCCGCGCAGGTCACCGCCACCGGTCAGCCGCGTGCCCCCGGGCAGGATGTGTTCTCGAACACGGTCAGCCTGATCGCCGAGGTCACGCTGTGGGACGGCGGGCGCGGCGCGCTTCAGGTCGAGATCCAGCGCGAAAGCGTCCTTGCCACCCGCGAATCGCTGGTGCAGGCCGAACAGCAGATCCTCCAGCGCATCGTGCAGGCCTATACCGAGGTGCGCCGCACCGCCTCGTTCGTCGATCTGCGCGAAAACAACGTCCGCCTCATCACCCAGGAACTGCGCGCCGCGCAGGACCGTTTCGACGTGGGCGAAGTGACGCGCACCGATGTCGCGCTGGCCGAGGCCCGGCTGGCCGCCGCGCGCAGCCTTCTGGCCGCCGAACAGGGCAATCTGGCCCGCGCCCGCGCCGAATTCGAGGCCGCGGTCGGCCGTGCCCCGGGCAATCTCGCGCCGGTGCCGCCCGCCCCCGTGCGCCAGACCGCGGACGAGGCGCTGGCCTATGCCCAGCGAAATCACCCCGCCATCCGTCAGGCGCAGCATTCGGTCGCGGCGGCGGAACTGGCGGTCGAACTGGCGTCGCGGGCCAGCCGGCCCCAGGTGACGCTTCAGGGGCGGGTGACGGCGCTTGACGATTTTGCCGACGTGTCCGAACAGGCCACGCTGAGCGTTGGCGGGCCGATCTATCAGGGCGGGCTTCTGGCCTCGCAGGTGCGCCGCGCCATGGCGCAGCGCGATGCGGCGCGGGCCGGGCTTCTGGTCACGGCGCAGTCGGTCGGGCAGAACGTCGCCTCGGCCTGGTCCTTTGTCGAGGTCGCCCGTGCCCGTTCGGCCGCGCTGGAACGGCAGGTGCAGGCCGCCTCGAGTGCCTTTGACGGCATCCGCGAAGAGGCGACCCTGGGCGCGCGCACCACGCTTGACGTGCTGAACGCGGAACAGGAACTGCTTGACGCGCGCGCCAACCTCATCTCGGCCCAGGTGGACGAGACGGTGGCCTCATACGGGCTTCTGGCGGCGCTGGGGCTGCTGACGGCGCAGAACCTGGGGCTGAACGTGCAGATCTACGACCCGGTGGCCTATTATTCGCTGGTCGAGAATGCCCCGGCCGCGTTGTCGGAACAGGGACGCGCGCTTGACCGCGTGCTTCAGGCGCTGGGCGAATAACGCGAATTGCAGGCATCGGTTGGCAGTCCGCCGCCAAGGCGCTAGACTGCCCCCGAGGCAGCAGCAGAACACAGGCGGGCGCATGTCGGACCCGGTCACCAATGTCGAGATCGAGGATGTCCTGTCCTCCATCCGCCGGCTTGTCGCCGACCGCGAACAGGCGGCGCTGCGGCCGGAACCTGTGCGGCTTGAGGGGCGCGCGCGCGATCTGCCCGCCGCCAATGCCACCGAACCGCCGCCCGGCACGCTGGTGCTGACCCCGGCCTTGCGCGTGGGCGCCGATCCGGCCGGTGCGGCGGGCGCCGATGATCCGGCCGGGGCCGAGGATTCCCTTGCCGTCGCGCGCATGGTCGCCCGGATCGAGGCGGCGGTGACCGTCCAGGCCCATGAATTCGAACCCGACGGGTCCGAGGAGCCCCCGGTCGTGGACTGGTCGCAGATCATGCCGCAGGAGGGGCCGGTGTTCCGCTCGCGCCAGTCCCCGGCCGAAGGCAGCGCGGGCCTCGCCCCCGCCGCGCCGGTGGACCCGGCCCCGGCGCCGCCCATCGGACCCGCCGCCCAGGACGTGCCGCAGTTCCAGCACCGCAGCGCCGCCCCGCCCGCGCCCGCTGCCGATGCGGGCGCCGGGGCGGGTGACGTGGACGGCGGCGTGCTTCTGGCCGATGACGCCGGCCCGATCGACATCGACAGGCTGCGCAGCCTCATCGCCGATGTCCTGCGCGAGGAACTGGCCGGGGATCTGGGTGAACGCATCACCCGCAACGTGCGCAAACTGGTGCGCCGCGAAATCCATCGCGTGCTCGACGGGCAGGACTAGGGCCGCGCCGGCCTAGTTCACGATGCTCTCGTCCTTGACGAACATGTTCGCCCAGGCCCGGTCGATCAGTTCGGGCGACATCTGCCGCGGGATGCCCTCGAAATCGCAGGTGGCGATCATCTGGTCGATGAGAAACACCGGCTGATAGTTGGCATAGACGTTGCCGATGGTCGGATATTTCACCTTCAGCAGGTGGATGAGCGCCGCCTCGTCAAGCGGCATCTTCTTCTTGCGGGCGACGATGGCAAAGATCTTGAGGAAATCCTCCTGACTCGGGCCGTCGATCTTGATCTTGAAGAAGATCCGCCTGAGCGCCGCCTTGTCGAAGATCTCGTTCGGGTGGAAGTTGGTCGAGAACACCACCAGCGTGTCGAAAGGCACCTCGAATTTCTCGCCCGATTGCAGCGCGAGGATGTCCCGGTTTTCCTCGAGCGGCACGATCCAGCGGTTGACGATGGCCTGCGGCGGCTCTTTCTGGCGGCCGAGGTCGTCGATGATGAACACGCCGCCGGTGGATTTCAGTTGCAAGGGCGCCTGATAGGTGCGCGCGACCGGGTTGTAGACCAGATCGAGCATGTCGAGCCGCAATTCCCCCCCGGTGATGACCGTGGGCCGCTCGCAGCGCACATAGCGCGTGTCGAACCGGCCCGAGGTGCGGCGCAGGGAATTGGGGTCGTCCAGTTCTTCCTCGGCGGCGGAATGCACGATCGGGTCATAGACGGTGATGACCTGCCCGGAATATTCGATGGCACGCGGCACATAGATCCGGTCGCCCAGCGCCTCGCGGATGCCGTTCGAGATGGAGCTCTTGCCGTTGCCCGGCGGACCATACATGAGGATCGAGCGCCCCGCACTCACCGCCGGGCCAAGCTGGTCGATGAGGGTGCGCGGCAGCACCAGATTGCCCATCGCGGCGGTCAGCTGATCGCGCGTGATCTGGATGTTGCGGATCGACTGGCGGGCCACCTGTTCACGATAGGCCGCCAGCGGCACCGGCATGGCGCCGTAATATTCGGACTGCGCCAGCGCATCGAGCGCGCGCGCCTTGCCGGCGTCGGTCAACTGATAGGTCATCTCGTTGCCGGAGTTGGCGTTGAGCGTGCCCATCGCCTCGAGCAGGCGCTGCGCGCGGGCCAGATCGACCAGTTCCTGCGCGACCGGGACCGGCAGGCAGATGGCGCGGGCGATTTCCGACGTGCCCGAGACATTCATGCGGAAGATGGTCTTGAGCAGGATGTCCCGCATCATGACCTGCGGCAGTTCCATCCCCGCCAGCGTCCTGGGCGCGGGGGGCGCCATCACGTTCGCATGCATGTTCATCGTCAGGCCCCATCCGCCGTTTGCGGCAGGGATGCCGGGTCAATGTGGCGAAAGGATGGACCCTTCGGCTCAGACCCGGGGCAGGCCCAGCACGGCCAGCAGGAAATAGAGCGGCAGCGTCACCCCGAAGGCCAGCCCCATCGGGAACCTCTTGCCCGGTTTCCAGCTTTCCCAGCCGGGGGCGAGTGTGCGCAGCGGGCTTGCGCGGGCGATGCGGTGCAGCACGAAGGTGACCAGCAGCGTCGCCAGATAGAGCATCACCACCACGCCCAGATCGCCCACCGCGACAAAGGGCGCGGCGGCCGCCAGGAATTTGGCATCCCCCGCCCCCATGAGACGCGCCGCGGTCAGCGCCATGCCCAGCGCCAGCACCACCGCGAAATGGACCAGGCGCCACAGGTAATCGGTCCAGCCCCAGGCCGGATCCGATCCCCACAGCACCAGCGCCGCCCCGGCGATCAGATAGATGGCCAGCATGAGGTCGGTGGCGCGGTTCGGGATCTTCATCGCGCGCATGTCGGACCAGGCTGCCCAGAGGCAGGAGGGCAGGGTGAGGATCAGGAACCAGAGGGCCTGTTCGGCAGGGATGTCCATGGGCGGTCCTTCAGTTCTCTTCGAGGGCGCGCAGCGCCCGCGCGGCCTCATCGAAATGCTGCGGATGGGTCTCTACCGCCTCGCGCAGGAGGCCGCGACCGATGGTGATGTCGTTCTGCTTGATCGCGGCCAGGGCGAGTGTGTAGAGAAGCTGCGCCCGCTCGACCTGGGTCATGCGGATCACCGGCAGGTCATAGTTGCGCTGGGCGCCCCTTGCCATGACCAGGTTGTTCTTGGCGGTGAACAGGTCCGGCTCGTAGCGCAGCGCATCCAGAAACAGCCGTTCGGCGCCGCGGTAATCGCCCCTTGTCAGCTTGGAAAAGCCCCAGTTGTTCAGGACGCCGGCGGGTGTCGTCGTCAGGCCCACGGCGATTTCATAGAAACTGTCGGCGCGGGCCCAGTCCTCGTTCGCATCGGCCACCATCGCCTCGAGGCGGTAGCGCTTGAACGTCTCGTGGGTGGGGGGGATCGCGGTCAGGACGGCCTGCGCCTCGGTCCATTCGTTGGTGCGGATGAGGGCATCGGCCAGATCCACCTGATCGTCGAGGGTCGAGTCGGGATGCGCGACCACCGCCCGCCACGAGGCCACCCCTTCGGTCATGCGGCTGGCGCGCACCTGCGACGTGGCCAGCCCGCGCATCAGGTCGATGCGCCCGGGGTTGGCGGCAAGGGCGCGGGCGAAATAGCTGACCGATTCCGCAGGGTCGCCCACGGTCATCATGACTTCGTTCAGGCCCTGCGAATTGATCGCGTCGAGATCGGCCATGGCGCGCTGCACTTCGTCGTTGCCCGAACGCGCGCAGGCCGACAGGCTGATTGCCCCCACGACGATGAGGGATACGAAAACCGGATGGCGCATCTGCCTGATCCCTTGCCCGCTCTGCCGCTACAGGGGTTCGATCCCGGACTGCCGGTCCGCGCCCCCGTACATCAACTGGAACTGTGCGTCCTCTTGCGGGCCTTCATAGCCGGAATCGTTCAGCCGCGATAGCGCCAGTCGCAGATTGTCGCGGATCGTGTCGCTGTTGCCGTTGTCCGTTGCATAGGCGCGACGGAACACTTCGGCCGCCTCACCGACCTTGCCCTGTTCCATGAGGACGACGCCCAGATTGTTCTGGGCGGGGACAAAGGTCGCGTCCTTCTCGATCGCCTGGCGCAACAGGCGTTCGGCCTGCCCAAGCCGGCCCAGCCGCAGGTTGGCCGAACCGAGCGCCGAGAGCGTGTCGACATTCAGCCCCTGCTGCCCCGCCGCGCGCATGTAGGCCTGAAGCGCCAGTTCGTATTCGCCCGCCGCCATGAGGCGGTGCCCCACGGTCAGCGCATCGTCCTGCATCTGCCCGGCCACGCCCGGCGCATAGACCCCGCCCGCCGGCCGGTTCAGCCCGTCGCCCGAACAGGCGGGCAGAACCAGCGCCCCCGCCACAAGCACCCACCACGATCCGCGCATGTTCGCCACCTGACCCCGCCTGCCGGGCAGGCCCGGCCTAGTCCGCGACGCCGGTTTCCTGGGCCGCGCCGCCCTGATTGAGCATCGTATAGATGTCCCAGACCGAAGGCCCGATCAAGATGATGAGAAGCGGCGGCACGGTCAGCATCATCGTCGCCAGCGTCATCTTGGTCGGAAGCTGGTTCGCCTTCTCCTCGGCGCGCATCACCCGCTTGTCGCGCATTTCGCCGGCATAGACGCGCAGCGCCTCGGCGATCGAGGTGCCGAACTGCTGGCTCTGGATCAGCACGGTGACAAAGGACGAGATGTCGGGCACGCCACAGCGTTCGGCCATGTCGCGCAGCACCTGCACCTTGTCCTTGCCGGCCTTCATCTCAAGGCTGACGATCTCGTATTCCTCGGCCAGATCGGGAAAACCCGCCCGCAATTCGCGGCTGACGCGCAGGATCGACTGGTCAAGGCTCTGGCCGGCCTCGACGCAGACCAGCATCAGGTCAAGCGAATCCGGGAAACCGTGGGTGATCGCCTCCTGCCGGATCGCCTGCCGGCGCGTCACCCAGTATTTCGGCAGCATGTAGCCCGCGCCCGCCGGCATCAGGATCGCAAGGATGGTCTGTTGCGTCGTCGGCGTGCCGGTGGCCGAGGCATAGACCGTGAAGGCCAGCCCCACGACCAGCAACGCGATGCCAAGGGCGAATTGCGAGAAATGATAGATCCGGACCGCGTTCTTCTCGCGGTAGCCGGCCTGGAGCAGCTTGAGCCGGACCGCGGAATATTCCTTTTCGTCCTGGGGTTCGAGGAAGGTCGAGAATTTCCTGAGCTTGTCGTGCCCCTGATCCTGCCGCAGCCGCTCGACGCGCGGTTCGACCTCGCGCGGGCGGTTCTGTTCCTTCAGCCGGTCCAGCGGATCCTTGTCCTTGCGCAGGAACACGGGCAGCGCCAGCAGCACCATGAGCAGGCCCAGCATCCCCACGACGATGAGCGGCCCGAACGGGCCGAGCATGTCCTTCAGCATTGTGTCGATCTGTTCGATCACGGCCCGTCCCCCTTCAGACCTTGATGTTCACGAGGCTCTTCATGACGAAGACATTCGCGAGCAGGAAACCCGCCACCACGAGGCAGGCGGGCACGAAAACCGGCGTGTCCATCACCTTGTCGTAGTAGTTCGGCTGGGCCATGTTGATGCCCACAAGCGCAAGCAGCGGAAAGAACGACAGGAAAGAGCCGGACCATTTCGCCTCGGCGGTGATCGCCTTGACGCGGCGGAACAGGCGAAAGCGCGAGCGGATCACCTTGGCCAGCCCGTCGAGGATCTCGGCCAGGTTGCCGCCCGATGTCTGCTGGATCGACACCGCCACCGCGAGAAAGCGCAGATCCTGAAGGTCGATCCGTTCCGCCATCGACTTGAGCGCCTCGCCCATGTCGCGGCCATAGGTGGCCTCGTCGGCGATCACGCCCATCTCGGTGCCCAGCGGATCGGGCACCTCCCTGGAGACGATGGCCACCGCGGACGAGAACGGATGCCCCACCCGCAGGCTGCGCACCATGAGTTCGACCGCGTCGGGCAGTTGCTCCTCGATCATCGAGATGCGCTTCTTGGCCTTGGAATTGACCCAGACAAAGACTCCGCCCACCCCCATCACCACCGCGATCAGGGCGCGGATCTCCACCGATGCCGACGTGCCGACGGTCAGCGCGACAAAGGCCATGACCGCCAGACCGGCCATGATCATGACGAGCTGGACCGGCGAGAAGGCGATGTTGGCCTTCTGCGCCCGGTCCGCCAGGATCGAGTAGAGCGGCACCTGCCGCGATTTCAGGTGCTGGCCCATCTCCTTGCGAAGCTGGTCGAACACCTCTTCGCGGCGGTTGCCCTTTTCCAGAAGGGCAAGGCGGCGGTTCACGCGGGCGTTCAGGCTGATCGACTTGCCGAAGACGGTCAGATACAGCCCCTCGACCAGCACGATGACGGCGATGAAGACCAGCCCGTAGATGATCGGTTCGGCAGAGATCGTCATGGCAGCCTATCCGTTGAAAGGTTCGAAGATCGAGGCGGGCAGGTCGTAGCCCCACAGGCGGAACCGTTCCGAGAAATGCGACCGCACGCCCGAGGCGGTGAAATGGCCGATGATGCGGTTGTCGGGGGTCAGGCCGGTGCGCTGAAAGCGGAACACCTCCTGCATGGAGATCACCTCGCCCTCCATGCCGGTGATTTCCGTGATCGAGGTCATCCGCCGCGACCCGTCCTGAAGGCGGCTGGCCTGCACGATCAGGTTCACGGCGCTGGCGATCTGGCTGCGCACCGCCTTGATCGGCATCTCGATCCCGGCCATGGCGATCATGTTTTCCAGGCGGCTGACCCCGTCGCGGGCGCTGTTGGCGTGGATCGTGGTCATCGAGCCGTCGTGGCCGGTGTTCATGGCCTGAAGCATGTCGATCACCTCTTCGCCGCGGGTTTCACCGACGATGATGCGGTCGGGGCGCATCCGCAGCGCGTTGCGCAGACAGTCGCGCGGGGTGACGGCGCCCTTGCCCTCGACGTTGGGCGGGCGGCTTTCCATGCGGCCCACATGGGTCTGCTGCAATTGCAGTTCGGCGGTGTCCTCGATCGTCAGGATGCGTTCGTTGTTGTCGATGAACGAGGACAGCGCGTTGAGCGTCGTCGTCTTGCCCGAACCCGTCCCGCCCGAGACGATGACGTTCAGCCGCGTGGCGACGGCGGCCTGAAGGTAGGCGGCCATCTCCTCGGTGAAGGCGCCGAACCGCACCAGGTCGTCGATCGACAGCTTGTCCTTCTTGAACTTGCGGATCGAGACAAGGCTGCCGTCCACCGCCACCGGCGGCACCATCGCGTTGAAGCGCGACCCGTCAGCAAGGCGGGCGTCGACATAGGGGTTCGATTCGTCCACCCGCCGTCCGACCGCCGACACGATCTTGTCGATGATGCGCAGCAGGTGCTTTTCGTCCTTGAAGGTGATGTCGGTCAGTTGCAGCTTGCCGCCGCGTTCGACAAAGATCTGTTGCGGCCCGTTCACGAGGATGTCGCTCACGCTCTCGTCCTTGAGCAGCGTCTCGAGCGGGCCAAGCCCCTTCACCTCGTCAAAGAGATCCTGGTTGAGCTGGTGGCGTTCCTCGCGGTTGAGGACCACCCCCATCTCCTCGAGCCGCTCTCCGCCGATCGAGGCGATTTCCTGACGCAACTCGGCCTCGGACGCCTTTTCCAGCGCCGCGAGGTTCAGGTTCTCGAGCAGCGCCTTGTGCAGTTCGAGCTTGATCTCGCCCAGCCGCTCCTTGCGCTTCTTCTCCTTGTCGACCGGCGCGGCCTCGGCCGGCTTGGGCGGCATCTGTCGCATCAGGGTTTTCTGTGGCGCCTCGGGGCCCCCGGCAGCCGCAGCCGCGACCGGGGCCGCGGCGTTCGCCACGACCCGGGGGGACTGCGCTGCGGTGGCGGCGGGGGCATCCTTTGCCCCCGGCTTCTTGAACTTCGCAAACATGGCTCAACCTCAGGCGCGGGCTTTCTTCTTGCCGGTTTCGGCGGTGTTCACCTCGTGGACGGATTTCGCGAGTTTCGCGATTTCCTTGCGCAGCGCGTTCTTGGGCGCCCCTTCGCCCAGTGGCAGGCCGTGGTCGTTCTGCTGGCCCACCTGCCGGCCGCCGTCGGGCAGAAGCACCTCGATCGAGATGCCCAGGCTTTCGGCCAGGCGTTTCACCCGCGCCTTGCCGGACAGGTCGGTGAATCCGGGCGCATGGTTCAGGATGAAGCGCATCTTGCCGAAGGGCAGGCCCTCGCTCGTCAGGGCGCGCTTGAGGCGCAGCGCGTTCTGCGCCGACCGCATGTCGAGCGTGACCACCGCGAAGAACACATGCGCGGCGTTCAGCACCGCTTCGGACCAGTCCACCATGGTCGAGGGCAGGTCGATCACCACATAGTCGAAATTGATCCGGGCCATCTCGATGATGCGTTCGACATCGCGCGCCCCCACAAGATCGAGCGGCACGAGATCGGCGGGCGCGGTCAGGACATGCAGTTTCTGGTTGAAGCCCAGCAGCGTCGCCATGAAGGAATCGCTGTCCATGCCGTCGGTGTTGGTGAGAAATTCAAGGACGGTCTCGCGCCGGGGCAGGTCAAGATAGGTCGCCACCGATCCGAACTGGAACCCGAAGTCGAGCAGGCAGACCCGGGGCGGGTCGGTCTTGTCGATATTGGCCAGCTCCCAGGCCAGGTTCACGGCCAGCGTCGTCGCCCCCACACCGCCGGCCAGGCCCTGCACCGGGATCACCACGCCGGAACGGTCGTCGGTGGCGCGCAGGCCGGTGCGTTCGCGCGCAACCGGAAGGTCTTCGGGCGGCGGCGGCGCGGTCAGGCGCTGGATCGCGCGCGACAATTCCCCCTCGGGCAAGGGATAGGGCACGAATTCGTCGCCCCCCTCGCGCAGGAGTTGATGCAGGCTCGAGGGGCTGACCTCGTCCGCGATCAGGATGACCTTGAGGCCGCGCCGCTTGGCCGCGCCGATGATGTCGGTGATGAGCGACAGGTCGCTCTCGTCCCCGGAATCGAGGGCGATCGCCACGAACTGCAATTCGCCCGCGTCGGGCTGTTCGAGAAAGGCGACCGCCTCGGTGAACGAGAGATCGCCCCAGGATTCGCCCAGCGCGGCCTCCATGTCCTCGATCAGAAGATCGAAGTTCTGCACGTCGCGGCTGATCGTGCAGGCCACGAGCGGCTGGGGCTGGGGCTCGAGGGCGGCGGTGCTGCTCTTGGCCATGTCGTTCCTTTCCTTGAGGGGGCGGAACGCGGCCGGAAAACGCACACCCGGCCCCCGCCATCCCCGGGCCCGCGGATGCGGACGGGGATTTCCCTGTGGGGGCAGGATCGCGGTCAAACGTGACCGGATTTGGGCCGAAAGTCAGTGATTGTTTGGTGTGGCGCGACGATCCGGGGCAAAAGGCCGGCGGGGCGGGGCAAGGGGGCGGAAGCGGCCGCGCCCCGCCGCCTCAGTTCCCGGCCGTCAGCGTGCCCGGCGCGGGGCCGGTCTCGGGCGCGGTCGTCCCGGCCGAGGCCACATAGTCGCGGAAGATGATTTCCGCATAACGGCCGTTCAGGACGCCGGGATGCGATTCGACGAAACCCGAAACTTCGGTCACCGTGCGCCGGTTCGCGCGTTCGCGCCCTTCGGTGACGATGAGGGGCTGTTCCTCGCCATGGCTGACCACCGCCTCGAGGCGGCTGCGGTCGATGCCGAGCGTGCCCAGATACAGCACCGCCGCCTCGGCCCGGCGCAATCCCAGCCGCCGGTTGAAGGCGGTGGTTCCGACCAGATCGGTATGGCCATAGACGCGGAACCGCACTTCGGGGAACTGGCGGATCCAGTCCGCCTGCGCCCGCAGCACCGCCCGCGCCTCATCGTCGAGGGCGTAGGAGTTGAAGTCGAAGTTGATGGTCGAGGGCACTTCGGCGGCAAAGCGGCGCGCAAGGTTGACCCGGTATTCCCCCTGCCCGGACTGGGTGAGGATGTTGTTCATGGTCGAATCGCCAAAGCCGCCGCCGTCCCACAGCCCGACCTCGCGGTAGGTGCTGGCCGTCAGGTCGGTCTGGTCGGAGCACGCCGCCAGCAGGGCCAGGGTCGCCGTCGCAAGGGCCAGGTGTCTCACCGCCGCTCTCCGATCAATCGAGCACATAACCATAGGAACCGCTGAAGTCCTGCCGCGCCACCTCGCCGGCGCCGCCGGTGGTGGGGGCACGGCTGGCCTCGACGCGGCCGAACAGGAACAGATCGCTTTCGCTGGGCGGGCGCACCCGGTCGGTCGGCAGGGCGAGCGCCTCGCCCCGGGTGGGCGTCACCAGATGCGCGGTGACGATGATGACGAGTTCGGTCTGCGCGCGCGAGAATTCGGCCGACCGGAACAGCGCGCCCAGCACCGGCACGTCGCCCAGCCAGGGAACCTGCCCGCTCAGGTCGCGGAAATCGTCCGACAGCAGCCCGGCGATGGCGAAACTTTCGCCGTCGCGCATCTCGACCGTGGTCGATGTCTCGCGCCGGCGGAAGGCGTCGATGTTGAAGCCGTTCACCGTGATCCCGTTCGAGGGGTCGATCGAGGACACCGCCGCGTTCAGTTCGAGGTTGATCAGATCGCCGTCGATCACGCGGGGGATGAAGTTCAGCTCGACCCCGAAGGGCTTGTATTCCACCGAGATCGAGCCGCCGTCGTTCACCGGCACCGGATATTCGCCCCCGGCAAGGAACCGCGCCTCCTGTCCCGAAAGCGCGGTCAGGTTCGGCTCCGCCAGCGTGCGCACCACGCCCCGGCTTTCCAGCGCCTCGAGGAGCAGCCCCACCTGCAAGCCCCCGGCGTTGAAGCCGAACAGCATGGCGCCGTTGTTTTCGTTCGCCCCCGGCAGCGTCCCGCCCAGCGCGCCCGTGGCCGCGCCTGCGGTGTTGAGGGTGTTGGTCCCGGCCCGCACCCCCAGGTCGCCGCCAAGGGTGCTGCCCCCCAGCGCGAGCGACGAGGACAGCGACTGCGACACGGTGCGCTGCATTTCCGCGAACCGCACGCGCAGCATCACCTGCTGCGTGCCGCCCACCGTCATCAGGTTCGACACCCGCTCGGGGGCATAGCGCTGGGCCAGTTCCATCGCCCGGTCCAGCCGCGCGATCGAGGACACCGTGCCCGACAGCACGATGCCGTCATTGGCGGTGCGCACCTCGATGTTCTCGCCGGGCAGGATCTGTTCGAGGCGTTCCTTGAATTCGGCGATGTCGGGGGTGACATGCACCTCGACATTGGTGATGAGCTGCCCGTCCGCCCCCAGGATGGTCAGCGTGGTGCGCCCCGGTTCCTTGCCCAGCACATAGATGGTGCGGTCCGACAGCGACGAGATGTCGGCGATGCCGGGGTTGGCGATGGAGAGTTCGACAAAGGGCGCGTCGCTTTCGACCACGACGGCCCGGTTCATCGGCACCTGAAGCGGGGCCGAGGCAGTGCCGGTGATCACCCGCAACGTTTCCGCCGGTGCGCGCCCCGGAAGGGCGCCGGTCACGACGGCAAGGCCGAAGAAGGCCACCCGAATCAATCGTCCACGAAACATGTGACCTGCCTCTCGATCACCGCTGCCCGGCGGATCTTGGTGCCCGCGCTTCGGCGCAGACTGCGCGCCGGCGCGGAATTTTGCAAGAATCAATCCGTTGCGGCGCATCCTTCCTGTGGATAACCGGCAACATGCGCGGCGCCGGACAGCGAAAGGGCGCCCCGGGGCGCCCTCTGGCCGGTCAGTTCGAGCAGGGGATCGGGATTTCAACCACCTCGGCCCCGCGCCGGGTGCGGATGGTGCAGACCTCGGGCGCCGGGGGCGGGGGCGGCGGCGGTTCAAGGACCGGGCCCGGTTCGGCAAGGCCAAGCAGCGTGCGCTGGTTCACCTCGATCACCTCGGCCACGATCGTGTCGGCCTGCCCGACCAGCGAGATCGAGAGCGCGCCCGTCGCCTGGGCCAGCGCAAGGTTCGCCACCTGTTGCGGCGTCACCTGCACCGTGGCGGTGCGGGCGACCGAAACCTCGGTCAGGTTGGCGTCGGCGGTCTGGTCGATGGCGATGATCTCGACCCCGGTCTCGATCAGTTTCGTCACTTCCTGCCCGGTGCCCTGATCGACCATGCCGGTCCAGTAGACATCGACCCGGTCGCCCGGCCGCAGAAAGCCCGACACGCTCGAGGTGGCATCGACGCTGATGGTAAAGGCGCGCATCCCGGCCGTCAGGCGCGTGGCGATGCCGGCCGGAACGCCGGGTTCCGTCACCTTCACCGCCAGGATCGGTTCGTTCGGTTCCATCTGCCGCAGGGCCGAACGCAGCACCTCGCGGCCTTGCGGGAAAAGTTCGTCACCGGTGCGAAAGACGCCCTCGGGCAGGAACGGTTCGGCATAGCGGATGACGATCACATCCTCGGGGCGGATCTGTTCGCCATATTGCACCACCCGGTTCACGGCCAGCACATCGACGGTCGGCACCTGCTGCTGCATCGCGGCGGCGGCCTGCTGAAGCTGCTGCTCCTGCTGCTGGAAATACCCCTGAACCATGTAGACCGCAAACCCGGCAAGCCCGAGCCCGACGATCAGCACGACACCGAAAACTGCACGCATCTGCCTCAGCCTCTTGTTGCACCCCGGATGGACCGGCGATCAGAAATGGACGTCGGGCACCTGCGCCGTGGCGAGGCGGCTGCCGACGGCCCCCGCGCTGTCGGTCGCGCCCTGCGAAATCATCGAGGCGACCAGGATCCCGAAGGCGAGGATGCCGCCAGTCAGCACCACCCAGTCGACGGTGACGGCACCGCTTTCATCCTCGCGGAACTCATGCAGCCAGTGGATCATGCCGGACACTCCTGTTTCCCCGAAAGAGGGGGCGGCATTGCGATTCAATCGTTTCCTGCACCGGGATTGCGACGACACTGTGACCCTTCGGAAACGATTTGGTGGCAGGGCGTTCCTGCCCGTCAACCGCTTGTGACGGCAAGGAAAAGGCCGCGCTCTTGGCGCGGCCTTCAAGGTGCATGTGCTTGGTGTCAGGCTCAGAACGAGATGTCGGGGACCGCCGTCTGGAGTTCGGTCGAGATGTTGCCGGCCATGGTCGTCGCACCGGTGCGGACCGACGCCATCACGGCGATGCCCAGGCCCACGATCGCGGCGGTCAGGACCACCCAGTCAACGGTCACGGCGCCATCTTCGTCGGCACGGAAGTTCTTGATGAAGTTCAGCATTCTGTCTCTCCTCAGAGGGTTACCCGGTTTCGCTTCATCCTGCCGGATCATCCGAACCTGCCTCTTGTTTGGTTCGTCCCCGATCTGGATGGGCTTATATGGCCCTCTGATCGTGGCGCGAATCTGGCGCCAATCGTGTATCTTCGCGGCTTTTCACTTTTTCGCAATCTATCTTGCAACTACCTGAAATGACGCGGTTAAAATTTTCGAAACCAGCGCACCGCCCCACGCCACCCCCCGCCAACGTGACCAAATCGCCCCAATGGACCGGGCAAATCCCCGACGCGGGCTGGCCGGACGGGCCGGGCAGGCGCATGATGCGCCCAAAAACAGGAACACGAGGCGAGGCAGGACAGATGCGCAGGCAGGCCAGGGCGGCGGCCATCATGGCGCTGTGTGCAGGCGCGACCGCAGCCGAGAGCGACCGGCTCCAGCCCGATTTCACCTTTCGCCGCGTGGGCGTCCCCGAATCGGGGGCCACCAGCCGGATCACCGTGCAGATCGACCCGAACGCGCCGCGCCGCGTGGCCGCCGCCGCGCCCCCGCTCGAATCGCTGTCCGGATCGCCGTCCCCCGCCACCCCGGCGCCGGCGGGAACCGACTGGTTCTGGAACGCGGTCTCGCCCCTGCGCGCCGAATCGCGCCCCGGCCGCCTGGCCGAGGCCCTTGCCGTCATGGCCAATGCCGCCGAGGGCGCCTCGGTCCCGGTGCCGCGCCTGCAAACGCTTCAGGAGATCGCCCGGATCCATGGGCGCGACATCCTTGCCGCGACGGTGGGCACGCGGGTGTCGCCCGCGCTGGCCCTGGCCGTGATCGCCGTCGAAAGTGGCGGCCGCCCCGATGCGGTCAGCCGCGCGGGGGCCAGCGGCCTCATGCAGCTCATGCCCGACACCGCCGCGCGCTTTGGCGTGGGCGATGCCCTGGACGCGCAGGCGAACATCCGCGGCGGCATCGCCTATCTCGACTGGCTCATGGGCCATTTCGACGGCGACCCGATCCTCGTGCTGGCGGGCTACAACGCCGGCGAGGGGTCGGTGCGCGACAATTCCGGCGTCCCCCCCTTTGCCGAGACGCGCGCCTATGTGCCGCGCGTGCTGGCCGCGTGGCAGGTGGCGCGGGGCCTGTGCCTCACGCCGCCGGAACTGGTGTCGGACGGCTGCGTGTTCGCGGTGAACACGCTCTAGCCGGGTCAGACGATGGTGGCCTCGGTCGCGGCGCGCAGATCGTCCTCGGTGACGCCGGGGGCACATTCGACGATGCGCAACCCGCCCTCGACCACGTCGAGCACGCCCAGATTGGTGATGATCCGGTCAACCACGCCCTTGCCGGTCAAGGGCAGGGTGCATTCCTTCAACACCTTCGATTCGCCGTGCTTCGACGTGTGGTCCATGACCACCACCACCCGGCCGACGCCCGCCACCAGATCCATCGCCCCGCCCATGCCCTTGACCAGCTTGCCGGGGATCATCCAGTTGGCCAGATCGCCGGTCTGCGACACTTCCATGCCGCCAAGGATCGCCATGGCGATCTTGCCGCCGCGGATCATGGCGAACGACGTGGCCGAATCGAAATAGGCCGATTGCGGCAGTTCGGTGATGGTCTGCTTGCCGGCATTGATGAGGTCGGCGTCCTCCTCGCCCTCGTAGGGGAAGGGCCCCATGCCGAGCATCCCGTTCTCGGACTGGAGCGTGACCTCGACCCCCGCAGGGATGTGGTTCGACACCAGCGTGGGAATGCCGATGCCGAGGTTCACATACCAGCCGTCCTGAAGCTCCTGCGCGGCGCGCGCCGCCATGCCGTTGCGGTCCCAGCCCTTTGCCTCGCCGGCCATCACACCGCCTCCCTCTTGCGCGTGGTGCGCTGTTCGATGCGTTTCTCGTGCGTGCCCTGCACGATGCGGTGCACGTAGATCCCCGGCAGATGGATGCCATCGGGGTCGAGGGTGCCGGGCTCGACGATCTCCTCGACCTCGGCCACGCAGATGCGGCCGCAGGTGGCGGCGGGAACGTTGAAATTGCGCGCCGTCTTGCGGAACACGAGGTTGCCGGTGGTGTCGGCCTTCCAGGCCTTCACGATCGACAGATCGGCGACGATTCCGCGCTCGAGGATGTATTCGCGCCCGTCGAACACCTTCACCTCCTTGCCCTCGGCAATGACGGTGCCCACGCCGGTGGGGGTGAAGAAGCCGGGAATGCCGGCGCCCCCGGCGCGCATCCTCTCGGCCAGGGTGCCCTGGGGGTTGAACTCGAGCTCGAGTTCGCCCGAGAGATACTGGCGCATGAATTCCGCGTTCTCGCCCACATAGGAGGAGATCATCTTGCGCACCTGCCGCGTCGCGAGCAGGACGCCCAGGCCGAAGTTGTCGACCCCCGCGTTGTTCGAGACGAAGGTGAGATCCTTCACCCCCGAATCGCGGATCGCCGCGATCAGGAGCTCGGGAATGCCGCACAGGCCGAACCCCCCCGCCGCGATCAGCATTCCGTCCTGAAGCAACCCCCCGAGCGCGGCCGTCGCGTCCGGATAGACCTTTCTCATGGCTGGCCTCCCCCTCGTGCCTGGGCGCAAGGTGCTGCGCCGCCGCGTGCTTGTCAATTCGCCGCGCTGCGGCAGATGCGACCGATCCGGGGGGCGCAAAGTGTTTTTCGCGAAAAACACCGCCCCCGTGCTTTTCGCGAAAAGCACGTTGCGCGCGGCCACGACCGCAAGCCCGGCGCAGGTCAGTCCTCTTTCGCCTGCGCTGCGGCCGGTTTCTTCGTCGCGGCCTTCCGTGCCGGAGTCCTTTTCTCCGCCGCCTTCGCTGCCGGGGCCTTCTTCGCCGCCGCCTTCTTCGCCGGGGCCTTCGCGGCGGCAGCCTTGCGCGTGCCCTTCTTCCCGGCCTTGGCCGCGATCAGCGCCAGCGCCTCCTCGAGGGTCACCGCCTCGGGTGCGGCATCCCGGGGCAGGGTGGCGTTCACCGCGCCCCATTTCACATAGGGGCCGTAGCGGCCCGGCATGATGGCGACGGTGCCGCCCTCGGGGTGATCGCCCAGATTGTGCAGCGGTTCCGCCGCTGCTCCGCGCCCGCCGCGCCCGCGCGTGGCCTTCTGCGCCAGCACCTCGACCGCGCGGTTCATGCCGATGTCGAACACCTCGTCGACCTCGCGCAGATTCGCATAGGTGCTGCCATGCTTCACGTAGGGTCCGAACCGCCCGATCCCGGCCTCGATCAGCACCCCATCCTCGGGATGGAGGCCGACCGGGCGCGGCAGCGACAGCAGGCGCAGCGCCCGCTCCAGGTCCATCTGCGCGGGCGCCCAGCCCTTGGGCAGGCTTGCGCGCGGGGGCTTGGGCTGTTCGGCGGTTGCCTCGCCCTTCTGGACATAGGGGCCGAATCGGCCGTCGCGCAGCGTCACGGGCTGCCCGTCCGCGTCCTGGCCCAGCAACCGTCCGTCTGGCCCGATCCCCTCGCCATCCTCGCCGCCGGGGGGGCCGAAAGGCCGGGTGTAGCGGCAGTCGGGGTAATTCGAGCAGCCGATGAACGCCCCTCCCGAGCGCGCGGTGCGCAGGCTCAGCCGCCCCTTGCCGCAGGTCGGGCACAGGCGCGGATCACCGCCTTCGGCGGTGGGCGGGAACAGATGCGGGGCCAGCACCTCGTTGATCCTGTCGAGCACCTCGCCGATGCGCAGGTCGGCGGTCTCCTCGAGCGCGGCCGAGAAATCGCGCCAGAACCGCGCCAGAAGAGCCTTGTAATCCGCCTCGCCCGCCGAGACATGATCGAGGTCGTTCTCGAGATCGGCGGTGAAGTCGTAATCGACATAGCGGCGGAAGTAGTTGGCGAGGAACGCCGTGACGAGCCGCCCCTTGTCCTGCGGCACGAGCCGGCCGCGGTCCTTGGCGACATAGCCGCGGTCCTGGATCGTGGTGACGATCGAGGCATAGGTCGAGGGCCGGCCGATGCCGAGTTCCTCCATGCGCTTGACCAGCGTGGCCTCGGTATAGCGGGGGGGTGGTTCGGTGAAGTGCTGCGCCGGCGTCACCGCCTGCTTGCCGAGCGTCTCGCCCAAGACGACCTGCGGCAGGCGGCCCTCGTCGTCGTCGAGCACGGAATCGTCGCGGCCCTCTTCGTAGATGGCGATGAATCCTTCGAAGGTGACGATCTGGCCGTTTGCGCGCAGGCCCACCTGGCCGTCGGCGCTGGCAATGTCGACGGTGGTGCGCTCGAATTCGGCGGCGGCCATCTGGCTTGCCAGCGTGCGCTTCCAGATCAGGTCATAAAGCCGGCGCTGGTCCTCGTCCGTGATCCGCAGCCGGTCGGGCGCATGGCTCATGTCGGTCGGGCGGATGCATTCATGCGCCTCCTGCGCATTCTTAGCCTTGTTCTTGTACATGCGCGGCGATTTCGGCAGGTATCTTTCGCCGAACCGGTCGCGGATCGCGTCGCGCGCGGCCATCACCGCCTCGGGGGCCATGTCGATTCCGTCGGTGCGCATGTAGGTGATATGCCCGGCCTCGTAGAGGCGCTGTGCCGCGGACATGGTCTGTTTCGCGCCCATGCCGAACTTGCGGCTTGCCTCCTGCTGGAGGGTCGAGGTCATGAAGGGCGGCGCGGGGGTGCGGGTCGCGGGTTTCGATTCGACCCCGGCGACCGAGAGCCCGCGCGAGGCGATCGCCTGCACCGCGAGTTCGGCCGCAGTCGCGTCCGGCAGGTCGAACTTGTCGAGCCTGCGTCCGGCAAGGGTCACCAGACGCGCCTCGAAGGTGGCGCCGCGCGGGGTCTCGAGAAGCGCGGTCACGGTCCAGTATTCCCGGGCGCGGAACGATTCGATCTCCATCTCGCGCTCGACGATCAGGCGCAGGCAGACCGATTGCACGCGCCCGGCGGATTTCGCCCCCGGCAGCTTGCGCCACAGCACCGGCGAAAGGTTGAACCCCACGAGATAATCGAGGGCGCGGCGCGCCAGATAGGCGTCGACCAGCGGCTGATCGACCTGGCGCGGGTGGGCCATCGCCTCGGCCACGGCGGCTTTCGTGATGGCGTTGAAGGTGACGCGACTGACCTTCGTGTCCGCCTTGATCGCCTTGCGTTCGCGCAGGGCCTCGGTCAGGTGCCAGGAAATCGCCTCACCCTCGCGGTCGGGGTCGGTGGCCAGGATCAGGTCCGGGTCGGTCCTGAGGGCGTCGGCGATCGCCTTCACATGCTTGCGCGAATCGGGGTCGACCTCCCAGAGCATGGCGAATTCCTGCGCGGGATCGACGGAACCGTTCCGGGCGGGCAGGTCGCGGACGTGGCCGTAGGAGGCGAGGACGGTATAGGCGTCGCCCAGATATTTGTTGATTGTCTTGGCCTTGGCCGGTGATTCGACGACGACGACAGGCATTTCGGCCCCTTGTTCCTGCGGCTGCGGCTGCGGCGCGCTACATGGGAGGGGCGGTGGGGACTTGTCAATGCGGGGAGAGACGGCGGGCCGGCGCTGTGCCGCGCCGCCGGACAGGCGGGGGCGCCTCAGGACAGGCGGGCGAGGCGGCCGCCGGGGGCGCGGTGGATGCGGCCCTCGAGTTCGAGTTCGGTCAGCACCGGCGCGACCAGGCGCGCAGGCGCCTCGAGATCGCGGATGAGCTGGTCTTCGGGCACCGGAACCGGGCCGAGCCGGTCGAGGATCTGGCGGTGCAGCGCCGCGATCCGGCCAAGGGTGCGGGCAGGGCGGGGCGCGGGTTCGTCCGGATCCGGCGGCGCGGCCGTCCGGGTCTGTTCCTGTGGCGGCGCGACGGGCGGCGGGCCGGCAGCGGCCTCTGGCGCGTCGGGGCCGGCGATGCGGCCCAGGGCCTCGACCACGTCGGCGGCGTCGCGCACAAGCGTCGCGCCGTCGCGCAGGAGCAGGTTGCAGCCCCCCGCCCGGGGGTCGAGCGGGTGGCCGGGAACCGCCATCACCTCGCGCCCCTGGTCAAGGGCGGTGCGCGCGGTGATGAGACTGCCCGAGCGCGTCGCCGCCTCGACCACGACGACCGCGCGCGCCATGCCCGAGACGATGCGGTTGCGCGCGGGGAAATGCCGGGCCTGCGGCACGGTGCCGGGCGGCTGTTCGGACAGGAGCGCCCCGCCCGAGGCCAGGATGCGCTGCGCCAGCGCGGCATGTTCGGGCGGATAGACGACATCGACCCCGCCGGCCATCACCGCGACCGTGCCGGTGGCCAGCGACGCCTCATGCGCGGCGGCGTCGATCCCGCGGGCAAGGCCCGAGACCACGACATGCCCGCCCCGGCCCAGGTCGGTGGCCAGCGCCCGCGTCATCCGCACCCCGAGCGACGAGGCATTGCGCGCCCCCACGAGCGCGATCATCGGCCGGCCGGTGACCGCACCTCCGGACCGCAGCCACAGGAGCGGGGGCGCATCGGCGATGGTGGCGAGCTGCGCCGGATAGGCGCTGTCGCCCGGTGCGATCAGGCGCGCGCCGGCCGCCCGCCCGCGGGCGAGTTCGGCGGCTGCCACCCCTTCGGGGCAGGGCGTGTAATCGTCGATTCCGGCGCTGCGGGCCAGGCCGGGCAGCGCATCGAGTGCAGCGGCGGCGCTGCCGTGTTCGGCAAGCAGGCGCCAGAAGGTGGCGATCCCCACCCGGCGCGAGCGCAACAGGCGAAGCCGGAGAAGCCGGTCCTCTTCCTGGGTGGGTGGGAGTGGGGGGTGAGTGGAAGAAGATTTCCTGCCGGTCATCCCGCGCTCCGCCTGTTGCAGAATCAGGTCTAGGGCATCTGGGTTAACAGGAGGTGAATCATTCTGCGCTCGGGCGGACCTTCTCAGGCCGCCGCCCCGCCCACGGTCAGCCCCCCGATCAGGAGCGAGGGCTGCCCCACGCCGACCGGCACCCATTGGCCGGCCTTGCCGCAATTGCCGATCCCCGGATCGAGCGCCATGTCGTTGGCGATCCCGCGCACCTGGCGCAGCGCCGTGGGCCCGTCGCCGATCAGGGTCGCGCCGCGCAGGGGCGCGCCGACCTTGCCGTTCCTCACGCGATAGGCCTCGGTGCAGGAGAACACGAACTTGCCCGAGGTGATGTCCACCTGACCGCCGCCGAATCCGACGGCCCAGATGCCGTCGCGCACATCGGAGAGCAGACCCGCGGGGTCTGCGGTGCCGCCCAGCATGATCGTGTTGGTCATGCGCGGCATCGGGGGATGGGCGAAACTCTCGCGCCGGCCGTTGCCGGTGGGCGCCACCCCCATGAGCCGCGCGTTCTGGCGGTCCTGCATGTAGCCCACCAGGATGCCGTCCTCGATCAGCACGGTGCGCCCCGAGGGCGTGCCCTCGTCGTCGATGCTGATCGAGCCGCGCCGGCCGGGCAGGGTGCCGTCGTCCACCACGGTGACGCCCGGCGCGGCGATGCGGCTGCCCATGAGGCCGGCGAAGGCGGAGGTGCCCTTGCGGTTGAAATCCCCCTCGAGGCCGTGGCCCACCGCCTCGTGCAGCAGGATCCCCGGCCAGCCGGGGCCAAGCACCACGTCGAACACGCCCGCGGGCGCGTCCTCGGCCGACAGGTTCACGGCGGCGATGCGCAGCGCCTCGCGCACCGCGCCCTGCCACAGCGCGGGTTCCATCAGCGTCGTCAGGCCGTGCCGGCCGCCGGTGCCGTGGCTGCCTGATTCGCGCCGCCCGTTCTCCTCGAGGATGACCGAGACCGACAGCCGCGCCATCGGCCGCGTGTCGGTGAACAGCCGGCCCTCGGGGCGCAGGATCGCCACCTCCTGAAGGCTGGCGGCCAGGCTCGCGGACACCTGCACCACCCGCGGGTCGAGGGCGCGGGCAAAGGCGTCGATCTCGCCCAGAAGATCGGCCTTGGCGCCAAAGCCCGCGTCCCCGATCGGATCGGCGTCGCCATAGAGGCGCCGGTTCGTGGGCGCCGGCGGCGGGGCGGGCGTGCCGCCCCCGGCCCCCACGGCAAGGCGCGCGGTGGCGACGGCGCGGCGCAGGGCCGATTCGTCGAGCGTGGTCGAATGGGCATGGCCCGCAGTCTCGCCCTTCAGGGCGCGCAGGCCGAATCCCTCGGCCGCGTCATAGCTTGCGGTGCGCAGGCGGCCGTCGTCGCGGCCCAGCACCTCGGCCCGGCGCCGTTCGAGGAACAGGTCGCCGTCATCGGCACCCGCGACCGCCTCGCGCAGCAGCGCAAGCGCCCGGTCCTGGTCGAGATGGGTCTCAAAGGGGCGAAAGGGCGTATCGCTCATCCGGGTTTTTCCTTCGGCGGGCTTGATCCAGGTCAACAAAGGCCGCAGTGTCTGGCCGCGGCTTCTTGTCGCGCACGGCAGGATATGGGAAGAGACCGTCAAGGAACAAGGGAAACCGCCGGGGCCGTGCCGTGACCCCGGAACCCGGGAACCAGGGCAACACCAAGGGGACAAGATGAATCCGAGACAGATCCTTTCCGGCCCGGGTGCAGTCATCTCGGCCGCCGTCGCGGTGGCGGTCATGGCGGGCGCCGCAGGGGCCCAGGACGCGCAACCGGATCCGCTCGGCCAGCTCGAGATCGTGGGGGCGCCCCATGCGGGCGGCCTCGGGTTTCAGCCTGCCGCGACCGAACTGGCCAGCGACCTGCACCGCTTTGACGACATCCTGCTGTGGATCATCTCGGCGATCACGATCCTTGTCACGCTGCTCATCATCTGGGTGATCCTGCGCTACAACCGCAAGGTCAATCCGGTGCCCGCGCGCTTCAGCCACAATTCGCCGCTCGAGGTGACCTGGACCATCGTGCCGATCCTGACGCTGGTGTTCATCGGCACCTTCTCGTTGCCGGTGCTGTTCAAGCAGCAGGAAATCCCCGAGGCCGACATCACCATCAAGGTGACCGGCCATCAGTGGTATTGGGAATACGAATATGTCGATCAGCTCGACGCCGCGGGAAATCCGCTGAACTTCGAGAGCTACATGCTCGGCTCGACGATCATGGGCGGCACCAACACCCTTGACGACGAGGCGCGGGCGCAACTGGCCGAACTGGGCTACAGCGAGAGCGAATTCGCCCTTGCCACCGATACCGCCGTGGTCGTCCCCGTGGGGGCCGTGGTGGTGATGCAGGTCACCGGGGCGGATGTGATCCACTCCTGGACCATCCCCGCCTTCGGGGTGAAGCAGGACGCGGTGCCGGGGCGGCTGGCGCAACTGTGGTTCAGCGCCGAACGCGAGGGCATCTATTTCGGCCAGTGTTCGGAACTGTGCGGGCAGGCCCATGCCTACATGCCGATCACGGTGAAGGTCGTCAGCCCCGAGGCCTATGCCGCCTGGGTCGATCGGGTGCAGACCGACAGCGACTATGTGATGTGGTGAACGGGCCCGCGCCTGCGGACCGGGTGAACCCGGATGCGCAGGCGGCCCCAGGGCCCGGCCGGGAGAACATCCCCGGCCGGGCCCCCGGGGGCGGTCCCGGTTCGACGTGAACGGAGCCTGTCCATGACCGATGCCAGCCTCGAGGGCGAAACGCACGAGGCCACCTTCGGCGACTATGTCGTGCTGCTGAAGCCGCGCGTCATGTCGCTTGTGGTGTTCACCGCCTTCGTCGGCATGATCGTCGCGCCGGGGGGGCTGCACCCGTTCGAGATGGTGGTGGCGGTGCTGTGCATCGCGGTCGGGGCGGGGGCCTCGGGCGCGCTCAACATGTGGTGGGATGCCGATATCGACCGGCTGATGCGCCGCACCCGCAACCGCCCGATCCCGGCCGGCCGCGTGGCCCCCGGCGAAGCGCTGGCGCTGGGCGTCGCGCTCTCGGGCTTTGCGGTGGTGATGCTGTGGCTGACCACCAACGCGCTGGCGGCGGTGCTGCTGGCGGTGACGATCTTCTACTATGCCGTGGTCTATACCATGTGGCTCAAGCGGGCGACGCCGCAGAACATCGTCATCGGCGGGGTGGCCGGATCCTTTCCGCCGATGGTCGGCTGGGCGGCGGCGACCGGGACGGTGTCGCCTGAATCGCTGCTGATGTTCGCGCTGATCTTCATGTGGACGCCGCCGCATTTCTGGGCGCTCGCGCTGTTCGTGAAATCGGACTACGGCGATGCCGGCATCCCCATGCTGACCGAGACCCACGGCCGCCGCTCTGCGCGCAACCACATCCTCGTCTATGCGCTGCTGCTGGTGCCGGTGGCGCTGGCGCTGGCCTTCACGCCGATCGGCGGGCCGGTCTATCTGGTCGTGGCGGTGCTGCTGAACCTGTGGTTCGTCGCCGCCTGCCTGCGGGTCTGGCGCCGGGACGAAGCGCAGACCGAGGCCGACCGCCACGCCGCCGAACGGCGCGCGTTCCGCGTGTCGCTCTATTATCTCTTCCTGCATTTCAGCGCGCTTCTGGTGGAAAGGCTGCTGGCGGCCTGGGGCCTGGGCGGCTGGCAGGCACTTGGCCTGGGGGTCGGGGGCTGACATGGCGATCCGCGTCGAACACGAACTGCACGCCCGCCGCAGGGGCCGCAACATCGGACTTCTGGTGGTGCTGCTGGGCTTTGTCGCGGTGGTCTTCGGCCTCACCATCGTGAAGCTGAACCGTCAGAGCGGGGCCGCCGCCCTCGAGGGGTTCGACCATGCGGTGCGCCCCGGCCTGACCGCCGCGCCCGAAGCGCCCGCCGCCACGCCCGAAGCGCCCGAAGCGCCCGAAGCGCCCGCCGAAGGGGCCGCGCCATGAACCCGTTCCGCCGCATCGCCAATCCCAACGCCCGGCTGGCCGCGATGATGGCCGCGCTGGTGGCGGTCATGGTGTCGCTCTCCTTCCTGGCGGTGCCGCTCTACAGCCTGTTCTGCCGCGTCACCGGCTATGGCGGCGCGCCTTCGGTCGCCTCGGCCGCGCCCGACCACATCCTCGACCAGACCGTGACCATCCGTTTCGACGCCACGCGCGCGCCGGGGATGCCCTGGACCTTCCGCCCGGCCCAGCGCGAGATGGAGATCCGCCTGGGCGAATCCGGGCTTGCCTTCTACGAGGCCTCGAACCCGACCGACCATGCCGTGGCCGGGCAGGCCAGCTACAACGTGACCCCCTACGCCGCCGGCGGCTATTTCACCAAGATCGAGTGTTTCTGCTTTACCGAACAGGTGCTCCAGCCCGGCGAGACCGTGCTGATGCCGGTCAGCTTCTACGTCGATCCGGCGATCCTCGACGACCCCGAAGGGCGTTACGTCCACACGATCACGCTCAGCTACACCTTCTACGAGATCGACCTGCCCGACAGCGGGCAGCAATCAGGCGACGGGGCGGACCTCCAGCAGGCCGCGCTGGCCGCCCCCGCCCCGTCCACGGACGGCCCGTCATTGACACAAGCGGCGCAGACCGCGACACAAACCAACTAGAACCGGTGCGAGGGAAACCGACATGGCCCATGCCAAGAACCACGACTACCACATCCTGCCCCCCTCGATCTGGCCGTTTCTCGGCGCGGTGGCGGCGTTCATCATGCTGGTCGGCGCCGTCATGGGATTTCACGGCACCACCGACAGCTTCTTTGCCGATTACTGGCTGTTCCTGATCGGCCTCGCGGCGGTGTTCTTCGTCATGTACGGCTGGTGGTCCGATGTCGTGACCGAGGGCAACAGCGGCGATCACACCCCGGTGGTCCGCATCGGCCTGCGCTACGGCGTGATCCTGTTCATCATGTCCGAAGTGATGTTCTTCGTCGCCTGGTTCTGGGCCTTCTTCAAGAACGCGCTCTACCCGATGGGCCCGCTGAGCCCGATCGTCGACGGCGTCTGGCCCCCCACCGGGATCGAGACCTTCGACCCCTGGCATCTGCCCTTCATCAACACGCTGATCCTGCTCACCTCGGGCGCGACGCTGACCTGGGCGCACCATGCGATCGCCCATACCGGCAACCGTGACGACGCAAGACGGGCGCTGTGGCTCACCGTCGGGCTGGGGCTGCTGTTCACGCTGTTCCAGGCCTATGAATACAGCCACGCGGCCTTCGGCTTCACCTCGGGGATCTATGCCTCGACCTTCTTCATGGCCACGGGGTTCCACGGGTTCCACGTCATCGTCGGGACCATCTTCCTCGCCGTCTGCCTGATCCGGGTCTACAAGGGCCATTTCACCGCCGACGGGCATGTCGGCCTCGAGGCGGCGGCCTGGTACTGGCACTTCGTCGACGTGGTCTGGCTGTTCCTGTTCTTCGTCATCTACGTCTGGGGAAGCTGATCCCCGACGGACCGACCGTCCCACGGAACCGAACGCGCGGGGGTTGCACCCCGCGCGTTCGTGCCTGATGAGAGGGCGATGATGCACCGCCGCCTGATCCCCACCCTTGTCCTTGGCCTTGCCGGGGTCGCCCTGCTGGCCACGCTCGGAACCTGGCAGGTGCAGCGCCTTGCCTGGAAGACCGACACCATCGCCCGGATCGAGGCGCGGATCGGCGAGGCCCCGGTGCCCGTCCCGCCCGCCCCCTCCGAGGCGGCCGACGAATTCCTGCCGGTCGTGGTGACCGGCGCGCTGGGCGGGCAGGCGATCCGGGTGCTGGCCTCGTTTCCGGGGCAGGGGCCGGGCGCGCGTGTGATCGCGCCGATCCATGCCGGGGACCGGGCGTTCATGGTCGATCTGGGCTTTGTCCCCGAGACCGCGCCCGCCCCCGATCTCATGGTCGAGCGCGTGGAGGTCACCGGCAACCTGCACTGGCCCGACGAAAGCGATTCCTGGACCCCGCCGCCCGATGCCGCCAGCGGCCTGTGGTTCGCGCGCGACGTTCCGGCGATGGCCCGTGCCCTCGGGACCGAACCGGTGCTGATCGTCGCGCGCAGCGTCACGCCCCCCCTCGGCACCAGCCCGGTTCCGGTCGGGACCGAGGGCATCCCCAACAATCACCTGGGCTATGCGGTGACCTGGTTCGCGCTGGCCCTTGCCTGGGCGGCCATGAGTGCGACCCTGGCCCTGCGGCTCTACCGGCGAAAGGACTGACCGATGTGCTACATCTCGACCCGCGGAAGCGCCCCCGAACTCGATTTCGCCGGCGCGATGATGACCGGCCTCGCCCGCGACGGCGGCCTCTACATCCCGCGCGAGGTGCCGCGCATGGACAGGGCGGCGATCGCCGCGCTGGCCGGCCTGAGCTACGAGGAAACCTGCCTGCGCGTGATCCGCCCCTTCGTGGGCGACACCTTTGCCGAGGCCGAGTTGCGCGCGCTGATCGAGGCCGCCTATCGCGGCTTTGGCCACGCCGCGCGCGCGCCGCTGGTGCAGATCGGGGCGAACCACTTCCTGCTCGAACTGTTCCACGGCCCCACGCTCGCCTTCAAGGATTTCGCGATGGCGCTGATCGGGCAGATGATGCAGGCGGTGCTGGCCCGCAGCGGGCAGCGCATCACCATCGTCGGCGCCACCTCGGGCGATACCGGTTCCGCCGCGATCGAGGCCTTTCGCGGCCTGGCGAATGTCGATGTGTTCATCCTGTTCCCGCACGGCCGCGTCTCCGAGGTGCAGCGCCGCCAGATGACCACGCCGACCGAGGACAACGTCCACGCCATTGCCCTCGACGGCGATTTCGACGATTGCCAGGCCCGGCTGAAGGACATGTTCAACGACCACGCCTTCCGCGACGAAGTCGGGCTGGCCGGGGTCAATTCGATCAACTGGGCGCGGGTGATGGCGCAGATCGTCTATTACTTCACTGCCGCGGTCTCGCTCGGCGCGCCGCACCGCAAGGTGAATTTCACCGTGCCCACCGGCAATTTCGGCGACATCTTTGCCGGTTACATCGCCCGGGAAATGGGCCTGCCGATCGACCGGCTGGTGATCGCCACCAACCAGAACGACATCCTGCACCGCACCCTGGCGAGCGGCGCGCATGTGCTGGGCCGGGTGACGCCCTCGATCAGCCCGTCGATGGACATCCAGGTGTCCTCGAATTTCGAGCGCGTGCTCTTCGACGCGATGGGCCGCGACGGGGCGGCCCTCTCGGCCCGGATGGCGGCGCTGGGCCGTGACGGGGGGTTCAGCCTGAGCGCTGCGGAACTGGCCTTCCTGCGCGGGATCTTCGATTCGGGCCGCGCCGACGAGGCCGAAACCCGCGCCACGATCGCCGCCACCCGCGCGGCTACCGGCGAACTCCTCTGCCCGCATTCGGCGGTGGGGGTGCATGTGGCCGCCAGCCACCAGGGCGCGCAGCCGATGGTGACACTGGCCACCGCGCATCCGGCAAAGTTTCCCGACGCGGTCGAGGCGGCTACCGGCATCCGCCCGGTGCTGCCCGAGCGCATGGCCGCTCTGTTCGACCGGCCCGAGCGGGTGACCGGGGTCGCCAACGATCTCGGGGCGCTCGAGGCCCTGGTGCGTGCGCGCCGCCGGACCTGAGCAGGGGGGGCGCTGCCCCCCCACGGCCCTTGCGGGCCTCTCCCCCGGGGTATTTGGGGCAAAGATGAAGGGGGCCCCATTCACCTTTGCCCCAAATACCCCCG
>JADYZU010000014.1 GCA_020852925.1 Rubellimicrobium sp. | reverse complement strand
TGTCCCGCCTCCCACTTCATCTTTGCGAAAATACCCCGGGGGGAGGCCCGCCAGGGCCCCGGGGGGGCAGCGCCCCCCCGCCACCGCTTGAGTGCCCGCGCCCGATCCGTTAGGGCAGGCACGACAGGAGCGCCCTCATGAAATTCCTCGATCTCGCCAAGGTCACGATCCGTTCCGGCAGCGGCGGCAACGGCTGCATCTCGTTCCGGCGCGAGAAGTTCATCCCCGAAGGCGGGCCGGACGGCGGCGACGGCGGGCGCGGCGGCGATGTGGTCGCGGTCGCGGTCGAGGGGCTCAATACCCTGATCGACTTTCGCTACCGCCAGCATTTCTTCGCAAGGAACGGCCAGGGCGGCATGGGGCGGCAGCGTTCGGGCGCCTCGGGCGAGGATGTGGTGCTGCGCGTGCCGGTCGGCACCGAAATCCTCGAGGACGACGGCGAGACGGTGATCGCCGATCTCGCCACGGCCGGGCAGGAGGTGGTGCTGGCGCGTGGCGGCAATGGCGGCTGGGGCAACCTGCATTTCGTCTCCTCGACCAACCGCGCGCCGCGCCGCGCCAATCCCGGCCAGCCGGGGATCGAGCGCGACCTCTGGCTGCGTCTCAAGCTCATCGCCGATGCCGGCCTGCTCGGCATGCCCAATGCCGGCAAGTCCACCTTCCTCGCCGCCGTCTCGAACGCACGGCCCAGAATCGCCGACTATCCGTTCACCACGCTCGTGCCCAATCTCGGCGTGGTCGGGGTCGATGGCGCAGAATTCGTCATGGCCGACATCCCCGGCCTGATCGCCGGCGCCTCCGAGGGGCGCGGCCTTGGCGACCGTTTCCTCGGCCATGTCGAACGCTGCGCCGTCCTCGTGCATCTGGTCGACGGCGCCGCCGGCACCCCGGTGGGCGACTGGCGCACCATCATGCGCGAACTCGAACTCTATGGCGGCGGCCTCATCGCCAAGCCGCGCCTCACCGTGCTGAACAAGATCGACGCGCTGACGCCGAAGGCGCGCGACCATGCGCTGCGCAAGCTCGCCGAAGTGACGGGCGGCCCGGTCCTGGCCATGTCCAGCGCCACCGGCGAGGGGGTGCGCGACGTGCTGCGCGCGATCCGCAGCCATGTCGTCGCCGGCCACGAGGCCGCTGCCGACGCCGGGGACAGGGACACGCCATGGCATCCCTGAACGATGCGCGCCGCCTGGTGGTGAAGGTCGGCTCGGCGCTGCTGGTCGAGGCGGCGACCGGACGGTTGCGGTCGGACTGGCTCGGGTCGCTGGTCGCGGATGTCGCGGCCCTGCGCGCGCGCGGGGTGCAGGTGATCCTGGTCTCGTCGGGCTCGATCGCGCTGGGGCGCGGGGTGCTCGGGCTCGGGCCGGGGTCGCTGCCGCTCGAGCAGAGCCAGGCCGCAGCGGCGGTGGGGCAGATCCGCCTTGCCCGCGCCTATGAAGAGGCGCTGGCGCATCACGGCCTTGTCGCCGGGCAGGTGCTGGTCACGCTCGAGGATTCGGCCGACCGGCGCCGCTATCTCAACAGCCGCGCCACCATGGAGACCATGCTTGGCCTTGGCGTGGTCCCGATCGTGAACGAGAACGACACCGTGGCCACCGACGAGATCCGCTACGGCGACAACGACCGCCTCGCGGCCCAGGTGGCGGTGACGGCGGGGGCGGACCGGCTGGTGCTTCTGTCGGACGTGGACGGCTTCTATTCCGGCAACCCCCATCTCGATCCCGCGGCCCGTCATTTCCCGCTCGTCGAACGCATCACCCCCGAGATCGAGGCGATGGCGGGCGATGGCGTCTCGGGCCTGTCGAAGGGCGGGATGATCACCAAGCTCATGGCCGCGCGCATCGCCACCGAGGGGGGCTGCGCCATGGCGATCACCCTGGGGGCGGTGCCGCATCCCCTGGCAGCACTCCAGTCGGGGGCGCGCGCCACCTGGTTTTCCGCCGCCCACGACCCGATGGTGGCGCGCAAGCGCTGGATCGGGGCGATGAAGGCCAGAGGCGAGATCACCGTGGACGCAGGCGCGGAACGCGCACTGCGCGACGGCAAGAGCCTGCTGCCCGCCGGCATCGCCGCCGTGTCGGGCCGCTTCGGCCGCGGCGATCCGGTGGCGATCCTCGCCGCCGGCGGCGCAAGGATCGGCATCGGCCTCACCCGCTATACCGCCGAGGAGGCGGCCCGCATCCAGGGCCTGCGCTCTTCGGCGATCGAGGAGGCGCTCGGCTACAAGGGACGCGCGGCCTTCATCCACCGCGACGACATGGTGATCTGATGGACGACCCGAGCGCGACAATGGCGGATCTGGGCGCGCGCGCCCGCAGTGCGGCCACCGTGGTGGCGCGCGCCTCGTCCGAACGCAAGGCGGCGGCGCTGATCGGGGCGGCGCATGCGCTGTGGGAGCGGCGGCAGGCGGTGCTGGACGCGAACTGCCTCGATCTGGACGCGGCCGAGGGGCGGGGACTGGGCGCGGCGCTGCGCGACCGGCTGCGCCTTGACGAGGCACGCATCGCCGGGATCGTCGACAGCCTGCGCCTGATCGCCGAACAGAAGGATCCCGTGGGCGAGGTGATCGCCGACTGGACCCGGCCGAACGGGCTGCGGATCCGGCGGGTGCGCACGGCCCTGGGCGTGATCGGCGTCATCTACGAATCCCGCCCCAATGTCACCGCCGACGCGGGCGCGCTCGCGCTCAAGTCCGGCAATGCGGTGATCCTGCGGGGCGGGTCGGAAAGTTTCGAATCCTCGGCCGCGATCCATGACTGCATGGTGGCGGGCCTGACGGGCGCGGGCCTGCCGGCGGAGGCGATCCAGCTAGTCGCCACCCGCGACCGCGCGATGGTCAGCGCGATGCTGGGCGCGGTCGGGCTGATCGACGTGATCGTGCCCAGGGGGGGCAAGGGCCTGGTCGGACTGGTGCAGCGCGAGGCGCGGGTGCCGGTCTTTGCCCATCTCGAGGGGATCTGTCACGTCTATGCCGATGGCGATGCCGATCTCGACAAGGCGCGCCGCGTGGTGCTGAACGCCAAGACCCGGCGGCCGGGCGTCTGCGGTGCCGCGGAATGCCTGCTGATCGACTGGCGGTTCTACACCAGGCACGGCGCCGTGCTGATCGAGGATCTGCTGGCGGCCGGGGTCGAGGTCAGGACCGAGGGCGAGTTGCTGAAGGTGCCCGGCACGGTCGCGGCCGTGCCCGGGGACTTCGGGCACGAGTTCCTCGACCGGATCATCGCCGCGCGCCTCGTGGACGGGGTGGATGCGGCGATCGCCCATATCCGCCGCCATGGTTCCGAACATACCGAGGCGATCCTGACCGAGAACGACGCCACCGCAGCGCGGTTCTTTGCCGGGCTCGATTCGGCGATCCTGATGCGCAACGCCTCGACCCAGTTCGCCGACGGCGGCGAATTCGGCATGGGTGCCGAGATCGGCATCGCCACCGGCAGGCTGCATGCGCGCGGGCCGGTGGGGGCGGAACAGTTGACCACCTTCAAGTACCTGGTCGAAGGCGACGGCACCATCCGGCCCTGAGGCGGGTCAGGAATTTCCCGAAATTCCTGACGGCGGCCGGCGTTGCGCGCGCGGGCAGCCGGATGTGGGGACAGGAATTTCCCGAAATTCCTTGCGCCCGCGCATCAGAAGCGCAGCGTGATCCTTTCGGGGGCGAGGGTGAGCACGAGCTTGCGTCCGAGAGCCGACAGCGCCTCGGGCAGGAGGGCGAACTGCACCTGAGCCGGCCCCACCTCGACCCGGCGGCGCGGGTCGAGCAGCGAATCCCGCAGCGCCGGCACGATGCCGAGGCGCGGTGATTCGGCGGTGACGGTCCAGCCGCCCGCCTCGCGGGTCACCTGCACCTCGCCCCCGTGCGGCAGCGCCGATTCGAGGCATTGCAGCGTCAGGAACACCACCCGCACCTCGTCGCGGGGCTGGTCGCCTTCGGCCCCCCACAGGAACGACACCCGCCCGCGGCGCGAGACCGCCGCAAGCGTGGCGGTGATTTCGGCCCGGCCCATGTTCTGGCCCGGGGCGGCGGCGCCATAGGCCACGCGAAAGAACCGCAGGCGCGCGTTCGCATCGGCCACGCTTTCGGCGATGAGGGCCATTTCCGGCCCGTCAGTCGCCCCGGTGAGGCCCAGCAGTTCGATCCCGTTGCCGATCGCCCCCATCGGCCCGACCAGATCGTGACAGATGCGCGAGCCGACAAGCGCGGTGAGGTCGCCCCGCCCCCTCATGCGATGACCGTCGTGCGGCGGCGCTGCGGCACGCCCGTTGCCGATGCAGCGTCCCGGCCCGCGCCGGCGAGAGCGTCGGGCCGGGGGCCGGCCAGTTCGTCGTTCATACCACTTGCACCTCGCCTTCACCCGTCATCGCGACAAACTGCAACTGTAGGTAGCATTACTACCGATCCAGTCAATCTGGCATGGCAAAGACTGGCCGCAAAAGGTTGCCAAATGGTTGCCTGCTGCCTAGAAGCCCGGCAAAACGGGGGTGAGATGCCACGGTTCGACCTACGCCTGGCGCGGGACACCGACGATCTGCGGGCGGCGCAGGCGCTGCGCTACCGGATTTTCGCCACGGAACTCGGGGCGCGCGGGGCCAGCGTCGATCATGCCGCCGCCCTCGAACGGGACCGGTTCGACCCGCATTGCGACCATCTGCTGCTGCTCGAGCGCGATTCGGGGCGGCTTGCGGGGGTGACGCGGATCATGGATGCGACCGGCGCGGCGCGGGCGGGCGGGTTCTATTGCGCGGAGGAATTCGACCTCGGGCCGCTTCTCGCTTCGGGGCGCAAGCTGCTCGAGACGGGGCGCACCTGCCTCGACCCGGATTTTCGCGGCACCACGGCGATGTTCCTGCTGTGGCAGGGGCTGGCCCGGATCGTCGAGGACAGGGGGATCGGGATCCTGTTCGGGGCGGCCTCGTTTCCGGGCACCGATCCGGGGGCGCTGGCCGGGCCGCTGGCCTGGCTTTTCGCGCATCATCTGGCGCCGCCGGCGTTGCGGGTGCGCGCGCGCGGCGCGCAGCCGGGGCGATGGGCCACGCCCGCCCCCACCGACCGGCGCGCGGCCATGCTGGCCACGCCCGCGCTCATAAAGGCCTATCTGCGTCTGGGCGGCATGGTGGGCGAGGGGGCCTGGATCGACCGCGATTTCGGCACGACCGATGTCTGCATGATCCTGGATGCCACGCGCATGGAGGCCGCGCGGCACACGATCGCCGCCTGCGGGGCGCGCGGCACATGAACCCGACCTGGCAGGGCGAGGATCCGCCCCCGCCGCTGCGGCCGCGGGGCGGGGCCTGGCTGCGGGTGATCGGGCGCGGGGTGCCGGTGGCGCTGGTCACCTTCGGCGGGCTGGCGCTGCATCTGGGGCTGCGCGCGGTCGAACGGCCGCTTTTCGGCCTGCGCAGGCCCTGGACCGGGCGGGTGACGCGGATTGTCTGCCGCGCCAACCTGCGCCTTCTCGGGATCGCCGTCCGGTTCGAGGGGCCCCCGGCCCCGGCGCCGGCCGTGGTGGTGGCCAACCATTCCTCCTGGCTCGACATTCTGGCGCTGAACGCCGGGCAGACCCTGGTCTTTGTCGCCAAGGCCGAGGTGGCGGGCTGGCCGGGGATCGGCTGGCTGGCGCGGGCGACGGGCACGCTCTTCATCCGCCGCGACCGGCGCGAGACGGCGGTGCAGGTGGGGCAGATCCGCGAGCGGCTGGGCGCGGGCGAGCGGCTGGTGCTGTTTGCCGAGGGCACATCGAGCGACGGGCGCCGCGTGCTGCCGTTCAAGCCGGCGCTGTTCGCGGCGGTCATGGACGAGAGGGGCATGGACGGGGGGGACATCGCCCCGCCGATCCAGCCGGTGACCCTCCTGTGGGAGGCGCCCGCCGGCGCGGATCCGCGCTTTTACGGCTGGTGGGGCGACATGGCGCTGGTGCCGCATCTGCTGTCGGTGCTGGCGGTGCCCCGGCAGGGGCGGATCCGGGTGATCCGGCATCAGCCGATCACCGCCGGCCCGGCCATGGGGCGCAAGGATCTGGCCCTGCGCGCGGCGGCGGCGGTGCGGGCCGGATTCGGAGAGGCCGCGCCGGAGGAGGCGGACCCGCCCCCCGCCCGTCCTCAGACCGGACCGAGCGCCTGAGCGAAACGCCGCAGCGCCGCGAGCGGATCGGCCGCGCCCCAGATCTCGTCCCCGAGCGCGACGAAATCCACCACCGGCGCCAGCGCGCGCAGAAGGTCGGGATCGAGCGCGCCCTCGGCCACCACCGGCACCTCGACCATTTCCGACCACCAGGCAAAAAGGTCATGCCCGGCCTGCGCGCCATCGCCCAGCGCGGTGATCCCGGCCGGGCCGAAGGCGATGTAGTCGGCGCCGGCCTCGCCCGCGCTCAGGCCCTCGTGGCGCGACTGGCCGCAGAAGGCGCCGATGATCGCGTCGGGGCCCAGCGTCTTGCGCAGTTTCGCCACCTGCCGCGCGCCGTCGCCCAGATGCACCCCGTCAAGGCCGAGGCGTTCGACCATGAGCGCGTGCCGCTCGATCACGAGGGGCACGTCGCGGGCATGGGCGATCTCGCGCAGGGCATCGCCCGCGCGCAGGATCCGGTCCTCGTCCGTGGTCGCCATCGAGAGCCGCAGGCAGGCCACCGGCACCGCATCGAGGGCGCGCGCCAGCAGATCGGCGAACCCGTCGCGGTCGGGATCGGCGGGGGTGACAAGGTAGAGTTGCGGCAGGTCGCGGCCGGTGTCGGTCATGGGGGATCCCTTCTCAGGTCGCCCGCTTCTACCCCGCCCCCGGGCGCGGGGAAAGCGGATCGTCGGGCGGCCACTGGTTCTGCCCCCGGTCCTGCCTCCGGTCCTGCCTCCGGTCCTGCCTCCGGTCTTGCCCCCGGCGCAAGGCGCCCCTATCAGGCGCCAGGTTCCCCGGGGACCAGAGAGGCCAGAGAGGCCAGAGGGAATCGTCCATGCCGACCGGGATCGCGCAACCCGCCTTCGTCCTCATCCGGCCGCAGATGGGCGAGAACATCGGCGCCGCCGCGCGGGGGATGTGGAACTTCGGCCTCGATCTCATGCGGGTGGTCGATCCGCGCGACGGCTGGCCCAATGCGCGTGCGGTGGCGCTGGCCTCGGGGGCGGGGCGGCTTCTGGACGAGGCGATGGTCTGCACCGGCACCGCCGAGGCGGTGCGGGACGCGCATTTCGTCTATGCCACCACCGCGCGGCCGCGCGACCTGACCAAGCTGGTCCTCACCCCCGAAGAGGCGATGCGCGACGCCGCGCTGCGCATCGGCCGGGGCGAACGGGTGGCGGTGCTCTTTGGCCCGGAGCGCACCGGCATGGCCAACGACGACATCGCGCGCGCCAATGCCATCGTGAGCGTGCCGGTGAACCCGGATTTTCCCTCGCTCAACCTTGGGCAATGCGTGCTGCTCATGGCCTATGAATGGCGCCGCGCGCAGGCGGCCGCGCCCGCGCCGCGCATGGAGATGGCCGGCGCCGCATGGGCCAGCCGCGACGAGATCGAGGCATTGGCCGCCCATTACGAGGAACGGATGGAGGAGGCGGGGTTCTTTTTCCCGCCGCATAAGGTCGAGAGCATGAAGCTGAACCTGCGCAACCTGTGGTCGCGGCTGCCGCTGACGCGGACCGATGCGCAGATGCTGCACGGGATGATGCGGCAGATGGTCCGCTGGGCCCGGCGCAACGACGCGGGCGGCAACCCTGGCACCGGTGGCACGGGCGGCGGCACGGGTGGCGGCAACGGCGGCGCTTGAAGGGCGCGGGGGCGCGCCCTAGGGTCGGCGCGCGGCAAGCGGGGACGGAACATGGCGGACAGGACGGCATCGGGCAAGAAGGCGATCTTCGAAGAGGTCGCGTCCACCGGGCGCATCGCCGCCGCGCCCGGCGGCATCGACCGGGGCAAGGGGCAGGGCGCGCGCCGCGCGATCCGGCTCTGGCTCGTGGGGCTGTTCGTGCTGGTCGCGGCGATGATCGTGGTGGGCGGGCTGACCAGGCTGACCGGATCGGGTCTGTCGATCACCGAATGGAAGCCGGTGACCGGCGCGATCCCGCCGCTGACCGAGGCCGACTGGCAGGCCGAATTCGCGCTCTACCAGTCCAGCCCGCAATACGAGAACCTCAACCGCGGCATGGAGATCGGCGAGTTCCGCTTCATCTACTGGTGGGAATGGGGCCACCGGCAACTGGGCCGGGTGATGGGCCTGGTCTGGGCGGCGGGATTCGCGGCCTTCGCCCTGACGCGCCGGATCCCGCCGGGCTGGGGCTGGCGGCTGGCGCTGCCGGGGATCCTGGGCGGGGTGCAGGGCGCGATCGGCTGGTGGATGGTGCATTCCGGGCTTCAGGACGGGATGATCCGGGTGGCGTCCTACCGGCTGGCCACGCATCTGGGGCTGGCCTTTGTCATCCTCGCGCTGCTGGCGTGGTATGCGATGCTGATGGGGCGGTCGGCGGCCGAACTGATGCAGGCGCGCCGCGGGCAGGAGCGGCGGCTGTTTCGCGGCGCGACCGGGCTCATGCATCTGGCGTTCCTGCAGATCCTGCTGGGCGCGCTGGTGGCCGGGATCGACGCGGGCCGCGCCTTCCCGACCTGGCCCGACATGGGGGGCGCCTTCCTGCCGCCCTATCCGTTCGACCTGACGCCGTGGTGGCGCAACTTCTTTGAAAATGACGGCCTCGTGCAGTTCATCCACCGCATGACCGGCTATCTGCTGCTGGCGCTTGGCCTGGTCGTCTGGGCGCGCGCGCGCGGATCGGTGAACGCGCGCACCCGCCTTGCCTTCAACGCCATGCTGGCGATGATGCTGGGGCAGGTCGTGCTTGGCATCGTCACCGTGCTCTATTCGGCGCCGCTGCATGCCGCGATCACGCATCAGGTGGGGGCGATCCTGCTGTGGGTGCTGATCCTGCGCGCGCGCCTTCTTGCCCGCTATCCGCTGGCACAATCGCTGAGGGGCTGAGCCATGTCTGCCTATGCCGAACTGATGGCCTTCCAGCGCCAGACCGAAGCGCTGGCCCAGATCGCCGGCCGCCTGGGCTGGGATCAGGAGACGATGATGCCCGCCGGCGCCGCCGAGCAGCGCGCCGAAGAGATCGCCGCGCTGGAAACGGTGCTGCATGCGCGCCGCTCGGACCCGCGGCTGGCGGGCTGGATCGAGGATGCGGTCGCCCTCGACGAGGTGAGCCATGCGAACCTGCGCCTGATCCGCCGCCAGCACGACCGTGCGGTGCGGGTGCCGGCGCATCTGGCAGCCGAGATCGCGCGCGTCACCTCGCTGGCGCAGGGCATCTGGGCCGGGGCGCGGCGTTCCGAGGACGTGGCCGCCTTCCTGCCGATCCTCTCGGATGTGGTGCGCCTGCGCCGCGAGGAGGGCCAGGCCCTTGCCCGGGGCGGCGATCCCTATGACGCGCTGCTGGCCGGCTATGAGCCGGGCACGACAACCGGACAGTTGCAGGCCATGTTCGGGGCGCTCAGGCCGCGGCTGGTGGCGCTGCGCGCGGCGGTGCTCGAGGCGCCCGAACCCGCCCCGCTGCGCGGCACCTTTCCCGAAGCGGGCCAGATCGCGCTGGCCACCGAGATCGCGCGCGCCTTCGGCTATGACCTGAACCGCGGGCGCATCGACAAGGCGGTGCATCCGTTCTCGTCCGGGTCGGGCAATGACGTGCGCATCACCACCCGCACCGATCCGGCCGATCCGTTCAACTGCCTCTATTCCACGATCCACGAGGTCGGCCACGCCGCCTATGAACAGGGCGTGGCCGGGGTCCATCTGCTGACCCCGGTGGGGCAGGGCGCCTCGATGGGCGTCCACGAAAGCCAGAGCCGCATCCTCGAGAACCAGATCGGCCGCTCGCGCGCCTTCACCGGCTGGATCTTCGGGCGGATGCGCAGCCTCTTCGGCGACTTCGGCATCGATTCGGCCGAGGCCTTTCACCGCGCCGTGAACCGGGTCGCGCGCGGCTATATCCGCACCGAGGCCGACGAGGTGCAATACAACCTCCATGTGCTGCTGCGCTTCGATCTGGAACAGGCGCTGATGCGCGGCGATCTGACGACCGGCGATCTCGAGGCCGCCTGGAACGACCGGTTCCGCAGCGACTTCGGCTATGCGGTGGACCGGCCCTCGAACGGGGTGTTGCAGGACGTGCATTGGGCGGTGGGCCTGTTCGGCTATTTCCCGACCTATACCCTGGGCAATGTCCATGCCGGCTGCCTGCATGCGGCGATGCGCCACGACCTGCCGGACCTGGACGCCGACCTTGCCCGCGGCGATCCGTCGCGCGCGATGCAATGGCTGCGCGCGCGGGTCCATCAGCACGGAAGCCTGCGGCTGCCGCGCGCCACCATCGCCCACGCCACCGGCCATGACCCTGACGAGGGGCCGCTGCTCGACTATCTCGAGGCGAAGTTCACGGATCTCTACGCGCTCTGACCCGTGGCGGCAGGGCGGCACGCACCGCCCGCCTGCCGGGCGGGCCGGGCGCGCTCCATTGCCTTGCGGGCGCAATGGGACTACTCCTGCCGCACATGCCCCGTCAGGGGAAACTGCCAGAGGCCGGCCCATGCGCGACCTGAAGATCCCCGACCAGCGCCACCCCGAAAAGGCGCATCGCCCCGACAATCCCCAGCCGAAGAAACCCGGCTGGATCCGGGTGAAGGCGCCCACGTCGGAGGGCTACAAGGCCACGCGCAACACCTTGCGCGACAACGGCCTGCACACGGTCTGCGAAGAGGCCGGCTGTCCCAATGTCGGCGAATGCTGGAGCGTGGGTCACGCCACCATGATGATCATGGGCGACATCTGCACGCGCGGCTGCACCTTCTGCAACATCGCCACCGGCCGGCCGCGCCCCCTCGACCAGTTCGAGCCGGGCCGCGTCGCCCATGCGGTGCGGACGCTGGGGCTGAAGCATGTCGTGGTCACCTCGGTCGACCGCGACGATCTCGAGGATGGCGGGGCCGAACATTTCGCCATGACCATCCGCGCGATCCGCCGGCAGGCGCCCGGCACCACGATCGAGGTGCTGACCCCCGATTTCCTGCGCTGCCCGCCCTCGGCCCTTGAAACCGTGGTCGCGGCGCGGCCCGATGTCTTCAACCACAACCTCGAGACCGTCCCCGGCCTCTATCCCGAGGTGCGCCCCGGCGCGCGCTATTTCCACAGCCTGCGGATCCTGCAACGGGTGAAGGAAATCGACCCGTCGATGTTCACGAAATCGGGGATCATGGTCGGCCTGGGCGAGGACCGGCAGGGCGTCATGCAGGTGATGGACGACATGCGCATGGCCGATGTCGATTTCATCACCATCGGCCAGTATCTTCAGCCGACGCCCAAGCATCACGCCATCGCCCGCTTCGTCACGCCCGAGGAATTCACCGATTACGAGGCGGCGGCGCGCGCCAAGGGGTTCCTCATGGTCTCGGCCTCGCCGCTCACGCGGTCGTCCTACCACGCGGGCGACGATTTCACCCGCCTGCGCGCGGCCCGCACCGAACGCCTGTCAGGCCCCGTTTCAGGCCCCGATCCGGTCTGACGGGGATCCGGTCTGACGGGTCGGGGGCGCGTGTGCGTCAGAAGGCCAGGCTGGCGCCGATGATGAAGTTCGACCGGCCCGCGTCGTCCTGCGCCGCGCTCAGCCGCAGGCTCAGCCCCATGCCCTCGCGCGTGCTGGCCTCCGCGCCCGCGCCCGGCAGGCTGCCGCCGGTCCCGAACACGTCATATTCCGCGAATATCCCGGCGGCGCTGCCCAGGGTGCCGCCGTTGTCCTCGTGGCTGCCCGCCACGCCCAGGCGCAACCGCGGAACCACCCGGTAGCCGGCCTCGGCATAGGCGCCCCAGCCGTTCCCCATGTCGCTGGTCAGGTGATAGGCGTCAAAGCGGTAGTCGAATTTCCCCGAGGCCGAAATCCCGCCGATCCCCGCCCGCAGCAGCGTGTCAAGGCCGTCGCCGCCCTCGGCCCCGACCGAGAGGCGCAGTCGGTCGCGCGGGAAATATTCGGCGCCGATGCTCCAGTAATCCTCGCCCCAATCGAGGTTGTGATGCCAGCTTGCCGCGAAGGTGGCGCGCGGGCGAAAGTTCCAGATCGCGGCGCCGGGCACGCTGAAGGGAGCCTGCTGGTCCATGATCGTGCCGATGGGCGAGCGGTAGATGCCGAACCGGCTCAGGTCGAGGACGGCCCCGGCGGTGCCGAACGGGCGCCCGTTCAGGATTTCCGTCACCGGCCGCGGCGCGCCAAGCACGATGCGCCAGTCCGGCCGCGGTTCGTAGAACAGGCCGCCCGCAATCGAGAAATCCTCGCCGTTGCCGTCATGGCGGAACCGCAGTCCGAGATCATAGCCGATCCCGCCGCCCGCCAGCACGTCGATGCGGTCGATGGCCGCGACCGAGAGGGTCGCCACCGCGTTCGATCCCTCGGGCCGCACCGGCCAGTCCACAGAAGCCAGTCCCCGGATCGCCGGTCCGGGGCGCGCATCCGTGCCCGGGGCGCCGGGGAACACCAGTTCCTGAAAGTCGAGCAGCCGCTGAAGCCGGTCAAGCCCGACCGACCGCCCGGCCATCAGCTCGTCACTGCCCAGCACGGTGACCGGCGCGGCGGTCTCGGACAGGCGAGGATCGGCCCCGGCAGCGCCGGCCAAGCAGGCAAGGGCCATGACGGCCAGGAACGGGGCATCGCGGACTGGATGGGGCATTGCGGTCTCCGTCAGGCTGAGGGGCAGACAGATAGTGCAGTCGGTCCGATGCTGCCTGCGCAAGGCCGTGCGAGTCAACATCCCCTTAAGACAGCCCGGTCGCGCCGGCTCACGACGCCGTCTCACGGGGCGGGGGCAACCGGGGGCAGGGCGCCCAGATAGGCCGCGATCGCGGCGCGGTCCGCATCGGGCAGCAGCGCGGTATTGGCCACCACTTCGGCCATGGCGCCGCCGGCGCTGTCGAAATCGGGGGTGAAACCCGACCGGAGGTATTCGGCAACCTGCGCCGCGCTCCAGTCGAGGGTGGCGGGGGTCAGGCCGGGAATCCGCCCCTCGCCCTCAGGGTTCGGCCCGCCGGCAAGCCAGCGGTCACGCTCGGGCCCGCCAAGGACATTGCGCGGCGTGTGGCATTCGGCGCAATGCCCCGGCCCCTCGACCAGATAGCGCCCGCGCGCGATCTCGGGCGTGGCGGCCTCGGCCAGAACCCAGCCCTCGCGCAGGAACAGCCGCTTCCACAGGCCGATGCCGCGCCGGATCGACAGGGGAAACCCCACTTCATGGGGCGCGCTTGCCGTGGGATCGGCGGGCAGGGTGCGCAGATGGGCGATGAGATCGGCCATGTCCTGCGCCGTCAGGGCGCGATAACTCGTCCAGGGAAAGGCGGGGTAGTAATGCTCGCCCTCGGGCGAAACCCCCCGCATCACCGCATCGGCCAGATCGGAATCGCTCCAGCCGCCGATGCCCGCCTCGGGATCGCTCGAGATGTTGGGCGCAACGAAGGTGCCGAAATCGGTGACGAACCGCTGCCCGCCCGCCAGCAGCGTCCGCGCGCCGCCCCCCGGCGCGCGGTGGCAGCCGGCACAGCCGGCCGCGGCAAACACCAGCGCCCCGCGCCCGGCGTCGCCGGACAGGCCGGAGAGGAAATCGCGCGGCAGGCGCTCCGGCGCAGTCAGCCCCCACCCGGCCCCGGCCGCAACCGCAACCATGACCGCAACAGCGGCGCGCAGAGGGGTCGGGCGGGTCATGGCCAGGGTCGGGACTCGGACTGAGGGCTGGGGATGGCGGAGCGCGGATTGCAGAGAGCGGGCTCAGGGTGCGCGATAGGCCTGATGGCAGCCGCTGCACGCCTGCCCCAGCGGGCCCATCGCCCCCTGCAACGCCTCGAGCCCGGCTCCCGCCACCTCGGCCATTCCCAGCGCCGCCTCGTGCAGCGCCTGCCCCCGGGCCGCGGCATCGGCGATGTTCTCCCACAAGGCGGGCAGGGCTCGGCTGCCCTCGACCTCGCCGGCGGCGGTGCCAGGCTGCCAGTAGGCAGCGGTCTGCATCCCGCTCAGCGCCACCAGATTGGACGCGGCCGCCGTGGCCGCAGCGGCATCATAGGCGATCTGCCCCTGCGCCATCGCGCCAAGCGTCATCAGGTTGAACTGGTAAAGGCCCATATGCGCCTGACGCGCCCGCAGCGCGGCGGGGGGCCCGGCGGTGCCATCGGAAGACTGGGCTACAGACTGGGCTGGCGCGATGGTGGCAAGGGTCAGCGCCAGAACGGCCGCAGCCGGTGCGAGGACGGAAGGCGAAGGACGGAACATGGACTGGTCTCCGGGAGGTTGCACGCGAACCTCCGCAGGATTACCCTGTCCATTGCGCACATCCATTGGCGAATTCCGCAGATGCCCTCATCATTTCCGCACAACTCCGCCGCCCTCCCGCTGCGGGCCGACTGGGGCGATCTGCGCCATGTCCTTGCCGTGGCGGACAGCGGATCGGTCAGCGCCGCCGCGCGCGCGCTCGGGGTGAACCATGCCACGGTCCTGCGCCGCATCGCCGCCTTCGAAACGGCGATCGGCGCGCGCCTGTTCGACCGCGGACCGGCCGGCTATGCCATCGCCCCCGACCGTCTGCGCCTGAGCGAGGCCGCGCGCGAGGCCGCCCTCGCCTTCGAGACGGTCGAACGCCTTGCCCGCGGCGCCGAGGCGCAACTGACCGGCACCGTGCGCGTCACCTCGACCGATTCGCTCTGCGTCGCGGTGCTGCCCGCCGTCATGGCCGCGATCATGGGCAGCGCGCGCGGCCTGCGCATCGACCTTGTCAGCACGAATGCCCATGTCGATCTGGCCCGGCTGGGCGCCGACATCGCGGTGCGCCCGGCCCCGCGCCTGCCCGACGACCTGATCGGGGAACAGGCCGGAGAGCTCGGCTTTGCCGTCTATGGCGCGGCCGGGGGCGATCCGGGCGGCTGGCTCGGGCTGCGCGGGACGCTCGCGCGCACGAATGCGGCCGCCGCGGTGGGCGACCCCCCGGACGAATGCGCCGCCGGCGCCGACAGCTTCGTGGTCCTGCGCGAGATGGCCGCCGCCGGGCTGGGCCGCGCGGTCCTGCCCTGCCCGCTGGGCGAGGGCGACACCCGCCTGCGCCGCATCGGCCCGGCCCTGCCGGGGCTGCGCGTGCCGATCTGGGTCGCGGCCCACCGCGATCTGGCGGATTCGCCGCGCCTGCGCCTTCTGAGGCGGCGTCTGGTCGCCGAACTGGGCCGGCGCGCGCCGCTTCTGCGCGGGGCGGATCCGCCGGCCTGACCCGGGCGCCTAGAGGAACCGCACCGTGCCGATATGCGGCAGGTTGCGGTCGCGCTGCGCAAAGTCGATCCCGTAGCCCACGACAAAGGCATCGGGGATCGAGAACCCGATCCAGTCGGCCGCGAACGCGACCTCGCGGCGCGAGGGCTTGTCCAGAAGCGCGATGGTGCGCAGCCGCCGCGGCCCGCGCGTGCCCAGATATTCCGTCACCTTCGCCAGCGTGTGCCCGGTATCGACGATATCCTCGACCAGCAGCACATCGCGCCCCCCGATCCCCGAGCGCAGATCCTTGAGGATGCGCACCTCGCGGCTCGATTCCATGGCGTCGCCATAGGACGAGGCCTCGATGAAATCGACCTCGACCGGCAGGCCCAGCTCGCGCACCAGATCGGCGATGAAGATGAACGACCCCCGCAACAGCCCGACCACCACCAGCTTGTCGGTGCCGGCGAATTCGCTCTCGATCGCGCGCGCCAGTTCCTCGATCCGCGCGGCGATCGCCTTGGCCGAGATGAGCTGGTCGATGACATAGGGCCGGTCGGTCATGGTTCCCCCGAAAGGATGGTGGCAAGGCCCCCCCGCATGGCAGGCCCATGGCCCCGAGGATGCCCCGCGCCCGCCCCCCCCGGCAAGGGGCTCCGGCCGATTGCGCCCTTGATCTCGGGCCGGATCGGCGCGACATGGGGCCCGGACAACACCGAGGGGCCATGCCCGGACATTCCGAAACCCGCACGCTGCCCTGGAGCGCGCAGCAGATGTATGACCTCGTCGCCGACGTGGCCTCCTATCCGCAGTTCCTGCCCTGGACGGTCGCGGCGCGGGTGCGCTCTGTCACCGACAGGGGCGACCATCAGGAGATGCTGGCGGATCTCGTGGTCTCGTTCAAGGTCTTCCGCGAAAGGTTCGGCAGCCGCGTCACGCTCTGGCCGGCGGATCTGCGCATCGACACCGACTATATCGACGGCCCCTTCCACCACCTGCACAGCCGCTGGAGCTTTGCCGACCACCCCGGGGGCTGCACCGTCTCGTTCGCGGTCGATTTCGAATTCCGCAACCGCCTGCTTCAGGGGGCGGCCGGCCTCTTCTTCAACGAGGCCATGACCCGGATCGTGCGCGCCTTCGAATCCCGCGCCCGCGCCCTCTACGGCTGACGCGCGCGCGCGCGCCCCGCGCGCATGCAAAAAGGCGCCCCGGCCGCGGCGCCCCCTTCATCTGTCTTCAAATATCCCGGGGGGAGTCGCCCGCGAGGGCGACGGGGGGCAGCGCCCCCCGGCCCGGCCGGCCCAAGACCGCCCTCAACTGCCCCAGGAGCGGACCGCGCCGCAGTCCATATGCACGAAGTTTGATCCCGAATAGCGCCCGACGCCGCCCGCCTGGCACGAGGCCGCGGCCCGGGCGATCTGGTTGACCGAGCGCCCGTCGAGCCGCAGGTCGGCGGCCTGGCCGCGCATGTGCAGCGAGTTGCGCGCCACCCCCGACGACTGCGAGGCCAGCATGGAATTGGTCGCGGGCGAACGGTAGCCGGACAGGAGCGTGAACGGCGCCGCCACGTCGAGCAGCCGGTGCGAGGCGGCCACGATGTCCATGGTGCGGGTGTCCATGGCCACGGCCTCGCCGTTGCGCCAGTCGCGCATGAACAGGCTGACCTCGCGCACCGCTTCGCCGATGTATTCGCCGTCGATCCAGTAGACGGTCTCGATGCTTTCGCCGGTGCGGCCGGAATACATCTTGAGCTTGCGGATATCGCCCGCCCCGCGCAGGAGGCCGAAGGCATTCGAATAGGTCGGGGCCGCGACAACCGTCAGGGCGGCGAACACACCAAGGATACCACGACGGGTCATGCCCGTTTCGTCATGCTGTTTCATGTCAGGCCTGTCCCGGTCGTTCCTCAAGGGCGTGTTGTTCTTCATCTTCCCCAGATGCTCCGTCACTATCGCACAACTCGATTCGCCGACCAACCCCGTAATCGGGCATAAGGGTTAAGATCGTGCTGATCGGCGGGAACCTGCGCAGACCGCCCGCGCTGCCCCCCGCACTTCCCCCCGGGCCCCCTGTGGCCCTCCTGCACTCGCGCCCGCGTGATCGGGCTGCGGCGCGGTGGCGCAGGCGCGCGCGGGCGGCTAGGCTGTGCTGGCCGTCCGCCGGGGTCAGCCGGCTGCGGCGCCCTGAAATTCCAGTGCTCCGGGTCCAGTCATGCCGTCCAGTCCCTCCTTGCGCCGCCTGATCCTGCCCGGGGCCCTTGCCCTGGCCCTGGCCCTGCCGATGGCGCCGGCGCAGGCGCAACTGTCGGGCTTCGGCCTTGCCGTGGCCGAATCCGCCGCCACCGGCGGCGAGACCCTGGCCGCCTTCTACCGCGGGCGCGATTTCGCCGGGCTCTGGACCGGCAGCGATGCCGCCGCCGTGGCGCGGCGCAACGCGCTGCTGACGGTCCTCGCCGACTCGCGGCTGCACGGCCTGCCCGCCGCCCCCTTCGATCCCGCGGCGCTGGTGGCGCGGATGCAGGCCGCCACCGGCGCGGGCGCGCGCGGCGCGATGGAGGTGGAACTGACCCGGCTGTTCCTCGCCTATGCCCATGACATCCGTTCCGGCATCCTCGATCCCGGCGCGGTCTACAGCCTCAACAAGCGCGAGCCGCGCCCGATCGACGACGCGGCGCTTCTGGCCGGGCTCGAGGCCGCGCACAACCCGCTGGCCTTCCTGCGCGCGCTGGCGCCGCAATCGCCCGAATATGCCCGGCTGATGGCGGCGCGCGTTACCCTCGAGGAGGCGATTGCCCGGGGCGGCTGGGGCGCGCCCGTGCGCGCCGACCGGCTTGAACCGGGGGCCGAGGGGGCGCAGGTGGTGGCGCTGCGCGACCGGCTGGTGGCGATGGGCTATCTCGCGCCGTCGGTCACCTCCGGCTATGACGGCGCGATCACGGCGGCGGTGCGCGAATTCCAGACCCGCCACGGCCTGACCGCCGATGGCGTGGCGGGGCAGGGCACCATCGCCGAGATCAACATCGGCCCCGAGGACCGGCTGCGGTCGGTCATCGTGGCGATGGAGCGCGAACGCTGGCTGGGCGATGCCCGCGGCGCCCGCCACATCTGGGTGAACCTCGCCGATTTCACCGCCCGCATCGTCGACGACGACCGCGTGACCTTCGAGACCCGTTCGGTGATCGGCGCCGGATCGGCCGACCGGCAAAGCCCGGAATTCTCGGACGAGATGGAATACATGGTCCTGAACCCGAGCTGGCATGTGCCGCGCTCGATCATCGTCAACGAATACCTGCCGCAGATGCAGCGCAATCCCGGCGCGGCCGGGCATCTGCGCCTTGTGGACAGCCGCGGCCGCGTGGTCGACCGCAGCGCGGTGAATTTCTCGCAATACAGCGGCCGCACCTTTCCCTTCGCCATGGTGCAGCCGCCTTCGGCCGGCAATGCGCTCGGCGTGGTGAAGTTCATGTTCCCGAACCCCTGGAACATCTACCTGCACGACACCCCCTCGCGCGATCTGTTCCAGCGCGAGGTGCGCGCCTTCAGCCATGGCTGCATCCGCCTGAACGATCCGCGCGACTTTGCCTATGCGCTGCTGGCGGCGCAGACCGCGGACCCCGAGGGATTCTTTGCCGACACCCTGCGTTCGGGCGCCGAGACGCGGGTGAACCTCGAAGTGCCGGTGCCGGTCCATCTCGACTATCGCACCGCCTTCACCGACGCCGACGGCACGCTCGAGTTCCGGCGCGATGTCTATGGCCGCGATGCCCTGGTGTGGGAGGCGCTGCGCGCGGCGGGGGTCGATCTGCCGGAGGCCGCCGCTTGAGCGGCACCGCGGGCGCAGGCTGGCGCCTTGCCGAGGTGGCGGCGGCCCTGGGCGCCGGGTGCGAGGGCGCGGGCGATCTGATCGTGACCGGCGCCGCCGAACCGGCCACGGCCGGGCCTGACGATCTGGCCATCGCGCTGTCGCCGGCCTGGGCGGAGGCCCTTGGCCGGGGGCGCGCGCGGGCGGCGCTGCTCTGGGCCGGGGCGGACTGGCGCGCGCTGCGGCTGCAAGGGGCGATCCTCGTGCCGCGCGGGCGCCTCGCCATGGCGCATCTGACGCGGTTCATGGACCCCGGCCCCGGATTCGCCCCCGGCATCCACCCCTCGGCCGTGGTCGAGGGCGGGGGCGAGGTGCCCCCCGATGCCGCCATCGGCGCCTTCAGCGTGATCGGCGCGGGGGCGCGGATCGGCGCGGGCGTGCGGATCGGGCCGCAGGTCACGGTCGCGCCCGGCGCGGTGATCGGGGCGGGCTGCCTGATCCATGCGGGCTGCCGCATCGGGCCGCGCGTGGCGATCGGCGCGCGCACGATCCTGCATCCGGGCGCGGTGATCGGGGCGGACGGGTTTTCCTTCGTCACCGCCGAACCCTCGCGCGCCGAGATCGCGCGCGCCCGTCTGGGTGCCGGCCCGGACATGCCCGCGCCCGAAGATGCGCGCTGGCACCGCATCCATTCGCTGGGCGGGGTCGAGATCGGCGAGGATGTCGAGATCGGCGCCAATTCCTGCGTCGATGCCGGCACGATCCGCCCGACCCGCATCGGCCGGGGCACCAGGATCGACAACCTGTCGCAGGTCGGCCACAACGTCGTGATCGGCGAGGACTGCCTCTTCGCGGCGCAGGCGGCGATCGCCGGATCGACGGTGATCGGCAACCGCGTGGTCGCCGGCGGCAAATGCGGGATCGCGGACAACCTGACACTGGGCGACGACGTGGTGCTGGGGGGTGCGACCATCGTCCTTGCCAACGTGCCGGCGGGACGGGTGATGATGGGCTATCCGGCCATGCCGATGGCCGCCCAGATCGAATCCTACAAGGCCCTGCGCCGGCTGCCCCGGATCCTGCGGCGCATCGCCGGGGCGGCGGACAGGAGTGTTTCAAAATCCGGCGGGACGGATTAGAGGGTCCGGCGGGCCGCAACCGAACCTGGAGGGTGCCATGACGATCAGGGACAGGGTGATCGCGATCATCGCCGCGCAGGCGATGCTCGATCCGGGCGATGTGGCCGACGACAGCACGCTGGCCGATCTCGGGATCGATTCGCTGGGTCTGGTCGAGAGCATCTTTGCCATCGAGGAGGCCTTTGACATCACCGTGCCCTTCAACGCCAACGAACCCGACGCGGGCGATTTCGACATCTCCTCGGTCGCGGCCATCGTGCGCGCGGTCGAGGGGCTGATCGCCGGTCCGTCCGCCGCATGAGGCGCGTGGCCATCACCGGCGCGGGCACGATCAACGCGCTGGGTCATGACGTGGCCACGACCATGGCCGCGCTTGCCGAGGGGCGCTGCGGGATCGGCCCGCTCGAGATCCGCGATGTCGAACGGCTTGCGGTGCAGATCGGGGCGCAGGTGCGCGGCTATGACGAATCGGCGCATTTCAACCGCCAGCAGATCGCGCTCTACGACCGTTTCACGCAATTCGCGCTGCTGTCGGCGCAACAGGCGGTGGCCCAGTCCGGCCTGACCTTCGACGAGGCGCTGTCCTTGCGCGCGGGCGTGGTCCTGGGCACCTCGGGCGGCGGCCTCAATACCCAGGACGAGAATTACCGCGCCGTCTACGAGGAGGGCCGCAACCGCGTCCATCCCTTCATCGTGCCGCGGCTCATGAACAATGCCGCCACCAGCCATGTGAGCATGGAATGGGGCCTGCGCGGGCCGGCCTTCACCGTCGCCACCGCCTGCGCCAGTTCCAATCACGCCATGGGCCTGGCCTTTCAGATGATCCGCGCCGGCGGGGCCGATGTCATGCTGACCGGCGGCTCCGAGGCGATGCTGTGCTTTGGCGGCATCAAGGCCTGGGAGGGGCTGCGCGTCATGTCGCGCGACGCCTGCCGGCCGTTTTCCGCGAACCGCAACGGCATGGTCCAGGGCGAGGGGGCGGCGGTCTTTGTCTTCGAGGAATGGGAACGCGCCCGCGCCCGCGGCGCCCCGATCCTGGCCGAGGTCGCGGGGTTCGCCATGGGCGCGGATGCCGCCGACATCGTGATGCCGCAGGCCGCCGGCGCCGAACGCGCCATCGCCGGCGCGCTGGCCGATGCCGGCATGGCGCCCGGCGAGGTGGGCTACATCAACGCCCACGGCACCGGCACCGCCGCCAACGACAAGACCGAATGCGCCGCGATCAGCCATGTCTTCGGCGCGCATGCCGACCGGCTCATGATCTCGTCCACGAAATCCATGCACGGGCATCTGATCGGCGGCACCGGCGCGGTCGAGCTGCTGGCCTGCATCATGGCGCTGCGCGAAGGCGTGATCGCGCCCACCATCGGCTACGAGGAGCCGGACCCGGAATGCGCCCTCGACGTGGTGCCGAACACCGCCCGCGAGGCGCGGGTGGGTGCGGTGCTCTCGAACGCCTTTGCCTTTGGCGGGCTGAACGCGGTCATCGCCCTGCGCGCGGCCTGACCCGGCACGACGGAACAGGGCGGCCCGAAGGCCGCCCTGCCATTCCCTGCGATCCGTGGGGCGCGATTCGCGCTCAGCCGCCCGAAGCGGGCGCGGCGGCGGGATCTGCGGCGGGATCCGTCGCCGGATCGGCGGCCGGATCAGCGGCGGGCGCCTCGTCCGGGGCTTCGGGGTCGTAGACGGTATTCGCGCCGATCCCGGCCGTGAACCCGCGCAGCGAGGCGGTCAGGTCGAAGGGCTGCGACGGATCGGCCGCCGGCACCAGCCGCACATTGGCGACATTGCCGCGCCGGAAGGTGGCAAGGTCGTCCTCGGTCAGGCCGATCCGGGCGACACAGCCGCCACGGTTGCAGTAGGAAAACTCGTAACGCCGCGCCGCGCCGCCATCGACGGCCAGCACCACACCCTCGGTCAGCAGCGTTTCCAGCGGCGCCACCACCGTGGCCCCGGCCACCGCCTGCCCGCCCGGGGGCAGCAGGTAGACCGTCAGTTCGGCCACCGCATTGCCGTCCGGCCCCAGCAGAAGCTGGTAAAGCTCGCACGGGTCGGCGCGGTCGGGCAGGGCGATGCAGCGCAGGCCCCAGTCGCCGAATTCCTCGCGGATGTAGAACGAGCCCGGCGCCGGTTCGCCGGCGGCGCCGACCTCGGTGCCCATGTCGAAGCCGGGACCGGCTGGCGCTGCATCGGGGGCGGGCGCTGCATCGGGGGCGGGCGCGGCATCGGGGGCGGGCGCGGCATCGGCCGCCGCCTCGGGGGCGGGATCGGCGGGGGGGGTGTCCTGCGCAAGCGCGGGATGTGCCGCCGCCATCAGCAGCGACAGCGACAGGGCGAACGAAGGGATGAATCTGGGCGCGGTCATCGGGCGCATGGGCTGCCTCCTCGGGGTTTCGGGGGGATTAGCATGGGCTCCCGCGCCTGTCAGGTCAAAACCGCGCGCGCAGCGGGGACCGGCAGGCGGGGTTCCGCGAATGAAAAAGAGGCCGGAACCCGGCCCCTTTTCCATTCTCCCTGTCGGACTTTGCCGACCATTGCCGGGACACTAGGCCGGGATCACGCAACCGTCAACAGCTAAACCGGCGCAACTTCGGGTTTTGCCGGGCCACGGCAAAAAGGCGGCCGCGCCATATCGGGGCGCGGCCAGTCCGACAGGGAGGTTCCCCGGACGATGCCCGGGTGCATTCAGTCTGGCACCAAAGGGTTAACAATGTATTGTCGCTGCCAGAGGCAATCCGGGACGCGATCTCATGGGCGAGGCGATCTTTGTGGGCGGCGGCGGCGAGGGGCACGCCACGGCGCAGGAACTGCTGCTGGCGCTTGCCAACCGGCACGGGCTCATCGCCGGGGCGACCGGGACCGGCAAGACGGTCACGCTCCAGATCCTGGCCGAGGGCCTCTCGGCCGCGGGCGTGCCGGTGTTCCTGTCGGACATCAAGGGGGATGTGTCGGGAATCGCCAAGGCGGGCGATCCGGGCGGCCGGCTGCATGACGCCTTCAGCGCGCGCGCGGCCACGATCGGCCTCGAACTCGACTACCATGCCTCGCCCGTGTGCTTCTGGGATCTGTTCGGCGAACAGGGCCATCCGGTGCGCACCACCGTGGCCGAGATGGGGCCGCTGCTGCTGTCGCGCCTGCTGCAACTGAGCGAGGTGCAGGAGGGCGTCCTCAACATCGTCTTTCGCGTGGCCGACGACGAGGGGCTGGCGCTGCTCGACCTTGGCGATCTTCAGGCGCTGCTGCTGTGGTGCGGGCAGAATGCGCGCGATCTCACCTTGCGCTACGGCAATGTCACCGCCGCCTCGGTCGGGGCGATCCAGCGCGCGCTGCTCACGCTGGAAAACCAGGGCGCGGCCCGGCTGTTCGGGGAACCGGCGCTGGCGCTTGGGGATCTGATGCGCGTCGATGCCGGGGGGCGCGGGATCGTGAACATCCTTGCCGCCGACCGGCTGATGAATGCGCCGCGGCTCTATGCGACGTTCCTGCTGTGGCTCCTGTCGGAACTCTTTGAATCGCTGCCCGAGGTGGGCAATCCCGAAAAACCGAAACTGGTGTTCTTCTTCGACGAGGCGCATCTGCTGTTCGACGACGCGCCGCGCGCGCTGATCGAGAAGGTCGAGCAGGTCGCCCGCCTCATCCGGTCCAAGGGGGTGGGGGTCTATTTCGTCACCCAGAACCCCGCCGACGTGCCCGACAGCGTGCTGGCGCAACTGGGCAACCGGGTGCAGCATGCGCTGCGCGCCTATACCGCGAACGACCGGGCCGCGCTGGACAAGGCGGCGCGCACCTACCGCGACAACCCGCGCTTCGACACGGCGCAGGTGATCATGGAACTCGGCACCGGCGAGGCGGTGACCTCGTTTCTGGACGCCAGGGGGGTTCCCGGCGTGGTCGAGCGCACGCTGATCCGCCCGCCGTCGGGGCAACTGGGCCCGATCACCGCCGAGGAACGCGCGGCGATCATCGCCGCCTCGCCGATGCGCGGGAAATACGAGACCCCGCTGAACCGCGAGAGCGCGCAGGAAATCCTGGCCGCCCGCGCCGCCGCCGCCGCCGTGGCGGCCGATCCCGGCCGCGATGACGGCACCGCCGCCGCCGCCGACGGGTTCACCCGCGCGCGCCGCTTTGGCGGGCCTGCGTCGAACGGGCCTGCGTCGAACGGGCCTGCGTCGAACGGGCCTGCGTCGAACGGGCAGGCATCGAACGGGCAGGGCGCGCGTGCCGGCAAACCCGCGCGCCGGCGGCCGGAGCGGGACGGCGGCCTTGGCGATGCGCTGGCCTCGGCCGTGGTCAAGGAGTTGCGCGGCACCACCGGGCGGCGGATCGTGCGCGGCCTGTTCGGCACCCTGTTCCGCAGCCGCTGAGGCCGCCGGGATCCGCCTCAGCCGTCGCGCGCCAGCGGATGGCGGGTGAGCACCAGATCCGTCAGCCGGTCCTCGAGGACATGGGTATAGATCTCGGTCGTGGCCAGATCGGCATGGCCCAGCATGGTCTGGATCGCGCGCAGGTCGGCGCCGTTGGCCAGCAGATGCGTGGCAAAGGCATGGCGCAGCACATGCGGCGTCACCCGGTCCGGGTCGATCCCGGCGGCGCGCGCCATGTCCTTGAGCAGGACGAAGAACGCCTGCCGCGTCAGGTGCCCGTCGCGCCCGCGCGCCGGGAACAGGTGGCGCGAGGGCGGGGTGCCGGGTCTGTGCGCCGCCGCCTCGGCCCGGTCGCGCGCGCCCAGCCACGCAGCCAGCGCCGCCCGCGCCGGCGGCGACAGCGGCACCATGCGTTCGCGCCCGCCCTTGCCGCGCACCAGGATCATCCGCGGATCGCCGCGCGCCGCCGCCACCGGCAACGAAACCAGCTCGCTCACCCGCATTCCGGTGGCGTAAAGCAGTTCGATCAGGCAGGTGGCGCGCAGGGCATCGCGCGGCAGCGCGCGCGCGGCGGCGATCAGCGCCGTGACCTCGGCCACGTCCAGCGTCCCCGGAAGGCGGCGCGGCCGGCCCGGCCCGCTGAGGCGGATCGCGGGATTGTCGCTGCGCCAGCCCTCGTCAAAGGCGAAACGGTAAAGCTGCCGGATCGCCGACAGCCGCCGCGCCCGGGTGGCAAGCGACAGCCCCGCCCCGGCGCAGGCGGCCAGATAGTCCTCGATCGCGCCGGCGTCGGCGGTGGCGAAATGCCCACCGCGCGCCGCCAGATGCGCGGCGAAATCGCCCAGGTCGCGCCCATAGGCCAGAAGCGTGTTGCGCGCCGCGCCCGCGCCTGCGGCCTGCCCGTCGAGAAAGGCCGAAATCCATTGCCCCATGGCGTGATCGCGGGCGGCGTCGGTCATGGCGTGTCGGGCGCCAGCACGAGATATTCGAGCGCGACCCGCCGCGCCGCATCCTCGAGCCCGGCCGCGCGCAGGAAGGCCAGCCCTTCGCCCATGGCGACGGGGTCGCCCTCTTGCGCGGCCCCCATCTGCGCGATGGCGCGCAACAGCGCCTCGCCCAGCCGTCCCTCCTGCGCAAGGGCGATCAGCGCGCCCGCGGGCGCGATCGTGCCGCCAAAGGCGCCGGTCACCGCCGATTCGCGGTCGCTGCGCCCGGCCCCGGCGGGGGCGCTGCCCTGCGCCACCGCGGCCAGGAGGGCATCGCCCCTCGGGTCCGGGGAACCGTCGGGCAGGCCGCCGCGCGCCACCGCCTCGTAATCGGCCGACAGGAGCGCGATGCGCCAGGCAAGGGCGCCGGTCGCGCCCTGCGCCCCGCCTTCGGTCGCGGCGGCCAGGATGCGCGCGCCCCAGTAGTCGGCAAAGGCCACCGCCGCGCCCCGCTCGACCATCGCCTGCCAGGCGGGCAGGAGCGCGCGGTCAAGCGCGGCCCCGTCGCCGGTATCGAGCGCGGCGTCCAGCGCCTGAATCGCCCGGGCCCGGTCCCAGATGCCGCCCGATGCGGCCGGTTCCTGCTGAAGATAGAGCGCGAACAGCACGTTGGGCGACACCGCCCCCACCCGCACCAGCCGTTCGGCCGCCTCGAGCTGACTGCGCCAGGGCGCGACCGGGCGCAGGTCGGCATGGGCAAAGGCGCGCGGCAGGCCGGTGGCGGCGATCGGCTCTCCGATCGCCTCGCGCATGCGGTAGACCAGCGGCGAGGGCCGGTCGGGCGCGGGCAGGGGATCGGCGTCCTCGGCCAGCGCGGGGTCGAGAAAGCGCGCCAGCAGCGCCTCGTCCCCCGGGTCGATCTGACCCAGCGCGCGCGCGGTGCCGAAGGTGAGGGCCGCCGCGCTCCAGTCGCCGCGCCGCGCCAGGCAGAAGATGCGCGCAGGCCAGGTCGGGGCCAGGTCGGGCCGCGTCTCCATGAAGGTGCAGGCGTCGTCCTCGGTGCCGGTCAGCAGCGTCGTGTCGAACCAGCGGCGGAAGGTCTCGGCATCCTCGCGGCCGGCCTGTTCCAGCAGCGCCTGCGCCGGATCGAGCGCGCCCAGATCGAGCAGCCGGTCCACCCGCGCCAGAAAGAAATCCCCGGGACCGCCGGGCAGATCGCCCGCGTCCGCAGGCGCCCCGGCCCGCGCCAGCATGAGCGTGGTCAGCAGATCGCGCAGCGCGGGCAGGGTATCGCCCGGCTCGGCGCGCACCAGCATGACCAGCGTCGCGGCATCGCTGCCCGACCACAGCCCGTCCGGCAGGCCGGTGATCGCGCCCGGCAACAGGCCGATCCCGCCGCGCGGCACCGAATCGAGCGGCCGCACCACGATCTCGGGGCTGGTCGCCGAACCGGTCACCGGGGTCTCGTTCGGGTCGGGAACCGGATCGGGGGTGGCGCCGCCGGGGGGCGGGCTCTCGACGCTGTGCGACAGCCAGTCGATCACCGACAGCGGCGCGCCCTCTCCCTCCTGCGCAAGGGCGCCATGGCCAAGCGCAAGGGCGAGGATCGCAAGGGGCAGGGTGCGGCGCATCCGGTTTCCCCTAGTCGAGCCCGAGGTCGACGGGCAGACGCACTTCGGTCTGCGGCGCGGCGAATTCGGCCGGGAACAGCACGGGGCCCAGATAGACAAAGGCCACGAAACCGATGCCCGCCAGCACTGCCAGCGCCAGAATTGCCTTGATCAGCCGCCACATCGGTCCTGTCTCCCTGCTCGCGGGGGCCTGATGGCGCCCGGTCCTGCCCTGCTGTCCCGCCCCGGTTCGCGGCGTTGTCCGTCCGGGGTCTCGTGACATTTATATATGGCGTTTTGCCGAAGATCACGCCATTCACATCTGCGATCCGCGCCTTCGTGCCGAATTGTTGCCGGGGACGCATCACGCTAGGTCGAGGTCGGGCAGGCCCTTGCAGGAAGTGAACGAAACGATGGGGGAGGCGGGCCGGACGGTTGGCACGGTTGCCGGCGCTGGCGCGGGGGCCGATGCCGGGGGGCGGCGGCGGCTGCTGCGGCCGGTGGTGCTTGTGGGGATGATGGGATCGGGCAAGACCGCGGTCGGGCGGGCGCTGGCGCAGAAGCTGGGCGTGCCGTTCCTCGACAGCGATGCCGCCATCGAGGAGGCGGCGCAGGCCAGCATCGCCGAAATCTTTGCCCGCGACGGCGAGGCGTTCTTCCGCACCCGCGAGGCCGAGGTGATCGCCCGCCTTCTGGCCGGGCCGCCGGCGATCCTCTCGACCGGGGGCGGCGCCTTCATGCAGGAGCGGGTGCGCGCCCTCATCCCGGCGCAGGGCGCGGTCTCGGTGTGGCTTGATGCCGCGGTCGAGACGCTGTGGAACCGGGTGCGCCACCGCGACACGCGCCCGCTGCTGCGCACCGCCGATCCGCGCGGCACATTGGCGCGCATCCATGCCGAACGGGTGCCGGTCTATGCGCTGGCCGATCTCGCCGTGCGCGCCGAACCCCATTTTTCCATCGACGAGACCGCGCGCGAGGTGATCGCCGCGCTGGCAGGGCGGCCGGGCGTCCTGGCTGCGGGAGAGTGAGCATGCGCAAGGTTCGGGTCGATCTGCCGGGGCGCGGCTATGACATCCTCATCGGGCAGGGGCTGATCGCGGCGGCGGGCGATCATCTGGCCCCGCTCCTGCGGCGCCGCCGCGTGGCCATCGTCACCGAGGAACGGGTGGCGCAGTTGCATCTGGGCGCGCTGGAGGCCGCGCTTGACGCGGCAAGGATCGCGCATGACGCGCTTGTCCTGCCGCCGGGCGAGGGCACCAAGGGCTGGGACGGGCTGCGGCGCACGGTGGAATGGCTGCTCGGCGCGCGCATCGAACGCGGCGATCTGGTGGTCGCGCTCGGGGGCGGGGTGATCGGGGATCTGGCGGGCTTTGCCGCCGCCATCGCCCGGCGCGGCATGCGATTCGTGCAGGTGCCGACCACGCTGCTGGCGCAGGTGGACAGTTCGGTGGGCGGCAAGACCGGGATCAACGCCCCGCAGGGCAAGAACCTGGTCGGCGCCTTTCACCAGCCGTCGCTGGTGCTGGCGGATACGGCGCTGCTGGCGTCGCTGCCCGGGCGCGATTTCCGCGCGGGCTATGGCGAGGTGGCGAAATACGGGCTGCTCGGGGACGAGGCGTTCTTTGCCTGGCTCGAGGCGCACGGGCCGCGCCTGCGCGCGGACGAGGCGGCCCTGGTCGAGGCGGTGGCGCATTCCTGCGCCATGAAGGCCGGGATCGTCATGCGCGACGAACGCGAAGAGGGCGAGCGCGCGCTTCTGAACCTCGGCCATACCTTCGGCCACGCCCTCGAGGCGGCGACCGGCTATTCGGACCGGCTCCTGCATGGCGAGGGGGTGGCGATCGGCTGCACGCTGGCCTTCGATCTGTCGGCACGGCTGGGCCTGTGCGCGCAGGAGGAGCCGTCGCGCCTGCGGGCGCATTTCGCGGCGATGGGGATCCGCACCGGCCTTGACGCGATCCCCGGCGATCTGCCCGACGCCGAGGGCCTGATGGCGCTGATGGCGCAGGACAAGAAGGTGGTGGCGGGACAGTTGCGCCTGATCCTCGCGCGGGGGATCGGGCGGGCCTTCGTCAGCGCCGATGTGCCGCCCGAGGCGCTGCATGCGCTGCTGGAGGACGGGCTGCGCGCGCGGGCCTGAACCCCGGCGCAGCCCCCTGCCGTTCAGACAGCCCCGTTCAGAGGGCGGCCGCGACGATGATCTCGACCTTGTAATCGGGCGTGGCCAGCCGGGCCTCGCCGGTCCAGCGCGCGGGGGCGTTGCCGGGGGCGACCCAGGCATCCCAGACCGCGTTCATCTCGTTGAAGCGGTCCATGTCGGCCAGCCAGATCTGCGCGGTCAGGATCCGCGACTTGTCGGTGCCGCATTCGGCCAGAAGCCCGTCGATGGTGGCCAGGATCGCCGCCGTCTGTTCCGCGACCGTGCCGCCGGGGGCGCCGACCTGCCCGGCCAGCCAGGCCACGCCGTTGTGGATCACCGCCTGCGACATGCGCGGGCCGGGGTTGATGCGCCTGATCTCGCTCATCCTTGACTCCTTTCACGATGGTCAGGGCCGGGCCTAGCCCAAGGGGCCGCGGAAAGAAAGGCCCGCGCCGGACCTCGGGGGAGGGGCGCCGTTCAGGGGGCGGTGGCGGTATGGCCCGACACCGCATGCGCGATGCGCGAGCGCGACGGCGCCCGGCCGCGAAAGCGCGCGCCCAGCGTCAGCGGCCCGGCGGTGATGCGGAAATAGTCGTAATCGCCCGGCCGGTCGAAGGCGCACAGATACTGGAAATGCAGCCGGAAGAAGCGCCAGCGCAGTTCCTTCCAGCGCGCGGCCGAAAGGGTCTGCGTGAAGGCCGCGGACAGCACCAGCGGCCAGCGCTGCCCCGGCCCCGCCACGCCCGAGACCGCGACCGGATCGCACAGCGCAAAGGCGCAGCCGTCCCCCGGCGCGGTGACATCGACCCAGGTCAGGTCGTCGCGTCCGGACAGGAAGGCCAGATCGCGGCGCAGCGCATGCGCGTCCGGCAGGAAGGACACCATCGGCACCACCTGCCCCAGCGTGAGCAGCGACAGCGCCGGCCGCCCCGCGCCCGATTCCCCGTCGCGCGCCCCGTCGCGCGCCCCGTCGCGCGCCCCGCGGATCAGTCCGGCCAGCACCGCCACCGCCAGATGCGCGCCCGAGGAATGGCCGACCACCAGCACTTCGTCCACGTCGTCGGCCAGCGCGGCGGCAATGCGTTCGCCGAAGGCCGTCAGGCGTTCCCCCAGTTCGGGCGGCCAGGCGCCGCGCAGGCTGGCGGCATGGGCGTAGTCATGCATGAGATACCAGGCAAAGATCCGCCCGTCCTGCGCCCGGAACCAGCGCAGGATCGCGGTGGCAAGGGCAAGGCCCGCGCCGATCCCCGCCGGCCAGGCCACCAGCGCCGGGGCGCCGGGCAGGATCCAGCCCGTGGCCGCGACCAGCGCCCGCGCCAGCGCCGCGCCCAGCGCCAGCGCGACAAGCCCCTGAAGCAGCAGCACCGCCACCGGATAGAGCGCGGCGATCACCGGCCCCTTGCGCAACCGCATGAGCCGGCCGAGCGTGCCGGTCGCGACATAGATCCAGGCGGTGCGCAGCAGTTGCAGATAGGTGCCGGGGATGCTGTCGGACATCGATTCGCGCACGAGGTCGGACCAGACCAGCACCTCGAAGGCGGTCTCGACCCGCGCGCCCTCCTGCACCGAGGTCACGTCCCAGCCATAGCCGCCCTCGGCCCGGCGCGCGCCAAGCGCGAGGTCATAGCCCGAGATCGCGGCCTGCGCCGCCCCCTCGCGGCGATAGAGTTCGCGGTAGCGGCGCGGGGGAATCGGATCGTAGCCGGGGATGTAGAACACCCGCCGCCGCCCGACCCGATCCGTATCCAGCCCGTCCATGCCCGACCCGTCCATGCCCGATCCGTCCATGCCCGGCCCTAACCCGGTTTCGCGGCGGATTTAAGCCGCGCCGGCGGCAACCGCCGATCCGTGCTGGCCAAGCGCGGCCAAAGCTGTAGGATCGCCCCCGGAATGCCCGGAGCGGTGCAACAGGGGCGGGAATGAGGGTCATTGCCTTGGCGGCGGTTCTGGCCGCCGGAGCCGGCGCGGGTCTGCTCGCGGATGACGTGCTGGCCGATACACTCTCGAGCATGGACCGTTCGGCGCTGTTCGCGTCGCAGATCGCCGTGCTCGACGGGCGCGCGGCCCAGCAATACAACGACAGCGTGCGCCTTCAGCCGCCCGCGGTCGTGGTGCCGCCGCCGCCCGGATCGGTGCCCGCCTGGCAGGGGCGCTATGCCGGGCCGTTCCTTGATGTCGCGCGTTCGGCGGCGCTGCGCCATGGCGTGCCCGAGGATCTGTTCCTGCGCCTCGTGCAGCAGGAATCGGGCTGGAACAGCGGCGCGGTTTCCCCCAAGGGGGCGATCGGCCTGGCGCAGCTCATGCCGGAGACGGCCGCGATCCTGGGCGTCGATCCCGCCGACCCCGAGGACAACCTCGACGGCGGCGCGCGCTATCTGCGGCGCCAGTTCGACCGGTTCGGCACCTGGCCGCTGGCCCTGGCCGCCTACAACGCCGGGCCCGAGGCGGTGGCGCAATACGGCGGCATCCCGCCTTACGCCGAAACCCAGGGCTATGTCGCGGCGATCTGGGGATCCTGAGACCCCGCTGCCCGATCCCCTCATCCGGCCCCCGCGCCAGTCTGCGCACTGCCCCCAGTCTGCGCGCCCCCCGCCGCGCTGGCCACCGTGCTGATCACCGGGACCATGCGGGCGAATTCGGATTCGGGCAGATGGCACTTGATCCGGTGGCCGGGGGCGATGTCGCGCAAGGGCGGCAGGTCGGTTTCGCACAGATTGTCCGGCACCCGCGCCTTCCAGCGGCAGCGCGTCTGGAACGGGCAGCCCGGCGGCGGGTTCATGGCCGAGGGGATTTCCCCCTCGAGCACGACATGCGCCTTCTTCACCTTCGTGTCCGCGATCGGCACCGCCGACAGCAGCGCCTCGGTATAGGGGTGATAGGGCGGGGCAAAGACCTGATCGGTGGTTCCCGTCTCGACCACATGGCCCAGATACATCACCAGCACCCGGTCCGAGAGATAGCGCACGATCGACAGGTCATGGCTGATGAAGAGCAGGGTCGTCCCCTCGCGGCGCTGGATCTCCATGAGCAGATCCGCCACCGCGGCCTGCACGCTCACATCGAGGGCGCTGACCGGTTCGTCGGCCACCACCACCTTCGCGCCGCCGGCAAAGGCGCGGGCGATGCCCACGCGCTGTTTCTGCCCGCCCGAAAGCTGACGCGGCATCCGCGTGGCGAAGGCGCGCGGCAGTTTCACCAGATCGAGCAGTTCGAGCATGCGGCCCTGGCGTTCGCGGTCCGAACGCCCGATGCGGAAGACCTCGAGCGCGCGGACGATCTGGCGGCCCACGGTCATCGACGGGTTCAGCGTGTCGAACGGGTTCTGGAACACCATCTGCACCGACGAGATGGTATCGGGGCGGCGGGCCTCGATCGGGGTGGACTGGATTTCCTCGTCAAGCAGGGTGATGCGCCCCGCGGTCGCGGTCTCGAGCCCGAGCAGCACCTTGGCGAGCGTGGACTTGCCGCAGCCCGATTCGCCGACGATGGCGAGGGTCTCGCCCTGGCGGGCCTCGAAACTGAGGGCCTCGTTCGCCTTCACCACCCGGCGCATGCCCGAACCGAAGGCGCCGCCCTGGACATCGTAGTATTTGCGCAGGTTCTCGGCCCTGAGCACCACCGGGCCGGGGGCCGTGGCCGCGTGCAGGGTGGCGCGGACGGGGGGGGCGGTCCAGTCGATCTCGGCCGCGCGCAGGCAGCGCGTGGCGTGGCGGTCGTCGCCCGCGACCGGGGCCATGGCGATCTTCTGCGCGTCGCAGCGGCCAGCCTGGAAATGGCCGCAGCGCGGGCCGAAGGTGCAGCCCGGGGGCCGTTCGTGCGGCAGCGGGAAATTCCCCGGAATGGCGACGAGCGGGCGGCTGTTCTTGTCGGCGCCGGGCAGCGGGATCGCCCGGAACAGCGCCTGGGTATAGGGATGGCGCATGCGGTCGAAGACATCGGCGACGGCGCCGGTCTCGACCGCCTCGCCGGAATACATGACGCAGATGCGGTCGCAGGTCTCGAGGACGAGGCCGAGGTTGTGGCTGATGAACAGCATCGAGGTGCCGTATTTGCGGCCCAGATCCTTGACCAGATCGACCACGGCCGCCTCGACCGTCACGTCGAGCGCGGTGGTGGGTTCGTCGAGGATGAGGAGCGAGGGCTTTGACATCAGCGCCATGGCGATGACGATGCGCTGCTGCTGGCCGCCGGACAGCTGATGGGGAAAGGCGTTCAGGATGCGTTCGGGATCGGGCAGGCGCACGTCGCGCACCACCTCGAGCGCGCGGGCGCGCGCCTCGGCGGCGGGGATGCCTTCGTGGATCATCGGCACTTCCATGAGCTGCCGGCCGATGCGCATGGCGGGATTCAGGCTTGCCATCGGTTCCTGGTAGATCATGGCGATGTCGCGGCCGCGGATCGCGCGCAGATCGTGCGGCGCCATGGTGGTGAGGTCGCGGCCGCGAAAGCGGATCGCGCCGCCGGTGATGCGGCCGTTCACGCCCAGTTCCTGCATGATCGCGAGCGCGACCGTCGACTTGCCGCAGCCCGATTCGCCGACGAGGCCCAGCGCCTCGCCGGGCAGGATGGTGGCGGAGAAATCCATGACCGCGGGGATCGCGCGCAGGCGGGTGAAGAAGGAGATCGAGAGGTTGTCGATCTCGAGCAGCGGTGCCTGGCGGTCGGGGTCGGTCATGGTCCGTCCTTTCCTGCGGGGCCGGTCGCTCGGCCCGGTCGTGGGGGCGGGGGTTTCACACCCCCGCACCCCCGTGGGGTATTTGTGCAAAGATGAAGCGCATGGTCAGTCCTTGAGGCTTTCTTCGCGCAGGCCGTCGGCGAGCAGGTTGAGGCCGAGCACCAGCGACAAGAGCGCGATCGCGGGCACGAGCGCGGGGAAGGGGTAGATCGCCAGATACTGGCGGCCGGTGTTGATGGTCGTGCCCCAGTCGGGGCTGTCGGGCGGCAGGCCGAGGCCGAAGAAGCCGAGCGTGCCGAGCAGGATGGTGGTGTAGCCGATGCGCAGGCAGAAATCGACGATGAGCGGGCCGCGGGCATTGGGGAGGATCTCCCACAGCATGATGTACCAGGGGCCTTCGCCGCGGGTCTGGGCGGCGGCGACGTAATCGCGGGTCTTGATGTCCATGGTGAGGCCGCGCACGATCCGGAACACGGTCGGGGCGTTCACGAACACCACCGAGACGAAGACCACGAGCACGCCCGGCGCCACGTCGAAGAGATCGAGCGCGGCCGGCAGCAGGTGGATCGGCGTGCCCGCCTGGCTGACGAGCGAGAGATAGAGCGCGCCGCCAACGACGAGGAGCGGGGCGAGCACGAGGAGCGCGCGCCGCGGCCGGGTGTGTTCGCGCGACCAGATCATCACCGTGGCGAAGACGAGCGGGAACAGGAACAGGACCGCGGCCATGTAGCTGGGGATGCCGGTGCGCACCACCTCGGGGGTGACGAGCAGGTAGAAGAGCAGGATCACCGGGAAGGCCAGCACGAGATTGGCGACGAAGGTGAGCGCGGTGTCGAGCCTTCCGCCGACATAGCCCGCCGGCAGGCCCAGGGTGATCCCCGCCATGAAGGCGAAGGCGGTGGCGAGCGGCGCGATCTGCACCACGATGAACGAGCCGTCCACCACGCGGCTGAACACGTCGCGGGCGAGGTTGTCGCCGCCCAGCAGGTAATGCGCGCCCGGTGCCATGGTCGTGGCCGAGGGCAGGGGGATGCCCGGCGCCTTGTTCTTGAGGCCGGAGATCGCGGTCAGCGGATCCTGGAGCGCGATCATGTCGAAGACGCCGGCGAAGACCGCCGTATAGACCCAGAACATCACCAGCGCGAAGCCGGCCATGCCCACGGTCGAATCGAAAAGCCGCCCGTAGAGCCCGAGCCGGCGGCGCCAGCGGATCGAGAGCGCGAAGGTGAGGGCAAGCGCGATCCACCCCGGCCAGAGCCTGCCGGTGATGGCGCCGACGATGCCGGCGGTGCCATAGGGCAGGACCATGCCGGCGACTATCCAGGCCGCGCAGGTCAGCGCGAGGGCGCCGAGCGCGTAGCGCAGCGCGGATTCGGCCAGGGGCAGCGGCCCGCCGGGCCGGATCACCCGGCCGGCGGCATCGGCGCGCAGCGTGGGCGCGGGCGCGAAGAGCGAGAGCACCATCACCGCCACCGCCGCGACCGCGACGGCCGCCGCCGCCGCGATCATGAGCGGGTCGAGCACGATGCCGGCTGTTCCGGTCCAGGTCAGGGGTTCCACCGGCGGCTCCTAGCTGAGACGGATGCGGGGATTGAGCCAGACATAGCCGATGTCCGAGATCAGCTGCGTCACCAGGACCACGAGCACCGAGACCACCGAGACGGCGAGCAGCAGCTCGATGTCGTTGTTGCCGGCGGCCTCGACCAGGACCCAGCCGAAGCCCTTGTAGGAAAAGAGCGATTCCGTGATCACCACCCCGTTCAGAAGCCAGGGGAACTGAAGCATGATCACCGTGAAGGGCGCGATCAGCGCGTTCCTCAGCGCATGGCGCAGCACGATGGTGCGGAAGGGCAGCCCCTTGAGCCGCGCGGTGCGGATGTAGTGCGAGGTCATCACCTCGGCCATGCTGGCGCGGGTCATGCGGGCGATGTAGCCCATCCCGTAGAGGGCGACCGTCACCACCGGCAGGGTGAAATTGGCGAAGGTCGCGTGCTCGACCGCCGAATTGGCCGAGCCGTTGAACCATCGCAATCCCACCGCCGACGAGGTGAAGACGACGATGAAGATCATCCCCGAGACATATTCCGGCGTGGCCGTGGTCAGGATCGAGAAGCCCGAGAGCCCGCGGTCGAGGCGCGAGCCCTCGCGCATGCCGGCCATGACCCCGGTGACCAGCGCGCCCGGCACCATCACCACCAGCACCCAGAACATGAGTTTGGCCGTCGCGCCCAGCGCGCCGCCCACCACATGCGCGACCGTGTCGCGGCGCACGCGCGACCAGCCCCAGTTGCCCTGGAACACGCCGCAGAAGGCGGGGGCGTCCGCGGCCGCGGCGCCCTCGGCGATGCACAGGCCGCGCGTCACCCCGTTCTCGTCGGTCCGGACCCAGCCCGGCAGCACCCCGAGCCACTGGCCATAGCGCAGCAGCACCGGTTCGTTGTAGCCGTTCCGCTCGAGCCAGGAGGCGACCTCGGCATCCGAGATGCGGGCGCCGGCCTCGTTCTTGGCGATCTTCTCGAGATTGGGCGGGATATTGGTCAGCCAGAACACGATGAAGGTCAGGCAGGCCGCCGTGACCACCATGACGGCGCTGCGGCGCAGGATGAATCCGAGCAAGCCCGTGCCTCCTTGCATCCCCCGGGGACGATGGGGGCGGCGCGGGTCGCGCGCCGCCCGGCGTTGGCTTCAGGGTGCGCTCAGGCCTCGATCCACCACTTGTAATGGTGATGTTCGAGGGTCGGATGCTTCTCGACGCCGTGGACGCCGGGGCGCGCATGGCGGTAGAGCGAACGCCAGTAGGCCTGGATCAGCACGCCCTCGTCGACCATGATCCGCTCAAGCCCCTCCATCACCGCGCGCCGCGCGTCGGCATCGGCGATGCTGTTGGCCTCGGCCAGCAGCGCGTCGAATTCGGGGTTGGCCATGGCGGTCTCGTTCCAGGCGCCGCCCGACTTGTAGGCGAGGTTCAGCACCTGCACCCCCAGCGGGCGCATGTTCCACTCGGTCGCCGAGAAGGGATAGGTGGTCCAGTCGTTCCAGAAGGTCGATCCGGGCAGGACCGTGCGCTTTACCTTGATGCCGGCATCGCGCATCTGGGCGGCGACCGCGTCGCAGGTGGCGGATTGCCAGCTGTCGTCGAGCGAGATCAGCTCGAATTCGGTGTCGCCGTGGCCCGCCGCCTCGAGCAGGGCCTTGCCCGCCGCCGGATCGGCCGGGCGGTTCACGCCGGGGGCGTATTCGGGATGGATCGGGCAGACATGGTGGTTTTCCGCCACGGTGCCAAGGCCGTTGTAGCCCAGTTCGAGCACCACGTTGTTGTCCACGGCGGTGGTGATCGCGTTGCGCACGTCGCGGTTGTCGAAGGGCGCCGCCGCCTGGTGAAAGCGCACCGCCAGCGTGGCCGAGGTCACGGCCTCGGACTTTTCCCAGCCGATCGCGTCGTAGATCTCGATGAAGTCGCCGGTGGTCTGGTAGGTGGCGTCGATCTCGCCCGATTCGGCGGCGGCCAGGACCGCGGCCGGATCGGTGCCGTAGTCGGTGTATTCGATCCGGTCGAGCCAGGGCCCGCCATAGACCGCGGTGCCCCACCAGGTGTGGTTCGCGTTGCGCACGAGAACCTGACGTACGCCGACCTCGTTCACCTCGGGCAGGAAGGCGCCGGTGCCGATCGGATTGGCGGCCGGATCGCCGCCGTCATAGCTGCGGTGGACCACGGCGGCCGGATAGTCGGCCATGTTCACGACCAGCGCGATGTCGGGGGCCGAGGCGTTGAACTGCACGGTGTGATCGTCGATGGCGACCACCGCGCCCTCGCGCATCTTGCCGGTTGCGGCATCGCGCAGCACGTCAAAGCGGGCGGCCATGGAATTGCCCTCGACCGAGCCGTCGCACCAGCGTTCCATGTTGTGGAGCACGTCCTCGGCGGTGAAATCGTCGCCGTTGTTCCACTTCACGCCCTTGCGCAGGTTCAGCGTCCAGATCGTGGCGTCGTCATTGGCGCTCCAGCTCTCGAGGAGCATGCCGCGCAGGCTGCCGTCGCGTTCGTATTCCACCATGTAATCGAGCCAGCCGCGCCCGAAATTGGCCAGTTCCGACCAGTCCCAGGTGCGCGGATCCTTGGTGGGCCGCGTCTCCATGTTCATGCGCAGCGTGCCGCCCGAGACCGGGGTGGCGTCCTGGGCATAGGCCGGGGCGGGCAGGCCGATCAGGCCATAGGCCACCCCCGCGCCCACGCCCAGCGCGGTGGTGCGGACCAGGAATTCGCGCCGGCTGATCTGGCCGGCCAGATGTTCGCGCGCATGCATGAGCGCGGCGGGGTGGAGGCGGTCGCTGCGGTTGTGGAAGGTCATGGTCTTTCCCCTGTCGTCAGATTTCTGCCCGCAGGCGCGGGCGCCGGATCGTCTGGTGCGCGGGAGGCGTCGGCATGACGCTGCCCGATGGCGCGATCTTCACCGGGACAGAACGCCGCGTTTTTCCCCCCACGTCAACAGTGGGATTCGGCATTCCGGCGCGCGAAGGCGACACGGGCGGCGGAATATCACCCCGCGGCGGGCCCCTCCGCGCCGGCGCCGCGCCGTGGTTCGGGCGCATTCACGACAGCGGCGCCTGTCCCTTGCGGCGGAAATCGCTGGGCGTCATGCCGGCGCGGGCCTGAAAGGCGCGGGTGAAATAGGCCGCCGAGGAAAACCCGAGGTCGCGGGCGATGTCCTGCACCGGGGTACGGGTCTCGCGCAGCAGGATCCGGGCCTCGTAGATCACGCGGTCATTCACCAGAGCAAGCGCGGCCCGCCCGCAGGTGGCGCGGCAGGCGCGCGTCAGATGGGTGGGCGTCACGCCCAGTTGCGCGGCATAGCCGGCCACGCCCTGCGCCTTGCGGTAGTCGCGTTCGATCAGGCCCGCAAAGGCCGCGACCAGCCGCGCCGCCGCGCTGTCGGCGCGGGCATCGCGCGGGTCGGCGGCGCTTGCCTCGTGCTGGCGGGCGAAGGACACCGCCAGAAGGCCGGCATGATAGAGCGCGGCGCGCTGATGCCCCGGCCTGCGCCCGGTCAGTTCGCGTTCAAGCGCATCGAGGATCTGCGCGATCTCCTTCTGGGCCACCACATCCTTGAGGCGCAGGTGCACCGGCTGGTCCGGCCATTCCGGGGCCATCGCCGCCGGGATCGACAGCAGGCTGCCAAAGACGCCGGGCCCGGCCTCGAATCCATACATGGTGCGGGCGGGAATGAAGATCAGGTTGTTCGGCCCGTAGCCCGAGGTCAGCCCCGCCACCGTGATCCGTCCCTGGCCACGGGTGATGTGCAGAAGGCGCGGGCTGGTGTGGGAACGCATCGCCTCGGTGCGCCAGCGCAGGGCGGCGCTGTTCTGGCCGATCGCGACCAGGCCAAGGCGGTTCCTGAGACTGTCCGGCATGTCGTCCCCGTGCATCTGCGGTCATGTTCGATATTGAAAAGTCTGACCCCGGCGCGCGCGGCGCGCAACGGGTGATTCGCCGCCTTGCGTGAAATCCTGTGGACGGAATTGTGGACAAGTCACGGCCGGCCGGATCCCGGGGGGGCGGCATCACGGGGGGCCGGATCCCGGGGGCCGGATCTCGGAGTGCGGCATCACGGGCTGACCCGTTCCCAGTCCTGCATGTGCGCGCGCGCCCAGGTGCGCTGGCGCTTGGCGTAGCGGCGGGTCTGGAGGATGACCGCCGCGCGCGCCTCCTCGAGCGTGACCCTGCCGTGCAGATGCGCCACCAGTTCGCGCGCGCCGATCGCCTGCGCCGCGCCCAGCGCGGGGTTCCAGCGCGGCAGGAGCGCGCGCACCTCGGCAAGCAGCCCCTCGTCGAGCATCCGGTCAAGGCGGCGGGCAATGCGGCGGTCGCCCTCCTCGACCCCGGGCATGACCAGAAGGGCGCGCGTGGCGGCGCGCGGCAAGAGCGGGGGCGGGGTGTCGTCCTGCCAGTCGGCCAGCGGCCGGCCGGTGGCGGTCAACACCTCCCAGGCGCGCTGCACCCGCGCGCGGTTCCTCAGGTCGATGCGCCCGCGCGTGCGCGCGTCGAGCCCCGCCACCAGATCGTCCAGCGTCAGCGCCTCGGCCTGCGCCCGCACTTCGGGCGGGACCGGCGGGATGTCGGCCAGCCCGCGGGTGAGCGCGAGAAAGTTCAGCCCGGTCCCCCCGACGATCACCGGCCGCAACCCGCGCGCGATCACGCCCGCCACATCGCGCAGCCAGGCGCCCGCCGAATAGCTGCCGTCGAAGGGCACATGGCCATAAAGCGCATGGGGCAGGGCGGCCTCGTCGGCGGCACTCGGGCGGGCGGTCAGGATGCGCCAGCCGTCAAAGACCTGAAGCGCGTCGGCATTCACGATCACCCCGCCGCCCGCGCGCACGATCGCCTGCGCCAGCGCCGACTTGCCGCCCGCGGTCGGCCCGGCGATCAGCACCGGCCTGTCGGGCGCGATCGCGCCGGGATCGAAACCGGACATCCTGCCCCCGCCATTGAACCCGCCCCCCTTTTCCGACATTTTGCCGCGCGGCGGCAAGCGGTGGCAGGGGATTCGCGGGATGGCGGTGGAAACGGGGGCCCAGACGGGCATGCAGACGGGCATGCAGACGGGCATGCAGACGGGGGCGCAGGCGGGGGCGGGCGAGGTGAAATTCCGCCGCGTCATGCTCAAGATCTCGGGCGAGGCGCTCATGGGGGACAAGGGCTATGGCCTTGACCCGCGCACCGTCGGGCGCATCGCCGCCGAGGTGAAGTCGGTCCACGAACTCGGCGTCGAGATCTGCATGGTGATCGGCGGCGGCAACATCTTTCGAGGGCTTCAGGGCAGTGCCCAGGGGATGGAGCGCACCACCGCCGATTACATGGGCATGCTCGCCACGGTGATGAACGCGCTGGCCATGCAATCGGCGCTCGAGGGGCTGGGCGTGTTCACCCGCGTCATCAGCGCGATCCCGATGGATCAGGTCTGCGAACCCTACATCCGCCGCCGCGCGGTGCGGCATCTGGAGAAGAAGCGCGTCTGCATCTTTGCCGCCGGCACCGGCAACCCCTATTTCACCACCGATACCGCCGCGACCCTGCGCGCCAGCGAGATGGGCTGCGAGGCGGTGTTCAAGGGCACCAAGGTGGACGGCGTCTATGACCGCGACCCGGCGAAACACGCCGATGCGCGACGCTATGACCGCGTGAGCTATGACGAGTGCCTCGAGCGCAACCTGGGCGTGATGGACGCGACCGCCATCGCGCTCGCCCGTGACAACGCGCTGCCGATCATCGTGTTCTCGCTCGACGAACCGGGCGGCCTGCGGGGCATCCTTGCCGGGCGCGGCACCTATACCACCGTGGGCGGCTGACCGGCGGCCGGGCCGCAGGACCGGAGTGCGGGGCCGGAGTGCGGGATCGGGGGTGGCCTATACATCCGGGTGCCCTTGACGCTATACAGCGGCAAAGCCGGGCGGCCACATGGACCGGACCGGCACAGTCCAAGAGCAGGACAGACCATGGCTGACGAATTCGAACTCGATACCGACGACCTCACCCGCCGCATGGAGGGGGCGATTGCCGCGCTGCGCACGGAATTCGCCAGCCTGCGCACCGGGCGCGCCTCGGGGACGATGCTCGAGCCGATCCATGTCGAGGCCTATGGCCAGATGACCCCGATCAACCAGCTTGGCACCGTGAACGTCCCCGAACCGCGCATGGTCACGATCAACGTCTGGGACCGGGGCATGGTCTCGAAGGTGGAAAAGGCGATCCGCGAATCCGGCCTTGGCATCAATCCGCAGACGAACGGCACCATCATCATGCTGCCGATCCCCGAACTGAACGAACAGCGGCGCCGCGAACTGACCAAGGTGGCGGCGCAATATGCCGAACATGCCCGCGTCGCCGTGCGCAACCTGCGCCGCGACGGCATGGACCAGATCAAGAAGGCCCGCGCCAACGGCCTGTCCGAGGACGATGCCAAGTTCTGGGAAGGCGAGGTGCAGGAACTGACCGACCGCTATGTGCGCAACGTCGACCAGACGCTCGAACACAAGCAGGCCGAGATCATGCAGGTCTGAACGGGCGCGGAGAACCGGATGAGCGTGGAACAGACAGCACCGCCGCAGGGGCCCGCCCATGTGGCGATCATCATGGACGGCAACGGCCGCTGGGCGCAGATGCGCGGGCGGCCGCGTCTGTTCGGGCACCATGCCGGCGCGCGCCGCGTGCGCGAGATGGTCGAGGCCTGCCCCGCCCTCGGGGTGAAATACCTGACCATCTTCGCCTTCTCGACCGAGAACTGGAAGCGCACCCAGACCGAGGTGGCGGGGCTCATGACGCTCTTTCGCCGCTACATCGTGCGCGAGGCGCGCGACCTGCTGGCGCGCGGGGTGCGGGTGCGCTTCATCGGCGACCGCATCCGCCTTGACGAGAAACTCGTCACGCTCATGGACGAACTCGAACTGATGACCTCGGGCAATGACCGGGTGCATCTGACCATCGCGCTGAACTACGGCGGCCGCGACGAGGTGACACGCGCCGCGCGCCGGCTGGCCTACGAGATCGAGATGGGCCGCCTCACCCACCGCGACGTGGACGCCGAGACGCTGGCGCGTTTCCTCGACACCCATGTGCTGCCCGATCCCGATCTGGTGATCCGCACTTCGGGCGAGGCGCGGATCTCCAATTTCCTGCTCTGGCAGTCGGCCTATGCCGAATACGAATTCGTCGACACGCTCTGGCCCGATTTCACTGCCGCGGAATTCGGCCGCATCGTGCGCGCCTATGCCGCGCGCGACCGCCGTTTCGGCACGGTCCGCGCATGAGCCGGCCCGAAGCCGCCGGCGGAACCGCGCCCGAAGGTGCCGCGGGGAACGGGAACCCGGTCGCCGGCGCCCCCGATCCTGCCCCCCCCGATCCCGGCCGCTGGCATGACCTGTCGAAGCGGGTCGCCTCGGGCGCGGCGCTGGTGGTGGTGGGGGGGGCGGCGCTGGTGGCGGGCGGGGCCTGGTATGCGGTGCTGGTCACCTTCACCTGCGCCGTGATCATCTGGGAACTCGCGCGCATCGTGAACCCCGCGGCCACGACCGAGGCGGCGCTGCTGGCGATGCTGGGGGCGGCGGCCATGACCGCGCTGCCGCGGGTGGCCGCGCCCGACTGGGAGATGCTGCTGCTGGTCCTGCCGGCGCTGGCGGGGCTGTTCGTGCTGGGGCGGCGCGGGCCGCTGTTCGCGGTCTTTGCCCTGGGCATCGCCTTTGCCGGCTGGGCGCTGCTGGCGTTCCGGGCCGATCCGGTGCTGGGCTTCGGCTTTGTGCTGTGGCTGCTGTCGGTGGTGGTGGCCACCGACATGGCCGGCTATTTCGCCGGCCGCCATTTCGGCGGGCCGCGCTTCTGGCCGGCGGTCAGCCCGAAAAAGACCTGGTCGGGCACGGCCGCGGGCTGGATCGCGGCGGCGGCGGTGGGGCTGGCCTTCCTGTGGCCGCTCGGGATCGGGTTCTGGATCGTCCCGGTCTCGGTCCTTGTCAGTTTCGCAAGCCAGATGGGCGACATCGTCGAAAGCGCGCTGAAGCGGCATTTCGGGGTGAAGGATTCCTCGGACCTGATCCCCGGCCACGGCGGGGTCTGGGACCGGTTCGACGCGGTGCTGGGGGCGGCGGGTTTCGTCATGGCGGTGCGGCTGCTGACGGGGTGGCCCGGGTGAGATCGCTCACCATCCTTGGCGCGACCGGATCCATCGGCCAGAGCACCATCGACCTGATCGCCCGCGACCCGGGCCGCTGGCGGATCGAGGCGCTGACCGGCGGGCGCAACGTGGCGCTGCTGGCGCGCGATGCGCGCCGCCTTGGCGCGCGCATCGCCGTCTGCGCCGATCCGGCCGGCCTTGGCGATCTGCGCGCGGCCCTTGCCGGCAGCGGGATCGAGGCCGCCGCCGGCCCCGCCGCGCTGGCCGAGGCCGCCGCCCGCCCCGCCGACATCGCGGTGTCCGCCATCGTCGGCGCCGCGGGCCTTGTGCCCGGGCTTGCCGTGCTCGAACGCGGCGGCACGCTCGCGCTTGCCAACAAGGAGACGCTGGTCTGCGCCGGCCCCCTTGTCATGGCCCGGGCGCAGGCCACGGGCGGGCGCATCCTGCCGGTGGACAGCGAACATTCCGCGATCTTCCAGGCCCTTGCCGGCGAGGATGTCGCGGGGGTCGAACGGGTGATCATCACCGCCTCGGGCGGGGCGCTGCGCGACTGGCCGTTCGAGCGGCTGGCGACGGCCACGGTGGCGGATGCCTCGGCCCATCCCAACTGGTCGATGGGGCAGCGCATCACCATCGATTCGGCCTCGATGTTCAACAAGGCGCTCGAGGTGATCGAGGCGCGCGAGTTCTTCGGCCTCGATCCCCGGCAGATCGAGGTGCTGGTCCATCCCCAGAGCGTGGTGCATGCGCTGGTGGGGTTCCGCGACGGCGCGCTCATGGCGCATGTCGGGCCGGCGGACATGCGCCATGCCATCGGCTATGCGCTGCACTGGCCGGAACGGCGCGCGCTGCCGGTGGCGCGGCTGGACCTGGCGGCGGTGGGCAGCCTGACGTTTTCCACCCCCGATCCGGTGCGCTGGCCGGCGCTGGCGCTGGCGCGGGCGGTGATGGCGGCGGGGGGCACCATGGGGGCGGTGTTCAACGCGGCCAAGGAGGTCGCGCTCGATGCGTTCCTTGCCGGGCGGATCGCGTTCACGGCGATGTCGGTTGTGGTCGAGCGCACGCTTGACAGAATGTTGCCCGAAGCCGGGCCGCAGGGTGCCGCAATGACCCTCGATCTGGTGATGGGAACCGACCACCTTGCCCGCATCCGCGCGGGCGAGATCATCGACAGGATGGAATGACCCCGTGGACGCACTTTCGCTCCTGCCGCAGTTCGGCAATGCCGCCTTGACCCTCATCGCCTTTGTCGCCGCGCTCTCGATCATCGTCGCGGTGCACGAATACGGGCATTACATCGTCGGGCGGCTGTCGGGGATTGCGGCCGAGGTGTTCTCGATCGGCTTCGGGCCGGTGCTGTGGGCGCGGATGGACCGGCACGGCACGCGCTGGCAGGTGGCGGCGCTGCCCTTCGGCGGCTATGTGAAGTTCCTGGGCGATGCCAATGCCGCCTCGATGGGCGGCAGCAGCCGCGGGCTGAGCGCGGCCGAGCACCGGCGCACCATGCTGGGCGCGCCGCTCTGGGCGCGGGCGGCGACGGTGGCGGCGGGGCCGGCCTTCAACTTCGTCTTTTCCTTCGCGATCTTCACCGGCGTCCTTCTGGCGACCGGCACCCCCCGCGATCCGCTGACGGTCGAGAGCCTGGCCGCCCTGCCTGCGTCGATGGCGGGCGAACTGGCGCCGGGGGACGAGCCGCTGCGCATCGCCGGCATCGCCGTCACCGACGGGGTCATGCCCGACAGCGCCGCGCCGACCGCGCTTGTCCCCTATGTCGTGCGCCGCGACGGCACCGAGCAGGAGGTGTTCGGCCCCAATCCGCGCCTGCCGCTGGTCGGGGCGGTCAATCCCGGCTCTCCGGCCTGGGATGCGGGGATCCGGGCCGGCGACGTGATCATGGCCGTCGACGGCGAGGACATCCGCAACTTCAACCGCCTCATCGAGGTGATCAGCGGATCGGAGGGGCGTTCCCTGACCGTCACGCTCTGGCGCGCGGGCGCGGTGTCGGATCTGGTGCTGACCCCGAAGCGGCAGGATCTGCCGCTGGCCGAAGGCGGGTTCGAGACGCGCTACCTTATCGGCATCGTCCAGGGCGCGGTCTGGGAACCCGTGACCGAACGGCCCGGCATCGGTGATGCGGGGGGGCGGGCGCTCGAACAGATCCGCTACATCGTCAGTGCCTCGGTCTCGGGCCTCTGGCATGTGGTCACGGGCGCCATCTCGACCTGCAACCTCTCGGGCCCGGTCGGGATCGCGGAGACCTCGGGGGCGATGGCGTCGATGGGCACCACCTCGTTCCTGTGGTTCCTGGGCGTGCTGTCGGCGGCGATCGGCCTGCTGAACCTGTTCCCGGTGCCGATGCTGGATGGCGGGCATCTGATGTTCCACGTCTGGGAGGCGCTGACCGGGCGCCCGCCGGCGGACGGGGCGCTGCGGCTGCTCATGTCGCTGGGGCTGGTGGTGGTGCTGTCGCTCATGGGGTTCTCGCTTCTGAACGATTTGGTGCTGTGCCGCTGAGGCAGGGCCGGGGGCCGCGCCCCGGCTGCGACCGCCCGCCGCGGCCCGCCACGGCCTGATGCCAAATTGCTGCCGCATTCGGGTGCGAGAGCATGGCTGAACCCGTGAAGGAGGGCGCATCATGACCGCAGCAACCCTTGCAAGACAGGGCCGTGGCCTTGGCTTTCTCTTGCGGATGAACCGCGACCGGCTGCTCTATGCCGGGGTGGTCGTCCTTGCGCTCTGGACCGGATCGCTTCTGGGCCGTTTCCTGCTTGGCTGAGGGGCGGGGCGCCCGGATGCGCGGCGGCGGGGCCTTCTGATTTTGACAAGGGCCGGCAATCCCGCTAACCCCTGACTCGTCTGCAAGACTGCCGGGACAGTGGGGGCGCGATGATGACAAGCGGATGGAATCGCCCCTTGCGGCTGCGGGGGGTCATGCGCGGCACCGTGGCGGCGCTGGTCCTTGCGGCTTGGCCGGTGGTGGCGCAGCAGTTCTCGTTCTCCTCGGTCGTGATCGAAGGCAACAGCCGGATCGAGTCCGGCACCATCCTGACCCAGGCCGGGATCGCGCGCGGGCAGACGCTGAGCGCCGCGCAGGTGAACGACGCGCTCCAGCGCATCCGCGAATCCGGGCTGTTCGAATCGGTGGACGGGATCCCGCAGGGATCGACCCTGATCATCCGCGTGGTCGAATATCCGACCATCACCCGCATCGCTTTTGAAGGGAACCGGGCGATGTCCGACAGCGATCTGGGCGCCCTCGTCCGGTCGCTGCCGCGCCATGTCTTCAACCCCGCCACCGCCGAGGCCGATGTCGCGGCGATCACCGCCGCCTATGCCGAACGCGGGCGCGTGAACGCGGTGGTGACGCCCGCGATCATCCGCCATGCCGACAACCGCGTCGATCTGGTGTTCCAGGTGAACGAGGGCGGCGTCACCGAGGTCGAGCGCATCTCCTTCGTCGGCAACCGCAGCTTCGGCGAATACCGGCTGCGCAACATCCTCGAAACCCGGCAGGCCGGCATCCTGCGCGCGCTCGTGTCGCGCGACACCTATTCGCCCGAACGCATCGCGCTTGACCGGCAGATCCTGACGGATTTCTACCGCTCGCGCGGCTATGCCGATTTCTCGGTGCAGAACGTGGATGTGGAACTGACCCAGGCGCGCGATGCCTGGCTGGTCACCTACAACATCCAGGAGGGGCAGCGCTTTACCTTCGGCAATGTCTCGGTCACGAGCGAACTGCCCGAGGCCGATGCCGAGACCTTCCGCCAGGTGCTGCACCTGCGGTCCGGGCAGGTCTATTCGCCGGTGCTGATCGAACAGGACATCGCCCGGATCGAACGGCTGGCCACGCGCATGGGCGTGAATTTCCTGCGAGTCGAGCCGCGCATCACCCGCAACGACCGCGATCTGCAACTGAACGTGGAATATGCGCTGGTGCGGGGCGACCGCATCTTTGTCGAACGCATCGACATCGAGGGCAATGCCACCACGCTTGACCGGGTGATCCGCAACCAGTTCACCGCGGTCGAGGGCGACCCGTTCAACCCGCGCTCGATCCGCGAAAGCGCCGAGCGGATCCGCGCGCTGGGCTATTTCGCCGGAGCCGACGTGAACGCGCGCGAGGGCTCTGCGCCCGATCAGGTGGTCGTGGACGTGAACGTGACCGAACAGCCCACGGGATCGCTGTCGTTCGGGGCGAATTTCTCGACCGACAACGGGTTCTCGCTGCTGGCCTCGTTCGCGGAACGCAATTTCATGGGCCGGGGGCAGACGCTCAACTTCGATCTCTCGACCGGGGAACAGAACCGCACCCTCGCCTTCAACTTTGCCGAGCCGAATTTCCTCGGGCGCGACCTGCGTTTCGGATTCGCCGCCGAATACCGCACGACGAACAGCCGCTACGCGCTTTACGACACCGAGACCTTCCACCTCTCGCCCTCGATCGCCTTCCCGGTCAGCGAGAACGGCCGGCTGTCGCTGAACTACAGCCTCGACTATGCCGACATCCTCAACGTCGCCGGGCCGACCGGCACCCCGGGCGATCCCGACTACGATCCCGGCGCCAGTCCGATCATCCACCACGAGGCCGCGCTGGGCGGGCTCTGGACGCAATCGGTGGGCTATTCCTACACCTGGGACACGCGGCGCACCGGCATCGACCCGGACACCGGGGTGCTGCTGCGTTTCGGGCAGGAATACGGCATGGGCGATTCCACCTATGTGAAGACCACGGCCCTGGCCAGCGCCGAAACCCGCGTCTGGGGCGAGAACGTGACCCTGCGTGCCACGCTCGAGGGCGGCCTTCTGAGCTATCTCGACGGGTCGAGCCGCGTCACCGACCGTTTCTTCATGGGCAGCCGGGTCATGCGCGGGTTCGAGCCGGGCGGCATCGGCCCGCGCGATGCCGCGACCGATGACGCGCTGGGCGGCAACGCCTATGCCGTCACCCGCCTCGAGGCGGAATTCCCCCTTGGCCTGCCCGAGGAATACGGCATCACCGGCGGCGCCTTCATCGACTACGGCTCGCTCTGGGACGTGGGCAATACCTGGGGCGAGACCGTCCTTTACGACGAATTCACCCCGCGCGCGGTGGCGGGGCTCTCGCTCTTCTGGAAGACGCCGATCGGGCCGCTCCGCTTCAACTTCACCGAACCGCTCATGGCCGAGGAGCGCGACCGGCCGCGCAGTTTCGACCTGACCATCTCCTCGACCTTCTGACGGGGGCGTGATGGGCCTGCGCGCGGCGATCCTGGCTCTGGCGGCGCTGCTGCCGCCCGCGCTCGGGGCGCAGGAGGTCCTTCAGCCGCCCCTGTCGATGGGTCAGGTCCAGAGCCTGATCCTCACCATCGACGCCGACCGGCTGTTCGCCGATTCGCGGTTCGGCCGGCGCGTCAACGACGAGTTCCGCGCCGCGACCGAGGCCCTTGCCGCCGAGAACCGCGAGATCGAGGCCCGGCTGAACGCCGAGGAACAGGATCTGACCGACCGGCGCGCGCAGATGGAGGTGAACGCCTTCCGCCTCGAGGCGGCGGCCTTCGACGCCCGGGTGCAGACCATCCGCAGCGAACAGGACGCCAAGGAACGCGCGCTGCCGGACATCCTGTCGTCCGGGCACGATGCCTTTGCCGCCGCCGCCGCCCCGGTCCTCGCCGATCTGATGCGCTCATCGGGCGCGGTGGCGATCCTCGACCGGCGCACGGTGTTCCTCGCACTCGACGCGCTCGACGTGACGGACGAGGCCATCGCCGCAATCGACGCGGTGCTGGGCGACGGCACCTCGCCGCTGCCGCCCGGACCCGGCCAGAGCGGGCAACCCGCCGCCGCCCTGCCCTGAGGATCGCCCGTTCTTGCCCGCAGACGGGCTTTTGGCTAGGGAATGGCGGCCGGTAGCGGCAGCATCAGCGAAAGGACCAAGGATGCAGGACAGCACGACGGCGCCCGAAGCCCCCCCCCCGGCCGCCCCCCTGCGCGAGGCCGACATCGCGCTGATCCAGCGCATCCTGCCGCATCGCTATCCCTTCCTCCTGGTGGACCGCGTGCGCGAGATCGACGGCACCAGCCGCGCCGTCGGCATCAAGAACGTCACCATGAACGAGCCGCATTTCACCGGCCATTTCCCCGGCAAGCCGATCATGCCCGGCGTCACCATCGTCGAGGCCATGGCCCAGACCGCCGCCGTCATGGTGGGGGCGACGCTCGGGCTGACCGACGGCAACCTGCTCATCTATTTCATGGCCATCGACAACGTGAAGTTCCGCCGCATGGTGGTGCCCGGGGACCAGCTTCTCATGGAAGTGACCACCCTGCGCGGCAAGGCGGGCGCCAAGGTCTGGAAATTCCGCGGCATCGCCCGTGTCGACGGCGAGTTGGCGGCCGAGACCGAATTCACCGCCATGCTCGATCTGGGCGGGGCCGGCTGATGCGCGCCGCCCCTGCGGGAACCGGGATCCATCCGCTGGCCGTGGTCGAGGAGGGCGCGCGGATCGGCGCGGACTGCCGCATCGGCCCCTTCGCGGTGATCGGCCCGCAGGTGGTTCTGGGGCCCGGGTCCGAGGTGCGCAGCCATGCCGTCATCACCGGCGACACCCATCTGGGCGCGGGCAGCACCGTCTGGCCCTTCGCCGTGCTGGGCGAGGTGCCGCAGGACATGAAATACGGCGGCGAGGCCACCCGCCTGCGCATCGGCGCCCGTGCCCGCATCCGCGAACATGTGACCGTGAACACCGGCACCCTGGGCGGCGGGGCCGAGACCCGGATCGGCGACGATTGCCTGCTCATGGCCGGCTGCCACGTCGCCCATGACGCGCAGGTCGGCAACCGCGTGGTGATCGTCAACAATGCCGCCGTCGCCGGCCATTGCCTGATCGAGGATGACGCGATCATCGGCGGCCTTGCCGGCATCCACCAGTTCGTGCGCATCGGCCGCGGCGCCATGATCGGCGCGCTGGCCATGGTGACGCATGACGTGATCCCGCATGGCCTGGTGCAGGGGCCGCGCGGCGTGCTCGACGGGCTGAACCTGGTCGGGCTCAAGCGGCGCGGCACCGACCGCAGCGAGATCGCCGCCCTGCGCGACGCGTTCGAGCACCTGCGCACCGGCGGCGGATCCTTCCACGACCGGGCCGAGGCGCTCTCGGACAGCGACAGCGCCCTCGTGCGCGAGGTGGCGGCCTTCATCCTCGGGCCAAGTGACCGCCAGTTCCTCACCCCCGGATGATCGCGCTGATCGCCGGCACGGGCGATCTGCCCGGCCTTCTTGCCCGCAGGCTGACCGAGGCGGGCACCCCCCCGGTGATCTGCGCGCTTGCGGGCTTTGCCCCGGACCTGCCGCCGGATCTGGCGCGGGCGCTGCCCCGGGTCGACTTCCGGCTCGAGGGGTTCGGCACGCTGCTGGCCGGGCTGCGCGGCCGCGGGGTCACGCGGATCTGCCTGGCCGGCCTCGTGCGGCGCCCGGTGATCGACCCGGCGCTGGTGGACGCGGCCACCGCGCCGCTGATCCCCGCGCTTGCCCGCGCCATGCGCCACGGCGACGACGGCGCCCTGCGCGCGCTCATCGCCCTGATCGAGGCGCAGGGGTTCGCCGTCACCGGCGCCGCCGCCATCGCCCCCGATCTGGTGGCCCGCCCCGCCATCCCCACCCGCCGCACCCCCGGCGACGATGCCCGCCGCGCCATGCCGGTGGCGCTGGCCCGGATCGCGGCGATGGGCCGCGCCGACAGCGGCCAGGCCTGCGTGATCCGCGCGGGCCGCGTCATCGCCGAAGAAGGCCCCGAGGGCACCGACGCGCTGCTCTGCGGGCTGCCGCCGGGGCAGGGCGGCTTTCTGTGGAAGGCGCCCAAGCCCGGGCAGGAACTGCGCGCCGACATGCCGGTGATCGGCCCCGAAACCGCGCGCGGCGCGGCGCGCGCCGGGCTTGACGGCATCGCCATCGCCGCGGGCGGGGTGCTGGTCCTCGATGCCGCCGGCACCGTGGCGCAACTGGATGCGGACGGCCTCTGGCTCTGGTCGCGCGCGCCCGACGATCCGGCAGGAGCAGGCGCATGAAGGTCTTCATCGTCGCGGGCGAGGTCTCGGGCGACCGCCTTGGCGGCGCGGTCATGGCGGGAGTGCGCGCGCTCGTGCCCGGCATCGCCGTTCAGGGCGTGGGCGGCGCGCGCATGGCCGAAGAGGGCCTGGCCAGCCGCTTTCCGATGGAGGAACTTTCGGTCATGGGCCTGGCCGAGATCCTGCCGCGCTACGCCGGCCTGCGCCGCCGCCTGCGCCAGACCGCCGAGGCGATCCTGGCCGATCCGCCCGACCTGCTCCTGACCATCGACAGCCCGGAATTCTGCCTGCGCCTCGCGCGCCGCGTCCGGGCCGTGCGGCCCATCCACACCGTCCATTACGTCGCGCCCAGCGTCTGGGCCTGGCGCCCCGGCCGCGCCGCGCGCATGGCGCCGCTGGTGGATCAGGTGCTCGCCCTCCTGCCGTTCGAGCCGCCGCTGATGCAGGCCGCCGGCATCGCCTGCGATTTCACCGGCCACCCGGTCGTGGCCGAACCGCGCGCCACCCCGGCCGAGGCCCGGGCCTTCCGCGCCGCCCACGGCATCGGCAGTGCGCCGCTTGTCCTTGCGCTGCCCGGCTCGCGCCGGTCCGAGATCGCCCGCCTCGCCCCCCGCTGGGCCGAGACGCTGGCCCGCCTCCACACCACCCGCCCCGACCTGCGCGTGGTGCTGCCGATGGCCGCGCCGGTCGCCCCGGACGTGCGCCGCGCGGTGGCGCACTGGCCCTTCGCCCCGATCCTGATCGACCCGGCCACGGATCCGCAGGGAGAGGCCAAGCGCGCCGCCTTCGCCGCCGCCGATGCCGCCCTCGCCGCCTCGGGCACGGTGTCGCTCGAACTCGCGCTGAACGGGGTGCCGATGGTGGTGGGCTATGACCTCGCCCGGATCTCGCGCCTGATCCTGACCCGGCTGCTGCGCACCGATACCGTGACGCTGGTGAATCTCGTGACCGGCACCCGCCATATCCCCGAATTCATCGGCGATGCCTGCCGCCCCGCGCCGATGGCCCGCGCGCTCGAGGCCGTGCTCGCCGATCCCGGACCGCAGCGCGCCGCCATGGCCGACTGCATGATCCGCCTCGGCCTTGGCGACGAAGCCCCGGGCCTCCGGGCCGCACGCGCCATCCTCGCCCGGCTGCCCGTCCTTCAGGCCGCCCCTTCATCTTTGCCGCAAATACCCTCGGGGGGGTGAGCCGCGCGAGCGGCGAGGGGGGCGGAAGGCCCCCCTTCCCCGGCCGCGTCAG
>JADYZU010000013.1 GCA_020852925.1 Rubellimicrobium sp. | reverse complement strand
GGGGCCCCTTCATCTTTGCTGAAATACCCCCGCCGGAGGCGGCGCAACGCCGGCCCGGGCGCGTGCGGCCGGGCCCCGGGGCGCGGCGGCGGCGGTTCGGGCCGGATGTGCCGAAGGGGGTTGTTCCCCCGGCCCCCTCCGCCAATATCGGCAGGATGGCGCGGGCGGCGTCGAAAGGCAGGATCCAGATGAGCGCATTCCGTTTCCTCCACACTTCGGACCTGCATCTGGGCCGGCCCTTCGGCGGCTATCCCGAAGGCATCCGTCACCGCCTGCGCGAGGCGCGGCACGGGGCGATCGCGCGGCTGGCCGCCGCTGCGCGCGCGGGCGGGGCGGGCGTGGTCCTTGTCGCGGGCGACACGTTCGACGCCGAAACCCCCGCGCCCGAGACCCTGCGCCAGGCCCTGACTGCGATGGGCGAGGAATCCGACCTGACCTGGGTGCTGCTGCCCGGCAACCACGACAGCCTTGCCGCCTCGGAACTGTGGCGCCGGATCGCCGGGGGGGCGCCGGCGAACCTGCGCGCGGCCACCGTCGCCGGGCCGGCCGAACTGGCCCCCGGGGTCTGGCTTCTGCCCGCGCCGGCGACGCAGCGCCGCCCCGGCCGCGACCTGACCGAGGCGATGTCCGCCCCCACGCCCGCGGCCGCGCTGCGCATCGGCCTGGGCCATGGCGCGATCACCGACTTTTCCGGCGAGGAGGGCACGCCCGGCATCATTCCCCCCGACCGGGCCGAACGATCCGGGCTCAACTATCTTGCGCTTGGCGACTGGCACGGGCAGATGCGGGTCACGCCCGCGACCTGGTATTCCGGCACGCCCGAACCCGACGGGTTCAAGCATGACGCCCCCGGCGCCGCGCTTCTGGTCACGCTCGACGGGCCGGTGCCGCAGGTCGTCCCGGTCGATACCGCGCAATTCCGCTGGAGCCGCCCCCAGCTTGACCTTCTGCCCGGCGAGGATGGGACCGCCCGTCTGGCCGCGCTGCTGCCGCAGGCGCGCGCGCGCGATCATCTGGTCCGGCTGACGGTTTCGGGGCGCCTGCCCCTGGCCGAACGCGCCGCGCTCGAGGCGGATCTGGCCGCCCGCGCGCCGGAATTCGGCTGGTTCGACAGCGACCTGACCGCGCTTGGCCTTGAGGTGCTGCCCGAGGATCTCGACCGGATCGACCGCGCCGGTGCGCTGCGGCAGGCGGCCGAGGTGCTGCTGGCCGAGGCGGGGGATCCCGCCCTTGCCCGATCGGACCGCGACATCGCCGTGGCGGCGCTGGCCCGGCTTCATGCCCTGACGCAGGAGGTGCAGGCATGAGGCTGCGCGCGATCGAACTGACCAACGTCCGCCGCTTTGCCGGCCGCCGCGCCCGCCTGCACGGCATCGGCGACGGCATCACCGTCCTGTCCGAGCCCAACGAATTCGGCAAGTCCACCTTCTTTGACGCGCTGCATGCGCTGTTCTTCGAGCGCCACAACAGCAGGAACGCCGCGATCAGGTCGCTGCAACCCCATGCCGGCGGCGCCCCCGAGGTGACGGTCGAGGTGGACCTGCCCGACGGCCGCTTTCGCATCGCCAAACGCTGGCTGAACCGGCCGCAGGCGCAGGTCCATGACGCCAGCGGCCGCCTGATCGCCCAGGCGGACGAGGCCGAGGCCTGGATCGACCGGCTCACGGGGGACGGGCTTGCCGGGCCGTCGGGGCTGTTGTGGGTGCGGCAGGGCCTGGTCGGGCTGGAACCCGAGGGCAGCGGCACCGACGACAGGCGCGAACGCGAACGCGGCCTGTCCACCCGGCGCGACCTGCTGTCCTCGGTCGCGGGCGAGATCGACATGATGACCGGCGGGCGGCGCATGGATGCCGTGCTTGACCGCGTGGGCACGGCGCTGGCGCAACTGGCCACCGCCACCGGTCGCGCGAAGGCCGGCGGGGAATGGGCGCGCGCCCTGGACGAAGCAGAGGCCCTTGCCAAAAAGGAGGCCGACCTGCGCCCGCGCGCCGCCCACCTGTCCGCCGACCTTGCCCGCCGCGCCGAAGTGCAGCGCCTTCTGGCCCGGCTGGACGATCCGGCCGACGCCGCCACAAGGGCGCGGACGCTGACCGAGGCCGAGGCGGGGCACAGGGCCGCACTCGACCATCAGCACAGGATCGAACAGGCCGGGGTCGCCCACCGCCTTGCCGTCCTCGACGCCGCGCGCGACGAGGACGAGATCGCCCGCCTGACCGCGCTTGCGGCCCGCCTCGAGCAGGCCCGCGCCGATCTGGCCCGCGCCGAGGCCGCCGCCGCTGCGGCGCGCGCCCGCACCGACGACCTGGGACAGCGCGACCGTGACGCCGCCGCGGCACAGGACAGGGCCGCGGCAGCCGGGCGGGCTCTGCGCCTTCGTCTTGACCGCGCGATCCGCGCCCGCGCGGCCATCGCCGCCCGCGCCCAGGCCGCCGACCTGCACCGCCGCGTTGAACGCGCCGGCACGTTTCAGGCGGCGCTCGATCAGGCGCGGGGCCTGCGCGCCCGCATCACCGCCAGCGCCGGCGCGCTTGCCACCGTGGAAAAGGCGCAGACCGCCCTCGATCTGGCCCGCGCAAGGGCCGAGGCGCAGGCCGTCACCATCGAGGCCCACCCGGACGGCCCCGCCGCCAGCATCGCCGGCACCCCCCTGCCCGCCGGCCCGCAGCCGATCCTGGGCCCGACCGAACTGACCCTGCCCGGCTTTGGCGCGCTGCGGATCGACCCCGGCACGCGCCCCGATCAGGGCGGCGACGGGCTGGCCCGGCTGGCGCGCGCGCTCGAGGCCGCGCTCACCGCCTGTAGCGCCGCCGACCTGCCCGCCGCCCGCGCCGCCTGGGCCGAGGCGCAGCGCCTTGACCACGACATCGCCCGCACCACCGCATTGCTGGCCGAGGTGGCGCCGGACGGGATCGAGGCGCTGCGCAGCGCGTTTGCCCGCGCCACGGCCGATGCGGCCGAGACCCCCGATGACGCCACCCCGCCCGAGGATCCCGAGGCCCTGACCGCCGCCCTCGCCCGTGCGGACGAGGCCGAGGCAGGCGCCCGCGCCGCCGCCACCGCCGCCCATGGCCTTGCCGTCCAGGCGGCCGAGCGGCGCGCCGAGGCCGAGGCCGACCGCAGCGGCGCCGCCCGCCACCTTGCCGCCACCCTGGCCGAGGCCGGCGACGACGACCGCCTGACCGCCGCCATCGCCGCAGCGTCGGCCCGCCTGCCCGCCCTGATCGCGGCGCGCGACAGCGCCGCGCGGACCCTGGCGGCCCTTGACGCCGGGGCGCCCGATCCTGCCACCGCCGCCGCCCGCCTTGAACGCGCCCGCTCTGCGGTCGAACCGGCCGCGCGCGATGCGCCCGCCGCGCGCGAGGAACTTGCCGCCCTCAACGCCACCATCAACGCGCTGGCCGACGAGGGGATCGAGGAACACCTGACCGCCCTTGCCGGCGCCCGCCACGAGGCCACGGCCCGCGCCGCCCGCTACGAGGCCGAGGTCCGCGCCCTCACCCGCCTGCAACGCGCGCTCGAAGAGGCGCGGACCAGCGCGCGCGACGCCTATTTCGGCCCGGTGCTGCGCGAATTGCAGCCGCTTCTGTCGATCCTGCATCCCGGCGCACAGCTTGGCATCGACGACACCAGCCTGCTGCCCGCGACGCTGACCCGCAACGGCCAGCAGGAGTCCCTCGACATCCTCTCGGGCGGTACCCGCGAACAGGTGGCGATCCTCACGCGGCTGGCCTTTGCCCGGCTGTTCGCCGCCGCGGGCCGGCCGGTGCCGGTGATCCTCGACGACGCCCTGGTGCATTCCGACGACGACCGGATCGAGGCGATGTTCGACGCCCTGCATCGCACCGCCCGCGACCAGCAGATCCTGGTCTTCACCTGCCGTCAGCGCGCCTTTGCCGCCCTTGGCGGTGCCCGCGCCGGGGTGACGGTCGAGGACACCTGAGCCCGTTCACCCCGGCGACAGGAACGGCGCCGCGGTCATGGTCATGAGAGTCCGTCCCGGCCCCGCCGCCATCTTCATGCGCGACATCAGTCCAGAAGCCAGCATTCGCTGAGGGAATGGCCTCCATCAGGTCGCCCTGCGGGCTCTTCTCGAAACCGCCGATCGTGCCGGTCGCCACGGCGTCGATGAACTGGTTGAAGAAGGGCACGCTCAGCCCGCCGTCCGGCGCGTCCCGGTTGATGAACTCGCCCAACTGCTTGCAGAACAGGCACATCACCTGTGACACGTCCAGCCCCGGATCGAGCGGATCGCTCGACGATCCGTCCTGCATCCCGGCCCGGATCAGCCCGCCCGGATCAGCCCGCCCCGGCTCGGTACCTGCGCAAAGGCCCGCCCCGCCAGCGTCCCGGCCATCGCCGTGGTGATGCCCAGAGCACTCGCCCGGCCCAGAAAGGCCCGCCGGTCCAGGCGCCCGCTGCGCGCCAGCGCCGCCAGATGGTCAAGTCCGGTCGTCATCCGGTTCCCTCCGCAATCCACCGGTTCCCGCATTCCCGCACGACCACAGACAGACCCATCGGTATCTGGCGACAGGAAACTGTCTCCCCTGACGGATTTTCCGATCCGACCCGGCCCCTGCCCGGACCGCGCCCCTTCATCTTTGCCCGAAATACCCCGGGGGGAGGCCCGCAAGGGCCGGGGGGCAGCGCCCCCCGCGCGGCCTCCCCCAAAAGATACCTGCGCCGTTCCGGAAAAACCCGTGCGCCAGGCCCCCCCTTCGGTCTATGCTGGGTCACGATTCCCGGTCCCTGCAACAGGAGGCTCACATGATCAGGCCCGTCTTCCTTGCGCTTTCCCTCGGCCTTGCGGCCACGCCGGCCCTGGCCGAAGTGTCGATCTCGGTCGTCCATGACGCGGTGCCCGCGCCGGTCCTGCTGGACCTGGGCCCCGAGGGGCCCTCGCCCGGCGACCAGCGCATCTTTTCCTTTCCGGGCACCGATTCCACCGGTCAGCCGGTGCACATGTATGGCGTCATGACCACGCTCGCGCTGGCCGGGGCCGCCGATGCCTTCGACGTGCGCAGCAATGCCATGACCTTCGCCTTCGCGGGCGGCACGATCCTGACCCAGGGGCTCGGGCTCTATCCGCCGCAGGGATCGACGCTGGCCGCCGAGACCGTGCTCGAACGGGCGGTGATCGGCGGCACCGGCGAATTCGCCGGGGCGCGCGGGACGCTGGTTTCGCGGCACCTGCCCGACGACACCTGGGAACACGAGTTCCACCTGCACTGAACCGGGCCGCCCGGCGCCCAACCCCCCTTCCCGGGGGGCGTCACACGATCACGGCGCCGATACCGGCGCCGTCGCCAGCCGGATTCCCGGTCAGGGCCACGGCCCGCCGGGGGCCTGTTCACTGGATCGTCCAGCCGCCATCCACCACCAGCGAATGGCCCGAGACATAGTCGGCATAGGGCGAGGCGAGGAACATCACCGCATGGGCGATGTCGGCGGGCCGGCCCTTGTGGCCTTTCGGCACCCGCTTCAGCGCGTCCGGGTTCACGCCCACACCCCGCATCGGCGGGGCATCGGCGCCCAGGATGCGCGTCGAATGCTTGCGCATCTCGGTCTGGATCATGCCGGGGCAGACTGCGTTCACCCTGATGCCCCTGGCCGAGAGATCGCAGGCCATCTGGCGGGTCATGCCGATGATCCCGAACTTCGAGGTCGTGTAGGCCAGGCCGTCCGCGCCGCCGATCAGCCCGCCGACCGAGGCCATGTTGATGATCGTTCCCTGCCCGCGCGCGGTCATGTCCTGCGCCAGAACGGCCCTGCTCATCAGGAAACTGCCGCGCAGGTTGGTGCCGATCACCTTGTCCCAGAGGCTGGTCGAGGTTTCGGTGATGCCGGCGAACCCGTCGAAAATCGAGGCGTTGTTCACCAGCACGTCAATCCGGCCATGACGGGCAAGGATTCCGGCCACCACATCGGTGATGACCTCTTCCTGCTGCACGTCGGTCCTGATGAATTCGACCGCCCGGCCTTCTGCGGCCATCGCCTCGACGACCGACTGGCCTTCGTCCTCCAGATAGCCGGCAATGACGACACTGGCCCCGGCCCGGGCAAAGGCCTCGGCGGTTGCGCGACCGATCCCGGTTTCCCCGCCGGTAATGACGACCACCTGTCCCTGAAAGTCAAACATCTGCATCCTCGCTGGCCTGGATCCCGCCCGGGCATCGGCATGGCCCTCCGGCAGAAAATACTTTTGAGTATGTTAGACATACCATCAGGACCAATCAAGGGAAAACACCCGCCATTGCGCAAAAGGTTGCGCGCTCCGGGCGAGTACTCTAAGGTACAAAAAGGTACTGCATTGGGCTCACGGGGATGACGATGACGGCGAATGAGGGGCGGCAGGAGGCCACTTCCAGTGTCCGGGGCCGGATCAAGGAGCAGAAGACCGCCCTGATCCAGGAAGAGATCCTGATCGCCGCCGCCCGCCTGATCGCGGCCCGCGGCTTTCGCGCCGTGACGGTCGACGATATCAGCGCCGAGATGGGCTTTACCAAGTCGATCGTCTATTACTACATGAAGAACAAGAACGAAATTCTCTGGCGCATCTACGAGAAGATCGACGAAACCTATGCCAGCGGCCTGGACGAAGCGTTCCAGAGTGGCGGCTCTCCGGTCGAAAAGCTTTCAGCGGTGATGCAGCGGCATTGCATGAACGTGCTGTCCCACCTCGACTGGTCCACGATCTACAACCGCGATCTGAACGAATTGTCAGAGGATCAGCGCGCCCGGGTCGAAGAGCATCGCCGCCAGTACAATCGCCGGGTCCAGTCGCTTTACGAAGAAGGCGTCCGCACCGGGCATTTCCGGCCCGCCCCGCCGGTCATTGCCGTGTCCTGCCTGATCGGCGCCTGCAACTGGCCCTATACATGGTTCAATCCCGGGGGAAAGTTTTCGGCGGAAGACATCGCCCGGGGCTATGCCGATCAGCTCATCCACGGGGTTCTCGAGGAGCGGGCGCACGGCGGGCAGAATCCGCCGGGCGCCGATGATCAGATCACGATGACCAGCTTGCCGACGTGACGCCGCCTGACGAATTCGGCCTGCGCCTCGGGCAGGGCTTCCAGCGGATAGGTCTTTTCCACCAGAGGCCGGATCTGGCCGGTCTCGGCCAGATGCACGATGCGCCGGAAGGTTTCCGGGGCCGGGCAGGTGATGCCGTACATTTCCAGATCCTTGTAGATCAGGTCGCGCAGATCAATCTGTTGCAGCGGGCCCGCGATCGCACCGGCGGTTGAATACCGCCCGCCGCGCGACAGCATCTTGAGGAGCGCGCCGAACATCTCTCCGCCGACGACATCGGCAACGACATCCGCCCCCCGGGGCCCTGTGATGGCGCGCACCGTGCCCAGCACATCGGCGCTGTCGCGGGCGACGACGGCATCGGCGCCAAGCGCGCGCAGGCGATCCTCCTTGCCGCTGCCGGCGATGGCGATCACCCTGGCACCGCGCACCTTGGCCAGCTGGATCAGGGCCGTGCCGACGCCGCCCGCCGCCCCGGTGATGACCACCGTTTCGCCCGCGGACAGCCTGGCGCGGACGAGCATTTCCTCGGCAGTGTCATAGGAGGTCGGGAAAGTTGCCAGTTCGGCATCGGACAGGCTGCTGTCGACCGCACAGGCGTTCTCGGCCGGGATCGCGACGAATTCGGCAAAGCCGCCGTCGCGTTCCCCGCCCAGATAGGCCTGAAGCTGTGCCCGAGGCGGCAGCGACAGGTCGCGGACCTGGGGGTCCAGGATCACGCGCTGGCCGATCCGGGCGGCATCCACCCCGGCGCCCACGGCCGCAATCCTGCCGACCACCGCGGCCCCCTGAATGCGCGGAAAGGGAACCGCCTCGGACTTCCACGAACCGGCCGCCTCGGCATCGGTCCCGTCCAGGTCCACGCCCCTGAGGCCCACCTCCTCGCTGAGGGCCTCGCCGCCCGCCCGATCGTACCAGCGGGTGCGAAGATTGATGTCGGTGTTGTTGATGCCGCAGGCGCCGACCCGCACGAGGACATCGCCCTTCCCGACCGCAGGCAACGGATGGTCCCGCCGGAATTCCAGCCTGTCGATTCCGCCAAAACCCGTCAGCACGACCGCGCGCATCGTCCCGGGCAGATCGCCCATTCCCTCCGCCATTTCCGCTCCTCCTGCGTTCGCCCGTGTTCAGAACACGCAAGCCATCTGGCCGGTCTCGACCATGATGCTTTTCACCTGCGTGAAGTGGTCCAATGCGGCGATGCCGCACTCGCGTCCGATGCCCGAGTCCTTGATCCCGCCGAAGGGCACTTCGACGGGCGAGACGTTGTAGCTGTTGATCCAGGTGCGTCCGGCCTCCAGCCGGCCCGCGACACGATGCGCACGCGCCAGGTTTTCGGTGAACACCGCGCTGGCCAGCCCCAGGGCCGAGGCATTGGCGCGCGCGATCACCTCGTCCTCGTCGTCGAAAGCCAGGATCGAGGCGACCGGCCCGAAGATTTCCTCGCGCGCGATGGTCATGTCGTCGCGAACGCCGGTAAAGATCGTGGGTTCGATCCAGAAGCCGCCTTCCAGGCCCGGCACAGAGGCCCGCTTGCCCCCGCAGACCAGCGTCGCGCCTTCGGCGATGGCACTTTGGATATAGCCCTCGACCTTGGCCAGTTGCGCCGCGCTGATCAGCGGCCCCATGTTGGTGTCGGGGTCCATCGGGTCACCCACCCGGATCTTCGCAACCCGCTCTGCGACCCGTGCCACAAGGTCGTCGTGGATCCTGCGCTGGACGAAAACCCGCGTGCCGTTGGTGCAGATCTGGCCGGTGGAATAGTAGTTCGCCATCAGGACGCCCGAAACCGCATTCTCCAGCGGGGCATCGTCAAAGATGATCAGGGGCGACTTGCCGCCCAGTTCCATCGTGCCCGGCTTCATCAGCGACCCGGCAAGGCCCATGACCTTCTTGCCGGTCGGAACCGACCCCGTGAGCGAGACCTTGGCCGTGCGCGGATCGCGCACCAGCGCCTCGCCCACGGCGCCATAGCCCTGAACGACGTTGAACAGACCCGGCGGCAGGCCGGCTTCGGCATAGATCTCGGCCAGGATCAGGGCGGCCTGCGGGGCGGTCTCGGACGGCTTGAAGATCATCGCATTGCCCGCCGCAAGCGCCGTGGCGGACTTCCAGCCCGCGTTCTCAAGCGGATAATTCCAGGCGCCGATGCCGACACAGACCCCCAGGGGTTCGCGCCTCGTATACCAGAGCGCATCGCCAAGCTGGAGCGATTCGCCGCTGTAGCCCGCGATGACGCCGCCAAAGAATTCCAGCGCGTCCGCCACGCCATCGGCATCGTACATCGTCTCGGACAGGGCGCGGCCGGTGTCCATGGTCTCGATGCGGGCAACCTCGTCGCGCCGCGCGCGCAGGATCTGTTCGGCCCGGCGCAGGATGCGGCCACGCTCGGCCGGGCGGGTGCGCGCCCAATCGGCCTGTGCCGCCCTGGCCCCGGACAGGGCCTGCTCCAGGATGGCGGGTGTCGCCTCGTGCAGCCGACCGACGACCGCCCCGGTCGCCGGATAGACCAGGTCGATCGGCCGGCCGGCGGTGTCCTCGACATGGGCGCCGTTGATATGGTGAGAGCCCTTGTTCAATGGTGTCATGTCACGCCCCTGCTTCTGTGCGATTTCGGAAAACTCAACGCTGCCGCGACTGCCAGTCCGGGTTTGACCAGTGGGGCCGCGCCTCGGGTGGCAGGGCGGGTTTGCCCGCTGCAAGATCGGCGGCTTTCTCGGCGATCATGATCACGCTCGCGTTCAGGTTCGAGGTCACGACCACCGGCATGACCGAGGCATCGGCCACGCGCAGCCCGTCGATCCCGCGCACCCGCAGTTCCGGGTCCACGACGGCCATCGGGTCATCTGCGCCGCCCATCCGGCAGGTGCACGAGATATGGTAGGCCGTATTGGTCTTCTGGCGAATGTAGTCGTCCATCGCCGCCTCGGTCTGCACGGCGTCGCCCGGCTCCAGTTCCGCCCCGGCGAAGGGCGCAAAGGGGGCCGCGCGCACCAGTTCGCGCACCAGCGCGATGCCCCGGCGAAAACGTTCCAGGTCGCGCGCGTCGGACAGGTAGTTGAATTGCAGCACCGGCGCCGCCGCGGGGTCGGCCGATTGCAGCACCATCTGCCCCCGGGCATGCGATTCCTCGGCGGTGCAGTGGATCTGGAAGGATTCGCCCGGATAGGGGGCGAAGGTCTCGGACGAGACCCCCAGCGGGAAGAATTCGAACTTCAGGTCCGGACGCGCAATGCCGGGACGGCTGCGCAGATAGGCCGCGACCTCGAACTGATTGCTTGCGGCCACGCCCCTGCGACGCAGGAACCAGTCGATCCCCACGGGAATCCGGCCCAGCATCGTCGTGTATCGCCTGAGTGAATGGGGGGTCAGGCAGCGGAACTTGATGGCCAGGTCGAGATGGTCCTGAAGGTTCTGGCCCACGCCCGGCAGATCGTGCCGGACGGCAATGCCGTGGCGAACCAGTTCGGCCGCCGGGCCGATGCCCGAGAGCATCAGGATCTGCGGCGAACCGACCGCGCCCGCAGCCAGAATCACCTCGCGCCGGGCGGCCAGGTCCGTGGTGCCGCCGGACCGGCGCGCGCGGATGCCGCTGACCCGGCGGCCATCGAGCAGCACGCATTCGACCAGCGTATCGGCGAGAATCGTCAGGTTCGGGCGGCGGCGGACCTCCCGGCCCAGATAGGCGGCGGCGGTGGACAGCCGCTCGCCCCCGGCGATGGTCTGTTCGGCAAGGCCGAAGCCTTCGTGCTGCGCCCCGTTGGGATCCGCGCTCATCGGATAGCCAAGGGCGCGGCCGGCCTCGAGAAAGGCCGTGTTCAGGGGGTTCCGGGCATGGCGCGGGGCTGTGACGCGCATCGGGCCGGAACGCCCGCGATAGCGGTCATCGCCGCCCGGGGCGGTCTCCATCCGCTTGAAATACGGCAGCACCCCGGCATAGCCCCAGCCCTTGCAGCCATGCTCCTGTTCCCAGGCGTCATAGTCGCCCGGATTGCCCCGGGTATAGACCATGCCGTTGATGGCCGAACTGCCACCCAGCACGCGCCCGCGCGGATGGCCCATCCTGCGCCCGGCGATGCCGGGGTCGGGGGCGGCCTCATAGGCCCAGTTGTAGGTGGTGCCGGTCAGGAGCCGGTCCACCGCCAGCGGCATCCGGATCCGCCAGTCGTTGCTGTCGGGGCCCGCCTCGACCAGCAGCACCTGCACGTCGGGCGCCTCGGACAGACGCGCGGCGATCACGCAACCGGCCGAACCGCCGCCCACCACGATGAAATCGAAGTCCTGTCGCACCACTTGCCTCCGTTCAGTCCTGGCGCCGACGCTGGCCGGCAGCCCCGCTCAGGCCCCGGCCTGTTCCGCTGCCGCGCGCCTTCTGGCCAGAAGCCCGGTCAGCCAGTCCGGGTCCATTTCCGGCACCGAGGACAGCAGAAGCTCGGTGTAGGGATGGAAGGGCGGGTTCAGCACCTTGTCTTTCATCCCCTGGGCCACGACTTCGCCCTGGCGCATGACGATCACGCCATCGGCGATGGCACGGACGGTGTTGATGTCATGGGTGATGAACATGTAGGACACGCCGGTTTCGGCCTGTAACCCCAGCAGAAGTTTCAGGATCCCTTCCTGAACCACCTGATCCAGCGCCGAGGTCACCTCGTCGCAGATGATCAGGTCGGGATCGGCGGCCAGCGCCCGGGCGATGCAGACCCGCTGCTTCTGCCCGCCCGAAAGTTCGCCGGGCAGGCGGTCGACATGCGCAGCGCCCAGTTCGATCCGGTCCAGAAGCGCCAGGGTCTCGCGGTGGCGGTCCCTGGGCGACAGGCCGCGGAACACCGACAGGCTGCGCCCGATGGTTTCGCCCACGGTCTGGCGCGGGTTCAGCGCGCTGTCGGGCATCTGGTGAACCATCTGGATGCGCCGCAGCACATCGCGGCCGCGCTGGCGCAACCTGCCCTCAAGCGGCCGGCCGTCAAAGGCAATGGTCCCCGACCGGGGCGGAACCAGCCCCATGACCGCCCGGGCCAGCGTCGATTTGCCCGATCCGGATTCCCCCACGACGCACAGGGTGCGGCCCTTGGGGATCTCCAGCGACACATTGTCCAGCACCTTGTGCGCGCCATAGAAGGCGTCAAGGTTCTTCACCGTGAGCAGGCTTTCCCTGCCCTCTCGCGGCTCCTGGTAGAGGTTGCGCACCGCCCAGAGCGAACGGGTATAGTCCTCTCTGGGCGCGGCCAGCATTTCGCGCGTGGCGGATTCCTCGACCTTTTCGCCGTGCCGCAGGACGGTGATCCGGTCGGCCATCTGCGCCACCACCGCAAGATCGTGCGTGATGTAGAGCGCCGCCGTCTGGTGGCTTTCCACGAGGCCGCGGATCGAGGCCAGAACCTCGGCCTGGGTCGTCACGTCGAGCGCAGTCGTGGGTTCGTCGAAGATGATCAGATCGGGCCGGCAGATCATCGCCATGGCCGTCATCACCCGCTGCAACTGCCCGCCGGACACCTGATGCGGATAGCGGAAACCGATATCGTCGGGATTGGGCAGTTGCAGCTGGCGGTACAGTTCGACCGCCTCGCGCGTTGCCTCGGCGGCGGAAATCTCGCGCACGCGGCTGGCCGCCTCGACCGTCTGCGGCAGCAGGCGTCTGGCAGGGTTGAAGGCCGCGGTGGCGCTTTGCGCGACATAGGCGATGCGGGTGCCGCGCAGATGGCGGCGCAGGCGCTCGGGCGCGGTCACGAGGTCGGTGCCCTCGAACAGCACCTGCCCGCCCGCGAACTTCAGCCCCGGCTTCACATAGCCCATGGCCGCCAGCCCCAGCGATGACTTGCCCGCGCCGGACTCGCCGATCAGGCCCACGATCTCGCCCCGCCGCACCGTCAGGTCGACCCCGCGGACGATCCTGTGCCAGCGGTCGTTGCTGAAGCCGTCGATCCTGAGATCGCGGATGTAGAGGAGCAGATCGCCCTTCTGTCGGGTGGCATGCTGGTCAGTGGCCATCTTGCAGCCCCGAGAGTTTGTGGAGGAACCAGTCGGCGACGAAGTTGACCGAGATGGTGAGGATGCCGATCGCGGCGGCGGGCAGGAGCGGCGTGACGATGCCGTAGGTGATCAGCGTGGCATTGTCGCGCACCATCGACCCCCAGTCGGCAGTCGGCGGCTGAATGCCCACACCGAGGAAGGACAGGGCCGAAATCGTCAGGAAGACAAAGCTGAACCGCAACCCGGCCTCGGCGATGAGCGGCGGCATGATGTTCGGGAGGATTTCGCGAAAGACGATCCACAGGGGCCCGTCGCCTCTGAGCCGTGCCACTTCGATGAAGTCCTGAGCAACGATGGACATGCCGGTGGTGCGGGCCAGCCGGAAGAAGTTCGTGGAGTCGAGCGTCGCGATGATCAGCGCAAGCGTGACGACGTTGGAGCCGACGATCGACAGCAGCATCAGCGAAAAGATCAGGCCCGGAATCGAGATGATGATATCCACCAGCCGGGCCAGGAAGTTGTCGACCACCCCCTTGGACAGCGCCGCGACCAGGCCCAGCGATACCCCCACCGTGAAGGAGATGACGGTCGTGGCCAGGGCGATGCCGATGGTGTTGCGCGCGCCGAAGATCAGCCGGCTGAGAAAGTCGTAGCTCACCTGATCCGTGCCCAGAAGGTGCTCGCGGCTCCAGTCGGCATAGGGGATGTCGAACACCTGAGCTTCGCCATAGGGGGCGATCCAGGGCGCGAAGATCGCGGCGATCAGGTAAAGCGCGAGGACCGCCAGCCCGGCCCAGACGCTGAACGGCGCCTGCCGCAGGTCGCGCAGCAATGCCCCCATGCGGGATCTGCGACGCGGCATGGCCTGCCGGGGGTCGGCTGGCGCCGATTCCGGGGAATGTGACCGGTTTGTCATTTCGGGTGGACCAGCCTGGGATTGGTGAAGATGGCGACCAGATCGGTCAGCAGGTTCAGCAGGATATAGGCGCCGGCAAAGATCAGGGCGCAGGCCTGCACCACCGGAATGTCGCGCGACCGCACCGAATCCACCAGCAACTGCCCGGCCCCGGGATAGACAAAGACCACTTCGACCACGACAGCGCCCGTGATCAGATAGGCAAGGTTCACCGAGACGACATAGGCGATGGGGCCCCAGGCATTCGGCAGGGCGTGGCGCAGGATGACCAGAAAGGGATGCACGCCCTTCAGTTGCGCCATCTCGACATAGGGCAGGGCCAGCAGGTTGATGATCGCCGCCCGCGTCATCCGCATCATGTGGGCAAGCGTCACCAGGACAAGCGTCAGCGCCGGCAGGACGCAGGCCCACAGACGTTCCCCCAGCGGCATGTTCGCCGAGACGTTGGACAGCACCGGCACATTCGGGATCAGATGAAACAACGCGCCGACCGGGGCTGACATCCAGTCCGGCAACATCTGGCCAAGCGGTGTCAGATCGAAGGTGTCGCGCATGATGACCAGGTAGGTCAGGATATAGGCCAGAAAGAACTCGGGCGAGGAGACGAGCATCAGGGTCGTGCCGTTCAGGATCCGGTCCACCAGCCCGTTGCGCCAGAAGGCACTGCCGATGCCAAGCATGATGGCAAGCGGCACCGCGATCAGCGCCGCAAGGCCCGCAAGGAACAGGGTATTGTAGAGCCGGGGCGCGATCATCTCGGTCACCTGACGCTTGGCATCGCCGCGGCTGGTGAAGGAGACGCCGAAATCGCCCCTGACCGCGCCCGAGACCCAGGTCAGGTAACGCTCGACGGCCGGCCGGTCGAGGCCAAGCTCGCGTTCGAAGGCGGCCACGGTCTCCTGGGTCGCGCTCTGGCCGAGGGCCGCGCTGGCATAGCTGCCCGGCAACATCTCGACCGAGGTGAAGATGATGACCGAGATGGCAAGCAAGGAAAGCAGTCCCAGCGCAAGACGCTGCGCCACGATGCGAAACAGCAGCCGCATCGCCCCGCGTGGCCGGGCACCGGCCACGGCCCGACCGCCCGGACCCGTCGCCCCCGTGACCGCCCCCGTGGTTGCCCCGTCAGCCATGACGCCCCTCCCCCGGCGATCCCGATGGCGCAACCGGCCGGACGGACGAGACGCCGACAGGCACGTTGCGCGCGGGGGCCACCAAAAAATGTCTTGACCCATTACACCCAAGGCATGAGAATACTGTCAAGTACAAAAACACGCCGCCTCGTATAAGGGATGTCGAAATGCTCGAGATCGGACGACGCTCTCTCCTCCTTGGCGGCTCGGCCGCCATGGCGCTGACCACTCTTTCCGGCCGGATGGCCCGGGCCGGCACGCCCGTGCGCGGCGGCCATCTGCGGGTCGGCCTGGGCGATGGATCGACCCAGGACACGGTCGATCCGACCGCCGTGCTGACCGATGCCCAATACATCATCCAGGCCTCGTGCCGCAGCACGCTGGTCAACGTGGAGCCGGACGGCTCCCTGACGCCGAACCTTGCGGTCAGGTGGGAACCCTCCGACGACCTGAAGCAATGGAGCTTCGAGATCCGGCAGGGCGTCACCTTCCACAGCGGCAAGCCCCTGACCGTGGAGGATGTGATCGCCTCGATCAACGTGCACCGCGGGCCGGATTCGGTGTCGCCGGTCAAGGCCTATGTCGATCCGATCACCGACATCGTCGCCGACGGCCCCGACCGGATCACGATCAGCCTCAGCGCCGCCAACGTCGACTTTCCCGGGATCTTTGCACAATCCCGCCTGCCCATCGTTCCGGCCAGGGATGGCAGCGCCGACCGGGCGACCCATGACGGCACCGGGCCCTATGTGCTGGAAAGCTTCGAGCCGGGCGTACGGATGACCTTCACCCGCTATGAAGACCACTGGGACAAGGAGAACGTGGGCTTCTTCGATTCGGCCGAGGTGATCATCATCGCCGACGACGCCGCGCGGATGAATGCGCTGCGCACGGGCCAGGTCGACCTGATCAACCAGCCCGACCTGCGCACGCTGGAGCTGCTGAAGCGCGACAGCAACCTTGTCATCGACGACAATCCCAGCGGCCGCTACTACATCTTCGGCATGATGTCGGACGTGGACCCGTTCACCGACAGGAACATCCGCCTGGCCCTCAAATACGCCATCAACCGTGACGAGATGGTCAGGAAGGTTCTGCATGGCTACGGCAGGATCGGCAACGACCAGCCGGTCGACCCGTCGAACAGGTTCTTCAACCCCAATCTGGAACAGCGCGAGTTCGACCCGGACAAGGCAAGATACTACCTCAATCAGGCGGGGCTCGACTCCATCACCGTTCCGCTCAGCGTGGCGGAAATGGCCTTTGCGGGCGCGGTCACGGCCGGTTCGCTCTTTGCGGCATCCGCGGCCCAGGCCGGCATCACGCTGGATGTCACCCGTGAACCGGACGACGGCTATTTCGAAAACGTGTGGCTGAAGAAACCCTTCACGGCCGACTACTGGACAAGGCAGCCCACGCTGGACGCGCATTTCACCCAGGCGTTCTCGCAGGAATCGCCCTGGAACGAGACGCATTTCCGGAACGACCGCTTCACGGAACTGCTGGTCAGTGCCCGCGCCACCCTCGACGAGGCCGCGCGCGGGGCGATGTATCAGGAGATGCAGCAACTGATCCATGATGAGAGCGGCGCCATCATCCCCATGTTCGCCAACTATGTCTGGGTCTCGACCAGCAGGCTCAGGCATGGCCCGGTGGTGGTGTCGAACGATCTGGACGGGCTGCGCTGCATCGCGCGCTGGTGGTTCGAGGATTGAGGCGAAGGCGGCGGGGGCGGGGCGGATCGCTCGGCCCCCGCATCCGCCCTGACCGGGACATGACGATGGCCGCGTCGCTCCGGGGCAACGCGGCCTTCGGTCCGACAAGGCGCCCTCAGGTATTGTAGGCCCCGGCCTGCCAGTTCCGCACCGATCGCCAATCCGGCCCAAGCCCGGCGAAACGCTCAAGTCCCAGCCCCTCGATCGGCGCGCTTGTCCGGCCCTCAAGCGCCAGTTCCGCCAGCGCGACCCCCAGCGAGGGCGCCATGCCGAAGGCATGCCCGGCCCCGGCAGCAGCGACAAGGCCCGCCGGATTGTCGAATGCCTGGACGATGGTGTTCAGGTCGGGGGTCAGCTCCACGATGCCCGCCCAGCTTCGCAGCATCTGCAAGGACGCCGCCACCGGAAAGACTTCGGTGATGCGCCGGGCGATGTTGCGGATGATGGGCGTGTTGGGCTTGGCCGGTTCCTGATCGGCCTGAACGTCGATCCATTCGTGCGGGCCGCCATTGGCATGCAGGTTGCCGCGCAGGGTCTGGCGCACCGAAATGCCGTGGCCGATGAAGCAGACATCATAGGCCGGCGGCATGGGTGTGGTCACCATGGCCTCGAGGCGGACACCCGCCACCGGGAACAGGATGCCCAGCGGCTCCATCAGCCTGGCGTTGAAGGCGGCCGCGGCAAGGACCACGCGCCCGCCATGCACCGTCCCCGCGCTGGTCTGCACGCCGGTGACACTGCCGCCCTCGGTCAAAACGGCATGGACCGGCGTATGTTCCAGGATCACGCCGCCCAGATCCTGAAACGCCCAGGCAAAGGCCTGGGTCACGCGCTGCGGGTTCGCATGGCCCGAGCGGTGGGTATAGATGCCTGCCCGCACATCCGGCGACAGGATCGGGATCACGTCGCGGCAGGCCTGCGTGTCGATGAATTCAAAGGGGATGTCGGTCTTGCGGAACAGATCGTAGGTGACCTTCAGATCCGCCAGTTCCTGATCGTCGAAGGCGGCCCAGAGCCGGCCCTTCTGCTTCCACTCGGTCGGATAGCCCAGTTCTTCGTCCAGCGTCGGCCAGATCCGTTCGGCCATCTGGGCCAGCGGGCTTTCTGTCGGGGTTTCGGCACGCAGCGACAGATAGCCGGTCGCACGCGACGACGCCTCGTAGCCGACCGGGCCACGGTCGATCACGATGACCCGGGCCCCCGCCTTGCGGGCGCGATAGGCGGTCGAAAGGCCGATCAGCCCGCCGCCCACCACGATGACATCATGGCTGTCCATCAGCGTCCCTTCCGTCTCATGCGTGACCGCCGCCGCCGCCAGCGGCGCGAAGTTCGGCCGGTTCGGGCCAGTTCTGCCACAGGCCGCTGGTATAGGCGTCGCCTTCCGGCGCCGCGATCAGCGCCATGTCCAGCGGGCGCACCGGGAAACGATAGCTGGCCGGGCGGATGGCCTTCAGGGGCAGGCCGTGATGGCCGGCCAGAAGCAGCGCCGCCTCGTCCCGACAGCGCTTGCCCTGGCAATGGCCCATGCCGACCCGCGTCATGCGCTTGGAAAGATCCTGATCGACCGTCCCGTCCCGGCCCAGGTGGGTCTTGGCAGCCCGCAGCTCATGACCCAGATAGCGCGGGGGGGCCACGTTCAGGAAATCCCCGCGCGTCACGCCTTCGCACTGGCAGAGCACCACATCCATCCCGCCGGTTCCGCTCAGCGCCGCCACCCAACGCGCAGCGGCATCGCCGGTCGCTGTGTGGGGCGGCAGGGCGGGCGCGTCGTCCTTGCCGGCCAGCGAGGACAGGATGCGGTCCACGGGATCGGCGGCGGCATCGGCCTCGGAGAGCCAGTAGACCGCCGGAACCGACGTTTCGAGCGCGGGCGTCACCTCGGGCATCCAGGCGCCGAGAGCATCGTCGAACGCCATCCGGCAACCCATGGCGGACGGCAGTTCCACATTGGGAAGGGTGGCGATGGCCATGCAGATGCCATCGCAGGCCACCTGCACCGCCGCCCCTTCGCCATCGACAGGAACCAGACGCGCGCCGCGCACGGCGTCCACGCCATCGGCCCCGGCGATGACATGGCCAAGATGGACCGCGATGCCCTGCGCCTTCAGCCAGGCCGCATCCCCGGCGCTGCCGGCGAAAGTGGGCGAAGGGTCGACCAGACCGGCAATCTCCACCCCCCTGTCGCGGGCCAGCCGGGCAAATCCCAGCGCCAGCGGCGAAGAGCCCAGCACCAGAACCCGCGTTGCACCGGACACCTGATAGCGCGCCAGAAGCATTGACCCGCCCTTGACCCCGAACACGCCGGGCAGATCCCAGCCCTTGAACGAGGGCACGAAGTCGCGCGTCCCGGTGGCCAGCACCAGCGCGTCATAGTCGATCAGTTCGTTGCCCTCGGCATTCACCAGCGCGACCTTCGGCGTGCCGATGTTCCTGCGGTTGGGCGCGTTGTGAAAGGCGCCCCAGGCGATCGTGCCGATCCGCAGATCGACCTCCTGCTCGATGCATTCCATCAGCAGGTCGTCGCTGCCCAGGACATTGTCCAGCATCGCCCCGTCGTCCGACAGGGCGGCGGGCAAGGCCGCGCCGTAGAAATACGGGGCGTCCAGCGCCATGGATTTCAGGGCCTGGGGGTGTTCGTCCACCAGCGTCACCGCCCAGCCCTGCGCCCGGGCCGACAGCGCGAACCTGCAACCCAGCCGGCTGGCCCCCACCACCACAACCTTCCGTGCCGACATGACGGCCCCCTTTCCTGCGCGCCCTATTGGCCCAGTCGCTTCAACGCGGCATCCAGCACCGCCAGGCAATCGCCGACGATGGCCACATCCGCCACCTGAAGGATCGGCGCCTCGGGATCCTTGTTGATGGCGACGATCCGCCGCGCGCCGGCGATGCCTGCCAGATGATGCACCGCGCCCGAGATGCCGACGGCCACATAGACATCGGGCGCGACCTTCTGGCCGCTGAACCCGATCTGGCGGGTCGACGGCACCCAGCCCATGTCGACCGCCGCCCGCGACGCGCCGACCGCGGCCCCGACACGGGCGGCAAAAGCCTCGATCCGCGGCCAGTTTTCCGCCGACCCGACGCCCAGCCCCCCCGACACGATGCGCGAGGCCCCCTTCAGCGGGATGCCCCCCGTATCCGGCAACGGCGCACGCCGGACCAGACGCGGCCCGGCGACGGCAACGACCTCGGCCGGGGCCGACAGCGGCACCAGGTCGCCGGTGAAGGCCAGGGAATCTCCGGCATAGAGCAGCACCATCGCGCCCCGCAGGGCCAGATGCCGCCGCATCATGCCGCCCATCACCGGCTCGGTCGCGACCAGGCCGCCATCCTTCAGGGAAAGCCCGTCGCAGGCCGGCACGAAGCCGGCATCCAGCCGCGCGGCAAGCCGGGCCGCCCAGTTGCGGGCCGACAGCCCGGCCGGGGTCACGATCAGGGCCGGACTGTCCGTGACCACCGCATCGAGCGTCGCCGCCCCGTCGCCGGCGCCCGGCAGGGCAATCCGGCGAACCGCGGCAAAGACATCCGGAACGCTGTCCGGCGCGGTGCCGCCGTCCAGCTCCACGATCAGCAGGCGCGGCGCAAGGCCCGCATCGCGCGCCGTGCACGCCAGCGCGCCAAGGTTGGCCAGATCCCCCGCCCCGGTCCCGGGCGCGGCCGTGTGGATGAAAAGCGCGCTTGCCATGTCAAACCCCCAGGGCCGCCAGCAATGCGGCCGCCTTCTCGTCATCGGTGCAGGTGCTGTAGGTGACCGTCTGTGCCTTGCGCCCGGCGCCCTTGTTTTCGTAGCGCACCTCGACCGCCGCGGCGGTCACGGTCGGTTCGATCACCTCGATGGCGATCTTCTTCGACAGCATCACGCCCTTGATCGAGGGCATCCGTGGCTTGTTGATCTCGTTCGAGACGCAAAGCACCGCGGGCAGCGGCATCTCATAGTCGTCGATGGTGGCCTCGGACAGCCTGCCCGCCACGACCACCCCATCCCCGGCCGACAGCGTGACCACCGGCGACAGCGACGGCAGGCCCAGCCTGACCGCCACCGCATGCGGCACAAGGCCCGCGTCGGTGTCGGACGCCTGCCGCCCCGCCAGAATCAGGTCCGGCAGGCCAAGCTGCCGGATCGCCCCGGCGATGGCCTCGGCCAGCGCAAGGGGGTTGCCTCTGACAGCGGCATCCACCGCGACCCTGACGGCCCGATCCGCCCCCATCGACAGCGCGCGGCGCAGGTGGCTGTCCGCACCGGCATCGTCTGCGGTCATCACGGTCACGCTGCCGCCATGGGCTTCCTTCAGGGCGACGGCGGCCTCGACGGCGTTGAGATCGTATTGATTGATCGTGAACTGCGCCGCCGGATGCAGGGCAATCCCGCTTCCATCGGCAGAAACCGACAGGAACTGCGCCGGCAGGTTCGGGTCGGCGACCTTCTTGATCAGGACAAGGATGTGCATGGCAGGGTCCGCTTCGTGACAGGGCGGGTTCAGACAGTCGCCGGGCGGGCGTGGAACATGACCTTCCAGATACCCTCCTGACAGACCTGCCCCCTCTGGTTGCGCACCTCGAGCCAGAAGTTCACGATCCCCCGCGCCGGGTTCGACGTTGCGCGCACGGCCTCGACCCGCTGGTAGACATGGATCGTATCCCCGGCCAGGACCGGGGCCTTCAGATCCCAGGTCATGCCCAGGAAGGCGATCGCGGTGCCTTCCTTCAGGCCCAGGCGGAACTCGAGGCCCGTGGTGATGGCAAAGACCGCCGGGCCGTGCAGGATGCGCGCCCCGAAGGGCGTGGCGCGGGCGAATTCCTCGTCGGTGTGCACGGGGTTGTGGTCCCCCGTCAGGGCCGCGAACATCACGATGTCCGTTTCCGTGATCGTGCGCCGCGGCGTCAGCCATTCTTCCCCGACAACGAAGTCCTCGAAGTATCTTGCGTTGGGCCCGACCCGCAGCACGCTGCCGCCCTGTCCATCCATCTTCATTTCCCTTTCCGGCCGCTCCCGTACTGCCGATCGTCCGCGCATCGCCGCCGACGGGATCGGGCATCATACTCACCAGAATGTTTTCACACCATGGCGTTTCATCGTCAAGACCCTTGTCACGCCTTCCAGCCCGCCGCCGCAAGATCGGCGGCCAGATCGCGCTCTGGGCCGGTGCTGGTCACATGGCTGTCAGGCACCAGCCGGTTGCGCTGCCCCGACTGCATCTCTTCCGAGATATGGGCGATCAGGCCCGGCATCGTGGAGACAAGGGCGATCCCGCACATCTCGGCCGGCGTGAACCCCATCTGCACCATGATGGCCCCCAGCATGCCCACGTCGTTCATGACCAGATCCGGCTTGCCGGTCGCGGCGCGAAAGGCCGTGTGCACCGCCTCGTACCAATCGTTCGCCTCGCCCCAGATCCCTTCGCGCCGGGCGATGGCCTTCAGTTGCTCGGCGCGCGGATCGGTGCCGCGAAAGACCTGATGGCCAAAGCCCGGAACCCGCTTTCTGGCCGCGCGCAACCCGGCGACAAGGTCCGTGGCGTGCTCCGTCATCGACCTGCCGCTGGCCTTCCAGCCGGCCAGGCCCTCGGCGATGAAGCTGCCCGCATCTTCGGGCGAGACGGCGATGGGGCCCGCGGCCAGCATCGCGGCGCCAAGACCCGCCGTCATCTGCGGATTGACCGAAACCACCGCCCGCGCCGCCAGCGTGCCCGACTTCTGCAACCCGTAATCCAGGATCGACGAGAACAGGACATCCATCATCCGCGCCGCCCCCGGAGTGGGCAGTTCGCCCCGGATCAACAGATAGGCGATGCCGGCGAACGGCAGGTTTCCGACAAGCGCGCTCATGGGATAGCCGCGGATCAGCACCTCTTGCGGTGTCACCGTGCTGACCGCCGTCCGCCAGTAAGCCGGGCCAGTTCTTTCGTCAGTCATCTCAACCTCACAGGCCATCAATGGGCAGGCCGCCCGGTCGGCCGGACAGGCTGTCGCGAATCATACTATACAAGATGGTTTTCATACCAGATAGTTTGTAGCTGTCGCAGACGGCCATCCGGACCCGGCCTGCCGCCCCCATCATGGAGATCGCAATGCTGACACCCGTCAATCCGCCCGATGCCTGCTGGCCCGGCCTGTCGCAGGGGATGCTGATCCGCGGCGGCGGGCTGTTCGTGTCCGGCGGCCATGTCGGTGTCGACATCGACGGCAATCCCGTGACCGTTTCGACCGAAGCCCAGATCGTTGCCATGTTCGAGAACCTGGGCCGCACGCTGACGGCTGCGGGACTGACCTTTGCCCATGTCGCGCGGGCCACCTGCTATGTGCGCGAGTTCAGCCCCGAGCTTCTGGAAACGATCAGGTCGGTGCGCAAGCGCCATTTCGATCAGGCGCATCCGCCTGCCAGCGTGATGGTTCAGGCCGGGCTCTATGACCCGGTCTTCCTGGCCGAGATCGAGGTCATTGCCGTCGTCCCGTGACGACGATCGGGCAGGCCCCGCACAGGGCGCCTGCCCCGGCCCCTCACAGCGCGTCGATCACCCGTGCGGCGACGCTTCTGGTGCTGCCGTTGCCGCCGCAATCCGGGGTCAGATGCGCAGGATCGGCCGTGACCACTTCCATCGCGCGCATCACGGCGGCGGCGGCGGCGGCCTCTCCCAGATGCCCGAGCAGCATGGCGCCGCTCCAGATCGTCGCCAGCGGGTTGGCGATGCCGCGGCCCGCGATGTCCGGGGCCGATCCATGCACGGGCTCGAACATCGACGGCACCCCGCCCGCCGGGTTGATGTTGGCCGAGGCGGCAAAGCCAAGACCCCCCTGAATCGCCGCGCCGATATCGGTCAGGATGTCGCCGAACAGGTTCGAGGCGACGACCACATCCAGGCTCTCGGGGTGGGTGATCATCCGCGCCGCGATGGCATCGACATGATAGCGCGTCACGGTCACATCGGGATATGCCGCCGCCAGATCTTCGGTCACTTCGTCCCAGAAGACCATGGAATGCTTCTGCGCGTTGGATTTGGTCACCGAGGCCAGCCTGCCGCGCCGCTTGCGCGCCTGCTCGAACCCGTAGCGCAGGATGCGCTCGACCGCTGCGCGGGTGAAGATCGCGGTCTCGACCGCCACTTCCATCGGCGTGCCGACATGGACCCGCCCGCCCGCGCCGGAATATTCGCCTTCGGTATTCTCGCGGATGCAGAGGATGTCGAAGGCGGACTTGCGCAACGGGCCGGCGATGCCGGGCAAGAGGCGGTGCGGGCGCATGTTCACGTAAAGGTCGAACTGCTTGCGGATCGGCAGCAGGAGCCCGTGCAACGACACGCTGTCGGGAACGCGCGCGGGCCAGCCGACCGCGCCAAGCAGGATGGCGTCATGGCCGCGCAGCCGGTCGATCCCGTCGTCGGGCATCATCCGCCCGGTCGAAACCCAGGTCTCGCAGCTCCAGTCGAAACGGCTTTCCTTCAGGACGAACCCGTGGGCCTGCGCCGCCCCGTGCAGCACCCCCAGGGCCGCATCGACCACTTCGCTGCCGATACCATCGCCCGGAATGGTGGCCAGTTCATAGGATTTCATCGGTTTCCCCATCTGCCGTGCCGGTCGCGGCTCCGGACTTGCACCAATCGGTATGTTTGTTATACTCAAGCGGATGTCACCTGCAAGCCCGGTCCCGAGGAAGCCGCCATGAACAACGAGGACTATCAGGCGCAGGACGGTCTGGGCCTTGCCGGGCTTCTGCGCGGCGGCGAGGTCACGCCAGCCGAAGTGATGGAATGCGCACTCGACATTGCGGCCCAGGTGAATCCGCACATCAACGCGCTCTGCCACATGGACCCCGATCTGGGCCGGTCGCTTGCGGGGGCGGCAACGCTGAAGGGCCGCTTCGGGGCGTTGCCGATGCTCCTGAAGGATTCGGGCCTTGCGGCGAAGGGGCTGACCCATTCCCTTGGATCGCGGCTGTTTGCCGGGCTGGAAATCCCCCTGGACGCCACCGTGACCGAACGGCTTGTGGCCGACGGGTTCCTGCCTTTCGGCCGGACCACCACGCCCGAATTCAGCATGGCGCCCACGACCGAGGCCAGGGCCAACGGCGGGCCGACGCGCAACCCGTGGCGCCCGGACCGTTCGACCGGCGGCTCGAGCGGCGGGGCGGCGGCGGCGGTGGCGGCGGGGATCCTGCCGGTGGCCCATGGCAGCGACGGCGGCGGGTCGATCCGCATTCCCGCGTCGTGCTGCGGGCTGTTCGGGTTGAAACCCTCGCGCGGGCTGGTGCCGGCGGGACCGTCCCGGGGCGAGGGCTGGGGCGGGCTGGCGACCGACGGCGTGCTGTCGCGCAGCGTGCGCGACACGGCGGCCGCCCTGGACGGCATCGCGGGCGCCGACCCCGGCGCGCCCTATGCGGCGCCCGCTGGCGCTGGCAGCTTTCTTGCCGGACTGGAGCGCCCCCATGACCGGCCGCTTCGCCTGGCGATGTGGACCCGCGCCTTTGACGACATTCCGCTGCATGCGGACTGCCTCGCGGCGGTGCTGTCCGCCGCCCAGGTGCTGCGGGATCTGGGGCACGAGGTGGTGGAAACCGACCTGCCCCCCATCGCCTTTGCCAAATTCGTCAAGGCGCAGATCGACGTCATGGCAACGAACGCGGCGGTTCTGGTCAATGGCAAGGTGCGCAACGCCCCCGACACCTCCTGGCAGGCGCTGCTCGAGCCGGCGATCCTTGACGCCTGGGACAGGGGACGGCGGCTGTCGGCCGAGGATTATGTCCTGGCCATCACCCGGTTCCACACCATCGGCCGGCAGATGGAGGCGGCCATGGCCGGGTTTGATTTCCTCCTGACCCCGACGCTCTGCCAGCCGCCGCTGCCGCTGGGAGAAATGTCGACCGACACCGATTTCGTCACCTTCCGCACCGCGGCCAGCCGCTACACCACCTTTCTGGCGATCATCAACGCCTCGGGCCAGCCTGCCGCCAGCCTGCCCCTGTCCTGGAATGCCGAGGGCCTGCCCATCGGCGTGCAGCTGGTCGGCCATTTCGGGGCGGATGCCGACCTGTTGCGCCTGTCCGCCCGGATCGAGACGGCCCGCCCCTGGTTCGACCGCCGCCCCGCGATCCGGGGAGTCCGAGCGGCGATACCTTGCAATACCTTTTCATACTCATGAGTATGTCCTGCGATTCGCGCCCGGCCCGCGTGCCCGGCCTCGCAGGCCCGCAGCCCGAGAAAGGACAGCCCGCACCATGAATACCGACATCGTCAGGACTTTCGGAGTCGATCTGCCGATCTTCGCGTTCTCGCATTGCCGCGATGTCGTGGCGGCTGTGACCAACGCGGGCGGCATGGGTGTGCTGGGCGCGGCCTGGATGACGCCGGCCGAACTGGAAATGTCGATCGACTGGCTGGAGCGCCATGTCGGGGGCAAACCCTTCGGGGTCGATCTGGTGTTTCCCGGCACGGCCGTCGACGACGAGAAGTCGCCCGAGGAGTATCTGAAGGCCATCCCGCAAGGCCACCTGTCCTATGTCCGGAAGATGCTGGATGACGCCGGACTTGCGGACCTGGCCGAATCCGACACGACCGCCTACATGACCGAAGTTGCCCGGCACATGGCCATGACCAACCGCAAGAGCCGAGATCAGTTCGACATCTGTCTGGCCCATCCCTCGGTCAGCTTCGTCGTCGGCGCCCTTGGCGTGACGCCGGACTGGGTGGTGGATCAGGCCCATGCCAAAGGCGTTCAGGTCGGGGCCCTGGTCGGCAGCGCCAGACACGCCGCCAAGCAGCGTAACGCGGGCGTTGATGTGCTGATCGCCCAGGGGACCGAAGCCGGGGGCAGCGTGGGCTCCATCGCGTCGATGGTCCTGTGGCCGCAGGTGGTCGAGGCCGCGCGCGGCGCGCCGGTGCTGGCGGCGGGCGGCGTGTCGCGCGGATCGCAGATCCTGGCGGCACTCGCCACGGGCTGTCAGGGGGTCTGGATCGGCTCGCTGTGGCTGGGCACCGCGGAAAGCGACCTGAGCATCGAGATGCGCGAGAAGCTGTTCGCGGCCGAGTCGGAAGATGCCCAGATCGCCAGGGTGATGACCGGCAAGCAGGGCCGCATGTTGCGGACGAAATATGTCGAGAACTGGCAGAAGCCGGATGCCCCGCCGCTGTTGCAATGGCCCATGCAGTCGATCCTGAACGGCTATTCCTACAAGCGGGCCGAACGGGCGCGGAACCTCGACTACTGGACCTATGCCGTGGGTCAGGTGGTGGGCGACATGAAGGGCCACAGCACCGTCAAGGGCGAGATCGAGCGCCTGCTGAACGAATATGTCGAGGCGCTGGAGCACCTCCAGCGCGTGACCGGGTTTGAATGAGGCGACGGCTGGCCGCCTCAGGCCAGCCGGCTATGCTCCAGCGCGCGGCGCAGCACCTTGCCGGCGGTGGCGGGCACCGGACGGCCGACCTGCAACGCGAACAGCCGCCCGATCGCCTCCTGCATGGCGGCAGGGGCGGGGCCGGAGGCGCCGTGGCGGACATGGATCGCAAGGTGTTCGCCCTCGGCCAGGGGCGTGCCCGCCGCATCGGACACGCGGTGGAACAGATGCAGGAACCGGGCGTCATGGCCAAGGATTTCGGTTTCGGTCTCAAGCACCGTGCCCAGCCTGCATTCCGCAAGATGGGTGATGAAGGTCGAGAGGGTATAGTAGGCGCCCTCGTCGGCCCGTGCCATGTCGACACCGATGCGTTCGTAAAGCGCATCCGAACTTTCGCCGAAGACCTGAAGATAGCGGTGTTCGGTCATGTGCCCGTTGTAGTCCAGCCAGTCGGGCCGAACGCTGCCGCGCCAGAGCCGGAGGGCGGAAGGTTGAGGGGTGTCGGTCATCCTTGGATCTCCTCCCGGCGGGGCGCAGAAATGGTTCATGCCAGCGGGGCCCGGAACTTCGTGGCAAGCCCGGGTCACTGATCGCATCCGAATCCTTGCGGGACCGTGCAAAGGTGTATGGCGTACCAGCAAGGATGTTGTTATACGAAATGGAATGTCTCAGGCAAGAGGGACTGCCAGCAATGACCGATGTCTGCCTGACCTTCGACTTCGACGCCACGTCGCTCTGGGTCACGACCTTGCGCCAGACGACGGCAACCCCGCTGTCGCGCGGGGACTTCGGCGCAAGGGTCGGCGTGCCGCGCCTTCTGGACCTGCTGGCCCGGAAATCCGTCATGGCGACGTTCTTCACCCCGGCGCATACGGCCGTGTCCCATCCCGAAGTGGTCCGCCGGATCCGTGACGCGGGCCACGAAATCGCGCTGCACGGCGATGCCCACGAAACGCCCGTCGGACTGCCGGCCGGTCAGGAGGCCGCGCTCCTCGATCGTCAGATCGCCCGGCTGAGGTCGGTGCTCGGCGCGGGGTATCGGCCGATGGGCTACCGCTCGCCCGCCTGGGATCTGAGCGAAGAGACCATCGGCCTCTTGCAGGATCGCGGGCTGATCTACGATTCCAGCATGATGGCCGATGACGTGCGGCCCTATCTGGCGCCGCTGGCGCAGACCGCCGATGCCGACAGCTACCGGCGCGGCGCCGACAGCCGGCTGGTCGAGCTTCCGGTCGCGTGGGAACTCGACGACTTCCCGCATTTCGCCTTCCTGAACAAGCCGATGTATGCCGGTCTGCGCAACCCCGACGAGGTTCTTGCCTTCTGGTGTGGCGAATTCGACTTTGCCCATGGCGTGAACGGTGTCCTTGTCCTGACGATGCATCCCCAGATCATCGGACGCGGCCCCCGGCTGATCATGCTGGACAGGCTGATCGACCACATGACGGCCGCTGGCGCGCGCTTTGACACCTGCGCCGGCCTTGCGGCCCGCTGGCGTGACCGGCTTCTGCCCTCCTCCTCATCCCGGGACGCATGATGACCCTGCCCCTTCCCCCCCTGCCCTTTCCCTCCCTGCTCGATGCCTTTCGCCATGCCGCCGCACCGCGCCGCGACAGGATCGCGCTGATCCACGAGGGCGGCACCGTCACCTATGGCGAGTTTCTCGACCGGATCGACGATGTCGCCCGCCATCTGAGGGCGTTCGGGATCGGCGAGGGCGACCGCTTCGCGATCTACGGCCAGAACACGCCAGAGCACTACTACACCCTCTATGCGGCGTCGCGTCTGGGCGCCGTCATCGTGCCGCTGAACCCGCATCTGACCGCGCCCGAGGTCGACTACAGCTTTCGCCATTCCGAGGCGCAATTCCTGCTCCACGATGACCATGTCGCCAAAGCCGCCCGGGCCACGGTGCCGGCCGACAGGCTGCGCCGCATCCCGGACCTGCGCGCCCCGGCGCCGGACATCCCGCTGCCCGGGGTGACGCCCGATCCCCTGGCGGATTTCGTCATCAGCTATTCCTCGGGCACCACGGGCAATCCCAAGGCCATCGTCCTGGATCAGGCGGGGATGATCCGCGTGGCCGTTTCGGGGGCGCAGATGTGGGGCATCACCGATGCCGACGTGGCCACGGTGGGCCTGCCTCTGGGCTACATGTACGGGTTGAACACCTCGTCTTCGCCGGTGCTGCATGCGGGCGGCACCGTTGTCCTGATGCGCCGCTTCCACCCGCGCGAGGCCCTGGACCTGTTCACCCGCCACCGGTCGACCCTCTTCATGGGGGTGCCGACCATGTTCACGATGATGATGGACTATTGCGAGGACAAGGGCCTGACCTGTCCGCTGCCCGACATGCGCATGCTGATCACCGCCGGAGCGCCGCTGCCGCCCGAGACCGCCGCCCGCTTTGTCGCCCGTTTCGGCAAACCTCTCAGCAACTACTACGGCCTGTCCGAGGCCTTTCCGATCTTCGCCCATCACGCGGGCGAAACCGAGGCCGCCCCGCCGGGGGTCACCGGACGGCTGGCTCCGGGCGCCGTGGTCGAGATCCGCCGCCCCGACGGCACGCTGTGCGGCGATGACGAGGATGGCGAGGCCTTTGTCAGCGGCCCCGCCACGATGAAGCGCTACAACCGCGACCCCGAGATGACCGCCGGCGCCCTGTCGGGCGGCCTGTTCCGCACCGGCGACATCGTCCGCCGCGACGCGCGGGGCTTTTACACCATCACCGGACGGATCAAGGACGTCATCATCCGGGGCGGACACAACATCTCGCCCACCGAACTTGAACAGGTTCTCGTCTCGCATCCGGCCATCGCCGAGGCCGCCGTGGTCGCGGCGCCGGACCCGGTCTTTGGCGAAAAGCCGGTGGCCTATCTGGTCTGCCGCCCCGGGACCATGGCCACGGCCGAAGAGGTGATGGCCCATGCCGCCGCGCGTCTGTCGGATTTCAAGGTGCCCCGCGACATCCATTTCCTGACCGAAATGCCGCTGGGCAAGACCGGCAAGATCGACAAGCGCACCTTGCAGCAACGCGCCGCGCGGGCCTGATCCCGGCCTTGCCTTCAAGGGCACCCTCACGCCGGACCCGGCCCGGTGGGCGTCCGGGCCTGGCCTGACCGGAGGGCAGGTGGCCCCTGTCCCGGCCAGCGCGCAACCGGACCAGCGCACCATCGCGGCGGGTTTGCCTGCCCCGGAACGCCATGTGCCCGCTTGCGCGGGCACATGATCACGATCCGGACCCCGATCCCGGGATCAGGCCATCGACCACCGCGCGATGCAACGGAAAGAGTCGAGGTCCGCGTAGGCTGTCGTGCCCTGCGGCTCGGCCACGGCGGTATTGCGAGCCCAAGCCACGGTTGTGAAGAAGGGGTTCAAGAGGCCACCCTCATTGTGGATGATCTCCTGCATCTCGAAGTAGATCGACGCGCGCGCGGCCTCGTCCACGGTGCTGCGACCGGTGATCAGCAGTTCCTCGAACCTGGCGTTGTTGAAATGCGTCTCGTTCCAGGGGGCCGCTGCCGCGAATGCGATCGAGAATATCATGTCGCACGATACTGGCTGGGTCCAGTAGGAAGCGGTGAACGGCTTGGTCAGCCAGACACTCTCGTAGTAGGTATCATCGGCTTCACGGGTCAGCTGGATGTTGATCCCGGCCGCACTGGCCGAATTGGCGAACAATTCTCCGGCCATCGTCGCGCCGGGGAAACCGATCTCGGCCACGCTCAGCGGAATGTCGATCGACTCCAGCCCCGAATTCCTCAGGTAGGATCTGGCCCTGTCGGGATCGTATTCGCGCTGCACGAGGTCGGTGTTGAAGTATTTCGTCCGGGGCGAAATCGGCGTGTCGTTCCCGACCTCGCCAAACCCGAGAAGAACCTTGTCCACCAGTTCCTGACGGTTGATCGCGTATTTCAGCGCCATCCGCACGTTGATGTCGTTGAAGGGCGCCACATCGGTCATCATCGGAAACGCGTAGTAGGTTCCGCCCGGCACGGTATCCACGGCGATCCCGGGGACGGCCCGCAGCAGGTTCACCGTCTTGAGGTCGATACCGTTGACCAGGTCCACCTGACCGGAGCGCAAGGCGTTCATGCGCGCAGCAGGATCGGGAATGACCGAGACTTCTGCCGTATCGAAATGACCTTCGTTTTCAAGATCCCAATAATCCGGGTTGCGTTCGAAGGCCATCGACTGACCGGGGATCCAGCTGACAAGCTTGTAGGGGCCGGTGCCGTCCGTCGTGTTCACGTCGATCGCCCCGTCGACCACCGGCAGGATCACGAACATATTGGTCTTGAGCAGGTTGGGAAAGTCCATGTTGGGCGCGCTCAGGGTGATCACCACCCTGTGGTCGCCCTCGGCGGTGATGTCGGTCACCGCGTCCATCAGCGGCTTGACCGCCGAGGTTGTCGCGTCACCGCGATGCAGGTTCAGCGATGCCACCACGTCCTGCGCCGTCAGCGGCTTGCCGCTGTGGAAGGTCACGCCCTGCCGCAGGTTGAAGGTCCACCGGTGCAGATCCGACGAGACCTCCCACGTCTCGGCCAGCTTCGGGATCAGGTCGCCGTTGGCGTCGATGTCCACCAGCGTGCTCTTCGATGTTCCCCAGGCCAGAAAGCCCGCGTCCACCGGCACCCCTGTCGGGTCGAGCGTTTCGCCCGATGTCCCGGCAGCCACGCCGACACGCAGATGGCCGCCCTTTTTCGGAGTGGCTTTTGCCGGACGGCCGAATGAGGCGGCCAGCGAGAATGCGGTCGCGCCCTGAAGCAGCGTCCGTCTGGTGAGAAGTGCCATTGTCGTTCTCCCGAGCTTTCTGCTTGTTACTGTCGTCATGATATCATACTCATGAGTCTACATTTGGACCCGTGAGTTCGTCAAGCGCCATCGTGCGGCGACGGCCGGGTTCGGCTGTCCTGCGCCACGAAATCCGGCAGGTCGAAGGCCCGGATTGCCGGCGCCGCTTCGCGGAAGCGTTCGACCTGAACCAGACAGCTTTGGGCAACGGTGGCCTGCGTGAACTCCGACGCGCCCGCGTCCAGAGTCACGACATTCGGATTGCCGTGACGCTCCAGCGGGTTGGCCGGATCCCATGTCACGGGATCGAACCAGGCCCCGGTCGCGATCGCCGCAACCCCCGGCAGGATGTCGGCGCCAAGGCGCGCCGCCGCCAGGAATGCGCCACGGGCATTGAATACGCGAACCAGATCGCCGTCGGCGATGCCGCGCGTCCGGGCGTCGCCGGCATTCATCAGGAGCGGCTCTCGCCCCTTGATCTTGCCGGCCTGACTGGCCGCGCCGTGGTCCAGTTGGCTGTGCAGCCGGTTGCGGGGTTCCTGACTCAGCAGGTGAATGGGCCAGGTCGCCGCTGCGGGCGCGCCCAGCCACTCGGCGGGTTCCAGCCAGCTTGCCTGACCGGGACAATCCGCCAGCGCCAGCCCGGCGATGGAAGCCGCGTGCAGTTCGACCTTTCCCGAAGGCGTGGGCAGCGGGGCCGCGTCGGGATCCGCGCGAAAGGCCCCGAGCAGCACGCGCGGGCGCCGTGGCAGGGGCAGGTCCAGCCGGCCGGCTTGCCAGAAACGGGCAAAGTCGGGCAAAGCCGCCAGGGCGGGGGCGCTGGCGCGGAACGCGGCGTACATGTGCCGCAACCACTGGCCCGCGTCGCGGCCGTCGGTATAGGCCGCCGCCTGACCCATCGCCCCGGCGAGCGCGGCGAAGATCTCGAAATCGCTTCTCGCCTCGCCGACAGGGTGCCGCACCCGGCGCATCGCCACAAGCTGCCCCTCGCCCGGGGCATAGCCTATGTCGTCACGTTCGAGCGTGGTGCTCGCTGGCAGCACGATGTCGGCGGCCTTGGCCGTCGCCGTCCAGTACTGCTCATGGACGACGATGGTTTCGGGCCTTGTCCAGGCGGCGATCAGGCGGTGCAGGTCCTGATGATGATGGAACGGGTTGCCGCCCGCCCAATAGACCAGCGCGATGGCGGGGTAGCGGTGCGTGCCACCGTCATAGCGGAAACTCGCGCCCGGGTTCAGCAGCATGTCGGACAGACGCGCCACCGGGATGAAGTCCCGGACCGGGTTGCTGCCCTGCGGCACCCGAAGCCCGCTGGCAGTCCCGGCATCATTGCCGATGGAGTTCAGGCAGCCATAGCCCAGGCCGAAACCGCCCCCCGGCAGGCCGATCTGGCCCAGAACGGCGGCCAGCGTCACCACCGCCCAGTAATTCTGTTCCCCGTGGCTTTGCCGCTGCAGCGACCAGGACGCGTTCACAAGCGTCCGCCCCGCCGCCATCCGGCGTGCAAGCTCGACGGTCGTTCCGGCCGGCACCCCGGTGATCGCCTCGGCCCATTGCGGCGTGCGGGCCGGCCCTTCCGACAGGCCCAGCACCTGATTCCGGACCTGATCGAAGCCCACGCAATGCGATTGCAGAAAGCCCCGGTCGTGCAGGCCCTCGCTGATCAGCACATGGATCAGCGCCAGGATCAGCGCCGCATCCGTGCCGGGCCGGATCGGGATCCAATCGGCGGCGCCGTCGATGTCCTGTCGGATCGGGCTGATATTGACAAGACGGGTGCCGCGAGCCCGCATCCGGTCCAGCGCGGCGCGGACCATGTGGCGCCCCGCGCCGCCGCCGCTCATCCGCGTGTTGCGCAGCGGCAGGCCGCCGAACGCCACGAACAGATCGGTCGCCTCTGCCAGGGTGCCCCAGTCCGTATGCTCGGCCAGCAGTTCGTCCATCGGGCCGACGATGCGGGGCATGATGACCGATCCCGCGCCATGGCTGTAGCTGTCGCGCGACTGGACATGCCCGCCGATCGTGTTGAGAAAGCGGTGCAGATGGCTTTGCGCATGATGGAACCTACCCGCGCTGGCCCAGCCATAGGATCCGCCGTAGATCGCCGCATTGCCCCGCTCGCGGATGACCCGGGCCAACTCCTCGGCCACGATCCCGACCGCCTCGGACCAGGGCAGCTCGACGAAGGCCTCCTGCCCCCGCCGTGCGCGCGACAGGGCACGCTCGGCCAGCCAGCCTTGACGGAACGAAGGCTTGCGGACGCGAAGGGCATCGACAGCCGGGCTGCCAAGGTCAAGGCCGATGGTCCCCGGATCGGGATCATCCGCCCAGGGCGTCAGGCGCAGTTCATTGCCCGTCGCCCCCTGCACCTCGTGGACGCCCCAGTGCGACAGGGTGAAGGTGGCGGGCTCAGCCGGCATGACGATCCTCGGGTTGCTCCGCCCAGACAACGCATTCGGACAGATCCGCGCGCGCGGTGCGGAAGGCGTTGGCCGGATGGGACGCATCCTCGGTCCCGAAGGCCACACCGCAGACGATGGCCTGTGAGGGCGCGATGCCGGCCTGGCGCCGGATCACCTGCGCATGATGCGTGATCGAGGCCAGCGGCACCGCCGCGATCCCCAGCGCCTCGGCCGCAAGGAGCAGGAACCCGGTGTAGATCCCGGCGTCGAAGATCCCCCGCGCGGCCATGACCGCCGGAACGGTGATCAGCGCCAGATGCGGCGCGCCGAACAGGCGGAAGTTCTCGAGACTCTGCCGGGCCGAGCCGGCGCGATCGCCCCGCGTCACCCCGACCGCGCCGTACAATGCCCAGCCACAGCTGCGGCGACGGTCCTGCAAGACCCCCTCGTAGCGTTCGACCGGCGGCACATCCGGCTGTGCCGGCACACCGGCCACCGCCGCCTCGGTCAGGGCCGTGCGCAGGCGTTCCAGGGGCTCTCCCGACAGGACATGCGTGATCCAGCTCTGGCTGTTGCAATCCGAAGGCGCCGTCTGGGCGATCCGCAACATCTCGGCGATCCGCGCCCGGGCAAGCGGCTCGGGCCGGAAGGCGCGGCAGGAGTGCCGCCGCCCGGCCAGCGCCGACAGCACCGCGGCCTCGGCAGGGCGGGCCCCGGTCATCCGGCGAGGGCCTTCCGGATCAGCGCGACCCAGGCGCGCGCGGTCATGCCGATATGCGCGCCATGCCCCGCCGCCGTCCGGTTGACGAAGGACAGGATGCCGTCCTGCAACACGGACCTGCCGTTGCCGATCCGCGCGCTCGTGACCGAGACCGCGGCGCCCGGCTTGTCGAACTGATCCAGCCGCTGCACCCGGCGGATCGAATTTCCGTCCTTGCCGAAACCCGCGTCGCAGAACAGCCCGGCCAGCGCATCGCCGTTCAGAAGCAGCCGGTCATCGGTCGGCAGGGTCGCACCATGCGACCCGGTCACCATGATCCGGCCGGCATCCTCGGGCATCAGCAGCGCAAGGGAATCGATCACCACGACTTCGGGCTGTCCCGGGGGTGCCGGAATGACGGTGCGGCTTTCCGCCTTGGCGGGCACGTCATACGCAAAGGCCGCCGCGGCCCCCATCAGCGCCGCGCAGTCGCGGGTTGCCTGCCCGACGCGGCAGCCAAGCCTGCCTGCGGCCGCGTTGACATGAGAGATCACGCCGTTCTCGAAATTGTCGCGACCATCGCCGATCCGCGCCGACAGATGCGATGTCGAGGCCGCGGCCACGCCCAGGGCATCGAAATAGGGCAGCGCAGAGATCCCCTCGCTGTCCTTGCCGACCCCGGCATCGTTGAAGACCACTGCGCGCACCTGCGCCCGGGCCGCGCAGAAGGCGGCAAATTCGCCGCCGTGCGATCCCGCGACCACGACCCGCCCGGCAAAGGACCGGTCCAGCCTGGTCACCGTATCCATCCAGATGACGGCGTCTTCTGCCATGGTCCCTGCCCTATCCTGTCTGAACCTGCCGCCTATCCGCCCGGCGCCGAAGGCTCGAAGCTGCCGGCCGCGGACATCCCGCCGTCGATGCAGAGCGTCATGCCGGTGACGTAGGACGATCTGTCCGGGTCCATCAGGAACAGGACCCCTTGCGCGATTTCTTCGGGGGTCGCGTAACGTCCCTGCGGAACACGCGACAACAGCCGTGCCCGTTCCGGGCCGACATGCAGCTGCGCCGCCATGGCCGTCAGCACCGGGCCCGGCGCGATCGTGTTCACACGGATGCCGAACGGCGCCAGTTCGATCGCCATGACCTTGCTCAGCATCTCGACCGCCGCCTTGGAACTGCCATAGGCCGCGCGGCCGGCGTTCGCGCGCAGTCCCGAGACGGTGGTGATGTTGACGATGGACCCGCCCCCCGTCCCCTTCATCCTCAGGGCGACCCCCTGCGCCAGCCGGGCAAGTGCGAACAGGTTCAGTTCGTAGATTTCCCGCATCCGCTGCACCGACAGATCGAGAAAGCCCAGGTTTTCACCCCGCGCGGCAGACGAGACCAGGCCCGCCAGACGGCGGTCAGGCCCGAGCGAGTCGAGCAGGGCCTCGACCTCGGCCCCGACCGTCAGGTCGATGCTGGCGACCGAGAGCCCGCCTGCCCGATCTTCCGTGGACAGACGCTCAAGGCCGGCCCGGTCACGGTCGATGGCCAGGACCGGCCAACCCTCGTGCCGCAGGGCCCGGACCGCAGCCCGGCCAATGCCCGAAGCGGCCCCGGTCACCAGGATCACGCCGCGCGGCGCCCGATCGGCAGGGTCAGGCATCCGGTTTCGTCCCGGATGTGATGCGGCGGCGGAATTCCCCTCGCGGGTCCGACTCGACGCGCGTGTGCCGGTCAAAGATCATGGTCTGCCGGGTTGCCCGGTCATAGGCGGGCCAGGCCAGGCCCGGTGCCGACGGATTGCCGGTCCTCGCGAAATGCAGCCATGCCGCCTGCATCTCCTGCCCCACCCGCAGACGCGCATTGTCGGGATCGGCGGCGGCGCGGTCCGCCTCGGTGTCGGTGCCGTCCCAGGCGGTGCCATAGACCGGATGGCCCATGACGAAGGGGATCTCGATGCTGTGCGGTGCCCAGCGACCGCCAAAGCAGGGCGTTCGCCAGTCGCAGCGGTAGGCAAAGACCGGCGCCCCGGAACCGGCATGGAGGTCCGCCTGATCGAGCACGCCCCGCCAGAAGCCGACATCGGTCGACATCTGCACGACAAGTTCCTCGGCGGTGGCCCGGGGCATGGCCGCGCGGTAGTCGGGCAGGAGCGCCGCGATCTCGGCCCGGTCGGGGCTGCGGGTCGTCGTCGCCTCGATGATGGCGTCGATCAGCACCGCCTCGCCCCCCGAGGCCAGGGCGCTGCGGGTCGCCTCGGACAGGTAGATCACCGTTTCATCGCGGGTGATGCCGGTCATGAGAGGGATCCCGGCGGCCGCGGCGGGGGCGGCATGGATCCAGGGGGCCGGTGGCAGAATCCGCCCGTCCGCCGTGGGCGCATAGGCCAGGACCGGATTGCCGACGCCCGTGGCCTCGGCGATGATCCGGTTGCCACCCTCGAGAAGGGCCCGCGCGGGCAAGGCCCTCAGCGCGGCAACATCCCCCGGCGGCAGGCCAAGGTGATGGAACAGCCGCTCGGTCTGGGCCGCCGCCTCGTCGGGGGTTCTGACGCGGGTGACCGAGCCGCTTTGCACGATGGCTTTCTGGAACAGGCCCCTGGCCGAAGGCATGGCCATCAGCATGGAGATCTTGGCCCCGCCGCCCGACTGTCCGAACAGGGTGATGTTCCCCGGATCGCCGCCAAAGGCCGCGATATTGCGCCTGACCCAGGCGACGGCCGCCTGCACGTCCAGCAGTCCCGCATTCCCGGTATCCGCGAATTCGGGACCATAGGCCGTCAGATCGGTAAAGCCGAAGGCCTGAAGCCGATGGTTGATGCTGACCACGACCACCTCACCGGCGCGGGCCAGGTTGCCCCCGTCATAGAGCGGCGCCCCCCCCGAGCCGAAGGTATAGCCGCCGCCGTGAATCCAGACCATGACCGGCAGCGCCCGTCCCCCGTCAGGCGCCCAGACGTTCAGGACCAGGCAATCCTCGTCGGGGGGCATCGGGTCAAGCCAGACAGCATAGTCGGGGTTGTCCTGAAACGACGGATGACCAAGCTCGAGCGCATCGCGCACACCGGACCAGGGAACCACGGGCTGCGGCGCAAGAAACCGGTTCGCCCCCGAGGCCGGTTGACCATAGGGAATGCCCCGGAAGGTCAGAAGACCGCGATCCGCCCTGCCGCGCAACCTGCCGCTGTCGATCTCGACGATCCGGCTTTCGGAAAGAGGGGTGGGTTCAGTCATGCTCATGTCCTCCTGATCTGGCAAATCTGGGTGGGCGCTTCTCAAGAAACGCGGTCATTCCCTCGACCTGATCGGGCGTTCCGAACAGTCGGTGAAAATCCCGGCGCTCGGCGGCAAGCCCCTCGGCCAATGCAATCTCGTCGGCCCTGGCGATGGTGTCGCGGATCAGCCGCACCGCAGGGCGGGAATAGCCGGCGATCAGCCGCGCCGCCTCGACCGCCTGCGGCAGGGCCTGATCATCCGGCACCACCCGCGCCACAAGGCCGGCGGCCAGCGCCTCGGCAGCGCCCATCAGGCGGCCGGTCAGATGCATGTCCATGGCGCGGGCCCGGCCGATGAGGCGGGCCATGCGCTGCGTCCCGCCCATTCCGGCCATGACGCCCAGCTTCACCTCGGGCTGGCCAAAGCGGGCGCCCTCGCCGGCAATGGCGAAATCGCACATCATCATCAACTCGCACCCGCCGCCCAGGGCATAGCCGTTCACCGCCGCGACCTTGGGGATCCGGAGAGCCGCAAATCGCTGCCATTCGCCGAAGAAATCGCGCCGGGCCATCTCCTCGGCCGACATCCCGGCCATCTCCGCGATATCCGCCCCGGCCGCAAAGGCCTTGTCCGACCCGGTGACCACCAGACACCCGATGCCGGGATCACGGTCCAGCCCCTCGGCCGCTTCGATGAATTCCGCCGCCAGCGCCGCGTTCAGGGCATTGAGATGCTGCGGACGGTTCAGCCGCAACAGGGCGACGGCACCCTCCCGGGTGATCTGGACAAGGCCGCTCATGCCTCGCGCCCCCGCCCGGCAAACCGTGGCAGCATGGCCGAGAAATCGCGGCCCCGGCCGCCCTCCTCTTCGACGAACCGGGCATAGAGCCTTGTGGCCAGTTCCCCCATCGGCGTATCGGCATCCGCGCTCGCGGCGGCCTGCTGGCCGAGGCGCAGATCCTTCAGCATCAGTTCCGCGGCAAACCCGGGGGCATAGCCCCTGTCGGCCGGGGACACCGGCCCGATGCCCGGAGCGGGGCAATAGGCGTTCATCGACCAGCTGCTGCCCGTGGAGGTCGAGACCACGTCGAACAGTTTCTGCCGGTCCAGACCCAGCTTGTCGGCCAGGGCAAAGGCCTCGCAGGTGGCGATCATCGTCGCGCCGAGGATCATGTTGTTGCACAGCTTCGCCGCCTGACCGGCGCCGGCGGTGCCGCAGTGGACCGTCCTGCTGCCCATCGCCTTCAGCAACGGTTCGACACGGGCAAAGACCGCGGCCGGCCCACCGACCATGAAGGTCAGGGTTCCCGCCGCCGCCCCCGACACCCCGCCCGATACCGGCGCGTCCACCGCGTGCCGGCCCGCTTCGCCGGCCAGCAGCGCCACGGCGCGCGCGCTGTCGATATCGACGGTCGAGCAGTCGCAGAGCACCGCGCCCGGAGCCATCGCCGGGATCACCTCGGCCACCACCGCCCGCAGGTTCGGACCGTCGGGCAGCATGGTGATGACCACCTCGGCCCCTGCGGCCGCATCCGCCGCCGACACGGCGCGGGACACCCCTTCGGGGCAGGCCGCCGACGGGTCGAACCCGCGCACCTCGTGGCCCGCCTTGACCAGGTTGGCCGCCATCGGCGCGCCCATGTTCCCCAGACCGATGAACCCGATCTTCATGCCGCATCGTCCATGTTGAATTCCCCATCCCCCAGCGGCGCCAGAAGGGCCTGTGCCCGATCCGCCCCGGCGGTCCATCGCGGTTTTCTGTCCTTGTCGATCACCTGCGCGCGAATGCCCTCAAGCAGATCGGATTCGGCCACTGCCCTTGCGGTGAACCGGAATTCCCGCGCGATGCTGTCGCGCAAGGAGCGGTCGCCCCGCGCCGCCCGGACCAGAAGCAGCGCGGCCGCCACCGCCAGCGGCGATCTGCTGCGGATCGTGGCGGCGGTTGCGGGATCGGCCTGATCCAGCGCAGCCAGGACCGCAGCGACATCCGCGCCCGTAAAAGCCCGGAGATCCCGCCGCGACAGGGGCGCGTCGCAGGCATCCGAGGCAGGCAGGATGCCGGGATCGCCCGTTGCGGCAAGGCGGTCCAGCAGCCCGGGCCATCCGGCTTCGGGCAGGAACCTGTCGGCAAACCCGGCGTGGATCGCATCGCCCGGTCCGATGATCTGACCGGTCATGGCAAGGAACTCTCCGACCCGGCCCGGAGCGCGGCCGAGGATCCAGGTGCTGCCCACATCGGGCACCAGGCCGATTCCGACTTCGGGCATGGCCATGCGCGTGCCCTCGCCCACGATCCGCAACCGCGCATGACCGCCAAGCCCGATCCCGCCGCCCATCACATAGCCTTGCAGAAAGGCCACCACCGGCCTGGGATATTCGGCCAGAGTCACGTTCATCCGGTATTCGTCGCGAAAGAAGCGTCGCACCGCCGCCAGTTCGCCCGCCCGCCCGTCGCGGTAGATCGCGCCGATGTCGCCGCCGGCGCAGAACGCCCTGGGCCCCGTGGCGTCGAGGATCACCACCTGAACCCCGGGGTCCGCCTGCCAGTCCCGCAAGGCGGCGCCGATCTCCAGCACCATGGCATGGGTCAGCGCATTCAGCGCATCGGGCCGGTTCAGGGTGATCCGTCCGGCGCGGCGGTCCTTGCGGATGATGACATCCATGCTCAGCCCCTTTGCGCCAGCAGGGCACGGGCGATGATCAGGCGCATGATCTCGTTCGTGCCTTCCAGAATCTGGTGGACTCGCAGATCGCGGACGATCTTCTCGATGCCGAAATCGACAAGATAGCCATAGCCGCCATGCAGTTGCAGGCACTGGTTGGCGACCTCGAAGGCGGCATCGGTCACCTTCAGCTTGGCCATGGCGCAGAACCTGGTCGCGTCGGCGGCCCCCTGATCCAGCTTCCAGGCCGCCATCCGCAGGAAGATGCGCGCGCCCTGCATCGCGGTTTCCAGATCGGCCAGACGGAACTGCAACGCCTGAAAGCGGTCGAGCGTCTGGCCAAAGGCCCTGCGCTGGCCCATGTAGGCCAGGGTCCGGTCCAGCGCCGCCTGCGCCCCGCCCAGTGCGCCCGCCGCGATGTTGAGCCGCCCGCCGTCCAGGGCTGCCATGGCATAGGCGAAACCCCGGCCCTCCTCGCCCAGCAGGCAGGAGTCCGGCACAACGCAGTCGTCGAACTGCACCTGCGCCGTCGGCTGTGCCTTCCAGCCCATCTTGCGCTCCTGCGCGCCGAAGGACAGGCCCGGCGTGCCGACCTCGACCACGAAGGCCGTGATGCCGCCCGCCCCGGCGCCTCCGGTCCGGGCCATCACGATGTAGGCATCGCAATAGCCGCCGCCCGAGATGAAGGCCTTGACCCCGTTGAGCCGCCATCCCCCCGCGACCCGCTCTGCCCGCGTGCTCAGCGCCGCGGCGTCCGAGCCCGAGCCGGGTTCGGTCAGGCAATAGGAGAACAGCTTCTCCATCCGGCAGAGCGCGGGCAGCCAGGCGGCCCTGTTGGCCGGCGTGCCAAAGCGGTCGATCATGCCGCCGCACATGTTGTGGATCGACAGGAACGACCCGACCGAGGGGCAGGCCATCGCCAGCGCCTCGAACACCAGCGTGCCATCCAGGCGCGACAGTCCCGCGCCGCCATGGGCCTCGGCCACGAAGATGCCGCCCAGACCCAGCGCCCCGGCCTCGGCCCAGAGCGCGCGCGGGATGGTGCCTTCGTCTTCCCATCGCGCGGCATGGGGGGCGATGGCCTCCTGGCCAAAGCCGCGGGCCATGTCGAAGATCGCCTGCTGGTCGGACCCGAGGTCAAAGTTCATCGGCGTCTCCTTCATGCCCGGGTTTCGACGATGAGGAGTTCGCAGGCGATGCAGATGCCGTTGCCGCCGCGCCGGACCCTGCCTTCAAAGACCTCGGCACTCAGCGCGGCCAGACCAAGGTCCAGATCGGCACGCCCCCCGGCAATGCGCCCCTGACGGACGAACCCCTCCGATGCGAAGGACTCCATGAACCGCCCGTCCTCGAAGGCGCAATCGACCAGACTGACGACGCCATGCACGCTGGCCTCGCGCAGGCCCTGCGCGCGGGCGGCCGCCTCGAGGCCGGTGTGCAGGTCGACATTCGGCTTGATGCGGACCAGAAGGCCCCGGGCCTGATCGGGGTCGGGCCTGCCCTGTCCGAAGGGCATGAGGATGCTGAAATTCGTCTCGGGGTCCGGCAGCCGCGCCAGCCCGGCCCCCTGGATCGCCCAGACCAGCACAGGCGCCTCTTCGGCCAGAACGGATTGATCCGTCAGCAGGTGCCCGCCGCCGCGATGGCCGTCGGCGTGGTGCCAGATGCCGTGGCAGTGCAGGAACGGCGCGGCCCCGTCGCGGCCGAAGGAGAGGACCGCGCGCTCGACCCGGCCCCGGCCATCGGGCCTGCGCGGGGCGCTGTACCAGGCGACATGGCCGGCGTCCGGGCTTGTTGCCGGGATGACATAGACCAGGGGGTCCAGGGCCGCGCCGGACATCTCCAGAATGGCCGCCTCGATCCCGCGCCCGTGCAGGGCCGCCGCCACGGTGTCCAGAACCGTGCCGCCCGCAGGAAGGGTCAGTTCCAGCCGCCTCACCGAGCAGGGCTGCACCGTCAGGCGCGGGGCGGTCGCGGGGCCGGGGTGCTGCACCCGGCGGCGCGCGCGCATCATGCCATCAACCCCGCCGTCGCAAAGCCGCCATCGACGGACAGAACCTGACCGGTGACATAGCTTGCCTCGTCCGAGAGCAGGAACGCCACGCAGGCCGCGACCTCGCGCACCGATCCGTAGCGGCCCAGCGGGATGCGCGCATGCCATTGCTGCCGGACGTCGTCGGTGTGGACCGCGCGCGACAGGGGCGTGTCGATGGCCCCCGGGGCCACGCCGTTCACCCTGATGCCGCGGGGCCCCAGTTCGGTCGCCATGATCCGGGTCAACTGGTCCAGCGCGGCCTTGCTGGCACCATAGGCCCCGCGCCCGGCGCTGCCGATCCGGCCCGACACCGACGAGATGTTGACGATAGAGCCCCCGCTGCCCGCCTGGGTCCAGTGCTCTGCCGCGACCCGCGCGGCGGTGAAACTGCCGATCAGGTTGACCTCGGCCATGCGGCGCAAGTCCTCTGCCCTGATTTCCAGCACGCGGCTGCCCGACGCGATGCCCGCGGCATTCACAAGCCCCAGAAGCCGCCCGGACCGGGCGATGCCCGCGACCGTGGCCGAGAGGCCCGCCTCGTCCGCCACGTCGCAGCGGTGAAGGCGCGAGGGGTCAAGCCCCAGATCGCGGCCGGTTTCCGCCAGCAGATCGGAATTGCGGTCCAGCAGATGCACATCATGTCCGCGCGCCTGCAAGAGCTGCGCGACCTCGCGGCCGATGCCCGAGGCGGCGCCCGTCACGATGATCTTGCCCCCGGCGTCAGCCATCCCGGCCACCCGATAGCTCGCCGCGCGCTTCCAGTTCGGCGCGGATCATCCTTTTCGGAACCTTGCCATAGGCCGATCGTGGCAGCGCCTCCCAGAACAGGAACCGCCTGGGCATCTTGTAGCGGGCGATCCGGCCCTCCAGCCACGCGGCCAGCGCTGCCGCATCGGCCACCATGCCGGGCCGCGGCACGCAGACCGCCAGCCCCACCTCGCCCCAGACCGGGTCCGGCACGCCGATGATGGCCACTTCGCCGATGGCGGGATGCTGAAGCAGCTTCTCCTCGATCTCGCGCGGGTAGATGTTCGAGCCGCCCGAGATATACATGTCGGACTCGCGTCCCGTCAGATACAGGAACCCCTCGGCATCCATGTGGCCAAGATCGCCGGTGCGAAACCAGCCGGCGCGAAAGCTTTTCCGGTTCGCTTCGGGATTCCGGTAATAGCCGGCAAAGACCGCCGGCCCGATGACGCAGACCTCGCCCGTCTCGCCCGGGGGCAGTTCGCGCCCCTCGGCATCCTGGATCTGCACCTGCATCCCGGTCCGTTCAAAGCCACAGGTGCCGATCCGCGCCTGTGGCCCGTCCTCGGACGTGTGCAGCACCGGCGGCAGGACCGAGATCGCCCCGGTCACTTCGGCCAGCCCGTAATACTGCACCAGGACGCTCCCCAGTTTCGCAAGGGCGCGTTTCTGGTCCTCGCGATACATCGGCGCCCCGGCGTAGATGACATAGCGCAGCGAGGAATGGTCGTGGCGATCGACGGCCGGATCCTCGACCAGAAGCTTGATGATGGTGGGCACGGCGAAAAGGTTGGACACCTTCCACTCGGCCACCATCCGCCAGAAGACTTCCGGCTCGAGCCGTTCGCCCGGCATCAGGACCGTGGTGGCGCCGCGCGCCACCTGCGCCAGCGCGTGAATCCCCGCCCCATGCGACAGCGGGGCCACGACGATGGAGCGGTCCTTGTGCGCGGTTTCGGGAAAGAGATCGGCGATGTGGTTGAGGATGACGAAGGTCAACTGGCCATGGGTCAGCACCGCCGCCTTGGGATGGCCGGTGGTGCCCGACGTATAGAAGAACCAGCAGGGGTCGTCCCGATCGACCGGCGCCGCATCGACCCGCGCGCCGGGGTTGGCAGCGATGATGTCGTCCAGATCCGGGCCGAACCCGGCCGGCCCGATGGCGATCACATGTTCCAGCGCCGGGCTGGCCTCGCGCGCCCGGGCCGCGTGGGCCGGAAAGGCGGACTGGCAGACCATCGCCCGCGCCCCGCTGGACCGGGCCAGATAGGCCACGTCGTCCGGCGTCAGGCGCGCGTTGGTCGGCACCAGCACCGCCCCGATGCGCAAGATCGCGTACATCGCCTCGATCATCTGGCTGCAATTGTTCGACTGGATCAGGACACGGTCGCCCTTCCTCAGCCCGAAATCAGCACTCAGGGCATGGGCAAGGGCATTGACCCGCGCCTCGAGCGCCGCCCAGGTCCAGACGCGGTCACGCCAGACCAGCGCCGGTTCCCCGGGCAGGCGCCGCGCCGTCTGGGTCAGGAACTGCGCGAGGTTCATCACCCGGGTGGATGCAGGTTCCGTCCGGCTCATCCGACGCGCTCCAGAATGGACACGCAGTTGGTGACGGCCGCGCCGCCCATGTTGAAGACCGCCGCGAGGCCGGCCCCGGGGATCTGCATCCCGCCCGCCTCGCCCATCAGTTGCATGGCGGCCATGACATGCATCGACACGCCCGTGGCGCCGATCGGGTGGCCCTTGGCCTTCAGCCCGCCCGACGGATTGACGGGCAGCCGTCCCCCCCTGAGCGTGGTGCCGTCGCGCACGACGCGCCACCCCTGGCCGGGTTCGGCCAGACCCATCGCCTCGTACTCCAGAAGTTCGGCGATGGTGAAGCAATCATGGGTCTCGACCAGCGACAGGTCGTCCAGCGTCACCCCCGCCGTGCCCAGGGCCGCCGCCCACGCCCGGCGCGGGCCCTCGAACCCCAGAATGTCGGCCCTGCGGCTCAGCGCCATCGCGTCGTTGGCACAGGCCCGGGCCCGGAAGCCGATGGCTCGGTCGAGGCCGCGCGCGGTTTCCTCGTCCGCCAGCACCAGGGCCGCCGCGCCGTCCGACACCAGCGAACAATCGGTGCGCCGCAGCGGACCCGCCACCAGGGGGTTCCTGTCGGAAACCGTATTGCACCAGGCAAAACCCAGATCCTTGCGCAGATGGGCATGGGGATTGGCCACGCCGTTGGCGTGGTTCTTGGCGGCGATCAGGGCAAGCTCTTCGGAACGATCACCGTAGCGCTGGAAATAGGCTTCGGCGATGCGGCCGAAGACCCCCGCGAAGCCGCCCAGCACATCGCCCTCCTCCTTGCGGTAGGATCCGCCCAGCAGGATGTCGCCCACCCGCGAGGCCGGCACAGCGGTCATCTTCTCGGCGCCCACCACCAGCGCGATGCGCCCGCGCCCCGACTCGATGAAATCCATGGCGGTGTAGAGCGCCGCCGTGCCGGTCGCGCAGGCGCTTTCCAGCCGGACCGAGGGAACCTGCGCCAGTTCCGGCACCGCCATGCCGACCAGCGCCCCGTGAAAGTTCTGCTGCGAGAAGCCGCCGTCGAAGACGCCCGCGAAGATGCCGTCGATCGCCCGGGCCGGCACGCCCGCATGCGTCAGCGCCTGCGGGACGACCGAGGCCATCAACCCCTCGACATCTTCGGCCTCGGCCTTGCCGAACACCGAATGTGCCCAGCCGACGATCTGCGCTCTTGTCATCTTCCGCCCCTGCCATCCGGTCTGTTTCTTGCGGTCACGGCCCGTTCCGCAGCGGGCCGCGACCGCTCGAGCCGCAGCCTGACGGCGGCGGTTTCCTGACGCAGCAGGACGGCCAGATCGGCCTGCCGGTCCGCCTGCATCCGGGTGTCGATGGCCGCGATGCTCAGCGCGCCCGCGAGGGAGCCGTCGGGGTTGGTCACCGCCATGGCGATTGCCCAGGCGTTGGGATAGATCAGGCCCGGATTGACCGCGTAGCCCTTCTGCCGGGTCGCCGCGATGCCCGCCTCGATCATGCCCGCCTTCACCTGCGGAAAGTCGCGGCGGATGACCGGCCAGTTCTCGGCCATCGCGGCCTCGACCTCGTGGTCCGGCAGCGCCGCAAGCATCGCCAGCGATCCGGCACCGATGCCCAGCGGATGTTCCACGCCCTTTTGCAGGACATGCGAGCGGATCGGGTAGGTTCCCTCCTCGCGGTGCAGGCAGATGGCGTTCGTGTTCCGGCGGGCCGAGACAAGGCAGGCATCCCCGGTCTTGCGCGCAAGCCGCCCCAGGCTTTCCATGGCGGTCTCGACAAGCCCGAAGCGCGGGGCCGCGAATGTCCCCAGGACATAGGCCTCGATGCCGAGGCGATAGAGCCTGTCCTCATCGCCCTGGCTGACCATGCCGGCGTTGATCAGCGCCAGCAGCAGCCGGCGGACCGTCGTCTTGTTCAGGCCCGTCGCCGTCACGAGATCGCCAAGCGACAGGCCGCGATCGCTGTGGCGGCCGACCAGGGACAGCAACCCGATCGCGCGGTCGATGCTTTGCGTGCCCGAAGGAGGGTCCATGACGGTCATCGGCGGCCCCCGCCCGGGGCCGATTGCCGGTGTGGCGGCGGGCAACCGGCCGCAGGGCAGGCGTGAGGCGCGTTCTCCATGGTCTCCCCCCCGTTTGCGCTGCGCCGGTCTGCGCAAGAAACCCGCCCAGGGCCGCTGTCGCTCGATCCGGCGCAGGCGGTCCCTCGGGAATATTATGCCAAGACTTCTTTTATACGAACAAGTATTTTCTTTTCGCGTTGTTTTTGCAGACATTTTCCGGAAACCAGCGGTTCATATTGTGACACTCCGGTTCACAGGATGCGAATCCGGGCCGCGCCGCAGGCCGCCCGCCCCGGGGCGCCGCGCGCGGTCCCGGACCCCGGCACGCCACAATGTGAACCGCCGCCTGCGTGAAGGCCCATCCAGGTCAATGGCTTGCACGCTGCCCTTGCAGCCGCCGGAATCGGCGGCTCTGCTGCCGCTCGACAAGGAGGCCGACATGGAACAGTTCAGATTGCAGGACCGCGTCGCCCTGGTGTTCGGCGCCGGGTCAAGCGGGCCCGGCTGGGGCAATGGCAAGGCCACCGCCGTCACGTTCGCGCGTGCCGGGGCAAAGGTGATCGCCATCGACGTGAACCCGGCAGCGGCCGCGGAAACCGTGGCGTTGATCCGGGCCGAGGGCGGCCAGGCCGAGATGGCGGTCTGCGACGTGACGCAAGGCGCGCAGGTCGCGGCGGTGATCGGGGACGCGGCCGCGCGTCATGGCCGGATCGACGTGCTGCACAACAACGTGGGAGTCACGTCGCGCGGCGGCGTCATCGAGGAGAGCGAGGAAAGTTTCCGGCGCACGCTCGATCTGAACCTGACCAGCGCCTTTCTGACCTGCAAATACGCCCTGCCCCACATGATCCGGCAGGGCAAGGGGGCGATCGTCAACGTCTCGTCGATGACCTCGATCCGCTATGTCTATCCCTATGTTTCGTATCAGGCCAGCAAGGCCGGGCTGAACCAGTTGACCCAGGCCGTGGCGATGCAGCACGCCCGCCAGGGCATCCGCGCCAACGCGATCCTGCCCGGTTTCATGGACACGCCCATCACGCAGCAGGTTGTCGGCCAATATGCGAATGCCGAAGCCATGAAGGCCGAACGCGCGGCCCGCACCGTCATGGGGCGTCAGGGCAGCGGCTGGGACGTGGCGAATGCCGCGCTGTTCCTGGCCTCCGACGCTGCGGGCTATGTCAACGGCGTCTGCCTGTCCGTCGACGGCGGCCAGAGTTGCATCGTCCCGTGATGCCGATGGCGGGCGGTTCCACCGGGCTACGCTCTGGCGATCAGGTTCACGCCCATCTGGCGAAACAGGTCCATGTAATCGAGCATCACCCAGTTCTCGGCGATCTGCGCCTCCGCCACGCGGTAGAAATCCATGACCCGCAGCGTCAGGGCCCGGCCGTCGGCCGGGACGCCCAGGTAATCGCCCTTGAAGGTCATCGTCATCGACGGCCAGCCCGACACCGCGGCATAGTTGCCGTCGCCGATGCGGCAATAGTGGTTGCCGCCCTTCCTGTCGGGAAAGGCGCGCAGGAACGGCGCGCGATGGTCCGCGAGGAACCCGTCCCAGCGGTAGTTCGAGCCGATCCCCGCCGGGCCATACCACATCATTCCTGGCGCCCAGTATCCCTGCCTGCCCGTCTGCCGCTCTGACCCGAAGGTTGCAGGGTCATAGGCATGCAGGTCGCCCAGCATCCTTTCGACCACATCCAGGGACTGCTGCCCGTCGCCCGCCTGCGGGCAGACGCCATCATGCGTCGCGGGCCCGGGAAACAACGTCTCCAGCCCGTAGGAAAACGGAAACGGCATCCGCCCCGCCTGCCGCATCAGGTCAGGCAGGTCCAGGATCAGATGCGCGCGCGTGATCCGGCCATCGTCAACCCGGTAGAATTCGCCCGCCCGCAGGAACGCCAGATGCCGCGACGGCGCGATGCCCCAAAGCGGGGCCATGAAGTTGCCCGCATAATGGGTGACGCAGGCCACCCACCAGCCGCCCGTGTCGCGGCGGTTCGGGCCGCCGATCACGATCTCGTCCCGGCGGTGCAGTCCGGCAAAGGCGGCGCGCAGCGGTGCCCAGAACCCGGCTTCGACCGCCTCGCGCGTGTGCAGAGTCTCGACCGGATGGCTGACATGCCAGACGACATCCTCTGCCACCAGCCCCGCCCCGGCCCCCGCGCACAGCGCCCCCAGGCCCGCCGCCACCTGGGCGCGTCGATCCTCCGCCATCACGCATTCTCCCTTGTTGCATTCGAATGCAAGATTCTTCTTGCCACGAATCATGGAGCGTGACAACTTCGATTGCATACGCATGCACTAGTGAAGAGCGGATCATGGCGGGAATCGAACTGCGCGGTCTGGCCAAGTCCTGGGGGGCCTTCACCGCCGTCCAGAACCTGAACCTGTCGATCGCCGACCGCGAATTCCTTGTCCTTCTGGGACCATCCGGCTGCGGCAAGACCACGACGATGCGGATGATCGCCGGGCTTGAGGATGCGACAGCGGGCGACATCGAAATCGGCGGGCGGCGGGTCAACGACCTTGATCCCAAGGACCGCGACGTGGCGATGGTGTTCCAGTCCTACGCGCTTTATCCCAACATGACGGTGTGGGAAAACATCCGCTTTCCGCTCAGGATCCGCCGCGTCCCCGAGGCCGAGCACGATGCCCGCGTCCGCCGCGCCGCGGCGATGGTGGAGCTGGGCGACCTGCTGCACCGCCGTCCCGCCGAACTGTCTGGCGGGCAGCGGCAGCGTGTGGCGCTTGCCCGCGCCATCGTGCGCGAACCGGCGGTTTTCCTGATGGATGAACCGCTGTCGAACCTCGATGCCAGACTGCGCGTCTCGACCCGGGCGCAGATCAGGAACCTCAGCCATGAACTGAAGGTCACCACCATCTACGTCACCCACGACCAGATCGAGGCGATGACGCTGGCCGACCGGGTGGTCGTGATGAACAAGGGCGTGGTCCAGCAGGTCGGGACGCCCTCTGAAATCTATGACCGTCCGGCGAATGTCTTTGTCGCGGGTTTCATCGGCAGCCCGGCGATGAACCTGCTGCAAGGCACGCTTGCGGGGGGCACCTTCACCGGCGAGTCGGTGCGCATCGACGGCTTCGCCGCGCCCGATGGCCCTGTCACGCTGGGCTTCCGCGCCGAGGATGCCGACATCGCCGATCAGGGTCAGATCGCAGCCCCCGCCTATACGATCGAACTTCTGGGCGATGCCACGATGCTCACCGTGCGCGCGGGCGGCGCGCTGGTCGCGGTCAGGGCGCCCAAGGAGTACCGCGCCGCCATCGGGCAGCCCGTCGCGATGCGGGTGCCCGTCGCTGCCTGCCACCTGTTCGACGCCACTTCCGGCGAAAGGCTCGGGGCGGCCTGAGGCCCCATCGACCACCAGGCACCGGACCAACCGGCGCCACTCCACAGGGAAACGTCAGATACATCTGAAATCATGGGCTCTTGCCGCCGCGATGGCAATCATCTCGGGCCCCGGCTTTGCGGCTTGTGCCTTCGAAAACACCGTGCCGGTCAGCTCGTTGTCCGCGGCCTTCGAGGCGTGGAAGGCGGTCACCGACGCGATGGCCGAATGCGGCAACGTCACGGCCGCGCTCGACCAGGAGTTCGAGGCCAAGCAGCCCGAGGCCTTTGCCGCCAACCCCTCGCTCTATCAGATCGGGGGCGTCTCGAACGGCTCGATCACGCCGCTGCTGCAACAGGGTCTGATCCGCCCGCTCGATGATCTGGTGGCCGCGTATGGCCAGAACCTGGCGCCCAATCAGCTCATCTCCATCGACGGGCATGTCATGGCCATCGCCATGATGGTCAACACCCAGCACCTGATGTTCCGGCAGGACGTTCTTGACCAGGTGGGCTTGCCCGTGCCCACGACCTGGGAAGAGGTCCTGACTGCCGCCGAGGCGATCCGCGCGGCCGGGATCATGGAATACCCGCTGGGCGCCACCATGCGCTCCGGCTGGAACCTCGCGCAGGACTTCAACAACATGTTCCTCGGCTTCGGCGGCGCCTTCACGAACCCCGACGGCACGCCTGCGGTCAATTCCGAGGCCGGCCTCGCGGCGCTCGACATGATGCAGCGGCTCACGGCCTATATGGACCCCGAATACCTCGCGGCCGACTCCACCGTCGTCCAGCAGCAGTTCCAGCAGGGCAGGATCGCCATGGCCAACCTCTGGGCCAGCCGCGGCGGCGCCCTGGATGACGAGGCCGAAAGCCAGGTCGTGGGCCTTGTGAACGCCGCCGCCGCGCCGATGGCCGTGGCCGGCGGGCCGCCCGCCACCACGCTGTGGTGGGATGGGATCGTGATCGCCGCCAACATCACCGACGCCGAGGCCGAGGCCGCCTTCCGCGTCGCGATGGAGGGACTCGACTCCGAGATGGTCACCGCCAACAACGACGACGCAATCTGGCTCATCCCGGGCTACACGCCCTCGCGGCTGGCGGGCGGGGCGATTGCCACCGCCACGGCGAATGTCGCGCCGGCGGCCTATCCCTCGACAGTCGAGATGGGCCTGATGCACAGCGCGCTTGGCAACCAGTTGCCCGCCTTCTTTACCGGCGCGGCCACCGCCGAAGCGGTGCTGGCGGCGACCGAGGCGGAATACGTCGCCGCCGCGACCGAAGCGGGCATCCTCCAGTAACCTCGCCGGCCCGGGGCCCCCCGGCCCCGGGCCACGACCACCACTCCGGGCTCCGGCATCCCCATGAAACGCGGTCAATTCCTGCTCTTTGTCGGCCCGTCGGTGGCGATGATGGTTCTTTTCATCGCGCTGCCGCTTCTGTCGGTGCTCTGGCAAAGCTTTCACCAGACCAGGGTTCTGCGCGAACCCGTGGAACTCGAGACCTGTTCCCCCGGTTTCGTGACCCAGACCTGCACGACCGAAATCCGCTCCATACCCGTGCTTGATGCCGATGGCAGGCCGGTTACCGAAACCGACTTCATCGGCTGGTCGGCCTATGACGCCGTGCTTGAACCGGCCGCCGCCTGGGCAGCCCTGCGCGCCGGAGACTGGCAAGCCTTCACCGCCATCGACTTCTGGGGCGCGCTGCGCTTCACGCTCACCTTCACCTTCATCACCCTGCCGCTGGTCATCGGCCTCGGCCTTGCCATCGCCCTCGCGGTCAACGCCACGCTGGCGCGCATCCGCGGCCCGGTGATTTTCGTCTCGCTTCTGCCCTTCATCATCACGCCCGTCATCGGCGCCCTGTCGATCCGCTGGCTCTTTGTCGGCGACGGCATCCTGACCCGGTTGATGGAGCATTGGTCAGGCACCGACATCTCCATGTTCGCCCAGGGCTGGACCATCGAGATCCTGATGATCTTCTATCGCGTCTGGCATGTCGCGCCCTTTGCCTTCGTCATCTTCTATGCCGGGCTCCAGACCGTGAACCGCGACACGATCGAGGCAGCGGCGATCGACGGTGCATCGCGGATGGAACGGCTGCGCTACGTCGTGATCCCGTCCCTCATGCCGCTCATCACCTTTGTGGCGCTGATCCACCTGATGGACGCCTATCGTGTGTTCGAAGAGATCGTCGGCTTCAGGTCCGAGGCGCATGTCATCTCGCTGCAATACCTGACCTATGACCTTCTGACCCCGGACGCGACGGGCAACCGCGCGATCACCCGCGCATCGGCCAGCGCGATGCTGACCATGGTGGGAATCGTGATCCTGCTGTTCCCGCTTCTGCGCCGCACCTGGGCCGACCATCGGAGAGCACGGTCATGAGCACCCCACGCGCCATGCGCGCGCCCCTCGGTCTGAAACTGCTGTCGAACGGGTTCCTGATCTTCTGGTGCCTGCTGGCGATCTTTCCGATCTTCTGGATCAGCGTGATGAGCGTGAAGGTTCCCATCGACTCGTTTGCTGCCAGTGTGGGCGATGTGATTCTGGGCCCCGCAACCATCGCGCGCGGCAAGGGGCTGACGCTGCTTGATATTCCGGTCATCCTGGCGGGGCTCTGGCTGACCGCGCGGCTGGCCGCCCTCCGCCTGCCGGGCCTGGTCGCGCGGGCAACCCCGCCGGGCTATGGCGCGTTCGGCTGGCTTGTGGGGGCCGCGGGCCTTGCGCTGGTGGCGGCAGGTGTGGCGGTGCTGGCGGTGGCGCCCGCCCTGGGCGCGCTGAACGCCGCGCTGGGGCTTCAGCCGGTGCTGGGCTTCACCGTGGAACATTACCGTGCGGTCTGGGTGGACAACGCCTTCTGGCGCAATTTCGTCAATTCGATGCAGGTCACGCTCGGGGTCACCGCAATCTCGCTCACCGTCGGCACGCTTGCGGGCTATGCCCTGTCGCGCACGCCGTCGCGGCTCGCATTCTGGCTGCTGATCGCGGCGCTCATCTTCCGGGCATTGCCGCATTCGGTGCTGGTGGCGGGGTATCTTCCGGTCTTCATCAACTCGGCCGAGATCCTGCGCCCGCTCCTTGGCGACAGCGCCCCCACGCTCTATGGCCAGCCCCTCGCCGTCATCGCCGTGCTGGTCGCGATCAACCAGCCCTTCACCATCTGGATGCTGCGCTCTTTCTTCCAGTCGATCCCGGCCGAACTCGACGAGGCGGCGCGCGTCGACGGCTGCACCCATTTCCAGGCCTTCCGCAAGGTCATCATGCCCGTCATGTGGCCGGGGGTCATCACCACGGGACTGTTCTCCTTCCTTCTTGGCTACAACGACTTTCTGGTGACCTCGCTCCTGCTCGATACCAGCAACCAGACCATGGTCCCGGCCATTTCCTCCTACTTCAACCGCGAGACCACGACGACCGACCAGGTCGAGGCCGTGGCCGCCGCCGTGTCCATCACCGCCCCGCTCTTCCTTCTGGTCATGGTGTTCCAGCGCCAGATCGTCAGCGGCCTGACTGCGGGGGCCGTGAAATGAGGCGGCCGCCCATGTCCATGCCCGCATTGTCCCTGCCCCCCATGACCCATCCCGCGTTCAGGCATCTGCCGCGCGACCACGTCCTGCGCCGGGCGTCCGCCTGCCACCCCCCCAAACCCCTTGCACAAGGATGTAGCCATGAAAGGCTCTCGCCCCGAACAGGCCGTGCTCAGCCGTGACACGGACATGACTCAGACCGCCGCCACCCGCGCCGTGATCGAAGGCATGGTCGACGGACTCAACGACCACCGCATCGACGACATCGGCCAGTTCTTTGCCGAGAGCTTTCGCTGGATGGGCAACCAGGGCTGCGGCACCAAGACCGGCCTGGCCGAATTCCAGAACAACTGGCAGCGCCCGTTCCAGGCCGCCTTCCGCGACAAGGTCTGCATCGACGAGGCGCGCCTCTTCATGGGCGAATGGGCTGCGGCCTTTGGCCGGCAGGAGGCGACCCATGCCGGCGAATTCATGGGCATCGCCCCCACCGGCAAGCGGGTCATCATCCGCTACATGGACTTCTGGAAGGTCGTGGACGGCCGCATCACCGACAACTGGGTGATGGTCGATTTTCCCCATGTCATGGCACAACTGGGCGTCGACTGTTTCAACGGCCATGGCTGGGAAACATTCGACCGCGGCGAACGGACCCCGCCCCGCCCGCCGGCGGCCCCCGCAGCATGAAGCCCGCAACGACGAAAGCCGGTTTCACGACCCCGCGCCAGACACTGGCAGCGGCCGATCCTGCGGCGGCTTCGTCGGAATGCACGGCCGCCTGCCCCGCCCCCCGCCCGAAGCGATGGGGGCGGCGTGGCCGGTCTGCCGGACGCGCCTCCCCGGATCGGCGCCGACCCATTGGCAAGCCTGTGCGAATTCAACAAGTCTTGCAGCGGATTCGACCCCGAGACCGGAAGGGCGCTGCCATGATGCCAACCCCCCAGACCAACCCGCCACGGGGCATGCCATGAACGGCACGCCCCCCCGGGTCACCGCCGTCGATGTGGCGCGACTGGCCGGCGTCAGCCAGTCCGCCGTCAGCCGCGTCTTCACACCGGGTGCCTCGGCCTCGCCCAGGACCGTCGAAAAGGTCCGTGCGGCGGCCAAGGCGCTGGGATACCGGCCGAACGTCCTCGCCCGCTCGCTCATCACCGGGCGCACGCGCATCATCGGTCTGGTTGTCGCCTATCTGGAAAACCAGTTCTATCCCGTCGCGCTGGAACTCCTGTCCCACGCGCTGCAGGACCGCGGCTATCACATCCTTGTCTTCATGGCCAATTCCACCCGCCGCGTCCCCGAGGTGGTCGAAGAGTTGCTGGATTATCAGGTCGATGGCATCATCACCGCCAGCGTTGCCATGTCGAGCGAACTGACCGCGCGCTGCGAGGCGGCCGGCATTCCCGTCGTTCTCTTCAACCGCGGGCAGGAAGACCCGCGCCTGTCCGAAGTCACCTCGGACAACGTCGCGGGCGGGCGGCTGGCGACCGGACATCTGATCGCCGCCGGACATCGCCGCATCGCGCATCTGATGGGCTGGCAGGGTTCGTCCACCGGGCGCGACCGGGCCGTCGGCTTTCGTCAGGCGATGGATGCCGCGGGCCTTGTCCCCGTGTCGATGATCGACGGTCAGTATCAGCGCGAAACCGCCCTCGCGGCCGCGCGCGAGATGTTCGCCCGCCCCGATCGGCCGGAGGCCGTATTTGCCGCCAGCGACCACATGGCCTTTGCACTGCTGGACGTGCTGCGCCACGAACTTGGCCTGTCTGTCCCCGGCGACGTGTCGGTGATCGGCTTTGATGACGTGCCGCTCGCCTCGTGGCCGGTCTACGACCTCACCACCATCCGCCAGCCGGTGCAGGACATGGTGGCGATGACGGTCGATCTTCTCCTGCGCCAGATCGAAGGCGCGGGCCCCCCCCGCAAACTGCGCGTCACCGGCCCGCTGGTCTCGCGCAGCACCGTTCGACACAAGGACCAGAACTGATGCAAGGCTTTGACCCCCGCTGGCGCGACTTTCCCGACTACGTGATCGGAATCACCAGGGAAATCTGGGAAGACCGCAATATCCACGCGCTCCACCGCTATTATGCGCCCGACATCGTCGTGCGCTCTCCGGCCTCGGTGGTGCGCGGCAACCAGGGGGTCATCGGCGCGACGATGGCGACGCTGGCGGAATTCCCCGACCGCACGCTTCTGGGCGAGGACGTCATCTGGTCCGGCACACCCGAGACGGGGATGCTGTCGTCGCACCGGCTGTTGTCCACCGCCACGCATCTGGGCGACGGAGCCTATGGCCCGGCCACCGGGCGGCGGCTGCGCTACCGTATCCTGGCCGACTGCCACGCCCGCGACAACCGCATCGACGACGAATGGCTGATCCGCGATCAGGGCGCCATCGTCCGGCAGATGGGGCTCGATCCGGCCGCCTTTGCCCGCGACCAGATCGCCCGCGAAGGCGGCCCCTCGGCCTGCGTCCAGCCGCTGACACCCGCCAATGACATCCCCGGCCCCTACAGCGGGCGCGGCAACGACAATCCCTGGGGCGCCCGACTGGCCGAGCTGCTGACCCGGATCATGGCCGCCGACTTTGCCGCCATCCCCGCCACCTACGATCGCGCCGCCCAGCTTGAATACCCCGGCGGGGTCAGTGGCCACGGCCCCGGCGACGCCGACCGGTTCTGGATGCAGTTGCGCGCGGCCTTTCCCGACGCGGCCTTCACGCTGCACCATGTGATCGGCCGCGACGACCCGATGATGCCGCCCCGCGCCGCCGTGCGGTGGAGCCTGCACGGCCGTCACTCCGGCTGGGGCGGCTTTGGCACGCCCAGCGGGGCCCTGGTCCATGTGCTGGGCATCACCCATGCCGAATTCGGCCCCTGGGGCCTGCGCCGCGAATTCACGCTGTTCGATGAGACGGCCGTCTGGAAACAGATCCTGCTTGCCACCGGAGGGGTCTGAGCCCCCCGCCCCGCGCCGTCGTTCCACGCGGGACCACACCGGCGACCAGAGGCGCCATCACCACGCGCACCGGCGCTGCGGACGAGCGGCGGCTGGTGCCGCCGCCTTCGACTGGCCGGGATGTCTGAGGACGCCGCGGCCCGAATGCGCTCACATGGCGCAGTCGTCAAGGATGCGGCCCTGATCATCCTCGAGGAACGCCTCGTTGCCTTCGGTGAGAAGTGTGTAGGTGTAGTCGGGACTGATCGCGCTGTAGATCGCCCCCGAAGCCGAGACTTCCTGCTGAAGGGGGATCATCTCGTCCATCTGCTGGATGATGGCGAAATTCAGCCCGTCCGCGCCGTTCACATAGACGACATGCAGCACCTCGTTGTTCGCGCAGGCATAGTTCGCCGTCGTGACCGTCGTCGCGGGCCCGTCCCCGGCCATGGCCGCGAGGGGCAGGACGCTGAGGGCGAGGACGGAGGCGAGGATCTTCTGCATGGGACCGGACCTTTGCTGGTGTTTGTCGGCGGCGCAGATGGGCCTCGTCCCGGCAGCCGTCAAGAAACATCCCCGTGTGCCGTCGCGTCGGGGTGGCGCGGCACCCCGAACCAGGCGAGGGCGTCGGTGACCATGCCGGGAACCGACAGCCATGGCGCGATGCGGGTGATCCCTTCGGGACGCAGGGCAAGGAGGCAGGTCGCGTCCGGTGCGGCATCGAGGCCCGCCACCAGCCGCGGCAGATGCTCGGCGATCAGGTGGCCGAAATGCCGCGCGGCGTAACCGCCCCAGACATGCGGCCCGCGCAGCACCCCGCCGCGCCGCCCCTGCCCCCGACCCTGCCGGTCTGGCAGGGCAAAGACGATGTCGTTGCGGCGATACCCGGCGATGAGCGGATCGCTGCCCGGCGGCAGCGACGGGCCGCCATCCGCGATCTGTCCGTGACAGAGGAACCCGGTGCTGGGCCAGAGCGTCACATCTTCAAAGCGGCCGACCGTCGGCGTGGGCCGCGGGCCGGTCCCCGGCCGGGTCTGGCCCTGAAAGAGGGCGCCCCGCCCGAAGGCCGCGCTGTCCGGCAGCGCGCGCAGGAAGGACAATGCGGATCTCACTTGCCCGACCTGCCCCCCGCCTGAACCGGCAGCGCCCGCGCGGCCTGCCCCCCGGGGACAGGATCGACCGATCCGGCCGGGGAATCAAGCACCCCGCCCCGGGCCGGGCTGCCTGCGGATCGGGCGATCCCGGGCCACATGCCGGAAAAGCGCCCTCCGGCCGGCCTGCCGCCGAAGCCGTGCCCGAACGGGCGGTGACCGGCGGTCCCGGCGCTCACCCCTCCTCGAGGAGCAGCCGCGCGGTCACGTCGTCGGTGACAAGGACATTGGCGATGCCCGCGCCCAGCACCGCGCGGATGATCGGCACCTTGTGCCCGCCCGCCGCCGCCAGCACCCGTTCGGGCACCTGCCGCAGCACATCGAGGGCGATCCCGATCGTCCGGCCTTCCAGCCGGCTCGACACCACCTTGCCGCTGTCGTCCAGGAACCGGCCGACCACATCGCCCACGGCGCCGGCCGCGATCAGTTCGGCCGCGCTGATCCCGCCCGGCAGCCCGGTCCGCACCAGATAGCTGAGATCCGAGATGTTGCTTGCGGTCAGGATCGCCGCGTCGAGGCGGGTGAACTTCTCGAACTGCCCGACGAAGACATCCTGTTCCAGAAACGCCGCGCGGTCGATCCGGTCGGCCAGAAAGATCGGCGCCGCCAGCAGCGAATAGCGCGCGCCAAGGCGGGCGGCAAACCCCGAGGCGATGGCAAAGGCGTTCAGGGTCTCGCCCCGGCTGGTGCCGCCCAGCATCGAGATGACCTCGACCTCGGGCAGGTTGTGCGGCAACATCCGCTCGATGCAGCGTTGCAGGGTCTCGCCCCAGGAAACCCCGACCAGCTTCCACGCCCCCGCCCGCAGCCGGGTCGACATGTAGGAGGCAAGCGCGGTTCCCACCGGCGTGTGATAGTCGTACTGCACCGGATGCGCCGGCGCGACCTGAACCCGTTCAAGGCCGAAATGCCGTTGCAACCGATCCTGAAGATCGAGGCGCGGCAGGAAGGGCGAATCGATCTCGATCCGCACCATCCCCCCGGCCCTGGCGCGCTGGATCGCCTGGTTCACCCGCAGGCGGGTGGCGCCCAGCACGCGGGCGATTTCGGCCTGGGTCAGTTCGTTGACATAGTAATGCCAGCAGACCTCGGCGGTGAAGGCATCGGCTTCGGGATTGGCGTCATCATTCATGGGCGCATCTCACCTTCAGGCGGGGGGTCGGTCAAGCAAGGCCGTCACGGTGGATACATATGCATTGCAGTCGATACATTTGAAAGTTTTCCTTGCGTCAAGGGGCCGGATTTGCCAACATGCCCCGGCGCGAAGACGAGTCCGCGATACAGGCGGACCGGGCACCGGCGCACGAGGATCTGGGAGGACAATCCATGACGACCCTGTTCAGGCTGGGCACCTCTGCCCTGGCCCTGTCTCTTGCCGCCAGTGCGGCGCTTGCGCTTGACGAGGATTTCTACCGCACCGCCGGGGCCGCCTTCGAGGGCGTGACCCTGCACGGCGTCACCGAGTCGACCCCGCCCTCGAACTATATCCGCGAGGTTCTGGCCCCGCGGTTCGAGGAACTGACCGGCATCGCCGTCGACATCGAGACCACCTCCTGGGACCAGATGTATGACAAGGCGATCAAGGACATGGAGGCCGGGACCGGCATCTATGACATGGTCTACATCGAACAGGATATCGTCTACGCCTACATGTCGCGCCATTTCCTGGTCAACCTGACCGGCGCACTCGAGGCGAACCCCGCGCTGCACGCGCCGGGTTTCGACGAGGCCAACCTGACCAGCTTTGCCGACAATTTCCGCGACGCGGACGGCGGGCTTTACGGGATGCCGATGGAGGCCTTCGTCAAGCCCTACCTCTACCGCACCGACCTGTTCGACGACCCCGAGATCCGCGCGGCCTTCCTTGAGCAGAACGGCCACGAACTCGCCCCGGCGACCACGCATGAGGAATACACCCTCATCGCCGAGTTCTTTACCAAGTGGGGTCAGGACCACGGCCTCGACCTGTGGGGCACCACCGCGCAGGCCCATACCGGGCATGCGGCCTCGTGGTATGAATTCTTCGAATCGGTCGCGCCGACCTTCGGCGTCTACAACTGGGGCATCGTCCCGGGCGAGAACTACGCCGCCTCGGTCGCGAACGGCGGGGCGATGAACTCGGACCAGGCCAAGGAGGCGCTGCGCTGGTGGCTGCACCTGCGCGACATCGCGCCACCCGAATCGGTGCAATCGACCTGGACCGAGGTTGCCACCACCTTTGCCGCCGGCCGCGCCGCGCAGGGCCTGGTCTATGGCGAGAATGCCGCCTGGATCGCCACCGACGATTCGCAGTCGCTGGTCGTCGGCAATGTCGGGGTCGCGCTGCCGCCGCTCAGCGACGGGGTCCTTGCCGCGGCCGAGGCCGGCGACGGCTATATCGGCTACTACGACGGCGGGGCCTTCGGCCTGCCGACCACCTCGCAGAACCAGGATGCCGCCCTTCTCTTCCTCCAGTTCATGGCCGAAGAGGACTTCCAGCCCGACTGGGCGCTGGCCGGTTCGCGGATCACCACCACCGCCACCTATGACGATCCCGCCGTGCAGGAACTGAACACCCGGCTTGACGGCTATTTCGACATGATGCGCGACCAGGGCTACCTGTTCCAGGGTGCGCCGGCCTATCCGTTCCACGCCCAGGTGCGCGAGGCGACGGCGCCGATCTTCTACGACATCCTCACCGGCGCCATCGGCCCCGACGAGGGTCTGGACCTGATGGCCGAAAAGGCCGAACAGGAACTGACCGATCTGGGCTATCGCCAGTAGGACCATCCCCGGGGCCGCCGCCACGGTGGCGGCCCCCCCCCTGACCCGCCTGCCGGAAGGAATGTGGCAGATGCAATCCCGGACCTTCGGCTGGATCCTCCTGGCGCCGACGCTGCTGATCCTGTTCCTGTTCGGCGTCGTCCCCTTCATCTATGTCATCGTCGTCTCGTTCCATCAGTGGAACCCGTTCGGCGCCAACCCGGACATGGTGTTCAACTGGGCGCAGAACTATCGCCGCATCGTCTTTGACGGTCAGTTCCTGGCCTCGCTCGGGGTCACGGCCGCCTTCGTGGCCTTCGCCGTGGCCAGCCAGATCCTGCTGGGCTATGTCCTTGCCCTTGCCTTCCTGCGCGATTTTCCGGGCAAGGCGTTCTTCCGCACCATCCACACGCTGCCGCTGATCATGGCGCCGATCATCGTCGGATCGGTCTGGAAGCTGATGATGACGCCCTCGATCGGCATCATCCCCGCGGCCATGCAGGGCTGGCTCGGATATGACCTGAACATCGGCCAGAACGCGGTTCAGGCCTTTGTCGTCACGGTCGTCATGGATGTGTGGCACTGGACGCCGCTGGTCACGCTGACCATGATCGCGGCGCTTGTCTCGCTGCCGGCCGACCCGTTCGAACAGGCGCAGATCGACGGGGCCGGCAGGGCGCAGATCTTCTGGCACATCACCCTGCCGATGATCCGGCCGGCGATCCTGGCCACGGTGTTCATCCGCCTGATGGACGCACTGCGCATCGTGGACGAGGTGCTGATGCTCACGGGGGGCGGGCCGGGATCGGCCACGCGCTTCATCGGCGTGCACATCTTCAAGGAAGTGTTCCCCCGCACGAACTACGGCTACGGCTCGGCCGTGTCGGTGATCGTGCTCTATCTCACCATCGTGGTGTGCTGGCTGATGTATGTCGGCCTGATCGCGCCGCGCAACAAGGACAAGGGTTGAGCGATGCGCGAACGTAGCCCCTGGATCGCCGTCCTGTTCTGGACGCTCATGAGCATCGCGACCCTGTTCCCGGTCTACTGGCTCTTTGTCATCTCGGTCAAGCCGGCGGTCGAGCTGTTCTCGACGCCCTCGCTGTGGCTCAGCGATTTCTACTGGAAGAACTACACCGACGTGCTCTCGGACCGCACCCTGCGCAGCTACATGGTGAACTCGCTCATCATCAGCAGCGGCAACGCCCTCCTGTGCACCACGCTGGGCTTCTTTGCCTGCTACGCGCTGACCCGATTCGACCTGGGCGGCAAGGAAAGCATCTTCTTCTGGACCATCACCAACCGGATGGCCCCGCCGGCGGTGTTCCTGCTGCCGCTGTTCCTGCTGCTGACGCAGGTCTACCGGGTGGGCGACTTCTCGCTGGCGGATTCGCGGACGGGGATGATCCTTGTCTACTGCACCTTCAACCTGCCCTTCGCGATCTGGACGCTGCGGCCGACCCTCGACGGGATCCCGCGCGAACTCGACGAGGCCGCCTTCGTGGACGGCGCGGGTTCCTGGCGCGTGATCTTCGAGGTGGTGTTCCCGCTGGCGCGGCCCGGCCTTGCGGTGACGCTGATCCTCACCTGGGTCTTTGCCTGGAACGAATACCTGCTGGCCGCGACCCTCACCAACTTCAACGCCCGCACCCTGACCACGGGCCTGTCGGAATATGTCACCACCACCGGCACGAACTGGGGGATCATGGCGGCGATCTCGGTCTTCACGCTGATCCCGGCGCTGATCGTCTTCAGCCTGGTGCAGCGGCACATCGTCGCCGGCCTGACCTTCGGCGCCGTGAAAGGATAGACCATGAAAGAGCGCCGCCCCGGTTTCCTTCCGATCGAGACCAACTGGTTCGACCGGCTGTTCATCGGCGTGATCCTCTATGTCGCCCAGTCGCTGCTGTGGCTGCGGTTCATCGAGCCGGTGGGCCTGTCGATCTGGATCAGCACCGCCATTTCGGTCGTCCTGACCATTCACATCATCCGGAGGGGCTGAGAGGTGAAGTCCGTCGTTCTTGAACGCAAGGGCGCGCTGTCGCTGCGCGACTTTCCCGAAATCGACCGCAGCGAAGAGGTGCTGGGGCCGCATGACGTGCGAATCCGCCTGCATACGGTGGGGATCTGCGGATCGGACGTGCATTACTATACCCATGGCCGGATCGGACCGTTCGTGGTCGAGGCGCCGATGATCCTGGGCCACGAGGCATCGGGCACGGTGATCGAATGCGGCGCGGCGGTCAGCGGTCTTGCCGTGGGGGACCGCGTCTGCATGGAGCCGGGCATCCCCGACCCGAACAGCCGGGCGGCGCGGCTGGGCATGTACAACATCGACCCGGCGGTGCGGTTCTGGGCCACGCCGCCGGTGCATGGCATCCTGCGGCCGACCTGCGTGCACCCGGCCGCCTATACCTATCGCCTGCCCGACAACGTGAGCTTTGCCGAGGCCGCCATGGTCGAGCCGCTGGCCGTCGGCATCCACGCCGCAACCAAGGCGCGGATCCGGCCGGGCGATGTCGGCGTCGTGCTGGGCGCGGGGCCGATCGGCCTTGTCACCGCGCTGTCGGCGCTGGCCTCGGGCTGTGCGCGGGTGTTCGTCTCGGACATCGCGCCGAAGAAGCTCGAGATTGCGGCGGCGCTGTCGCCCGCGATCGTCCCGGTGGACGCCGGGCACGAGGATCTGGCCGCGCGGGTGCGCGACGGGACCGATGGCTGGGGCGCCGATGTGGTGTTCGAGGCGACCGGATCCCCGCGCGCGGCGGCATCGGTATTCGGTCCGCTGGCGCCGGGGGGCTGTGTCGTGATGATCGGCGGCCAGTCCGAGCCGGTCGCCTATGACGCCGGCGCCGCCATGGTGCGCGAGGCCCGGGTCGAGAACATCTTCCGCTACGCCCATGTCTTTGCGCGCTGCGTCGGCATGATCGCCTCGGGGGCCATCGACGTGAAGCCGCTCATCACCCGCACCTTCGACTTTTCCGAAAGTGTCGCCGCCTTCGACATCGCCGCCGCGGCCCCGCCCGGCGAGGTGAAGATGCAGATCGTTCTTCCGCAATAGGGAATTCCGCCATGGCCAGTGTCCAGTTCGACAACGTGATCAAGCGCTATGGCAGCGTGCAGGTCATGCACGGGGTCAGTGTCGATATCGCGGACGGCGAATTCGTGGTCCTTGTCGGCCCGTCGGGTTGCGGGAAATCGACGTTGTTGCGCATGCTTGCCGGACTCGAGGCGGCAAGCGGCGGCACGATCTCGATCGGGGACCGTGTGGTGAACGACGTGCTCCCCAAGGAGCGCGACATTTCCATGGTGTTCCAGAGCTACGCCCTCTATCCGCACAAGACCGTGGCCGAGAACATCGGCTTTCCGCTGCGCATGGCCGGGATGCCCAGGGCCGAGATCGCGCAGAAGGTGCGCGCCGCGGCCGAGATCCTCGACCTTGCCCATCTGCTCGACCGCTATCCGAAGCAGCTTTCGGGCGGGCAGCGGCAGCGGGTGGCGATGGGCCGTGCCATCGTGCGCAAGCCGCAGGTGTTCCTCTTCGACGAGCCGCTGTCGAACCTCGACGCCAAGCTGCGCGTCACCATGCGCGTCGAGATCAAGGAACTGCACCAGCGTCTTGGCACCACCATCGTCTATGTCACCCACGACCAGATCGAGGCCATGACCATGGCCGACAAGATCGTGGTGATGCGCGACGGGCGGGTGGAACAGGTGGGCGCGCCGCTCGACCTGTATGACCGGCCCGACAGCGTGTTCGTCGCCGGGTTCATCGGCTCTCCGTCGATGAACTTCGTCCATGGCCGCATCGAGACCCGGGACGGGCGGCGCGTGTTCGCCACCGCAAGCGGGCAGCACCTGCCGCTGCCGGACCGCGACCTGCCCGAGGGGATGGAAGTCACCTATGGCATCCGCCCCGAACATATCGGCATCGGCGCCGACGGCGTGCCCGTGTCCGTCGTCGTGGTCGAGCCGACAGGATCCGAAACCCAGGTCTTTGCCCGGCTTGGCTCGGATCTGATCGACGCGGTGGTGCGCGAACGCATCCACGCCCGGCCCGGAACGCAGATCGGGTTCACCATCGACCCGGAACAGGTCCACCTCTTCGACCGCAGGACCGAGCGGCGGATCTGATCCGGCGCCGCCCTGCCCCCGCGCCCCGGCCCCGACCGCGCCGGGGACAGGGACAGGGACAGGGGCAGGGGCAGCGCGCCCTTCGGCGCGGAACCCGGCCTAGATGTCGAAGTTGGTGGGCAGCACGATCATGTCGCGGATCGTGACATTGCGCGGCCGCGTCAGCATGTAGAGCACGGCATCGGCGATGTCCTCGGGCTCGATCAGGCTGCCGTTCTCGCGGGCCTTGCGCAGGTTCTCCTCGGGCCAGTCGGCCAGCAGCGCCGAAACCACCGGCCCCGGCGACACCTGCCCCACGCGGATGCCCTGCCCGAAGAGCTGGCGGCGCATGGTCTGCACGAAGCAGGTCATCGCCCATTTCGACGCGGAATAGACCGGCTCCCACGGGACCGGGAAATGACCGGCGACCGAGGCGGTGACGATGATGTCGCCGCTGCCGCGCCCGGCCATGTGCGGGATCACGGCATGGACGTTCTTCATCACCGCGTTGACGTTGAGGTTCAGCATCCGGTCGATGGCGGCCGGGGTCGTCGCGGTCAGGTCGCCGCCGATATAGGTGCCGGCGTTGCAGTGCAGGATGTCGATGCGCCCCACCCGGTCCAGCGCGGCGGGGATCATCGCATCGCAATCCGCGGCATCGAGAAGGTCCGTGACCTGCGCGATGGCGTCGGCCCCCAGACCGGCCGCGATCCGCCCGAGCGCGTCGGCGTCGCGGTCAACCATCACCACCCGCGCCCCCGCCCCGATCAGCGCCCGCGTGGTGGCAAGCCCGATCCCCGAGGCCGCCCCCGTGACCAGCGCCACCTTTCCTCCAAGCGATTCGCCCATGTCCTTCTCCCTCAGTGCGTGGTATAGCCGCCGTCCGCCACCAGCACCGCGCCGGTGACATAGCTGGCCGCGTCGGACGCCAGGAACAGCGCGCAGGTGGCCATCTCCTCGGGCCGGGCCAGGCGGCCCATCGGCGTGTTCCCGGTCCAGACCCGGTTCCATTCCGGGTTGGCGATCCCGCCCGCCGTCATGTCCGAGACGACATATCCCGGCGCCACCGCGTTCACGCGGATGCCGCGGCCGGCGTATTCAAAGGCCATGACCCGCGTCATCTGGTGCACCGCCGCCTTCGAGGCGTTGTAGGCGACCTGAAACTGCGGCCTGTTCGCCACCTCGCCCGAGATCGAGCCGATGTTCACGATCGCCCCGCCGCCCTGTGCCAGCATGACCGGCACCGCCGCCCGCGCGATGCGGAAGGGCGCGACCAGGTTCGTGTCCATGATCCGGGCCAGGCGGGCGTCGTCGAAATCGTGGAAGTCGCCGTTGTCGGCCACGCCCGCGTTGTTCACCAGCACGTCAAGCCGGCCGAAACGCGCGACGGCGGCCCCGACCATGGCCGCGGGCGCCGCGGGATCGGTCACGTCGGCGCCATGCCAGGCGGCGGTTTCAGGATGGGTGGCCAGCAGCCGGGCCAGGGCCGGGGTCTCGACCCGCGCGGTGACAAGGCAGCGCGCGCCGGCCTCGAGGAACAGCTCTGCAATGGCCAGGCCGATGCCGCGGTTGCCGCCGGTCACCAGCGCGACCCGGCCATCGAGGCGGAACTTCTCCATCGTCATCGCGCGGCCCCCGGGGTTCCTGTCGGGGCCGATGGTTACATATGCATGTGGATCATTACAAATGGATTCAGCACGCCTCCCGTTCCGCCAGGAAGGCCCGGATGCGCGCCGGATCCGACGCGCCCTCCATCGGGCCGGCCGCCATGACGCACAGCGCGCCCGCCGCGCAGGCCGCGCGCAGGCTTGCCGCCGGATCCGCGCCGGTGATCCATCCGGCAAGGAAGGTTGCCCCGAACGTGTCGCCCGCGCCGGTCGGGTCGATCTCGTGAACGGCGAAACCCGGCTGCTCGATGCGCCGGTCGCCGCCGAACCAGGTGGCACCGTCGCGCCCGCGCTTGAGCACCACCTCGATCCCGCGCCGGGTCAGGGCGGCGATGGCCGCGTCCTCGTCCGGGGCGCCGGGGACAAGGGCCAGGGCCTCGCCCTCGGACGGCAGCAGGAGCGCGGTCAGTTCCAGAACCCCGGCCAGCCGCGCGTGCCCGGCGGCATCAAGCATTTCGGGCCGCAGGTTCGGATCGAACGATACCGTGCCCCCCGCCGCATGGATGTGGCGTGCCGCCTCCAGGATCATCTGCGCAAGGCGCGGGGCGCCAAGGGCCGACCCCATGACATGCAGATGCGTGGCGCGCGCCACCTCGGCCGCAGAGGCTGCGGCAGGCTCGATCCGGCCGCAGGCGGCATCGGCCAGATGAAAGACGAAATCGCGCCCGCCTTCGGGACGGTAGCGGACAAAGGCGGTGCCGGTGGTGGCGGTCGGGTGGATCTGCACTGCGGTCACGTCCACCCCCGCCGCGCGCAGCCGCGCCAGGTTCAACCGGCCGAAATCGTCATCCCCCACCGCCGAGACCATCGCCGTGGCGATCCCCTGCCGGGCAAGCTGATCGGCAAAGATCGCGGGCGCCCCCGAAGGATAGGGGCCGCGCAGGTCGATCGGCCCGGCAAAGCCGTGGCCCCTGGTGGTGGCCATGATCTCGACGAGGATCTCTCCGATCACAAGGACGCGCGGGGCCATCGGTTTTCCTTTCAGGGTTCGGGGATCGACGCGGCAGGCCGTGCCGCGGCGGGAGCGGGAGTGGGGGCGGCGGGTGAAGGATTGCACCATTCCCGCATGAAGGGGGAAGGGGTTTCCGGCGATTTCGGCCAGGGGCCCGGACGCCGGACCGGCCGGCCCCGCGCCTGTCCATGCGATTGCGATTGAAGGTCCGGCACGACCCGGCCATCATGGCCGCATCGAGCGGCAGGGGATAGGGATGCACGGGCGGGACAAGGATCGGGCGATCCTGCACGGCGGCCCCGGAACCGCGACGAACGCCGGCCCCCTCTCTCACCCTGTCACAGCAACGGATGAATGACATGAAGGTTTCGCTTCCCGCCTATGACCGTGGCCGACTCACGCCGGGCATCGTCCATATCGGCCTGGGCAATTTCCACCGCGCGCATATGGCGGTCTGGCTGGATGACCTGTTCGCCACCGGCGAAGGCCATGACTGGGCGATCATCGGCGCCGGGGTGCGGCCGGCCGATGCGGCGATGCGCGCGGCGATGCTGGCGCAGGACTGCCTGTCGACGGTGATCGAACTCGACCCGCGCGGACCGCGCGCGCGGCGGGTGGGGTCGATGGTGGATTTCGTGCCTGTCGAACCGGCGAACGGCCCGCTCATCGCGGCGATGACCGGGCCGGGGATCCGCATCGTCTCGCTCACCGTGACCGAGGGCGGCTATTTCGTGAACCCCGCCACCGGGCGGTTCGATCCCGACGCGCCGGACATCCGCGCCGACGCGGCCCGGCCCGACGCGCCCGCCACCGCCTTTGGCGCGATCGTCGCCGCGCTGCGCGCCCGGCGCGACGCCGGGATCGCGCCCTTTACCGTCATGTCCTGCGACAACCTGCCGGGCAACGGCCAGGTCACCCGCGCCGCCGTCACCGGGCTGGCACGGCTGTCGGACCCCGCCCTTGCCGACTGGATCGACGCCAATGTGGCCTTCCCCAACGGCATGGTGGACCGCATCACCCCCGCCACCGGCCCGCGCGAACGCGCGATGGCGGCGGCATTCGGCCTTGACGACCCGGTCCCCGTCACCTGCGAGCCGTTCCGGCAATGGGTGCTCGAGGACGATTTCCCGCAAGGGCGCCCTCCGCTCGAGAAGGTGGGCGTGACCTTCACCCCGCATGTCCACGCCTTCGAGACCATGAAGATCCGCATCCTCAACGGCGGCCATGCGGTGATCGCCTATCCCGGCGGCCTCAAGGGGATCGAATTCGTCCATGAGGCGATGGCCGATCCCCTGATCCGGGCCTTTCTCGACCGGGTCGAGAGCGACGAGATCCTGCCCGTGGTCCCGCCGGTGCCGGGACAGGATCTGAGCGCCTACAAGGCCCTCATCATCGAGCGTTTCTCGAACCCCGAGATCGCGGATACCGAACGGCGCCTGTGCCTTGACGGATCGAACCGCCAGCCCAAGTTCATCATTCCCTCGATCCGCGACAACCTTGCGCGCGGGGTGATGCCGCGCGGCCTCCTCCTCGAATCCGCGCTCTGGTGCCGCTACTGCCACGGCACCGACGAGAACGGCGCCGCCATCGCGCCGAACGATCCCGACTGGGACCACCTGCAAGAGATGGCGCGGCGCGCACGCCATGACCCCGCTGCCTGGATCGGCATGCGCGCGATCTATGGCGATCTGGCCGACGATCCCGCGCTGGTCGCCGCCTTTGGCGATGCGCTGGATCACCTGTGGGCGCAGGGCACCGACGCGGCGCTGGCGCGCTATCTGGGCTGATCGTGCTCGTGCCGGCGGTTCGCGTCAGAGGGCGCGGATCGCCGCGGCGGCGGCGCGATAGCGGGCGTGGGCCTCGGCGAAGGCGGGGACAAGGGCCGGGTCCGGTTCGATCGTGCGGGCGATGGGCGGGCGCGTGGCCAGTTCCGCCCCCGCGCCCGTGGCCGCCATGAGGCCCAGCCGCGCCGCGCCGAAGGCCCCGCCGAAATCGCCTGCCGCCGGCAGTTCCACCGGCAGGTCAAGCGCCGTCGCCAGAGCCTGCACCCAGTAGTCCGAGCGCGTGCCCCCGCCCACCCCGATCAGCCGCGAGATCCGCGTCCCGGTCGAAGCCAGCGCATCGAGACTGTCGCGAAAGGCATGGACCACCCCCTCGAGCACCGCGCGCGTCAGCGCCGCGGCGTCGGCGGCATGGTCGAGGTGCAGAAAGGCCGCGCGCACCCTTGCGTCGTTGTGGGGGGTGCGCTCTCCGCCCAGGTAGGGCAGGAACAGCGTCCGCCCCGGCGGCCGGAGCGGCCCGAGCCCCGCGGTCAGTTCGGCCGCCCCCGCGCCCATGACGCGCGCATGCCAGTTCAGGGCATCGGTCGCGGCCAGGATCACCCCCATCTGGTGCCACAGCCCCGGCAGCGCATGACAGAAGGTGTGCACCGCACTGGGAGCGTCCGGGCTGAACCGGTCGCTGGCGGCGAACAGCACGCCCGAGGTGCCAAGGCTGGCAAAACCGTCGCCCGGCGCCACCACGCCCACCCCCACGCCCGAAGCGGCATTGTCCCCCCCGCCCCCGGCCACCACCACGTCGTCCGGCAGGCCCCAGCGCGCGGCCAGCCCGGCGCGGACCCGCCCCGAGGGTTCGGACCCCTCGACAAGGCGCGGCATCTGCCCGCGCGACAGGTCGCAGGCCGCCAGCAGCCCGTCCGACCAGTCGCGCGCCGCCATGTCGAGCCAGGCCGTGCCCGCCGCATCGGACAGGTCGCTGACGCATTCGCCGGTCAGCCACAGGCGCAGGTAATCCTTGGGCAGCAGGACCATCGCCACCCGCCGCCGCAGGTCGGGTTCGTGCCGCGCGGCCCAGAGCAGTTTCGGCGCGGTGAAGCCCGGAAAGACGATGTTGCCGGTCAGCGCGCGAAAGCGCGGATCGGCGTCCAGTATCGCGGCCTCGTGGTGCGCGCGGGTGTCGTTCCACAGGATCGCCGGGCGCAGCACCTGATGGCCCGCATCAAGCAGCACCGCCCCGTGCATCTGTCCGGACAGGCCGATCCCCCGGACCCGGCCCAGCGGCACACGCGCCGCCAGCGCGTCCAGCACCGTCCCGGCCGCGTCGATCCAGTCGGCCGGATCCTGCTCTGACCAGCCGTCCTGCGGGCGGCGCACCGTCAGCGGCGCGGTCGCCTCGGCGATGACGGTCTGGCTGTCGTCGATCAGGACGCCCTTCAGCCCCGAAGTTCCGAGATCGAGTCCGACATACATCCGCGAATCTCCCCCTTGGGCACCGTGCCTGATCCGACCAATGGCGCCATTCCGCCCGCCTGTCAAAACGCCCCGCGCCCCGGGGCGCCGGGGGCGCTCAGCCTTCGACCGGGGCGCCGCCCGCTGCGGTGCGGGCCGCGATCCAGGGGGCAAGGCGATCACGGATTTCCGCGGCGGCGGGGGGCGGCACGAACCGGTCGAGCGTGGCCTTCCAGATGCCGGTGGCCCGCTCCTCGGCCGACAGGGAACCGGCCTCGACCCAGGCGCCGTGATTGGACAGATCAGCGTTCAGCGGCTCGTAAAAGGCGGTCCGGTAGCGTTCCATCGTATGCGCATGGCCAAGGAAATGGCCGAAGGGCGCGACCCCGGCGATGGCGTCATAGGCCAGCGCCGCGGCATCGGCAGGGGCGGGGCGGGCCAGTTCGGCCAGAGAGCGCAGCGCCTCGAGGTCGGTGATGAACTTCTCGTAGCCGAAGGTCAGCCCCCCCTCGAGCCAGCCCGCCGCATGCACCGTCACCGTCGCCTGCGCCAGGACCGCGGACCACAGGCCCATGCCGGTCTCGAACGCGCCCTGCGCATCGGCCAGTTTCGAGGTGGTGCCGGTCGCGGACCGCCAGGGCAGCCCGATCAGCCGGGCAAGCTGCCCCGATCCCAGATTGGCGCGCACATGTTCCGGGGTGCCGAACGCGGGCGCGCCCGAACGCATGTCCACATTCGACGAAAACCCGCCATAGGCCACCGGCGCTCCGGGCGCGGCCATCTGCGACAGGGCGATGCAGGCCAGCGCCTCGGCATGCTGAAGGACCAGCGCGCCGGCCACCGTCACCGGCGCCATAGCCCCGGCCAGGCAGAAGGGCGTTATGATGGCTAGCTGGCCTTCGCGCGCGAAGTCGATCACGCCGCGCGCCATCGGGATGTCGAGCAGGCGCGGCGAATTGGTGTTGATCACCGTGCTGGCCCAGACGCCATCGGTGAAGGCCCCCTCGTCGAGGGCAAGGCCGGTGCGGATCATCTCGAAGGACTCGAGCACCTGGCGTTGGCCGCGCGCGGCGATGTGCAGGGGTTTGGTCGTGTTGGTCAGCTGTTCGCCGACGATCGTGTAGTGGCGCAGGTGGACGGGCACATCCTGCGCCTCGGCCGCAGGGCCCAGCATGTGGATCACGTCGAACGCCTGCTGGAGGCGCAGGGTCTCGATATAGCTTTCGCGCGATCCGGGCCTGCGGCCGCGCAGCCGGTCGGCCACGTTCGGACAGCCGGCGCCGCCCATGAACAGCATCGCGCCCGGCTCGAACATCTGTTCATGGGCGGGATCGGCGGCCCGCAGCCGGATCGACCGGGGCGCGGTGCGCAGCGCCTCGGCCACCAGATCGCGGCCGATGCGGACCATTTCGCTGTCGTCGTCCACGATCGCCCCGCCGGCGCGCAGGATCGCGCGCGCCTCGGGCAGAAGGATGCGCATTCCCAGATCCTCGAGGATGCGCAGCGCGGTGTCGTGCATGGCCGCGATCTCGTCCCCGGAAAAGCCGGGCTGCGGCGCGAACGGATGACGCAGCCGGGCATAGCCGGGGCGGGTCTGACGGGGCGCCTGATCGCGCCGCCGCGCACGGCCCTTGCCTTGGTCGGTCATCTCGCCTCCTGTCGTTCGCCGGGGTGCGGGGCTGCACCGAGGGCGGTCCCCGGCGCGGCCGGTTCATCCTTGCATGACCGGCCTCATTGTCCAGACGCAGCAACGCCGCAGCGATCAGCCCCCCTCGGCCGGGGGGCCGCCCGCCTGCCCGGCCTGCGCCAGGATCGCCCGGGCGCGGATGCGGACGGGTTCGTCCACCATCTCGCCATCGACACGCACCGCCCCCTCGCCCGCGGCCAGGATGCGGCGCGCGCGGTCCACCTCGGCCGGCGTGGGGGCAAAGGCGCGCAGGACGGGATCGACCTGCGCGGGATGGATGCAGAGTTTGCCCGTCATTCCCAGCGCCCGCGCATGATCGGCGTCGTCACCGGCGGCAAGCGGATCGTCGAGGCGGACCGTCACCCCGTCCAGCGGCGCCGCGATCCCGGCCAGGCGCGAGGCCAGCACCAGTTCCAGGCGCACCGGCAACAGCACCTCGCGCAAGTGACGGCAGCCCAGATCGGCGCAGAAATCGACCGAACCGAAGGCCAGCCGCACCACGCCCCCGGCCGCGGCGATGGCGCGCGCATTCGCGATCCCCCGCGCGGATTCGATGAGGGCGATCACCGGCTTGCCCGTCGCATCGGCAAGACGGGCGCACAGCGCGGGATCCTCGGCCTTGGGCAGGATCACCGCCGCCAGCGCCAGCCCGGCGGCGGCGGCAACATCGGCGCCGTGCCATGGCGTCCCCGCGGCATTGAGGCGCACGAGCACCGGCAGATCGGTGAACCCCGTCCCCAGCGCGCCGCGCGCGCGGTCCTTGTCGGGGGGTGGCACGGCATCCTCGAGGTCGAGGATCACCGCATCCGCCCCCGAGGCCGCCGCCCGGGCGAAACGTTCCGGGCGGTTGGCCGGCACGAACAGCGGCGCGCGGACATGGCCTACCATGTGGCGCGGGCCTCCATCGCCACGGGGCCGCCCTCGCGCGCGGTCCACAGCCGCAGCCCTTCCCCGTCCGCAGCGGCGTTCAGGGCAAAGGGGGCATCGTCGAACAGGGGAGAGAGGCTTCGGAAATCGAACCGCGCCGGGCATCGGCCACGCAGGCGCAGGGCAAGCTGCACCAGCATCGTCGCCTGCATCGGGCCATGGACGACGAGGCCGGGATAGCTTTCGTCCCGGCGGGCATAGGGGTTGTCGTAATGGATGCGGTGCCCGTTGAAGGTGAGCGCGGAATAGCGGAACAGCAGGGCCGGCGTCGGCGTGATCACCACATGCGCGGCGCCCCGCGCGGCCGGAACCGGGACCGGAACGGGGGCGGGGGCCGGGTTAGCCCGGTTTGCATCCGGCCCGGCATCCTCGCCGCGATAGACGATGTCCTGTCGTTCCTCGATCACCGGACGGCCGCCGCTGTCGATGCGGTGATCGACGGTGACGAAACAGAGCGGGCCGCTGCGCCCCTGCTTCACCACCACGTCACGGATGATCGAACGGCGCGTCACCATTTCGCCGATGCGGATCAGGTCACGAAAGACAAAGGCCCCCCCCGCCCACATGCGCCGGGGCAGCGGCACCGGCGGCAGGAACCCGCCGCGCGCCGGATGTCCGTCCGGGCCCAGGCCGGCGGTCGGCGCGGCCGGCGGGGCGAGGCAGAGGTGGATCAGCGCCGGGGCCGGATCGCCTTCCGCCACCGCCCCCTCAAGGTCGAAGGTGGCGCTGAAGCGTTCGGCAAGGGCCTCGGTCAACAGCTCGCGGCGCAGCTCCTCGCGGCCGATCCAGGTGCGCAGGTGGTCGAGATCAATCATGGCGTCACCTTTGCGGGCAGGGCCGGGACCGGGCCATAGCGGCGGGTTTCTCCGGCGACGATCGGGGCGGGGGCGGGCAGGCTGACCGGGCCGGCCGGCGTGTCGACCGTGACCCGGCGCAGATGTGGATGCTGCGACAGGCCCTGCATGTCGTTCACGCGCGCAAAGGCGACATCGGCCTTCAGAAGGGCGGCGGTGGCCTCGGGCAGGGTGAGGGCCGCGAAACCCGCCGCGACCACGGCATCGGTCACCGCGCGGTTGGCGACCCTGGCCACGTTCGTGGCAAGGCGCGGATCGTCCGCCAGTTCCGGCCGGCCCAGGAAATCCCCGGCCAGCCCGGCCCATTCGCGGTCGCTCTGGACCGAGATGAGGATCTGCGCCCCGTCCTTGCAGGCAAAGACCCCGTAAGGCGCGATCGACGGATGGGCGAGGCCGATGCGCCGGGGCGATTGGCCGCCCTCGTGGTTCAAGAGCGGCACCGTCAGCCATTCGGCCATCACATCGAACATCGACACCCGGACATGCGTGCCCCTGCCGGTGATGCCGCGCCGGATCAGCGCCTCGAGGATGGCGGCATGGGTGGTGGCGCCAGTGGCGATATCGACCAGCGAAATCCCGACCCGCGCCGGCCCCTCCGGCCCGCCGGTGATGGAACACAGGCCCGACTCGGCCTGCACCAGCAGGTCATAGGCCTTGCGGTCCGCCATCGGCCCCCCCTCGCCATAGCCCGAGATCGAGGCGGCGATCAGCCGGGGCCAGTCGCGCGCCAGCCGTTCGTCATCATAGCCCAGCCGCGCCAGCGCCCCCGGCCTGAGGTTCTGCACCAGCACGTCGGCAGTCGCCAGCAACCCGTCCAGCCGCGCCCTGCCCGCCGGCGTGGTCAGGTCGAGGACCAGCGACTCCTTGCCCCGGTTCAGCCAGACGAAATAGCTCGACTGGCCCTTGACCGCCGTATCGTAGCCACGCGCGAAATCGCCCTCCGCGCGTTCGATCTTGATCACGCGCGCCCCGGCATCGGCCAGCCGCGCGGTGGCAAAGGGCGCGGCGACCGCCTGTTCGATCGCGATCACGGTGACGCCTTCAAGGGGCAGCGCGGGCATCAATAGCTCCTCGGCATGCCCAGCAGATGCTCGGCGACATAGGACAGGATCAGGTTGGTCGAGATCGGCGCCACCTGATAGAGCCGGGTTTCGCGGAACTTGCGCTCCACGTCGTATTCGCAGGCAAAGCCGAAGCCGCCGTGGAATTGCAGGCAGGCATTCGCCGCCTCCCAGGATGCCTTGGCCGCCAGATATTTCGCCATGTTGGCCTCGGCGCCGCAGGGTTTGCCGGCGTCGAACAGGCGGCAGGCCCGGGCGCGCATCAGGTCGGCGGCCTGCACCTCGATGAAGGCTTCGGCGATGGGGAACTGCACCCCCTGATTCTGGCCGATCGGCCGGCCGAAGACGACCCGCTCATTCACGTATTTCGTCACCCTGTCGATGAACCAGTAGCCGTCCCCGATGCATTCCGCCGCGATCAGCGTGCGTTCGGCGTTCAGCCCGGTCAGGAGATACCTGAACCCCTGCCCCTCTTCGCCGATGAGGTTCTCGGCCGGAATCTCGAGATTGTCGAAGAACAGCTCGTTCGTCTCGTGGTTGACCATGTTCAGGATCGGGCGGACCTGCATGCCCTTTGCCATCGCCTCTTTCACATCGACAAGAAAGATCGACAGGCCCTCGGTCCTTTTGGCCACCTCGGCCAGGGGCGTGGTGCGGGCCAGCAGGATCATCAGATCGGAATGCTGCACCCGGCTGATCCAGACCTTCTGCCCGTTGATCACATAGCGGTCGCCCCGGCGTTCGGCCGTGGTCTTGATCCTCGTGGTGTCGGTGCCGGTGGTGGGTTCGGTCACGCCCATGGATTGCAGCCGTAATTCCCCCGATGCGATCCGGGGCAGGTAGGTGCGGCGCTGTTCCTCGGATCCATGGCGAATCAGGGTGTTCATGTTGTACATCTGCCCGTGGCAGGCGCCCGAATTGCCGCCCGCGCGGTTGATTTCCTCCATGATCACGCTGGCCTCGGTCAGGCCAAGGCCGGAGCCGCCGTATTCCTCGGGGATGAGCGCGGCCATCCAGCCGGCGCGGGTCAGCGCCGCGACGAATTCCTCGGGATAGGCGCGGGCCTGATCGACCTTGCGGTGATATTCGTCGGGAAATCCGGCGCAAAGCGCGCGGATGGCCTCGCGGATGTCCTGATGTTCGTCCTCTGTGCCGGTTCTGTCCATGCCCGCCCTCCTGATCCTGATGATCCGAGCCGCCCGGTCGGCCCCTCAGCCCAGATGCGCGCGCACCGAACGCGCCTTGCCCAGGCCCGACAACCGGTGCAGCCAGTCCGGCCCGCCCCCGTTGCCCACCGGGCCGGTCAGCGCCAGGAACTTGCGCGCGATCGCCTCGGCATCGGGGAATGTCCCGGGCTCGCCCGGGGGATCGGGGATGCGCAGGTGGTGGGTTTCCCCGGCGGCCTCGACGCGCAAGGTGGCGCCGAAGGGATGGCGCAGCCCCTCGAGGGTGGGGTCGCGCACCACATCGACCCGCGCGGCCAGACGTTCCGCCCGCGCATCGCCCAGCAGATCGTAGTCGTCCCAGCCAAAGCCGCCGCGCAACAGCGCCACCGCCGCCGCGAACGGCATCGAGAACTGCCCCGCGACGATGCTGCGCGCGCGCTGCTTGTCGGGCAGGGGCGCCCCAACCAGCGCGATCCCGTTGCGGTGCAGGCCGACCGTGACGGCCGTAACCTCATCCCCGCTCCAGCCATGCGCCCGCCCGAGCCGCAACAGCCCCTCGACCGCCGCATGGGTATAGCGGCAGGCGGGATAGGGCTTGATGCCGATGCGCATCGTCTCCCATGTCGTGCCCAGCCCGGCGGTGGCGCGGTCGGCCTGAACCCCGTCGCTGTAGCCGCGCAGAAAGCCGTGGGTGCCCTCGAGGGCCTCGCGCGCGCCCAGGAAACCCTCGGCGGCCAGGGTGGCGGCCATCAGCCCCTTCATCGCCGCCTCGCCCACCTGATACCGCTTGTTCCAGGCACCGTTCTCCAGGAATTGCAGCGATCCCGAGGCCTGACTGGCCGCGATGCCAAAGGCCGATTCCATGCCCTCCGGCCCCAGCCCCAACAGTCGCCCCGCCGCCGCGGCCGCGCCAAAGGTGCCGGCAGTCGCGGTCGGATGAAAGCCGCGCGCATAATGCGCGGTCGGGTCCAGCGCCATCCCGATGCGGCAGCAGACCTCGAACCCGACGGTGATCGCGGCCAGCAGGTCCGGCCCGCCGGCATCGGCCAGTTCGGCCGCGGCAAGGGCCGCAGGCACGACCGGCGCGCTGGGATGAAGCGAGGAATCGGCATGGGTATCGTCGAAGTCGAGCGAATGGCCGAACGCCCCGTTCAGAAGCGCCGCCGCCCCGCCCCCGAACCGCCGCGACAGGCCGAACACCGTGCACGGCCCCGCCCCCGCAAGGCCCAGCCGGTCAAGCATCGCCAGGATCGACGCGCTGGAATCACTGTCCCGCGCCGCGCGGATCGCCGATCCGGCCAGATCCGTCAGCAGCGCCAGCGCGCGGTCGCGCACCGGGCCGGGAATGTCCCCTGTCCTTGTGCCGGCGCTGAACCGCGCCAGAATCTGCGTGATCGCGGTCATCGCTCGCCCCCGGGTCAGCCGCAGGTTAGGCCTCTGCCCGCGCCCGCGTCCAATAGCGATTTGGCTGATGTGCCATAACATCAGGTTATGCACCAATCCGCCTCGTCGCGGAATGTTGACCGACGCGCCCCGCCCCGCCACTGAGGCGGCGGTCCGCACCGGTTACTTTATCGACGAACACCTCCAGTTCATCGGCGCCGCCGCCGGCAACCGGCCCGGATCCCTGCCTTTCCCCGAACCCTTGCCCGCAACCGGGCTGGACTTCGCGCGGATCGCCGCGATGCCGCTGATCCTGCCCGGCAGGGGACACGGGTTGCGCGATCTGCTGGACGGTCTGGCCGAACAGGCCGGGCTTGAGCTGAACGCGGTGATCGAAGTGGATTCCTACAGCAATATCAAGATGCTCGTGGCCGAGAGTCTGGGCGGTTCGATCCTGCCCGAACACGCCATCACCGCGGATGTGGCCGAAGGGCGGCTGCGCAACCGGGCCATTACCCGGCCCGCGATCAGCCGCGAGATCCACCTTGCCCATTCGGTCAGGCGCCCGATGACCAATGCCGTCGCGGCCGTCCTTGCCCTTGCGCGCGAGATCCTGCGCGATCTGGTCCGCAGCGGGCACTGGATCGGCGCGCACCTGCCGGACGGTGCCCCGGCCTGAGCGACCGGGGCGCCCGTCGCGCTAGCGTGGCCTGACGCGCATCTTCAGGTGCTTCGGTTCGAGCCAGGCCATGAGCCCCTCCGGCCCGAGTTCGCGGCCAAAGCCGCTCATCTTCCAGCCGCCGAAGGGGGCCTGCAATTCGCTCGTGTCGTTCACGTTGATCCCCACCGCCCCGAATTCGAGGCGCTCGCCCAGGGCCCAGGCCCGTTCGAGATCGCTGTCATAGAGATAGGCCGCAAGCCCGTATTCAAGGGCGTTGGCCATCGCCAGCATGCCGGCCTCGTCATGGAAGGTGGCCATGGCGACAAGCGGGCCGAAACTTTCCTCGTTCATCGGCAGGCTGTCGAGGGGCGCATCCGCGATCACGGTCGGGCGAAAGAACTGGCCGCGGGCCAGATCGCCCCCGGTCGCGCGCGCGCCGCCGGCGATCACGCGCCCGCCCTTTGCCACCGCGTCGCCGATATGGCGTTCGGTGCGGGCAATGACCGACGGGTTCTGTACCGGGCCATAGCCCACCCCGTCCTCAAGCCCGTTGCCCAGCACGGTTTCCTGCGCCAGAGCGGCCAGGGCCGCGCTGAATTCGTCCTTGATGCTGGCCGCGACCAGCACGCGGTTCACGGTGATGCAGATCTGGCCCATGTTGGAAAAGGCGCGGCGATGACAGGCGCGGGCGGCCTCGTCGATGTCGGCGCCCGGCATGACGATGAAGGGCGCATGCCCGCCCAGTTCCAGGCTCAGCCGCTTGAGATTGCCGGCCGCCGCCCGCATGATCGCCTGTCCCGCCGGGATCGAGGCCGTGGCCGAGATGAGCCGCACCTGCGGATGGGCCGCGAGGGCCGCGCCCGCGACCGGGCCAAGGCCGGGCAGGTCGGCGATGGCGCCCGGCGGCACCCCGGCCTCGTGCAGGCAGTCCACCAGCATGGCGATGGCCAGCGGCGTCTCCTGCGGCGATTTCACCACCAGCGGACAGCCGGCGGCGATGGCCGGGCCGACCTTCCAGCAATAGAGGTCGATCGGATAGTTCCAGGGCACGATGGCCCCGGCGACGCCCACCGGATGATAGGACACGAGGTTGCGCACATGCGGCGCCGAAGCCGGGCGCAGCGATCCGTTCACGCGCTGCCCCTCGGCGGCGTAGTAGCGCAGCACCTCGGCACCGAACAGGATTTCCTTCAGGTTGTCGCCCACCGGCTTGCCCTGTTCGCGGGTGAGGAGGCGGGCCATGTCGTCCGCCCGCGCCTCGAGCAGGTCGGCCGCCCGCAGAAGCCAGCCGCCGCGTTCCCGCGCCGATGTCCCGGCCAGCACCGGCGCGGCCCTGACCGCCGCCTGCACCGCCCGGTCGATATCCGCGCCCGAAGCCAGCGCGGTGCGCCCGATGAGTTCGCCCGTGGCGGGATTGCGCAGGTCGAACCGCTCGGCCCCCGGCGCCGCGTCCCAGCGCCCGTCGATGAAAAAGCCGCGATCCGTCATGCCCGTGCCCTCAGCCGGCGCCAGAGTTCGGCATAGTTGCGGTCGTTCCGTGCGTTCGCCGTCGCCTTGTCGATGGTGTTCGGGCTGACCATGACATGCGGATCGCGGCCCGCCGCGGCGATCAGTCCGGCGGTGGCGGCGTTGATCGCCTGACCGATGGCGATGGCGATCGAGGTCGAGGTGGCGCCCACGCGCCCGTCCACTCCCTCGATCCCGATCCCCGCATCGCCAAGGGGCACGCCCGTGTCGATGACGATGTCCGCGATCTCGAACAGGCGCTTGCCGCAGGAGTGGCGCGAGGGCGTGACCGAGGAATGCGGGAGCGAGGTGACGCCGATCACCGTCATGCCGGTCTCCTTCGCCGCAAGCGCCATGTCGAGCGTCACCGCATTCAGCCCCGAATGCGAGAAGATCAGCATGGTGTCGCCGGGATCGGTCTGATGCGCCGACAGGATCGCGCGGCCATAGCCCTCTTGCGCGTGGATGAAGCGGTATTGCCGCGCGCCGCCGTCGCCAAGGACATGGTGGAAAGAGATCATCGTGCTTTCGACGATGGGACGGAAGCCGGTCACGGTGCCGGTGCGCGGATACATTTCAAGGGCCGCGAACGATCCGTGGCCGGTGCCGAAGGTGAACACCAGCTTGTCGTCAAGGATGCTGCGCGCGCAGGCGGCCGCGGCGGCCTCGATGGCGGCGGCCTGGGTCTGTTGCACAAGGGTCAGCCGGTCGATGACGGTCTGGAGATAGCGGCGGGGCAGGTCGGACATGGGGGTTCCTCAGTCGGCGATGGCGGCCAGCGTGGCGGCGAACAGCAGCGCCTCGCCAGCGGCCAGGGGTTCGGGGGCAAGTTTCTCCTGCGTGATCGCATCGACCGTGCCAAGGCAGAGCGTGGCGCACTCCACCCCGAGTGCGCGCGCCGCGGTCAGGAGGGCGGCCGTCTCCATGTCCGAGGCCAGCACCCCGTCGGCGATCAGGCGCGCGCGCGTGGCGGCGGCATGGGCGGCGCCCTCGGGGTCGATGCCGAACATGTCGCGGTAGAAGGCGTCGAAGGTGGCATAGCTGCCGGTCCGCGCCACGGCGCCGCGCGCCTCGACCGAGGCGACAAGGCGCGCGACCAGCGCCGGATCGGCGGCGACCGGCACGCCGGGGGTGCCGCCATAGCCGGGCGAGGTGCCGTCATGCGGAATCCCGGTGGCCGAGACCAGGAATTCGCCGGGACGGGCGGGCGGGTAATGCATGGCCGTGCCGATGCGAACCAGCCGGCGCACGCCCAGATGGGCCAGTTCGTGCAGCACGATGGTGGCAATCGGGGCGCCCATGCCAAAGGCCGCAACGGTCACGCGATGGCCGTTGAACCGGCCGGTGATGGTGCGCAACCCGCGTTTCACCGGCAGGAACCGGACCTCCCCGAGCAGGGGCGCGATGCGGTCGATGCGGTCGGGATCGCCGATCAGGATGGCACGGTCCCCGACATCCGCCTCGGAATGCCCCATGTACCAGGCTGTGCGCGTCATCTCTCTTTCTCCCGATTGTCCAAGAACGTTCTGGCGGCGGCGATCCCGGCCTGTGCCGCGGCCCAGGGGTCCGCTCCGCCCATCTCGGCGGCGATGAAGCCGCCGGCAAAGGTATCGCCCGCGCCGGTGGCGTCGCGCACCTCCAGCGGATCGACCGCAAACCCGCGTCCGGTCCCTTCGCTGGTCACGATCACGTCGCGCCGCCCGCGGGTTTCCACGGTCACGGCGCGGGTCCGGCCCACGAGCGGGCGTTCGGCGGCGTTGTGAAAGATGACATCGGCGCGCGCGGCCAGGGCGGCGCGCAGATCGGGGCCGAAGGCCTGCGGATCGTCCTTCACCGCCCAGTAGAGCCGCGCGTCCGCCGGGCACAGGTCGAGGATCTGCCGCTGCACCTGCGGCGGGCCGACCGAAATGCACAGATGGCTGGCCGCGGCGATCAGGGCGCGCTGCGCGGGCCCGAGGGTCTCTTGCCCGCCCAGTGCCGGATCGAACAGGCAGGCGGTGCCGCCCTCGGGCTGATGGACCATGATGGCGGCGGGTGATCGCGGGGCATCGACCACGGCGATTCCGTCGGTGCGCGCGCCCTGCGCGGCCAGGCTGTCGATCAGGATCCGGCCCTCGGAACCGCGGCCGATCCACATGACGGGCGCGGCCGCCCGGCCCGCGCGCAGCGCCGCGGCGGCGATATAGGTCGGACAGCCGCCGGGCCGCGGCCAGGCGGCCGCATCGCGGTGGCGCACGATGGTCGTGCCTTCGGTGCGCAGGGGACCGGCCAGATCGACCGGATAGTCGAGGCTGGCGTAACCCGTGACGACAAGCAGGCTCATGCGAACAGCCCGCAGGACCCGTCGGTGTCAAGGACGCGGCCGAAGTAGCGGCCCAGATCCTCGAGCGAGGCATCGGCAAGGTGCTGGCGGTTCGACGCGGTGGCATCGCCCGCCACCACCACGCCAAAGCCGTTGGCAAAGGCATCCTGCGCGGTGGCGCGGACGCAGACATTGGTCTTGACCCCGCAGATCACCACCGAATCCACCTGCTGTTCGCGCAGGAACAGCGCCAGTTCCGTGGCGAAGAAGGCCGAATAGCGCCGCTTGACGATCTCGATCTCGCGCGCGCGGCCCCGGGGGCCGAAGCCTTCGAACCAGTCGGCGTTGAAACCGCCGGTGACGCAATGTTCGGGCAGGCGCCGCTGTTCCCAGTCGGCAAAGCCCTCGCGGTGGCGGTCGGCGACATGGACGATGATGGCGCCCGCGCTCTCGGCCGCGGCGATCAGGCGCCCGACCCGGGGAACCACGGCCTGCGCGCCGGGCCAGAAGTTCTCTCCTTCCGGGTGCAGGAAGGAATTCTGCATGTCGATGACGACGAGGGCGATGGCAGGGACGGTCATGTGGGCTTTCCCGGGTTCCGGCGGCTGGCAAGGACGAGGACGACCAGCACCATGAGATAGGGCGTGATCGCGATGAGGCGTGGCGGCAGGCCAAGCGCCTGCACACGGATCTGCGCGGCATCGAGCAGGCCGAACAGCAGGCAGGCCGCCGCCGTGGGCCAGGGGCGGTCGCGTCCGAAGTAGAAGGCCGCCAGCGCGATGAAGCCGCGCCCGCCGGTCAGCCCCTCGTTGAACAGGCCGATGGCGGCCAGCGCCAGATGCGCGCCCCCCAGCCCGGCACAGGCGCCGGCGATGGCGGTGGCGACCTCCTGGATCCGCGCGGGCGACAGGCCGACCGAACGCACCACCTCGGGCGCGTTGCCGGTGGCGCGGATCCACAGACCCGCGCGCGTGCGCCACAGCAGCAGCGGCAGCGCCGCCACCAGAGCCCAGGCCAGGATCGTCAGCGGATCGAGCGCGGCCAGCACCGGCCCGGCCAGCGGAAGGTCGCCAAGCGCCGCGAACGGGCGCGGCAGCGTGACCACCCCCGGCAGGCGCAACGTCCCCGACGTGCCCCAGACCCAGGCGAGCGCAAAGCCGATGGCCCCCGCCAGCAGGACATTGAGGCCAAGCCCGGCGATGATCTGGTTGGCCTCCAGCCGCGTGATGACCAGCGCAAAGAGCCAGCCCACCAGCGCCGCCGCCAGCGCGGCCAGGGTGATCGCGGCAACCCAGCTTCCGGTGGCCGACGACACCGTCACCGCGACCAGCGCCCCCAGCAGCATCTTGCCCTCGAGCCCGATGTTCACGATGCCGGCCTGCCGGTTCACCAGCCCGCCCGTGGCGGCCAGAAGGACGGGCGTGGTCAGGACCAGACCGGCCGCAAGCAGAGAACCGATCATGATGCCCCCCTCTGCCGCGGCAAGAGGCGGCGCGCGTCGATCACCGCCACGATCATGATCGTGCCGGCGATGACATCGACCAGATCGAGCGGGATCGCGGTGAAAAGCTGGATCGTCGTGCCCGCCGAGGCCAGCGCGCCGAACAGGACCGACCCGGCCAGCAGGCCCCAGGGGTTGTTGCGGGCCAGCAGGGCGATGGCAAGGCCGGTGAATCCGTAACCGGCCGAGAACCCGTCGCTGAAGCGCTGAAGCTGCCCCAACCCGTGCGCCGCCCCGCCGATGCCGGCGACAAGGCCCGACAGCACCATGGCCAGGATGATCGCCCGGGGCACCGAAATGCCCACCGCGCGCGCGAACCGGGGGTTGAGTCCGACCAGCCCGCCCTCGAACCCGGCGGGGGTGCGCCGGCTCCAGACGGCATAGGCCAGCAGGACGGCCAGCGCGATCAGGAAACCCGCATGCAGCGTCGAGGGCGGCATGAGGCGCGGCAGGGCGGCGGCGGCATGGATGGGCGGGGTGACGTTGTTGCCGGACGCGGCCGACAGCAGCGGCCCGTTCACCAGCGTCCCCGCGATCCCCGCCGCGACGAAGTTCAGCATCAGGGTGGACACCACCTCGTCCACGCCGCGCCGCGCCAGCAGCCAGCCCGGGATCCACATCCAGACCAGCCCCACCACCGCCGCCGCGACGATCGCCAGCGGCAGCAGCAGCAGGCCCAGAGATGCCGGCAGCCCGAACCCGACCGTGACAGCGGCCAGCCCGCCCAGGACAAAGGCACCGTCCGCGCCCACGTTGAAGACCCCGGCGCGAAAGCACAGCGCCGTCGCCACCGAGGTGAACACGAGCGGCGTTGCCGCCGACAGCGTCGCCGCGATGCGGCGCGTGCCGCCGAATCCCTCGGTCAGCATGAGGCCGAACACCGAAAGCGGGTTCTCGCCGATGGCGAGAAGCACGAGCGCGCTCACCACCACGGCGACAAGAACCGGCAGGAGCAGGGAAACCATCCGGTCGCGGCCGAACCTAGGCATCGGCGGCCTCCATCACCATGAGGCGCCCGATCTCGCGCCGGTCGGCGCGGGGATCGACCTCGGCCGCGATCCGCCCTGCGCGCATGACCAGAAGGCGGTCGGACAGCTCCTGCAACTCATCGAGTTCCTCCGAAACGAGAAGCACCGCATGCCCGCTGTCGCGCAGTTCGCGCATCAGCGAGTGGATGGCGGCGATCCCGTTCAGATCGACCCCGCGCGTGGGCTGCGACACGACCAGCGCGCGCGGCGCCGTGGCGATCTCGCGGGCAAAGACCAGCCGCTGCTGGTTGCCGCCCGACAGGCTCGAGGCGGGATCGGCGAGGGTGCCGTATTTCACCGTCAGCCGCGACAGCCTGTCGGCCGCAGCCGTGGCGCGGGCGCGCAGGTCAAGGAACGGGCCGCGCGCGATCGGCGGGTGGCGGTGACTGCCGGCGGTCACGTTGGCCTCGATGCTGGCGGTGACGGCCAGGCCCTCGTGCCGGCGGTCCGCGCTGATGTAGCCCAGCCCGGCCGCGCGCCGGCCCGCCGGCGGCAGCGCTTCCAGGCGCCGGCCGTCCAGTTCGACGGTCCCGCTCGCGGCGCGCAGGCCGACAAGGGCCTCGACCAGTTCGGTCTGCCCGTTCCCGGCAACCCCGGCCAGGCCCAGGATCTCGCCCGAGCGCAGTTCGAACGAGACCGCCCGCAGCGGATGCGACCGTTCGACCGAAGGCGCCGACAGGTCCGAGACCCGCAGCGCCACCGCGCCGGGCGTGCCGGTGCGCGGCGAGGGCGGCGGGGGCGGCGCACCGCGGACGATATGGCCCGCGATCTCCTGCGCCGAAGTTGCGGCGATCCGCGCCGAAAAGGCGGGCTCGCCCGCGCGGATCACGGTGACGGCATCGGCCAGCGCCATCACCTCGGCGATCTTGTGGCTGATGAACAGGATGGTGCCGCCACCGTCGCGGAACCGCCGCAGCGTGGCAAAGAGTTCGGCCACCTGTCCCGGCGCCAGCACCGCCGTGGGCTCGTCGAGGATGAGCACGCGGGTGCCGCGGCGCAGGAGGCGGATGATTTCCGTGAACTGCTGGACATGGACCGGCGCCGCCGCCGCGCGCCGGTGCCAGTCGACATCGACCCCGATCCCGCGCGCCAGGGCCTGCCCCTCGGACTCGGCCGCGCGCAGGTCGATGCGGCCAAGACGGCGCAGGCCGCCCGCGCCGGGATCGTCGCCAAGGATGAGATTTTCAAGCAGGGTCAGGTCCGGGGCAAGCATGAATTCCTGATGCACCATGCCGATGCCCAGACGCAGCGCCTCGGCCGGGCCGGACAGGCGCACGGGGCGGTCATCGACAATGACCGTGCCGGAATCCGGCTGTTCGATCCCCTGGAGGATGCGCATCAGCGTGGACTTGCCCGCGCCGTTCTCGCCCACGATGGCGTGGATCGTGCCCGGCGCGACCGCAAGGCTGATCCCGCGGTTGGCCCGCACCGGCCCATAGGCCTTGTGGATGCCGGTAGCGCCTAGCGCGGTCGCGGCCATCGTCGCCCCCCTTCGGACGGAGCGGGCGGCCACCACGGGCCGCCCGGCCGGTGCTTACTGGAAGAAGTCGGGATAGCCCTGGGTCGAGACGTCCCAGACCTCGATCCCGCCCGAGACGATCTCTGCGCGCAGCGCCTCCACCCGTTCGAGATAGGCGGCCGGGATCAGGTCGCGGGTGTGGGTCATGTCGGACAGGCCGACCCCGCCCTGCGCCAGGCCCATGTCGATCACGGTCCCGGCCGGGAACTGCCCGGCGGCGTATTGCTCGATCAGGGTCCGGGTGGCCAGGTCCACCCGCTTCACCATCGAGGTGAGGACATTGCCCGGCGCAAGCGAATCCTGATCGGTATCGACGCCGATCGCATAATGCCCGGATGCCCGCGCCGCCTCGATCACGCCAAGGCCGGTGCCGCCGGCGACGTGATAGACGATGTCGGCGCCGTCATCGAACAGCGCCTGCGCCATCTGCTGACCCTTGGCCGGGTCGCCGAAACTGTCGGCATAGACGACATTGACCACGATGTCGGGATTGATCGCCCGCGCCCCCTGGATGAAGCCCACGGTGAACTTGTCGATCCCCGGGCTGCGCAAGGCGGCGACGACGCCAAGGATCGGCTCGGCATTGATGCCGGGGATCGCGGTATCGACCGTCACCTGCGCCGCCAGCGCGCCGGCCAGGAAAGACCCCTCGTGTTCGGCAAAGACCACCGAGGCGATGTTGGCGCCGGGGCGGGTCTGGTTGAAGATCACCCAGCCGGTGTCGGGATAATCGGGGGCAAGGGCCTCCATCGCGTCGCCGTGGGAATATTCAAGGTCGATGACAAGGCCGAAACCCGCCTCGGCGGTGCGGCGCAGCATCTCTTCGCCCTGGGCGACGACATCGTTCGATTCGATCGCGCGCCCCTCGAGGCCGGTCGCCTCGAGGCCGGCCTGGAAGCCGGCATTGGCGGTGTCGTTCCACGACCCGTCGCCAAGGCCGCCCTGGGCGATGACCAGCGCGACCGGCGCCTGCTGGCCGATGGCCGGCACGGCGGCGATGACGCCAAGAGCCGAGAGGATGGGTAGGATGGACTTCATGACATGATCCCCTGTTGGAGGTTGGCCTGACCCGTTGTCCGATCCGAGGCCAGGCGATGCGGCACCGTCCGGGCGGAATCCCGGACCAGTTCCAGATCGAAGCCATAGCGATCGGCCAGATAGACCGCCTCGCTGACCTCGATGAGGCGGTCGCGCGCGTCATAGCTGCTGCGCATGACCACCATGAGCGCGCCCGGCCCATCAAGGTCGAGCAACCGCGCCTCGTCCTCGCGCGCCAGCCGCGCCGAGACCTGTTCGCGCGCGCGCTCGACCGGGCAGCCGATCCGCTCGAAGGCGCGGTAGAGCGAAAAGCCGGATCCGCCGGGGGCGCAGAGGCTGGCCCGCTCCTCCTCGGGCAGAAGATCGAGCAGCGCCGTCGGCACCAGCGAGACATGGATCGCGCCGGGCAGGCCGTCAACCAGGCGCAGCCGCACGAGGCGGGTCGCCGGTTCGGTCATGCCCGAGGCATTGGCCAGATCCACCGGCGCCTGATCCCACGAGATCAGCCGCTGCCCCGCCCGGTGCCCCTGCGCGCCCACCGCCTCGGTGAACGAGGCAAGGCCCCCGGCCGTGCGCCGCAGCGAGGGCCGCGCCACGAATGTGCCCAGGCCCTGCCGGCGGATCACCACGCCCTCGGCCACCAGTTGCTCGATCGCCTTGACCACCGTCCCGCGGCTGACGCCGTGCAGCTGGCACAGCTCGGCCTCGCTGGGCAACCGCGCGCCGGGCGCAAGCTCGCCCAGGGTGATCGCCTTGCGGACAGCCTCGCCGACCAGCCGGTAGCGCGAAAGGGAACCATGAAGACTCATGCCGGCATGATTTGCTGGACTGGTTGACTAGTCAAGTGGATTCGCACGGCAAGACGCCCCTCCTTCCGGCCCGCTCGGCGCAGCGAAATCCGATTCTGCCGGCCGGCGCCCCTGCTGCCGTTCCTACCCCGCCACGACCTCGGGCACCCGATGGGCGGGGGGGGTGTTGCGGCTGCGATGGGTGCGGATGGCGCCGTCGATCATCACCATCCCGATCCCCGGAATGTTGCCTTCGGCCACCGCCTCGAGCACGGTCGCGCCGGCGCTGCCCTCGGCCTTGTCGAGGAACACGAGATCGGCCGCGCGGCCCACGGCGATCAGGCCCCGGTCATGCAGCCGCCGCACCCGGGCGTTGTTGCCGGTGGCAAGGCAGAAGACCAGTTCCGGCGCCACCCGCCCCAGCGAGGCCAGATGCGTGATGGTCCGCAGGATTCCCAGCGGCTGCACCCCCGACCCGGCCGGGCCGTCGGTGCCCATCGTCACGCGCCCGAGGGCATCGTTGCCGCGCGCCCATTCCAGGACCATGAGGCCGGTTCGCAGGTTGCCGTTGTGCACGATCTCGAGCGCGCGCGTCCCGTCGCGGCAGATGCGCAGGATCTCGGCATCAGGCAGCGCCGTCGGCCCCCCGTTCACATGCGCGACCACATCGGCATCGGCCTCGAGCACGACATCCGCCCCGATCAGCCCCGATCCCGGGATCGACGGCCCGCCGGTATGGGTCATGGTGGTCATCCCGTATCGACGCGCCCAGCCCAGCATCAGCCGCCCGGTCGGGCCGTCCTTGACCTTGCCCAGGCCCAGTTCGCCCACGACGGTCACGCCGGCGGCGGCCATCTCGCGGAAGTCGTCCTCGGTCAGCCCTTCCTCGGGCACCGGCGCGCCGGCGATCACCTTGACACCGCCGGGCCGGAAGGCGGCGAAAGAGCGTTGCGCCGCGATGGCCAGCGCCTTGACCCCGACCGGGTCGCGCGGGCGGCCGGGGTAATGGGCTTCGCCGGCGGAAATGATGGTGGTGACCCCGCCGTGCATGGTCGATTCGATCCAGCCCAACTGGTTCTGCCGGGGGGTCCAGTCGCCTGCGACGGTATGGACATGGTTGTCGATCAGGCCCGGACAGACCGCGCAGCCCTGCGCGTCGATCACCCTGTCGCCCGGGCCGGGGGCGGGCATGTCGGCCGCGCGGCCGATCCGCGCGATCGTGCCCCCGTCAAGCAGCAGGCTGTCGGCATCAAGGACCGGCTGCGCCAGATCCCCGCCCAGCATCAGCCCGATGTTGCGGATATGGGTCCTGCCAGCCGCAGCCGACGCCTGCGATTCGGTTGCCATGGCCTACTCCTGCCTGTCGCTGGTTTCGTCGGCGTCGTTTCCGGCCCCGGCATCCTCGGCACAGATCCGTGTCAGCAGCGCGAGGAACACCGCCTGCTCCTGCGGGTCGAGCGGCGCCAGAAGCCGCCGCCCCACCTCGCTCGAGAGGGCCAGGCGCGGCAGCGTGAATTCCTGCCCCGCGTCGGTCAGCACCAGGATGGTGAGGCGCTGGTCCGTGGTCGAGGACTTGCGCTTCACGAACCCGTCCTTGATCAGCTTGCGCACCACGACCGAGATCGTGGACGGATCCATCGAGGTCATGCGCCCGAGATGGTTCTGCGAGATGGCGCCGTGCTTGAGGATGGTGGCCAGCGCGGCGAACTGCGTGGGCGAGAGGTTGTCACCCTCCATCACCTGCTGGAAATGCTGGGTTGCGCGCTGATGCGCCCGGCGGACCAGATGCGCGGGATGCAGGTCGAGGTCATAGCCCGAGCGCGCGAAGCGCACCGTCGCCTCCTCGCGGGACAGGCCCGCGTTGTCCTGCCTGCGGGCCTTGCGCATCGGCCGCCCTCCTGTTGCGTTCATCCGGTCCTGCCTTGTCATGCGGGGGTCGGCCCGCCCTGTTCCGCCATCGTGACCGCCGCAATCGCGCCGCCCCCGGCCGACAGCGCCCCGACCACCGCCGCGGCCGTGGTCACCGTGCCGAAATGCGTGGCGATGTCATAGAGGCTGCTGTCCTGTTCGCGCGGACCGGTCGCGGCGCAGCAATCCTGCGGAACCGCGATCTCGTATCCCAGAAAGAAGGCGTCATGCACGGTGGAGCGCACGCAGATGTTGGTCACCACCCCCATGACGATCACCTGCCCAACCCCCAGATCCCTGAGCGTCAGATCCATGTCGGTGCCGAAGAAGGCCGAATAGCGCCGCTTGGTCACATGGATCTCGTCCGCGCGCGCGCCCAGGGCGGCGATGATCTCGACCGCCGGGGTGCCCTCGTGGCCATGCGGCGTCCGTTTCTGCCATTCGCGGTCATGGCGGACATTGGTGCGGTGGACGTCGTGCACCCAGATGACCGGCACGCCCGCCGCGCGCGCGGCAGCGATCACCTGCAATTGCGGCGCGATCAGGACATCGCTGTCCGGCAGCACCATGGCACCGCCCGGCGTGCAGAAATCGTTGATCATGTCCACCACGATCACCGCCGCGCGCGCGGGATCGAGCATCAGACCCGCGTCTTGGCGGTGGGCTGAGAAGACATCCATGCGGGCACCCCATCGGTTGCGCGATTGTATGTAGTCATAGAGATTGACCATCCGGCCAAAGTCAAGAACAGAGGGCAATCTCTCCATCATTTAAGCGCTCATGGCCGCGATCCTGCGATTTGACTTGATTAACCGGCACGCGTCTTGTTTGCTTACGGATGATTCATTCCGGGCCGGGGAGGTGCCGCATGAAGGTTGTCGTGACCGGCGCTGCCGGATTTCTGGGGCGGCATGTGGCCGACGCCTGCGCGGCGGCAGGGCATCGGGTGACGGGCATCGACCTTGCCCCCCGGCCTGACGCCGACTGGCCCATGCTGACCGCGGACCTGAGCGATCCGGCCGCCGCCGCCCGGGCCTTCGACGGGGCTTTCGACGGGGCCGAGGCCGTCTGCCACTGCGCCGCGATTCCCCGCCCGACCGGGCGGGCCGCCTCGGAGGTCTTTCGCGTCAACATGGCCTCGATCCATGCCGCGACCGAGGCCGCGCGCAACGCCGGCGCGCGTCTCTTCGTGCAGGCATCGAGCTTCAGCGTGCTGGGCTATCCCTTTGCCCGCACGCTGCCCCGGCCCCGCCGCCTGCCGATCGACGAAAGCCACCCCGCCGCGCCCCAGGACATCTACGGCACCACCAAATGGCTGGCCGAAGAACTGATCGACGCCGCCGTGCGCGCCGGCGACTTTCGCGCCGTCAGCCTGCGGATGCCATGGATCCAGACCGCCGCGACCTTTCACGCGCAGGTCGGCCCCCGCCGCGGGACCGCGGCCGCGGCTGCCGATCTGTGGGCCTATCTGGACGCGACCGACGCCGGACGCGCCTTTGTCGCGGCGCTGGACTGGGCGGGCGAGGGGCACCTGCGCTGCTACCTCTCGGCCGCCGACACCTATTCGGAAACGCCGACCGCCGAACTGATCGCCCGCACCTTCGGCGACACCGTTCCGGTCGATCCCGCTCTTTCAGGCCATGACAGCCTGATTTCCGGCGCCCGCGCGCGGGCCGAACTCGGGTTCCGGCCGCTGGTGGGCTGGCGCGACTATCCGGCAGGAGAGAGGCCATGACGCGGTTCGGCGGGCGCACTGCCCTTGTCACCGGCGGGGCCGGGTCCATCGGCTGGGCCACGGCCGAGCGCCTTGCACAAGAAGGCGCGCGCGTGGTTCTTGCCGATCTCGAGGGCGACCGCGCGAACAGGCTGGCCGCGCGCCTGCCCCGGGCGGTGGGCATCGGCGTCGATCTTGCGGACGAGGACGGGGCCGCCACCGCCGTCCGGGTCACGATCGAGACCTTCGGCGGCATCGACATCCTGTTCAACAACGCCGGCATCAGCGGCCCGGTCGCACCGGTCCAGGATCTCGACCCGGCGGACTGGGACCATGTGGTGCGCACGAACCTGCGCAGCATGTTCCTGGTCCTGCGCGCCACCGCCCGCGCCATGATCGCCGCGCAAAGGCCCGGCGCCATCGTCAACATGGGCTCTTCCATGGCCGGCTGGGACGTGCTGACGGCCAGCCCCGGCTATGTCGCCACCAAACATGCCGTGGTCGGCCTGACCAGAAGCGCGGCGCTTGATCTGGCGGGTTACGGCATCCGCGTGAACGCGATCTGTCCCGGCGTGATCGAGACCGCGCTTGGCGTGCCCGCCGCCGGACGCGAGGCGCATCTGGCCGCGGTGCGCAGCTTTGCCGACCGCATCCCGCTGCGGCGCATCGGCCAGCCCGAGGATGTCGCGGCGGCGGTGGCGTTCCTCGCCTCGGACGACGCGCGGCATGTGACCGGGGCAGAATGGCTGATCGACGGGGGCCAGACGCTTCAGAGCTGGGCCAACGCCCCCGCCGCGCCGGCCTTTCCCCGGCACCGGGACACGCCCCAGCAGGATCGCGACGCGCCCGGGGGCGATGAGGGAACCCGCAACGACCCCATGCCCGGCTGAGCCCGCAGGGAATCCGGGAATGGTTCGCATGACTTCCAGACAGACACAGCAGAGGTGACGATGCCCCCCCTCGCGGTTCGCAAGATCCTCGTCCAGGTCGAGGAGATCTTTCACGACGGCGGCCCCGCCCCCGCCACGCCCCTGCGGCGCGGTGCGGTCCTTGCCGTGATCGAAAACCCCTTCGCCGGGCGCTATGTGGCCGAAATCCAGCCCTTCATGGAGGATCTGCGCCCCCTTGGCGCCGACATGGCAGCCCGGCTTCTGGCCGCGCTCGGCGGCGATCCGGCGGCGATCGAGGGCTATGGCAAGGGCGCCGTCGTCGGCGCCGCCGGCGAACTGGAGCACGGCGCGCTCTGGCACAACCCGGGCGGCTATGCGATGCGCGACCTTCTGGGCGCCGACAACAGCCGCGCCATCGTGCCCTCGACCAAGAAGGTCGGCGGCCCCGGCACGCGGATCGACATTCCGATCACCCATGTGAACGCTTCCTATGTGCGCAGCCATTTCGACGCGATCGAGGTCGGCCTGCCCGACGCGCCGCGCGCGTCCGAACTGCTGCTGGTTCTTTCCATGACCACCGGCCCGCGCATCCACGCGCGTTCGGGCGGGCTGGCGGCGGCCGACATCGCCGGCAAGGACGGGTTGCGATGAACCCCGCCGTCCGCCGCATCGTCACCTTCATCGAGGAAACCCACACCGAGATGGGACAACCCGTCTCGCCCCCGACGCGCCGCGCCGTCGCGGCCGCAGTCATCGCCAACCCCCTTGCCGGCCGCTACGAACCGGACCTGACCGCGCTCATGGAACTGGGCGAGGAACTGGGCGCCGAACTGTCGCGCCGCGCGCTCGGGCTGCTGGGGATCGGGGGAGAGGCCGTCCACAGTTTCGGCAAGGCCGCCGCGGTGGGCGAGGATGGCGAACTGGAACATGCCGCCGCGCTCATGCATCCGCGCCTCGGGGCGCCGGTCCGCGCGCTGATCGGCCATGCCCCGGCACTCATCCCCTCGTCCAAGAAGCGCTGCGGTCCCGGCGCGCCTTTCGACGTGCCGCTGGGCCATGTCGTCGCGGCGCGCGTGCGCAGCCATTTCGACGGAATCGAGGTGCGCATCCCCGACGCCCCGCGCGCCGGCGAGATCGTGCTGGCCGTTGCCCTGACCGATTCCGGTCGCCCCCTGCCGCGCGTCGGCGGCCTTGCTCGGGATGCGGTCGTGGGCCGGGATGGCCTGACCTGAATCCATCGCGCCGGACGCGACAGATTCGTTTCACCCCGAACGATCCGGCACCCTGCCGGATCGCGTGACCGCCTGCGGCGCTCCACTGCGTGACCTGGCGTCAGGATGATCCGGGCACCTGGCCATAACCTGTTGAAAACATGCGTCAGAGACCGAACAGATCATGGCGCCGGAGTATCGTTTCAGGACCACACGCGGCGCTTGACAAACGGTCATCATCTGGGGTGATCATACGTATACAAACTAATAATCCTGACAGCGAGGCTATCATGACTTCCCGGAAGAAAATCATGGCAGGCATGCTTGCCGCCACCTCGGCGCTGGTTCTCGGCGCCCATGCCGCCGCGGCACAGGAGCCGCTGCGCGTTGCCGCCATCTCGGGCTACTTCTCGCAGGGATTCGGCATCTCGATCATGGAGGGCCTCGAGCGGGCCAAGGCCGATCTGGGCATCGACCTGACCATCGTCGATACCGGGAACCGGGCGCTCGATTACGAAGAGCAGTTCAACAACCTGGCCGAAGGCGATTACGACCTTGTCTTTGTCATGGGCTGGGAACTGGTCGATGCGCTGACCAAGACCGCGGACGCCAATCCCGACACTCGCTTCATCTTCATCGACGGCGTGCTCGAGAGCCCGTCCATGACCTATATCGACTTTGTCGAGGAAGAGGGCTCCTACCTTGTCGGCGCGCTGGCCGGGCTTCTGGCCGAAGGCGCGGTTGCCCCCTTTGCCAATGGCCCGGAGGTGGGCTTTGTCGGCGGGCGCGACATTCCGGTGATCCGCAACTTCCTCTCGGGGATGCAGCAGGGCGTTGCCGCCGTCGCGCCCGATGTCTCGGTGGTCGATGTCTTTGCCGGCACCTTCGACGATCCGGCCAAGGGCAGCGAACTGGCCATGACGCTGTTCGGACAGGGGATCGGCACAATCTATCAGGCCGCCGGCCCCACCGGTGAGGGCGTGTTGCAGGCCGCCACCGCTGCGGGCGCCTTTGCCGTGGGCGTCGATATCGACCAGTGCCCCTCGGCCCCCGGGGCGATGCTTGGCTCGATGCTCAAGCGCGCCGATATCGCGGTCTACGACATGATTGCGGGACAGGTCGACGGATCGGCCCCGGTCGTGCCGGGCACGGTGCAGGTCGGCATCGCCTCGGGCGGGGTCGAGCTGAAGATCTGCGACGACGTGATCGACATGATCCCGCAGGAAATCCTGGATCAGGTCGAGGCGATCCGCGCCGGCGTCGCGGCCGGCGAGATCAGCGTCGCGCTGAACCAGTGACTGCGCCCCCGGCGGCGGGCATGGTCCCGCCGCCGGCCGTCACCGCCCCCCGATCCGGCCAGAGCGGACCAGATGCACACAGATCTCGCCGTCGAACTCATCGGCATCACGCGCCGCTTCGGCAGCTTCACCGCCAACCTCGACGTGTCGCTGGCGGTGCGTCGTGGTGAAATCCACGCGCTGGTCGGGGAAAACGGCGCGGGCAAGACCACGTTGATGAACTGCCTGTTCGGCATGCTGGTCCCGGACGAGGGCCGCATCCGCATCGACGGCAGGGACGTGCAAATCGCCTCGCCCCAGGACGCGATCGCGCTGGGGCTGGGCATGGTCCACCAGCATTTCAAGCTGGTCCCGTCGCTGACTGTGGCCGAGAACATCTTTCTGGGCATGGAGCCCACGCGCGGCGGCCTGATCGACCGCAAGGCCCAGAGCGAGGCGGTGCGCGACCTTGCCCGGCGCACCGGCCTGTCGGTCGATCCCGATCGCCCCGTGCGCGAACTCTCGGTCGGGATCGAGCAGCGGGTCGAGATCCTCAAGGTGCTGGCCCGTGGCGCGCGCACGGTGATCCTTGACGAACCCACCGCCGTCCTGACCCCGCAGGAAAGCCGCGACCTGTTCCGCACCCTGCGCGGCTTTACCGCGGCGGGCATGTCGGTCATCCTGATCTCGCACCATCTGGACGAGGTGCTCGAGGTATCGGACCGCGTCACCGTCCTGCGCGACGGGGCCGTGATCGGCACGGCAAGAACGGCCGAAATGACCGAATCCGCGCTGGCGCAGATGATGGTCGGCCGGCCGGTTTCCTTTGGCCGCAAGGAACGCACGCCCGGCGCCGGCGCCACCGTCCTGCACCTTGGCAACGTCGATGCCCATGACGACCGCGGGCTTCATGCGCTGCACGACATCTCGTTCGAGGTCCGCGCAGGCGAGATCGTGGCCATCGCCGGGGTTGACGGCAACGGCCAGACCGAACTGGCCGAGGTGATCGCCGGCCTGCGCCGCCCCTCGGGCGGACGGATCGTGCTGAACGGGCAGGACACCAGCCAGGCCAGCGCGCAGGAGGTGCGTCAGGCCGGGCTGGCCCATGTGCCCGCCGACCGGCTGGTGCGCGGCGTGGACCTGCGCGAGAGCATCAGCGCCAACATTCTCATGGGCCGCCAGCATCAGCGGCCCTGGTCGCGCCACGGCCTGATCCGCTGGGGTCGCGTCCGCGCCGAGGCGCAGGCCCTCATCCGGCGGTTCGACATCCGCACCCGCGGCCCGGACGCGCCGGTGAAATCGCTCTCGGGCGGCAACATGCAGAAGGTCGTGCTTGCCCGCGAGTTTTCCCAGTCCAAGCCCTTTCTCCTGGTGGACCAGCCCACCCGCGGCGTCGACATCGGCGCGACCGAGGGCATCCATGACGAGATCATGCGCCAGCGCGCGGCCGGAGTGGCGATCCTGCTCATCTCGGTCCAGCTCGACGAATGCCTGCGCCTCGCCGACCGGCTTCTGGTGCTGTTCAACGGGCGCATCCAGGCCGAGATGGACCCGGTCACCGCCAGCCTTGACGAGATCGGCGTGCAGATGATGGGCGGCCGCGCGGCCGCGGGGGGGACGCCATGACCGATGCAGCCGCGACCGGGGCGCCCCGGCGCAGGGCCGTGCCCGAATGGGCCGAAGGACCGCTGAGCGCGCTGTTCGCGCTGGCCGTTTCGGTCCTTGGCGGGGCGGTGATCATCGCGGTGGTCGGGGAAAATCCGCTGACCGTCTATGCCACGCTGCTGCGTGGTGCCTTCGGCACGCCCGAACGGGTGGCGGGGTCGCTGCTTCAGGCGACGCCGATCATCACCTGCGGCGTCGCGGCCTGCATCGCGCTGCGCGCCGGGCTTTTCAACATCGGGGTCGAGGGGCAGCTTTACGTCGGCGCCTTCGCCGCGGCCTGGGTGGGCTTTGCCTTCGAACTGCCGCCGGTGATCCACGCCCTGGTGGGCCTGATTGCGGGCATGGTGGCCGGGGCGCTCTGGATCGCGGTGCCCGCGATCATGCGCGCCCGCTACCGCGCGAACGAGGTGGTCTCGACCATTCTCATGAATTATGTCGCCGTGCTCCTGACCTCGTATCTCACCATCGAGATCTTCAAGCGTCCGGGTGGCTGGTCGGAAACCGATCCGATCGCCGCAACCGCGCATCTGCTGCGGCTGATCGACGGATCGCGCGTGAACATCGGCCTGCTGATCGGGCTGGCCGCCGCCCTTGGGCTGCACCTGTTCCTCGGCCGCACCGGCGCCGGCTATTCCGTCTCGGCCATGGGGTCGAACCCGAAGTTTGCCGAATACGGCGGCGTCAGGGTGCGGCGCAACATCGTCCTGGTCCTTCTTGCCTCGGGCGCGGTCGGCGGGCTTGCCGGCGCGGTCGAGACACTGGGCGTGCACCACCGGTTCATGGAAGGCTTTGCCCCCGGCTTCGGCTTTGACGGGGTGATCGCGGCACTTCTGGCCAATGGCCATCCGCTGGGCGTGGTCCTGTTCGCGCTGTTCTTCGGCGCGTTGCGCGCGGGCTCTCTCCTGATGGAAGTCGAAACTTCGGCCAGCCGCGAGATCATCACCGTGATCCAGGCCTTCATCATCCTGTGCGTCTCGGCGCAGTTCCTCTTCCGCCGCCATGGCGGAGTCAGTGGAGAACGCAGATGGAGATTCTGAGCTCGATCTTTACCGTCACGATCATCGCGGCGACGCTGCGCACGACCACGCCCATCCTTCTGGTCGCGCTTGGCGGATCCTTCACCACCAAGGCCGGAATCTTCAACATCGGGCTCGAGGGGCAGATGCTCGTCGCGGCCTTCTTCGGGGTGATCGGTTCGCTGTGGTCGGGTTCGGCCTGGGTGGGCCTTGCCTGCGGCATCACCGCATCGGTGGCGATGGCGGCGGTCTTCTCGGCGCTGGTCGTGACGCTGCGCGCGAACGAGGTGGTGGTGGGACTCGCGCTCAACATCCTGGCGGGCGGACTGACCATCTCGCTGACCAAGGCGATCTTCGGGGTGCGCGGGTCGATCGTGAACCCGGGCATCGTCGGCCTGCCGCGGATCGAGTTGCCCTTCATCCACGGCACCCGGCCCTGGGGACAGATCCTGTCGGGCTACACGCCGCTGATCTATGCCTCGCTCGTCCTGGTGCTTGTCGTGTGGATCGTGCTCTATCGCACGCGGCTTGGCCTCTATATCCGTGTCACCGGCGAAAAGCCCGAGGCCGCCCAGTCCCTTGGCATCCGCACCGCGCGGATGCAGCACATCGCCTCGGCCATCTGCGGCGGCTTTGCCGGGCTGGCCGGGGTGCATCTCTCGCTTGGCTACATCACCATGTTCGCCGAGAACATGTCCGCCGGCCGCGGCTTCATGGCGGTGGCGGTGCTCATCTTCTCGAACGGCGATCCGCTCAGGGTCTTTCTGGGGTGCCTGCTGTTCGGCTTTGCCGACGCCGCCTCGCTGCGGATGCAGACCGCGGGCGTTTCGTCGTATCTCGTGCTCATGGTCCCCTATCTGGTGTCGCTGCTGGCCCTGTTCGCGCTGTCGTGGCGCAACCGGGACCGGGTGTTCCGGACCCTGCGCAAATCCCTCTCTCCCATTCCCGAAGGCGCCTGATGGAACGGATCATCCTTGATATCGACGGGGCGGGCGACGACCAGCTTGCCATCCTCTATGCCCTGGGCCGCCCCGATATCCGGCTCGAGGGCGTGACCTGCTGCCACGGCGCCGCCGGCAGCGTCGCGCAGGTGACCGGCGTGGCGATCAACGTGCTGCACATCGCCGGCGCGGATGACGTGCCCGTGGCCACCGGCGCCTGGCGGCCCATCGTCGGCAATCCCGCCGCCGACATGGAGGCCCCCGTCCATTTCGAAAAGCGCCTGCACAGCCGGTTCGGCGACCGCCTGGAGGGGTTCAACCGCCCGGCCCCGCCGCGCGTGCGCGAACCCATGGCGACCCATGCCGTCGATTTCATCATCAGGACGATCCGCGAGAACCCCGGAGAGATCAGCGTCGTCGCCACCGGACCGCAGACGAACGTGGCCATGGCCCTGCGCCAGGCACCCGACATCGCGGACAAGGTGAAAAGGTTCGTGGTCCTTGGCGTCTGTTTCCGCACCCCGGGCAACATGACGCCGGTATCCGAATACAACATCTGGGCCGATCCCGAGGCGGCGAAGGTCGTCCTCAATTCCGGGGCGCCGGTCATCCTCGTGCCGCTCGATATCTGCGAGGACAACCGCGTGGCCGCGTCGATGCTGACCCGCGACGATCTGGCCGACCTGGCCGCCGGACCGCGCGGGCCGGTGGTCGATCAAGTGGTCGACACCTTTCCCATCTACATCGACATCTGGCGCGAGTTCTTTGCGCTGGTGGGTTTCCCCCTCGACGATGCCATTGCAGTCGCCACGGTCTGCGCGCCGCAACTCTTTGCCATGTCCGCGCCCCTGCATGTCGATGTTGCGCTGTCCGAACGCCTGGTGCGCGGCCAGACCGTCGCCCATCGCGGACGGCAGATCCTGCCCTTCGACGGGCCGCAGACCACCCGCATCTGCGAGGGTCTGGACGGCGCGGCCTTCCTCAAGGGATTCCGGCAGGCGCTGCGCGACCTCGACCGGCGGAGTGCACGATGACAACCCCCCCCGTTCCCATCCTCCTCGATTGCGACCCCGGCCACGACGATGCGATCGCCATTGTCATGGCGCACCGTTCGCCCGCGATCCGGATCCTGGGCATCACCACCACCTGCGGCAACGCCACCCTCGCGCGGACGACGCAGAACGCGCGCCGCATCCTCGAACTGATCGGCGCGACCGACATTCCCGTTGCCGCCGGCATGGAACGCCCGCTGGCACGCGATCTGGTTCTGGGCACCGCGGACGGCCCTTCGGGTCTTGACGGCACGCCCTGGCTGCCCGAAGCGACGATGCCCCTCGACCCGCGCCACGCGGTCGATTTCATCGCCGACACGCTGCGCGACGCCCCCGAGCCCGTCACCCTGGTGCCGACCGGGCCGCTGTCGAACATCGCCATGTTCCTGCTGAAATATCCCGAGCTGAAGCCCCGGATCGCGCGGATCGTCCTCATGGGGGGGGCCATGTTCCGGCGCAGCGAATACATCACCGCGACCGAGTTCAACATCTTCTGCGACCCCGAGGCCGCGGCCATCGTCCTCGACTCGGGGCTCGACATCACCATGGTCGGCCTCGACGTGACCATGCAGGTTCTGATCGAGGAACCCGAATTTGCCCGGCTGGCCCGGATCGACACGCCGCTTGCCCGCATCGTGCACGACTGGCTGCGCCATTACGAGAAACTGCACCGCGGCCAGATGGGGGTGGGTGGCGCGATGCATGACCCGCTGGCGCTGGCTGCGGTCATCGACCCCGGGCTGATCGGCACGCGCGATGCGCATGTGGCCATCGACCTGACGGCCAGCCATGCCTTCGGCGCGACCGTCGCCGACTACTGGGGCGAAAGGGGCCTGCCCGCCAATGTCCATGTGGCCTCGACGGTGGACAGCGCCGGGTTCTTCGACCTGATGTTCGACCTGCTGGCGCGGGACTGACCCCCCGGGGGGAACCGCGCGCGGGTTGCGGGGGCGGGGCCGCCGGTCTGCGCCGCACGGCCGGACCGCGGCTCAGTCGCCCCCGACCTCGATGGGTGGACCCAGCGCGATGTCAGCAACTGGCTTGAGCAACCCCGCATCCTCCAGCGCCTCGAGTTCCGGCAGGTCGCGCAGGGTGTCGAGCCCGAAGTGCGCCAGAAACCCCGGCGTGGTGACATAGGTGTAGGGCGCGCCCGGTTCGGGGCTGCGCGGGCCGCGGGCGATCAGGTTCTGGCGGTGCAGCCGGGCGATCAGGTCGCGGCTGACCTCGCGCCCCGTGAGCCGCGAAATCGCGCCGCGCGTCACCGGCTGCATGTAGGCGACGATGGCCAGCACCAGGGCCTCGGTCCGGGTCAGATCTCGCGGGCTGTCGGTATCGCCACGCGCGGCGCGGATCGCCCCGGCATGGCGCGGCCGGGTGCGGAACTGCCAGCCGCCGGCGGTGCGGGCGATCTCATAGGGACGTTCGGCCAGTTCGGCGGCGATGTCCTCGATCAGCAGATCGAGCGCGCAGTCGCGCCCCACCACGCGGGCCAGCATGTCGCGGCTGACGGGTTCCGCAGCGGCAAACAGCACCGCCTCGACCCGCGCCATCCACTCGCGCCAGCGCAAGGGCTGCGGCAGGTCGGTCAGTTCGGTGTCCAGATCCGCCATGGTCACAGCCCGTAAAGCCGGAAGGTCGGCCGGCCGGTCAGCTCGCGCACCAGCCCGAGCGCGGTCAGCCGCTCGAACAGCCGCCGCGCGGCACGGTCGCTGGTCTGCGCGCCCGCCTGGGCAGAGAGCGCATCCTCGCTCAGCAGCCTGGCCACCACGGCGGCGGCATCCTTGCCGCGCAGCCTCAAGGCGGCGGCGCGGAGCGCAGCGGCGCGGCGGGCCAGATCGGTGTGCAGATCAAACGCCGCCACCGCCCCCCTGCCCCAGGCCGCGGCGCAGGCCGCCAACCACGCCTCGCCGTCGAGCCGGAAGGCGGCACGCGGCAGATGCGCCGCCAGGAGCGGCAGCGGGCGATCCCAGCCGAGGGCGCGGGCGAGAGCGGCATCGGCCAGCCAGAGTGCAAGGCCGCGATAGGTCGGGCCGAGGGCGAGAACCTTACGCGCCGCCTCAGCGGCAAAGCGCAGCGGCAGGATGCGCCCGACGAACCGCGCGCCCAGATCGCGCAGCAGATCGGCAAGGGGGTGCGGCGGCAGGTCGAACAACCCCGGCAACCGCGCCGGCCAGTCGGTGGAACGCAACGCCCCCGCCGCGCCCAGATGCCGCCAGGCGATCAGCAGCCGCCCGCCCGGGCCGGGGTCATCCCCGGGGCGGCAGAGGGTGAGGGCGTCGCGCAACTGTGCTTCCCCTTCCCGGCGCCCCTCCAGCGCGGCAACCGCCGCCGCCGCCGCAAGCGCCAGCCGCCTGCGCCAGAGCTGACCTGTCGGGTCTTCGGAGCGGGCCAGCGGATCAAGAGCCGCCAGCGCCGCGCCCGCCGAAAACGGTGCGGTTTCAGGATCTTCCCGACCCGCCCCCTGCCGGACCCAACGCGGCAGCGCGGCATCGGAACGGGGGACGGGTGCAGGGTTCAGGTCGCGCGGCATGACGGCAAGCTAACAGAGAACGGCGGTTAGTGCCATATTTTTTGCGACCAAGCGCCGCGCCTGTCACTTTCAAATAATATCCGATAATCTTGCATTATCGGATGTTTTGATCTATTATAGAAGGATGCTCTTGTTCTTCGCGCCAATCGCCCGAAATCGTCCGCCTGCCGCCACAACCCGGAGCGGTGGCATGGGGTTGACCTGCCGGTGTTGTGGGGCGCGTCCGTGACGGACAGGCCCCCTGCCCCTCCGGAACACCAGCCGCCGGCGTTGCGCGATCTGGCGGAACGGGCGCGCTCCTATGCCGAGGCGGCGAGTTCGGCCAACACCCGCAAGGCCTATGCCGCCGACTGGAAGCATTTTGCCGGCTGGTGCCGGCGCGAAGGGCTTGAGGCGCTGAGCCCCGATCCGCAGGTCCTGGGCCTTTACATCACCGCCTGCGCCAGTGGCGCGAAATCGGTGGGCGGGCGCAGGAATGCAGTTTCCACCATTGAACGGCGGCTGTCGGCACTGGTCTGGGCCTATGCGCAGCGCGGGCTGACCCTTGATCGCCGCGACCGCCATATCGCCACCGTGCTGGCCGGCATCCGCAACAGCCACGCCGCCCCCCCGAGGCAGAAGGAGGCGATCCTGCCCGGCGATCTGCTGGCGATGCTGGAAACCTGCGACCGTGGCACCCTGCGTGGCCTGCGCGACCGGGCGATGTTACTGGTGGGCTTTGCCGGCGGCCTCCGGCGGTCCGAGATCACCGGCCTCGACATGGGCCGCGACCAGACCGAGGACGGCCGTGGCTGGGTCGAGGTGCTGGAAGGCGGGCTGCTGGTCCGGCTGCGCGGCAAGACCGGCTGGCGCGAGGTCGAGATCGGCCGCGGCTCATCGCCTGCCACCTGCCCGGTCGAGGCGCTGCAACTCTGGCTGAAGTTCGCCCGCATCCACCAGGGCCCGCTGTTTCGCCGCATTACCGGGCATGGCAAGGAGCCGGGCCCGTTCCGCCTGAACGACCGCGAGGTGGCGCGGCTGGTCAAACGCGCCGCAACCGCCGCCGGACTGCGCGGCGATCTGCCCGAAGTGGAACGCCCTGCCCTGTTTTCCGGTCACAGCTTGCGCGCTGGCCTGGCCAGCAGCGCCGAAGTCGACGAGCGCCACGTGCAGAAGCAACTCGGCCACGCCAGCGCCGAGATGACCCGCCGCTACCAGCGCCGCCGCGACCGGTTCCGCGTCAACCTGACCAGGGCGGCGGGGCTGTAACCCCCTGCCCTGCCGGCCTGCCGTTTCAAAACGGGTTCTCGAGCGCGCATCCGGTCGGAACAAAGTCGCTGGTGTTCCCGGTCACGACAATGGCTGCGTGACGCAGCGCCGAGGCGGCGATCATCAGATCGGCACCGTTGTTCCCGATCTCGGCCGACAGGCGGCCCCAGATACGGGCATCTTCGGCGTCGAACGGCAACAGACGGTCGGAGAACAACAGAACCGTCCGATCAAGCCAGGCGCGAAGATCGGCGGCAAAGCCCGGGTCACGCGATTGCTGCTGGCGGATGCCGCGTTCGATCTCGCCCAGCGTGATGACGCTGATGAACAGGTCAGGTTCGGCCTTGCCTTGCAGCCAGGCCGCCACCTTTGGCGCGCGATCCGGGCGGCGCACGGCCGAGATGACATTGGTATCAAGGATGTACATCAGAAGGTCACGTCACGCGGAGCGGCCATGGCGCGCGGAACCTCACCGCCGGGAAAGGCCAGCAGATGATCGGCAAAGCTCTCGCGCGTCTTCACAGCCCCCTCGAGCAGTCGATGATATTCCTCGGCGGACAGGACGACCACCGCCGGCTTGCCCCGTCGGGTCACCGCTTGCGGGGAGCCGGCAAGCGCGGCCTCGACCACCGCACTGAACCTGTTCTTCGCGTCCTGAAGGGTCCACATGGCGTCCACCTGTCTAGCTTGCTGGCTAGCTATCTCTGCGCGGTGAAATTGTCAAGGGAAACGCCGGCCCGCGTTGTGGGACCGTTCGATACCGGCACCAGATCTGGAAAGGGCTTGCGCGAATCTGATCCTTGCCGCAATAGTCACGGAAAAATCCGCGCGGTCACATAAAATCCGCGCCCACGGATCGGGTTGAGCATGAGCGAGACTGAACAGGACCTGGACGTTGCAATCGGCCATTACGCCGAACTCCTCGCGTCGAACCTGCATGCGCAGCGGGCCGCGCATTTCCCGCCTGACGCCAGAAAGGTCATGCGCAGCCTGACCAGCGGCGAGGCGGCCGAACTTCTGGGCGTCGATCACACCTATCTGCGCAAACTGCACCGCGAGGGCAAGATCGCCGAGGTCGAGACCACCGCCGGAAGCCACCGCCGCTATACTCTCGACGATATCTGGGAGATCCGCCAAAGCCTTGAGGCCAATGCGAAAAAGCCCGGAACCTATGTGCCGGGGCGGCGCAAGGGCGACGAGTTGCAGATCATCTCGGTCGTGAATTTCAAGGGCGGGTCGGGCAAGACCACGACTTCGGCCCATCTGGCGCAGCGACTGGCCCTCAGGGGCTATCGGGTTCTGGCCATCGACCTTGATCCGCAGGCCTCGCTCTCGGCGCTGCATGGGATTCAGCCCGAACTCGACCTGATGGAGGGCGGAACCCTTTACGATGCGGTGCGCTATGACGATCCGGTGCCGGTGTCGCAGGTGATCCGCAAGACCTACATCCGCGGCCTCGACCTGATTCCCGGCAATCTCGAGCTGATGGAATTCGAGCACGAGACCCCCGCCGCGATCCAGCGCGGCGGGGCGCGGGCCTTTTTCGCGCGGGTGCGTGACGCGCTCGAGAGTGTCGAGGACGATTACGATGTGGTGGTGATCGACTGCCCGCCGCAACTGGGGTTCCTCACGATGTCGGCGCTCTCGGCCTCGTCGGGGGTGCTGGTGACGGTGCATCCGCAGATGCTCGATCTCATGTCGATGTCGCAATTCCTGCGCATGACCGCCGATCTTCTGGGCGTGATCCGCGACGCCGGCGCCAACCTGCGCTTTGACTGGCTGCGGTTCATGGCGACACGCTACAAGGTCGGGGATGCGCCCCAGACCGAGGTGATCGCCTTCATCCGGGGGCTGTTCGGCCGGTCGGTCCTGACCAATCACATGGTGGAATCGACCGCGATTTCGGATGCGGGCCTGACGAAACAGACCCTCTATGAGGCCGACCGCAAGGATTTCACCCGGCAGACCTTTGACCGGGCCATCGAATCGATGAATGCCGTGAACGACGAGATCGCGGAGATCATCCAGAACTCGTGGGGGCGTCATGGCAAGAAAGCCTAAGCTCGGCCTGCCGTTGCAGACCCTGCGCAACGCGCCCGATGCGCTTGAGGGGCGGCGCCTTCGCGGGGGCGTGTTCGAGATCGACCCCGCGCAGATCGAGACGGAGGGCCGCCTTGACGACCGGCTGCACCTCGAGGTCGCGGGGCTTCGGGCCTCGATCGAGGCGAACGGGCAGCGGGTGCCGATCCTGCTGCGACCGCTCGACCGGGATCGCTACAGCCTGATCTACGGGCGCAGGCGCCTTGAGGCGTGCCGCGACCTGGGGATCAAGGTCCGGGCGATCGTGACCGAAGCCGAGAGCGATCAGACCCTGCGCGACCAGTTGCTTGAAAACCAGGAGCGCCGCGACCTCAGTTTCATCGAACGGGCGCTGGTCGCGGCGGCGCTGCTGGAGGGCGACCACCTGCTTGAGGCGGAGCGGAGCAACAGGGGCGTGGCCGAAGTCCTGAACCTGACCGAAGCCGGGGTTTCGCAACTGCTGAACGTGGTCCGTACGGTCGGGGAAGAGGTCATCCTTGCCATCGGCGCCGCGCCGGGAATCGGGCGGCCACGTTGGGAGGAACTGAAAAAGGCGCTGGCCGCCGGCGATGTGCCCCGCGCGGATCTGGTCCGCGTGGCCGCGCGCGAGATGGCCGAAGAGAGCGCCGAACCCGATGCGCGATCCGACCGCGCCTTTCTGGCCGTGCTTGCCGCCGCCAGAAGGGCCACCCTGCCTGCTGGACCGGCCCAGGACCGGGGACAGGACCGGAAACAGGATCCCGGGCAGCGGATCGAGGGGGTCGGGTCCGCCCGGATCCGCACCGCGCTGCGCGGCCGTCAGTTCAGGCTGGAGCTGACGGCCGAGGACAAGGATTTTGTCGATTGGCTCGAGGGGCATGCCCCGCGGCTGATCGCGGAACTTCACGAGCGCTGGAAGCGTTCGGAAGGCTGAGGAAGAGCAACAAACCAGAAGGAGGCACGATACAGGCAAAAAGAAAAAGGCCCCGAGACGCACGCTCCACGAGACCTTTCTCAGGTTTCGTCCGGGACCAGCCCGCTACAAAACTCAGTTTTCGCACCTCTGAATGTAGCGACCCGGTCCCTCTCCCGCAAGCGCAAAGCGATTCGCGGGCCGGGGATATTTTGCCTTCGTGAACTGATCATGGAGTACACGCCCATTTCGCCGTTCAAGCGGCCGATTTCGCGCGCCCATCTGCGACTTGTCGAAGGGCCGGCGACGCCGCCTGCCCTGTCGCCGCCGGTGAACAAATGGGCGCTGTTGCGCGACCTTGCCACAGCGCAGGCGGCCTTTGGCGTGACCGACCGCGATCTGACCGTGCTTCAGGGGTTGCTGAGTTTCTTTCCCGGCGACGACCTTGGCGGCGATGGCGCGATGGTGGTGTTTCCCTCGAACCGGGCGCTGTGCGAACGGCTGAACGGGATGGCCTGTTCGACCATGCGCCGGCATCTGGCGCGACTGGTCGAGGCGGGCCTCCTGATCCGCCGCGACAGCCCGAACGGCAAGCGTTACAGCCGCAAGGACGGCGCCGACCGCGTGTCCTTCGGGCTTGACCTGTCCGCGCTGCATCGCCGCGCCGCCGAGATCGCCAGCGCCGCCGACACCGCGCGCGAGGCCGGGGTCCGGCTGCGCCGCCTGCGCGAGGCGATCAGCCTCATGCGCCGCGATCTGGCCGCGCTGGCCCTGTTCGGAGAGGAGGCGCACCCCGGTTCGGGCCTGTGGGACGAAATGCGCGACACCGCCGCTCTTGCGGCACGCGCGCTGCGGCGCAAGTTGACGGTGGCCGAACTTCTTGCGCTGCGCAGCGACCTGGGCGCGCTGCTTGGGCGGGCGCGTGAACGGATCGACGGCGCCGGGACAGAAGAAATGATCATCAGTGACGCCCGAAATGAGCGCCACCATCAGAATTCAGAGACAGAGCCTGTTGAATCTGAATCCGCCATGAACAGCGGCGCGGACAGCGGCGCGCAGGACGACCCCGGCACCGCCCCCGACCATCGGCCGGAACCCGGAGCTGTGCCAAACATCCCCTTGTCCCTTGTGACCGCCAGTTGCCCCTCCATCGCCACCTTCCATCCCGGGCCGATCCGGCATTGGCATCAGCTATTCGCCGCCGCCAGTGCCCTGCGTCCCGCCATGGGGATCAGCCTGTCAGCCTGGGACGAGGCACAGCGCTGCATGGGGTCCGCCCAGGCGGCAATCGTCCTTGTCGCCATGCTGGAACGCTTTGCCGAGATCCGTTCGCCCGGCGGCTATCTGCGGGCGCTGTCGGCCAAGGCGCTGGCCGGCCGGTTTTCCTGCGGGCCGATGGTGATGGCGCTGACCGGCCGGCGCAAGGCGGCATAACACCTGTTAACGGATCGTGACGGGACCGGCCGCCGTGCGTTGGCATAACACCTGTTAAGGCAATGGCGGCACGAACCGGGCGCTGAAGCCGTCCGCCCTGCCCGGTCGTGGCGATGTCAGGATCAGGTTTCCGCCGGCCGAGATGGCAATCGTCCGGGCGATGGCAAGCCCGATCCCGGCGCCGTCGGCCTTGCTCTCTCCGCGCGCAAACGGGCGGGCAAGGCGGGCCAGCACCTCGGCCGGCACGACCGGCCCGGTGTTGGTGACGCTGAAAGTGCCGTCCGGGGCCAATTCCAGCACAACGGCTTCGTCGGTGCCGCCATGGATCAGCGCGTTTTCGATCAGGTTGCGCGCAAGGATGGCAAAGGCATCCGGATCAATCGCGACCATGACCGGCCTGTCCGGCATCGCCGCCGCGATCCGGGCACCGCCGAAATCGCGGATCACCATGCGCAGGATCGGCCCAAGGTCGGCAGGCCCGCCTGCGGACAGCCCGCCCCCTTCGGCGCGGGCCAGGTGCAAGAGCTTTTCCGACAGCCGCGCCAGACGACGCAACGCTGTCTCGATCTGCTGGCCGCGGGCGCGGGTGTTCCCCTCGCCGGTTTCAAGGACAAGGCGCTGCACCTGCGCCAGCGCAGCGGCCACCGGCGTGCGCAATTCATGCGCGGCATTGGCGGTAAAGCTGCGCTCGGCCTCGAGGGTCTGGCGCAGACGGTCGAGCAGGTGGTTCACCGCCGCCGCGTTCGGGCGGAATTCAACCGGCAGGCCATCGGTCGCCACCGGCGACAGATCCCCCGCCCCGCGCGCGGCGATGGCGCGGCGGAACCCGTCCAGCGGACGCAGGGCGATGCGCAGCGCCGCCCAGATCGCCAGAACGCTGAACGGCAGCAGGATCGCAAGCGGCAGGGCCAGGCCGCGCAGCGCCTCCCAGGCCATGGCGCGGCGGTGCGCCAGCGGTTCGGCCACGGCGATGGTCAGGCTGCCGCGCAAGGCCGAATCCGAATAGATGCGATGGGTCGCGGTATCGGCCAGGCCGATGCCGGAATAGGGCGGAAACACCGACGGGTCCGCCCGGTGCGACCGCAACAGCACCGCCCCGGCGGCATCGCGCACGATCCAGGTCAGGTATTCGTCATGGTCGCGCAGCGTGGCCACGCCCTGATCCGGGGTGTCGTCCGCATCGCGGTTCACGATGTCGCGCACCGCCATCGGCAACAGGCGCTGGCCGGTCTCTTCCAGGGCGGCGTCGAATACCCGGTCCATGCGCCCCTGCAAGCGGTTCGCGGTGACGCCGGCCGCCAGCGCCCACATCAGCGTCACCCCCAGCCCGAGCCAGAGCGCCAACCGCCCCTGAAGGCTTTGCGGTCCCCTCACTCCCCGGTCCCGAGACGGTAGCCAAGGCCGCGCAACGTCTCGACCGCGCCGGGGCCGAGTTTCTTGCGCAGCCGGCTGACATGGGCCTCGATGGTGTTGCTCTCGACTTCGGATCCGAAGGAATAGAGCCGCTCTTCCAGCTGTGCCTTGGACAGCACCTGACCCGGCCGTTGCAAGAGTGCCTCGAACAGCGCCCATTCCCGCGCGGTCAGATCCACTGCCCGCCCGTCACGGAATACCGCCCGCGCCGCCAGATCGACCGACAACGCGCCCAGGTCGATCAGCGGGTTCGGATTGCCGCAATAACGCCGCGCGACCGCGGCCAGCCGGGCAGAAAGTTCAGCAAGATCAAAGGGTTTAACCAGATAATCATCGGCGCCGGCATTCAGCCCCTCGATCCGGTCGGAAATCCGGTCCATCGCGGTCAGCACGATCACCGGCAGCACCGAACCCTTGCGGCGCAACTCGCGCAGAAAGGGGATGCCGCGCCCGTCGGGCAGCATCAGGTCCAGAAGGGCCAGGTCATAACCCGCCGCGTCCAGATGCGCGGACGCATCGTCAAGCCGCGTCACCCAATCGACCGAATGCCCTTCGGCCGCGACGTGATCGCGCACGGCGGCGCCCAGGATGGTGTCGTCCTCGATCAGAAGGATGCGCATTGCCCTGTCCCTTCGCCAGCCCTCACGGCCCCGCTTGCGAAGCCCGTCACCCTGTCCCCTCTGCCGCCCGCCTCTGACGTCAGTCTGACGGGGCAGGGCCGGGGTCTTCAGGCTGCCGTCAGGCAAGAATGGCATGAGCGTTCCGGAATGAACACTGCCGGAGGACGCGAGACATGCAAGGACGGGGGATTCTCATGGCCATTGCCCTGACCCTGGGCGGGGCAGGGACCGCGCTGGCCGATGACGACTGCCATGTGCCGATGGAGCGCTGGCAGGCGCCGGCTGCGATCGTCGAGATGGCGGCAGAGCGCGGCTGGCAGATCACGCGGCTCAAGATCGACGATGGCTGTTACGAGATCCGCGGCGTCGATGCCGAAGGCCGCGCCTTCGAAGCCGACCTCGACCCCGAGTCCCTTGCCGTGATCGACTTCGAATACCGCACCGGGGACGACCACGACCGCGACCACGACCGGCCCGGAGCGGGGCAGGTGTCGGGGCAGATGCCGGGGCAGGGCGGCACCCCGCCGGCGAACGACCTGTTCGGGGGCGGCACCGCGCCGACCGTCACGGTGAACTGATCCCGCCCCGTCTGGCCCGCCCCGTCCGGCCCGCCCAAGGCCCCGCCCCGTCAACGGGCGGGGCCGTTTCGTTCCTGACGCCAGGCTGAACGCATCGCCCGGCCAAGGTCAGGAGAGGGTCAGCCAGGGCGCGCAGTCTGGGTCCATCGCAGATACCGATGTGGAGACCGACATGAAGACGATTCTTGCCCCACTCGCCCTTGCCGCCCTGCTGCCTGCGCGCGCCGCCCTTGCCGATGACCTGACCTGCGGCACCCGGGGCACCGCGATGCAGCCCTGGTCCGCCGTCCTCGACCTCGCGCAGGCGCAGGGCTGGACCATCGCCGCGATGGAGGTGGACGACGGCTGTCATGAACTCGAGATCGCCGATCCCGGGTTCAACCGCGTGGAACTGGTCCTTGACCCGGCCTCGCTCGAGGTGCTGCGCGTCGCGCCCTGGGGCGATCCGGCGTTGCAGGGCATCCGCCCGGCCGCGCCCGCCGCCTATCCGCCTGCCGGCCCCAGCACCTGAACGTCCCGTGAACGACACATGATCACCTGCGGAACCGCCTTGCCCGAAGGGGCAGGGCGGCCCCTTTCACCAAAGGCACCGAACCCATGAAAACGCTCATCGCCGCGCTCGCGCTCTCGACCGCGCTGACGGCGCCCGGACTTGCCCATGCGCGGCAGGTGACCTTCACCACCACGCTCAATGCCTATGGCGGTGACGGCGCCTATCTGGCCTTCTATGTCACCGATGCCGCCGGATCCTATGTCGGCACGCTGTGGATGGCGGGCCCCAAGTCGAAATACCACGAAGACCTCACCGGATGGTTCCGCGCCACCGGCGGCGATCCGGCGCAGATCGACGGCATCACCGGCGCCAGCGTCGGCGCGGGGCGCACGCTCGAGATCACGCTCGATCTGGCCGATGCGATCCTTGACGCGGGCTATACCCTTCATGTCGATGCCGCAGTCGAGGACATGCGCAGCAGCCCGCAGGACGTGTCCCTTCCCCTGACCGCCGCCGGGGCAAGCGCCACGGGCGCCCGCTATATCGCCAGCCTTTCCTACCGATAGGCGGGGGCCCCCATGTTCCGTCACCTGCACCGCTGGCCCGGCCTTGTGGCCGGGATCCTGCTGATCGTGCTGGCGCTGTCCGGCGCGGCGCTCTCGGTCTTTCCGGCGACCGAACGGCTGGGCACGCCGCAGGCAGCGGCGGAACAGTCGGTGGCCGATCTTGCCGGCCGCATCGCCGCGCTGCATCCCGGGCTGGAACAGATCCGGCGCGCGCCCTCGGGGCGGATCACCGCCTGGTGGTTCGCCGACGGCCGGGCCCGGTCGGCCGTGGTCGATCCCGCCACCGGCGGCGATGCTGCCCCCGCCGATCCCGCGCCGGCCGAACGCTGGCTGACCAATCTGCACCGCTCGCTCTTTCTGGGCGATGCCGGACGGCTTGCCGCCGCGGCCGGGGCGATGGCCCTGCTTGTGCTGGCGCTGTCCGGTGCGGCGCTGGTCGCGCGGCGCACGGGCGGCTGGCGGCGCTGGCTCAGCCGCCTGCGCGGGCCGCTGGCCGGGCGGATCCATGTCGAACTTGCGCGCATCGCGGTGCCGGGCCTGCTGCTGTCGTCGGCGACCGCGCTGTGGATGTCCGCCTCGACCTTCGAACTCCTGCCCGACGCCCCGGCGCGCGCGACCTTTCCGGCGGCCACCAGCGGCATCACCGGCCTGCCCCTGTCCGCGATGCCGGCCCTCCAGGGCATCACGGTGGCCGACCTGCGCAGCATGTCCCTCGCCGATCCGCAGGACGCGGGCGATGCCCACCTCCTCAGGACCGCGCAGGGTGGCGGCTATCTCGATCAGGGCACGGGCGAAGTCCTGGCCTGGCAGGACAGCGGGTTCTGGCAGCGGGTTTCGGACCTCGTGCTGATGCTGCACACCGGGCAGGGCCTTGCCACGCTGGGCCTGGTCCTTGGCCTTGCGGCGCTGTCGGTGCCGGCGATGGCGGGGACGGGGCTGATGCTGTGGTGGGGCGCGCGGCGGATGCGTCCGCGCATCCGGGGCAACACCCCGGCCTCGCGGGCCACGACCATCCTCCTCGTGGGCAGCGAGGGCGGCACGACCTGGGGCTTTGCCGCAACCCTGCACGCCGCCCTGCAGGCCGCGGGCGAGGGCGCGCATGTCGCCGCCATGGCCGGGTTCGACCCCGCCCGTTTCCCGCGCGCGCGCCGGTTCATCGTCATGGCCGCGACCTATGGCGAAGGCGCACCGCCCGCCTCGGCCGGGGATTTCCTGACCCGGATCGCGCGCCTCGGCCACCCGCCCCAGGCGCCGCTGGCCGTGCTCGGGTTCGGCGACCGCAGTTTCCCGGCCTTCTGCGCCTATGCCGATGCGGTCAGCGCCGCGGCGCAGGAACTGGGCTGGCCGCTTCTCCTGCCTCCGGGCGTGGTGGACCGCCAGTCGCCCCAGGATTTCGCCCGCTGGGGGCGCGATCTGGGCCGGGCGATGGACCTTGACCTCGATCCGGTCCATCAGCCGGTCGCACCCCGCACCCGGACCCTGCGCCTGATCTCACGCCGCGATCACGGCCACGAGGTGCAGGCCCCCACCGCCATCCTGCGCTTCGCCCTCCCGCAGGGCCGCCTGTGGCAGCGGCTGTCGGGACGCGCCCCGGTCCGGTTCCACCCCGGCGACCTGCTCGGGATCGTGCCGCCGGGATCGGACCTGCCGCGCTTCTACTCGCTCGCCTCCGCGTCGCGCGACGGCTTCATCGAGATCGTGGTGCGCAAATATCCCGGCGGTCTCTGCTCGGGTCGGCTCATGTCGCTGCGCCCGGGCGATACCGTGGCGGCGTTCCTGCGCCCGAACCCCGCCTTCCGTCCGGGCCGAGGCCGGACCCCGCTGATCCTGATCGGCGCCGGCAGCGGCATCGGCCCGCTTGCGGGCGTGATCCGCGCCAACCGCAGGCAGCGCCCGGTGCATCTCTTCTTCGGCATGCGCCACCCCGAGAGCGATTTCCTCTATCGCGAGGAACTGGACGACTGGCAGCAGGATGGTCGGCTCACCGCGCTGTCCACCGCCCGCTCGCGCGGCGAGAGGCCGCATCACGTCCAGGACGCGCTGCGCAGCGAGGCGGCCGAGGTCGCCCGCCTGATCCGCGACGGCGCGCGCGTGATGGTCTGCGGCGGGCGTGGCATGGCCCTGGGCGTGCGCGCGGCCCTCGAGGACATCCTCGCCCCCGCCGGCCGCTCTCCCGTCACGCTCAAGGCCGAGGGGCGCTATGTCGAAGACGTGTTCTGACCCCACCCGCCACGCCCTGAACGGCCCGACCATGGGCACACGCTGGTCGGCCCTGTTCCATGCCGCGCCGGGCTTCGATCCGGCCCCGGTGCAGGATGCGCTGCAACAGGCGATCGACGAGGTGGACCGCCAGATGTCCACCTGGAACCCGGCCAGCGATCTCATGCGCCTGAACGCCGCCCCGGTCGGCGACTGGATCCCGCTGCCCCCGGCGCTGATGGCGGTGCTCGCGCTCGGGCTGCGGATCGGCCGCGCCTCGGGCGGGGCGTTCGACATCGGCACCGGTGACGCGGTCGCAGCCTGGGGTTTCGGCGCCGGACCCGCCGATCCCGTCCGCATCAGGGACGCCGCCTCCCGGCCCCGCCCGCCGGCGCACGACCTGCTCGACCTCGACCCTGCCACCCCCGGCGCGCGCAAGAGGGCGCCGGTCACGCTCGATCTCAACGGCATCGCCAAGGGCTACGGCGTCGATCGCCTTGCCCGGGCGCTGGCGGATTGCGGCATCACCGCCGCGCTGGCCGGCATCGACGGCGAGATGCGCGCCTTCGGCCTGCGCCCGGACGGCACCCCCTGGCGCGTCGCGATCGAGGCGCCCGATCCCCGCCGCCGCGCCGCCCATGCGCTGCTCGAACTCCAGGACGCGGCCGTGGCCACCTCGGGCGACTATCGCCACCGCATCACGGAGCAGGGGCGCCACCTCTCGCATACCATGGACCCGCGCCGCGGCGCCCCGCTTGTCGATCCGCCGGCCTCGGTCACGGTCGTCGCCCCCACCTGCGCCGAGGCCGATGCCTGGGCCAGCGCGCTCATGGTGCTTGGCGCGGGGCAGGGCGCCGCCCTCGCCACCCGGATCGGGCTGCACGCCCTGATCCTCACCCGCGACGGCGGCACCCTGCACGCCACCACCGCAGGCACCCTGTTCCGGGGCACCCCACGGCCCGCCTGATCCGGCAGGGCAGGGGCCCCCTTCATCTTTGCCCGAAATACCCCCGCCGGAGGCCGCCCGAGGGATTGCGCAGGCAATCCCGAGAGGAAGGCAACGCGCGCGCGACCAGCGCGCGCTCCGCCTGGCAGCTTCAGGCCGGCGTGCCGTTGAACAGGCAGGCGCTCCGGTGGTCCGGGCCGACCTCCTCGAGCGGCGGCACCACCCGGGCACAGGCTTCGCGCGCCACCGGGCAGCGCGTGCGGAACACGCAACCCGAAGGCGGGTTGGCCGGGCTCGGGATGTCGCCGGTCAGGATCTGCCGCGAACCCTGACGCCCGGGCACCGGCTCCGGGATCGCCGACAGCAGCGCGCGGGTATAGGGATGGCGCGGGCTGGAATAGAGCGTCGCCGCCGGCGCGATTTCCATGATCCGCCCCAGATAGAGCACGATCACCGTATCGCAGACATATTCTACCACCGCGAGATCGTGCGAGATGAACAGCATCGTCAGCCCCAGTCGCAACTGAAGGTCGCGCAGCAGGTTGATGACCTGCGCCTGGATCGACACGTCAAGGGCCGAAACCGGCTCGTCCGCGACGATCAGCGCCGGTTCCAGCGCCAGCGCGCGGGCGATGCCGATGCGCTGGCGCTGGCCGCCGGAAAACTCGTGGGCGTAGCGGTCAAAGGCATCCTCGGGCAGGTCCACCGCCGCCAGCGCGGCGCGGGCCCGGGCCGCGCGGTCGGCGCGCGTGCCGATCCGCTGGATCGACAGCCCCTCGGTCAGGATCTGGCCGATGGTCATGCGCGGCGACAGCGACGCGAACGGATCCTGGAAGATGTATTGCATCCGCGCCCGGGCCGCGCGCAACCCGCGCGGCGACAGCGCGCCAAGGTCCACGCCGTCCAGCGTGACCCGCCCCGAGGTCGGTTCGATCAGGCGCAGGATCGCGCGGCCGATCGTGGTCTTGCCGGAACCGGATTCCCCCACAAGGCCCACGACCTGCCCGCGCGGCACGTCAAAGGACACGTCCTCGACCGCGCGCACCACCGGGCCGCGCGACAACACGCCGGGGCCGAAATGCCGCGTCAGGTTGCGCACCGACAGAAAGGGGGTGTCGCCCATCTCAGACCTCCTGCCAGCGCAGGCAGCGGCTGGCCTCCTGCGCGCCCGTGGAAACCAGCGCCGGAACCGCCCGGCCGCATTCTGCCGTGGCCAGGGCGCAGCGCGCCGCAAAGGCACAACCGGCCGGCAGGTGCGCAAGGCTGGGCACCGTGCCGGGGATGGTGGGCAGGGCCTGCCCCGCGCTGCGCAGCCGGCTTGCCTCGCCGAGGCGAGGGACCGAGCGCAGCAGGCCCCGGGTATAGGGATGGCGCGGATGGGCAAAGACCGGGCCCACGCGCCCGGTCTCGACGATGCGGCCGGCATACATGACGGCCACGCGGTCCGCGATCTCGGCCACGACGCCAAGGTTGTGGGTGACGAACAGCACCGCCATGCCGCGTTCCTTCTGGATGCGGGCCAGCAGGTCGAGGATCTGCGCCTGGATCGTCACATCGAGGGCGGTCGTCGGTTCGTCGGCGATCAGCAGCGCCGGATCGCAGGCCAGCGCCATGGCGATGGTCGCGCGCTGCCGCATCCCGCCCGAAAGCTCGTGCGGATACTGCCGCGCGCGGCGCGCGGGATCGGGGATGCCCACATCGTCCAGCAGACGCACCGCCGCCTTCGCGGCCTCGGCCCGGCTGCGGCCAAGGTGGATGCGCATCGGCTCGGCGATCTGCTCGCCGATGGTGAAGACGGGGTTGAGACTCGTCATCGGTTCCTGGAACACCATGGCGATGTCGTTGCCGCGCAGCGCGCGCATCTCCTCGGGCGAGAGGGCGGCCAGATCGCGCGTGGCCCCGCTCTTGCCCCGGAACGCGATGCGGCCCGCGGCCACCCGCCCGACCCTGTGCGGCAGCAGGCCCATGATCGACAGGCTCGTGACCGATTTCCCCGACCCCGATTCCCCGACAAGGGCGACGGTCTCGCCCGCGTGCAGGGTCAGCCCGAGGTCCGAAACCGCCGCGATGTCGCGGCCGCCCACCCGGAACACGGTGTGCAGCCCGCCGATCTCGAGGATGGGCCCCCCCTCCATCGTTCAGCCCATGAGTCCGGCGGCCCGGACCCTCTCGACGATCCGCGCGGTATCGGCGGCATCAAGCCGGCGCTGCGGCCGCGCCATGACATTGGTCGAGATGAGGCCCATCGCCTGCATCGCGGTCTTGAACGACCCGACACCGGCCGCGCCGGGGCTCACGCGGGGCAGCGCGGCCCAGACCATCTCGAACAGGCGGCACAGGCGCTCCTGCTCGGCCCGGGCGGCGGTCCAGTCGCCGGCCTGGGCGTGGTTCCACAGCCGGACATAGCCATGCGGATCGACATTGGCCAATCCCGGCACGACCCCATGCGCGCCCAGCATCAGCGCGGTATCGACCATGATTTCGGATCCGGTCATCAGGAACACGTCGGGCCGGTCGGCCAGGTCAAGCAGGCAGAACCGGAAGGCGCCGTCGTCGCCGCTCGAATCCTTCAGCCCGATGATCGTGCCCTCGCGGGCCAGCGTCACCACGCTGTCGCGGGCCAGCTTGATGTTCACGCACACCGGGATGTCATAGGCCACCACCGGCACGTCCAGCGCCTCGCGCACATAGCGGAAATGGTCCACAACCTCGGGCTGGCTGGTGCGGGTGTAGAAGGGCGCGGTGACCACCACGGCATCGACACCGGCCGCTTGCGCGGCGCGGGCCCGGGCAATGGTGCGGTCAGTGGTCGGGTCGATCACGCCGGCAAGGACGGGCACCCTGCCGCCGGCGATCTTCAGCACATGATCAAGGATGCGCCCGCGCGCGGCCTCGTCGTGAAAGATCACCTCGCCGGTGGATCCCAGCACGAACAGGCCATGCACCCCGCCGTCGATCAGATGCTCGACCACGCGGGTGAGCGAGGGATAATCGACCTCGTGGTTCTCGGTCAGCGGGGTGATGACGGGGGGGACGACGCCCTTGAAGATGGTCATTTCGGTCCTTCGGTTCAGTTGAGTTCGGAGCGGGGATCAAAGGCATCGCGCAGCCCGTCCCCGATGAAGTTGATGGCCAGCACGGTCAGCACGAGCGCCGCGCCGGGGAACATCCATTGCCAGACGTATTGCTCCATCACCACGGTCGATCGCGCGGCGTTGAGCATGTTGCCCCAGCTTGCCTCGGGCGGGGCGATGCCCAGGCCAAGGAAGGACAGCCCCGCCTCGAGCAGGATCGCATTGGCGATCTGGAGCGTGGCATAGACCACGAGGATGTCGATGGAATTGGGCAGGCCGTGGCGCAGCAGAAGATGGCGCAGCGGCGCCCCCATGCCGCGCGCGGCGACGACGAAATCGCGCTCGCGCAGTTCCAGCAGCCGTGCCCGCACCATGCGCGACAGCACCGGCCAGGACAGCAGCGAGATCACCAGGATCGTGGGCCAGATCCCGGTTCCCGCGATCGAGGCGAGGACCAGCAGAAAGATCACCGGCGGCAGCGTCATGGCCAGATCCACCAGCCGCATCACCGCCCCGTCCAGGAACCGCCCGCCAAAGGCCGACATGGCGCCGATCAGGAACCCGATCGCGGTCGAGAGCGCGACCGAAACCCCCGCCACGGTCAGCGACACCCGCCCGCCCTGCAAGAGCCGCGCCAGGATGTCGCGCCCGACGCCGTCGGTGCCGGCCCAGTGCGCCGCCCCCGGCGCCTGATTCAGCGCGCGCAGGTCGATGTCGTTGGGGCCATAGCGCCACCACAGCGGATAGCTGATCACCGCGATCAGGATCGGCAGCAGGATCAGAAGCCCGGCCATCGCCGCGCGATTGGCGCGAAAGCGGGCCCAGGCCCGTGCCCAGGGACCGCGGGCGCGGATGCGGGCGGGGCGGGGGGCCGGGCCGGGGGCAGGGGACAGGGTTGCGACCATGGTTCAGCCCACCCGGATGCGCGGATCGACCGCGGCATAGGCCAGGTCGGTCAGCAGGTTCACAAGGATGACCGCCGCGCCCACCACCAGGGTGGCGCCCATGATCACCGGATAATCGCGCGTCTCGACCGCATTCACGAGCAGAAGGCCCATCCCCGGCCAGTTGAACACACTTTCCACGAAGATCGCGCCGCCGACCGACACGCCGATGGTGGACCCGATCAGGGTGATGACCGGCAGAAGCGCGTTCCGGACCGCGTGTTTCACGATCACCATGGCTTCGCGCACGCCCTTGGCGCGGGCGGTGCGCACATAGTCCTGATTCAGCACCTCGAGAAGCGAGGCGCGCATGTAGCGCATGATGAGCGCGGCCTGCCCCAGCGCAAGGATCGCCGCCGGCAGGATCAGATGCGCGATCAGGTCGCCGGCCGCAAACGGCGCCCCGGGGGTGAGCATGTTGCCCGAAGGCGCCCACCGCAGCCGCACCGAGAACAGGAACAGCCCCAGAAGCGCGGTCAGGAAGGCCGGGCTCGAGATGCCGACAAAGGCCAGCGCGGACAGGCCGAGATCGGTCGGCGAATTGCGCCGCACCGCGCCGATGATGCCGGCCGGGATGCCCAGGGCGATGGCGATGACCAGTGCCGCCGCCATGAGCAGCAGGGTCGGCCCCAGCCTCTCGAACACCAGAGGCAGCACCGGCACGCCCACCCGCTGGATCGAGAAGCCCAGATCGCCCGTCACCGCCGCGCGCAGCCAGCCCAGATATTGCACCGGCAGCGGCGCATCGAGGCCAAGCCGCAGCCGCAACGCCTCGAGCGCCTCGGGCGACAGCGGGACCGTGGGGTTGATATAGGCGCTGACCGGATCGCCGGGCGCCAGCCGCAGGAGCACAAAGACGAGGACGCTGAGCGCGAGCAGCATGAGCAGGCCGATCGCCAGCCGCCGGACAAGGAAAAGCGTCATGGCCCCCCCGGGCAGATCGGGTTTCAGGGGAAAGGCGGGTGGCACATGACCACCCGCCCCACCGGTCGGACAGGTAAGGAGGAACCTATTCCGACCGTGTCCACCGTTCGGGATGGGCGGCAAAGGGTCCGCCCGCCGGGGCCGGTGTCCAGACGAAATCGACCAGATCGCTGGCCGCCACGCCATAGCGGTTGGCGACCCACATCGTGCCCCAGGGCAGTTCGGCGTTCATCTCGCGGCAGACTTCCTGCCAGCGGGCATCGGACTGCGCCGGATCGGGCTCGGCCATGGCGGCATCGAGCGCGGCGGTGAGATCGGGCATCTCGACGCGCATGATGTTGGCGCCGTTCGGCGGCAGTTGCGACTGGTTCAGGCCGGCGTTGATCCCGGCCGGGTTCGGCCCGTTCTGAAGCCCGGCATAGACCAGCGCGAACTCGCTCCAGTCCGGCTCGCCCTCCTGATAGACGATCGAGTTGTAGGTCGGCGTATCGACCACGCGCGGCACCACGTTGATGCCGACCTCGGCCAGCATCGCCTGGATCGCGGCCATGACGTTGGCGGCCAGCGGCGTGCCGTAGTAGGTCAGCCAGGTGATCGGCTTGTCGCCGTTGATCGCGTCCCAGCCGGCCTCGGCCAGCAGGCTGCGGGCAAGGTCGGGGTCATAGGCGTAGGGGTCGATGTCGCCGGGCACCAGTTGCGGCGCGACATAGCCGCAATTCGCCGCCGTCGCGGCGCCGCTGTAGAGGCCGTCGATGATCGCCTGCCGGTCGATGGCATGCATCACCGCCTGCCGCACGCGCAGATCGCTCCAGATGCCGGCCATGTGGTTGAAACCGATGTAGTTCACCACATAGGACAGGCCCTCGATCACGCGGAAATCCGCGTTCCCGGCAAAGGAGCGGGCGTCGTCGGGCTCGACATAGGTGAAGTCGATTTCGCCCGCCCGCAGCGCAGAGACGGCGGCGGCCGGGTTCTCGAAATAGCGGTTGATGATCCGGTCGGTCAGCGGCCGGCCCAGGCGGTAATCCTCGTCGGCGGCCAGTTCGACATATTGATCGGTGACATATTGCACGAACCGGAACGGCCCGGTGCCGACCGGCGCCTCCGTCCACCAGGTCGAATTGGCCAGTTCGGCCGGCGCGATGTCCTTGAGGGCGTGCTCGGGCAGGATCATCACCTGCGACAGCGCGGCCAGGATGCTCGAGTCCGGCGCGCTGAGCTGGATGACCACGGTGCGGTCGTCGGGGGTCTCGATGCTCTCGATCGACTTGATGCGCGCGGCATAGACGCTGCCGGCATCCGGGTTCAGCACGGTGTTCAGCGTAAAGGCCACGTCGGCCGCGGTGAAGGGCACGCCATCGTGCCAGGTTTCCTCGGCCAGGGTGAAGGTGATGGTGCGCAGGTCGTCGCTGACCGTCCAGCCGGTGGCAAGGTTGCCCTCGAGTTCGGTGAGCGCGGCGTTGTAGTTCAGAAGCGGCTCGTAGTAGACCGAGAGCCAGGTCAGGCCGCTGGTCGCTGCAAGCGGGTTGAAATTGCCGGCAAATCCGCCGGGGCCCACGTCGAACCCGCCGGTGATCGTGCTGGGTTCGTCGGCGGCTGCCGGAACGGCAAGGGCCAGGGCACCCAGCAGCGCGGCGGCTGCCGTGGTGCGCAGGAAAGCTGCGGTGGTCATTGGTTGTCGTCTCCTCCCGGGTGACTGGTTGCGCGGTTGCGGTCGATGACCTGCATGATTCCGTCGTAGTGCCGGTCCAGCCGGGCGCGCGCTGCCTCTGCATCGCGCCGGGCGACCGCCTCGACGATGTCGTGATGATCCTGCCAGGTGGCCAGCGGATCGGAATTGGCAAGGTTGGCGAAATCCGAAACCTTGTAGAAGGCCCGCCAGAACACCTCGAGCAGCGAGGTCAGCATCCGGTTGTTCTGGCAGCGGAACAGCAGGTGATGGAATTGCTGGTCCTCTTCGGCGAAACTTTCGCCCTTCAGGGCGCGCCGGTGCATCCGCGCGGTGATTTCACGCAGTTCGGCCAGATCGGCCTCGGGGATCATCGCCACCGTGCGCCCGATCAGCCCGGTTTCCAGCACGCGGCGGATTTCGCGCAATTCCTCGATGTCGCGCAGGCCGCTGCCCAGGCCATAGGCCAGATTGTCCAGAAGCGGCTGGAACGAGAATTCCTTGACAAAGACGCCGATCCCGCGGCGCGTTTCCAGAATCCCAAGGGATTCCAGAGACTTGATCGCCTCGCGGACCGAATTGCGGGAAATCCCCAACTGATGCGCCAGTTCGGTTTCGGGGGGCAGGGCCTCGCCCGGCTTGAGGTCGTTCTCGGCGATGAAGCCGCGCAGCGATTCCTGCACGGTCTCGTGCAGCGTGGGCGGGCGCGTCAGTGGCCGGATCGTCTTCATCGCGGTGTCCCCCCGTCGGCGACTCGGGATCGAGGCCGACATGACCAGTTATCCACTTGTAGGATATCTTGCAAGCGCGAGTTGCGCCGCCACCCCGAAATCCCCCGCCCCGGCCTGCCGGAGGCGGGGGCGGGGGGGGCGTTCAGAGGCGGTTGCCGTCGGCGTCGAAGAAATGCGCGCGGTCCTGGTCGAATGCGAGCGCGACCGTCGCGCCCGGCGCGAGGTCGAGCATCCCGGGCGCGCGCAGGTTCACCCGCCCGCCGGCCCCGCAATCGACAAAGACCGACAGATCCGCGCCGTGGTATTCGAGGGCGTCCACCCGCCCCGTCAGCGGCCCTGCGGGCGCGATCCGCAGATCCTCGGGGCGCAGGCCGACCTGGGCCGCGCCTGCCGGCCCCAGGCCAAGCGCCGCCTGCGGGATCAGGTTCATGCGCGGGCTGCCGATGAACTGCGCGACAAAGGTGTTGGCCGGCCGGTCATACAATTCGCGCGGACTGCCGGCCTGCATGATCCGTCCGCCGTTCAGCACCACGATACGGTCGGCCAGGGTCATGGCCTCGATCTGGTCATGGGTGACATAGACCATGGTCGCGCCCAGATCGCGGTGCAGCCGCGCGATTTCTAGGCGCATGTCCGACCGCAGCGCCGCATCGAGGTTCGAGAGCGGTTCGTCGAACAGGAAGGCGGCCGGATGGCGCACCACGGCGCGGCCGATGGCGACGCGCTGGCGCTGCCCGCCCGACAGGGCCGCCGGCCTGCGGTCGAGATAGGGGTCAAGCTGAAGCATGCGCGCGGCTTCGGCCACCTTCTCGCGGATCTCGGCCTCGGGGCGTTTCGCGGTGCGCAGCGCAAAGGCGATGTTCTCGCGCACGGTCATGTGCGGATAAAGGGCGTAGGACTGGAACACCATCGACAGGCTGCGGTCATAGGGTTCGAGCGCGGTCACGTCGCGCCCGTCGATGCGGATCGTGCCCGAGGTCGCGGTCTCGAGCCCGGCGATGAGGCGCAGAAGCGTGGACTTGCCACAGCCCGAGGGGCCGACAAAGACGCAGAACTCTCCCTGCGCGATGGAGAGCGAGATGCCGGGGATCACCCTGGTCTGGCCGAAATGCTTGGTCAGTCTCTCGATGACGATCTCGCCCATGACCCTATCCCTTCACTGCGCCCGCGACCATCGACCCCGACAGCCGCCGATACATGACCAGCCCGATCACCAGCGGCGGCAGCGCCGCCAGCGTCATCACCGCCGCCGCCATGCCCCATTGAATCCCGCCGCCCGCCGACGAAAAGAAGAAGGACGCCCCCACCGTCACTGGCACCGCGGCGCGCGTGGTGAGCATGAGGCCGAACAGGAATTCGTTCCAGGCGGTGATGAAGCCGAAGATGAACGTGGTCATGAGCGCGGGCCGCGTCAGCGGCAGCACGATGCGCCACAGCAGGCGCGGCAGTCGCGCCCCGTCCATGCGCGCCGCCTCCTCGAGTTCGCGCGGGATCTCGTTCACCGCGTTCACCAGCAGCATGAGCGTGAGCGGCAGGTTCACCACCGCAAGGATGAGACCGAGGCCCAGCTTCGTATCCAGAAGCCCGACCGCGCCATACATCATGTAGAGCGGGATCGCGAAGATGATGAGCGGCAGCGCCCGCAGGTTCACCACCAGCGGCATGAGCACCCGCGCCCCGTAGCCGCGCCGCGCCATCGCCCAGGCCACCGGAAAGGCCAGCGCGATCGGCAGCAGCGACCCGATCAGCGCGGCGACCGCGCTGTTGCCCAGATAGTGCCACAGGTTCAGCCGGTCGGTGACGGTGAGGGCGGCGCGGAAATTGTCGAGGGTCGGCGTCTCGATCCAGAGCGAGGGGTTGCGGTTGATCTCGCCCGCGCTCTTGAACGCGGTGATGAGCGTGGCCAGCACCGGAAAGTTCAGCACGAAGGCGGCAACCGCAAAGACGATCCAGCGGATCAGCGTCATCTCATGCCTCCGCGCAACCGGGTGAGCAGGCTCAGCGTGGCGAAGGCCGCCCCGAACAGCAGCACCGAGGCCGCCAGCGCGATCCCGATCTGGTTCGAGCGGAAGAACCCCTCGTAGATGTAGATCGACATCGACCGCGTGACCCCGCCCGGCCCGGCCCCCACCAGCACATAGATGTTGTCGAACACGCGAAAGCCGTCGATGAAGCGGATGAACAGCGCGACGAACACCGTCGGCATCATCATCGGCAGTTCGATGCGCCGGAACATGCGCCAGGGACGGGTGCCGTCCACCGCCGCCGCCTCGCGGATCTCGCGCGGGATGGATTGCCAGGCGGTGAGGAACAGCAGGAACGCGAAGGGCGTCCATTGCAGCGTCTCGATGGTGGCCACGGTCCAGAACACGCTGGCGACCCCGAAGAAGGACAGGCGCAGGCCCAGCCATTCCCACAGGTAATAGGGCAGGGGCCCCGCGAATTCGTGCAGCACCAGCCGGTACATGAGGCCGATCATCGCCGGCGCGACGATCATCGGCGCGATCAGCACCGCCACCATCCAGCCATGCCGCGCGATGAGCGGCGCCAGAAACACCGCGAGGAACAGGCCCAGCAGGCATTCGGCCAGCGCGGTGACGACCGCGAACCTGAACGAGAACCACGCCGCGCCCCAGAAATTGCCATCGGCCAGCACGCGGGCAAAGTTGTCGAGGCCGTTGAAACTCGGGTTCGCCAGCGTCTCGAACGTGGTCGAGGAAAAGGCGTAGATCAGGCTGAGCACCACCGGAAACCCCAGCAGCGCCAGCATGAAGAGGACAAGCGGGGCCGCGAGGATGCGGTTTTCGGTGGCGGCGGTCACGGTCATGGCCGATCCTCGGGAACAGGGGCAGGCCGGCGGCGCACCGCCGGCCCGTGTCGCATGACGATTATTGCAGCAGTTCGGTCATCGCCGCCTGGGCATTGGCAATGGCGGTATCAAGATCCTGCGTGCCGGCCCAGTAGCCGGTGAACTCCTGCGCCTGACGTTCATAGACCGACAGCGCATTGGCGCTGGTGCCGCCGCGCATGACAAAGCCGTAGGTCGAGGCGAATTCGCCCACCTGCACCAGATCGGGGCGGGTGTCGGCCAGTTGCGCCGCCGTTTCCGACGACAGGCCGGGCGCACCGCCGGCATTGGCGTAACCGATGGCCGCTTCCTCGGAGGACAGCCAGTTCAGGAAGGCGATCGCGCCCTCCTTGTGCTCGGAGGCCGAGTTGAGGCCAAGGCCAAGCCCGTGGATATGGGTAAAGCGCCCCTCGGGCCCCGCGGGCGGCGCGACGATTTCGGTATCGGGCTGCGCCCCCACCAGTTCGGTCGCGGCGGCGTTCCACTGCACCATCGCGGCCACCTGCCCGGAATCCCAGGCGGCGTTGGCCTCGGCATATTCGTAGCTGGTGGAATCGGGCGGGGTGGCGCCAAGGTCGTAGAGCATCTTGGCCATCTCGAGCGCCTCGCGCCAGGCGGGGGTGTCGACGGTGACGTTGCCCGCCTCGTCCATCCAGTTGGCGCCATGGGAACGCGGCCAGGAATGGAACACCATCATGTTGAACAGCAGGTTCTTCATCTGGATGACGGTGCCGTAGCGGGTCGGGCTGTCGGGGTTCACCGACTGGCTGAAATAAAGCGCGTTCGCCACGAAATCGCGCCAGGTCCAGTCGTCGGGGTTCTTCGGCTCGAGCCGTTCGCCCAGATACTGTTCCGAGATGTCGCCATAGCGGGTGCGCGCCGCCTCGTCGGCCATGAGCGCGTCGATCAGGTCGCTGCGGTAGTAGAGGAAATGCAGCGACAGGTCGGTGGGCACGCCGTATTGCTGGCCGTCGTACTGCATGGTGGACAGGACCGTGTCCCCGAACACCGTCTGCGCCGAATCGGGCAGCGTCAGCGGGTCCATGAAGGGCGCGTAGCGGCCGATGGAATAGGTGGCGATCTGGTGGATGTCGAAGGTGGTGGTGCCCGCCGCCAGATCGACCGCCAGCTTGTCATAGAAACCGTCGCGCGAAGTGAACAGCAGGTTGACCCGGTTCTCCTCGGTGGTGGTGGGCAGGGCGTTGTAGATCTCGGTCACGGCGCGCAGCGCGGTTTCCTCGGGGCCACCGGGCCAGCCAAGGACGGTCACCTCGGCCTGCGCCGCACCGGCCAGAAGCGCGAGGGCTGCGGCCCCCCGCAGAAGATGGCGGCAATTCATGATTC
>JADYZU010000012.1 GCA_020852925.1 Rubellimicrobium sp. | reverse complement strand
TTGGCGCGCAGCTGCGTGCCGAAGTCGGAAAGCTTGTTCTTGCGGCGCTGGCCGTGCTGGCCGGGGCCATATTCACGCTTGTTGACCGGGGATTTCGGACGGCCCCAGATGTTTTCGCCCATCCGGCGGTCGATCTTGTACTTGGCAGAGGTGCGTTTGGTCACCGCTGATCTCCTTCATGCGTTGCGAAGGGCGTTGTCCTTTTCCACGCTTGCGCGGGGACGACAGGCTTCCCCTTGCGGGGTCCACCAACACCAATGAAAACCCCGGCTCGCAGGGAACCGGGACGGGCGGCTTATACAGCGCGCGCGGGTGGTGTCAACCCGGTGGCCGTTAGCCACTTCTTAGCGTTTCATCGGCCAGTCTGGCCACCGGGGTTCTGACGGGGTGACGGGATGCGGGATGATCGGCCTCTGGCCTTCGAGACTTTTCTTGTGCAGGACGTGATCCTGACGCTTGGCAACTTGCGCGGCTCGCTCGTCTGGCTTGCAGATGGCGGGCCGGCGACCGATCCGGCGATCTTTCGCGCCGGCCTTGACCGTGTCGAACGCCAGATCGGCCGGCTGGAGGATCGCGCGCGCGCCCTGTGCCGGGCAGCCGCCCCGCCACCCCCCGCCGCGTGGGGCGAGGCGCGCGCCGCCTATGCGGGGGGAAGCGGCCTCACCCTCGAACATCTGCTGCGCGACGCGCTGGGGGAGGAGGCGGCACAGGTGCCACCCGTCTTCCGCAGCCAGAGGGCGGGCCTTGGCTGACCGGCAGTCAGGCAGGCGCCCCGCCGGCTCGGGCCGCACGCCAGCCAGACAGATGCGCGGCATCGCCCCCGTCCATCGCGGCGAGAAGCAACCGGAGCGCCTGTTCGGAAGGCTGCGGAAAGAACGGCGCCTGCGCCCGCTGTGCCGCAGGGAAGTAGAGCAGGCTTCCGGTGTTGGCGAAGACGGCTTCGTCCTGGTCGAAGCCCAGGCTGACGATTTCTCCTGCTACCGGCGCCTTTGCACAGGCAATGCCGCGAAAGCCGGCCAGCGCGCAGGCGCGCACCTGGATTGCTGCGCAGTCGAACAGGGCTTCCACCGGGGCACCGGCCAGAAGAAGGCGCTGTCCGCCCGCCAGCCACAGGTCGGCGCAATTGCTCAGAGCCCCGCCGGGGATATGCATCACCGGCTCACTGGTGTCAGACAGGGCATGGCGTTCGACCCGCCGGATGATGGCAAGCCCGCCATCGAAGGTCTGGACCCGCATGCCGGGCAGAAGCGTGCGCGCAGCGCGCCAGCCGGCGGCGGTTTCAACCTGTGTGAGGGCAAGCATTCCGGTCATGTGGCCGGCCGGGCCGACACCCGCCCCCCCGGCGGCGATGGTGATCTTCTCGGCGGCGCTGAAGGCCTGCGCGTCTTGCATGAACATGGTGCGGTCCTTTCCTGATCCGGCGGTCCGCATCGGCCCGGCGCTGGTGCTGCCCGTTAAGCTTTGCGGCGACAAGAGCATCAGGCACCCGAAATCCGCCCGGATTTCGACGCGATCCCGACAATTTATGGGCACTTTTTCGCCCTGATCGTTAATCCCGGCCAGCCGGGTGGCTTTGGCGCGGTTTGCCCGCCGGGACAAGGTTTCGCTAACCATGGCCCCCGGCGACAGCCCCGGCCCCGGCCAGCGGGCGAATTCGCACGAATCGTGACCGGGAACCATTTTCGCTCTTGCAGAGGGCGGCGAGAGCCACTAAATCGCCCCCACCGATGGAGTGCGGGCGTAGCTCAGGGGTAGAGCATAACCTTGCCAAGGTTAGGGTCGTGAGTTCGAATCTCATCGCCCGCTCCAATCGAAAAAGGGCACCGGAAACGGTGCCCTTTTCGCTTTCAGGCGTCAGCCCGCACCAAAATCCGCCTGCCCGATTCAAATCTTGCCAAGCCTGCCGCGTTCGGCTAGCAGACCGCCACGGAGTGCGGGCGTAGCTCAGGGGTAGAGCATAACCTTGCCAAGGTTAGGGTCGTGAGTTCGAATCTCATCGCCCGCTCCAGTCAGCCGGACATGGCACGATCAGCGGCATGGCCTGCGCACCAACCGGGCGCAAACTGGCTGTTGCCCGCCACGACTCCGGGGATAGAGTGCGGCGCGGGGCAAGACCGCGTGTGGAGCATGGAATGGTGATCGCCTTTTACCTCGGCTCGGAATGCGCGGACGGGGGGCGCCTGCTGCGGTCGATCCTGCGCAGCCGGGCCATACTGGGCGGCCAATCCATCGTCGTGCCGCCGCCCCGGCACTACCGCAACCTGACGCGCGCGGCGCTTGCGGTGCTGAATGGCGACACGTCGGAGCCCGACCGCGTCGGCGCGCTGGTCGACGAAGTGACGGCCCGCGAACCGGCGGCGCGGCAGGTGATGTTCGCCGAAAGCGTGATCGGAGAGCCGGGCCAGTCCCTTGACGGCGGCATGCTCTGCCCGCTCGCCCCGCTCAGGCTCGCGGCCTTCCGCGCGCTTCTGCAGGGGCGGCCGATGGAGTTTCACCTCGCGCTCTGCAACCCGGCGCTGATGGTGCAGACACTGGCGCAGCGCGACGAAACCCGTCCGGCCATGACCGGTGCCGAAGCGCGCGAGCTGAGCTGGCTTGCCACGATGACCGAGATCATCAGGACGAACCCCGGCATCCGCATGACGCTCTGGTGCAACGAGGATACGGCCCTGATCTGGCCCGAGGTCTTGCGCGCGATCAGCGGCTATCGCGGTCCGGCGCTTCTGGACGGGGACAACGACCTTCTGGCCGCTCTCCTGACGGAGGAGGGCTACCGCAGCCTGGCGCGCTCGCTACTGGCGCGCCCGCCGCGCAGCCCGGCCGAACGGCGCACAAGGATCGGCGCGGCGCTGGAGGGGGATGCGAAACCCGGCGTGCTCGACCTAGACATCACCCTGCCGGGCTGGACCGACGCGGACGTGGCGGCCGTCACCGACCGCTACATCGCCGATTGCGCCGAAATCGCCCGGCTGCCGGGCGTGACCTTCATCACGGCCTGAGCCGCGACCGGGGCAGCCCGGTTGCGGCGGTTCAGTTCATGCCAAGCGCGGCCTTGTACATTTCCAGGACCGCTTCCTCCTCGGCGATGTCGTCCTTGTCGCGCTTCCTCAGCGCGATCAGCTTGCGGATCACCTTGGTGTCGTAGCCGCGCCCCTTGGCTTCGGCCATGACTTCCTTCTGCTGCTCGACGATGTCCTTCTTCTCGGACTCCAGATGCTCATACTGTTCGATGAACTGGCGCAGCTCGGCGGCGGTCACGTT
>JADYZU010000011.1 GCA_020852925.1 Rubellimicrobium sp. | reverse complement strand
TCCTGTAACCGGGATTGCGGGCCACAACATGCGGCGCCGCGCGCGGCTGCGCCTTGATCCTGCTCAAGCGCCGCCCGGCCTGCATGAAACCGGCCCGGCGCGTCATTTTACCCCTTGCACCCGGCGCCCGGTCTTTAGAGATCACCGCTCACCGGAACGGCGCGGGCGTAGCTCAGGGGTAGAGCATAACCTTGCAAAGGTTAGGGTCGTGAGTTCGAATCTCATCGCCCGCTCCAGTTCCAGGTTCGCAAGGGCCGCCCGCAGGGGCGGCCCTTTCCGTTTGCGCACGGGCCGTTGCGGCCCGGACTTCACGCGACGCACGAGGAGGCGGGCGGCGGCGATGGCGCGCTTCCCGCCGCGGATGCTGCGGGGCGGCAGCCTCGCCGGCCCTCGGACGTGCGATCCGGGCGCGTGAACAGGGCGGCACCGTCGCCCGGCTCACCGGGCGCGCGATCCGGGCGCGACACTCTCCCGGCCCGGCGATGGCACCGTTCGGGGGCGGCTGCCGGACTCTCCCCTGTCTTTGCGAGGGGTCGGCTCCGGCGGGTCAGAACGCCTTGAAGGTCAGCGTGGTCAGCGTCCGCTCGATCCCGTCGATGCCGGTGACGGCCTCGTTGATGAAATGGCCGATGTCGGCGCCTTCGGGGATGTAGAGCTTCATCATCAGGTCGTAATCGCCACTCGTCGAATAGAGTTCGGAATGGATCTCCTTGAGCGCGATCGCGTCGGCCACCGCATAGGTCGCGCCGGGGCGGCAGCGGATCTGGACGAAGACGCAGGGACTCATCGGGTTCTCCTTTCGGGGGCTGGCCGGCCCATCGAACCATCCCGGCCACGTCCCCGCAAGGCCCCCCTCAGGCGATGGCGAGCGCGCGTCGCGGAGGCGGCAGTTCGGCCAGAAGCGCGGCCAGTTCGGCGCGGCTGCGAGCGGCCGGGCGGTCGTCGATCCGGGGCGAGAGCACGCCCACCCGATCCGGGAACCAGGCCGACAGCGGCGCGGTTGCAGGCGCGGGCATCGGAACCGGCGCCGGCGCCGCCCAGGGCATGGGCACGGGCGCGGGGCCGGGTGCAGGCGCAGGCAGGGGCGCCGCCACGGCGACCGGCGCCGCCCCTTGCGCGACCCCGGGCACGGGCACGGGCGCGGGCGCGGGCACCGTCACCGGCACCACCGTGACCTCCTGCAACCCCTCGTCCTCGATGGTGGGCGCATCAGGCGGGATCACGCGATGCGCGGCGGGCATGGCCACCAGCGCGGCCACCGCGATCTTGGCCACCATGGCCGGCTGCGTGTCGCGGCCCATCACCGCATAGACCGAGGGGATCAGTTCGAAGAGTTCGGCCACATCGTCGCCCTGCCGGTCGGTGACGATGACCGAGGGGATCGACCTGCCGCCGCAATCGGCCATGAGCGCGATCCGGTGCGACAGGTGCCCCTGCACCCGTTCGGCAAGGATCAGCAGATCGAACAGGCCCAGACGCACCAGCGCCTCGGCCGCGGCGATACTGTCCACGCAGATGACCTGAAGCCCGCGCGCCATGAGCGCGCGCGCGAGGTGCGCGGCATGAAGGGGTTCTTCGTCAAGGACCATGACCTGCATCGGATTCTCCGTTCGTTCCCTGAACCACGGATAGACCCCGGCGCTTAAGATTCGCTGAATCGGCTCCGGCCCTCAGTCGAGCACGAGCCGCACCACGATCACCTGCGCATAGTCGCGCCCGCCACGGGCCAGCACCACGGGATCGAGGGGGATCGCCCCCGGGTCCACCTCCTGCGCCAGGGCGAGGGCGCGCGCGCCCGCCCCCGAATCGTCCACCCGCGCGGGATAGAGCAGGAGCGCCTCGCCCGTCGCGCGAAAGCCCGGCAGGAACGGGAAATGGTGCATGTTGCCCGCCAGCACCCGCACCGGATGGCGCCCGGCCAGCGCGGTGGACATCGCCCCCGCATCCATCCAGTCGGCGGCGACCAGGATCGTGTCCGCCCCGGTCATCAGCCCGCGCGCGGCAAGGGCGGGGGCCAGCCCCTCCCACGGGAAGGCGTCGAGGGTGCGGTCCCAGGCCGGCAGCGGATCGGCGCCGCGGCTGAGGAAGCCGGTGCGCAACTGCACCGCCAGCGTGCCGAGGATCAGCGCCATCACCGCCGCCACCCCCCCGGTCCAGAGCGCGGCCAGACGCCGGCGCCGCGCGGTCGCGGCGATCCAGACCGCCGCCAGCGGCAGCGCCAGCATCCAGCCCGGCATGGTCCAGTGCGGGAAACTCTGGCTGCCGCTGAGGTAGACGGCGGAAAAGACCAGGATCGGCGGCAGCGCCATCGCCGCCAGCATCCCGCGCGGCCCGGCCGGATCGTCGCGCAGCGCCCGCCACAGGCCGATCGCGGCCAGCACCAGCGTGGGCGGCAGCAGATAGAGCGCCTGCCCCAGCACCATGCGCAGGAAGTTCAGCGGATGGATCCCGCCCGCCGTGCGCCCGCCGTGAAAGGCCAGGCTGGCCCAGTCGTGCGCGATGTTCCACAGAAGCACCGGCACGAAGCCGGTCATCCCGATCCCCGCCGCGATCCAGAACCCCCGCCGCGCCAGGATCACCCGGCGCGAGGGCACCGCCAGCGCCCACAGCAGGAACCCCAGCGCGATCAGCACCGCATGATATTTCGACGCCATGGCCAGCGCGAGGAACCCCCCGGCCCCGGCCCAGAGCCCGAGCGGCGCCTCCTCGGGGCGCGCCTGCCGGAGGATCGCCAGCAGGCACAGGATCAGCCCCGAGAGCGCAAGCAGCAGGGGCACGTCCGGCACCACCATCATCCCCGCCCCCACCACCGCGATGGGCGAGAGGTTGAGGAGCGCCGCGCTCCAGATCCCGGCGACCGGCCCGCCCAGGCGCGCGCCGATGCGCCAGAAGGCCCAGCTCGAGAGCGCGAAGAACACCAGCGCGGGCAGCCGGTAGATCATCCGGTGCTCGATCCCGGTCAGGTCGGCCATCGCCACCGGCAACCAGAAACCGAGCGGCGGATGATCGAAGAAACTCCAGGAATAGCCGCGCGCCACCGCGACCGCGTAATTCTCGTCCACGCCGAGCGGCACCAGCCAGGCCAGCGCCACCCGCACCGCAAGCGAGACCGCAATGAGGATCCACAGCGCGCGCGGCGCGCGCAAGGGCGCCTCCTGCCGGGACTCGCCCGCGCCGGTCATCGCGTCCTCCAGGTGACCAGGGACGAGGCCACGAAGTTCCACAAGGCCCCCACCACCGCGCCGGCCGCACTGGCCAGCCACCAGACCGGGACCGCGCGAAAGAGCGCGCCCGCGACCCCGACATTGGCCACCGCCCCCACCGCGCAGACCGCGTAGAACGACAGAAGCCCGCGCAGGAAGGCCATGCCGCGCAGGCTGCGGTCGCGGTAGGTCAGCGCGTTGTTCAGCGCGAAGTTCGTGGTCATCGCCACCACCACCCCCACGACCTGCGCCAGGCCGAAGGGCGCGGGCGTCAGCGCCAGCATCAGCCAGACCGCCGCCAGTTGCACGAACACGCCCGACAGGCCCACCAGCGCGAACAGGATGAAGCGGATCGTGACCACCCCGCCGGTCGCGCGCGCGGCCAGCAGCCCGAGGAACTCCAGCGCGATGGCGCTGTCGGCCTTGCTCTCGCCCCTGTGGCGCGGGCGAAAGACGTAGCCCACCTCGTCCACGCGCCAGCGCCCGCGCGCGCAGGAGAGCATGTCGGCCAGGATCTTGAACCCCCGGGTCTGAAGCGCGGGGGCGATGGTCACGAAACTGTCGCGCCGGACCATGAAGAACCCGCTCATCGGGTCCGAGACGGTGATGCCCAGTGCGGCGCGCGCCAAGCGGGTGGCGATCGCGCTGCCACGGGCGCGCAAGGCGGACAGCCCCGCGCCGGTCGATCCGCCGGCGACGGCGCGGCTGCCCACCACCAGATCCAGCGTCGGATCGGCGCCAAGGCGGGCCGCCATCCCGGGCAAGGCGCCCTCGTCATGCTGAAGGTCGCCGTCCATCACCGCCACCAGCGGCGCGGACGACGACAGGATCCCCTCGATGCAGGCCCCGGCCAGGCCGCGCCGCCCGATCCGGTGGATGAGGCGCACCCGCCCGTCGCCCTGCGCCAGCGCGCGCACCTCGTCCGCGGTGCCGTCGGGGCTGTCGTCATCGACAAAGACCACCTCCCAGCGCAGCCCGTGCAGCGCGCGCCCGAGGGCCGCGACCAGCGGCCGCACATTGGCGCGTTCGTTGAAGGTGGGCACGACCACAGTCAGATCGGGGGGCACCGTCAGATCGAAGGGCACGGTCGGATCGGGGGGCACGGTCGGATCGGGGGGGGAGTCGGTCATGATTCGCCTGATGCAGCGCAGTCCCGCGTCAGTCCCCGATTCGCCGCACCCCGGCAAGGGGGCACCCTTGGATTGCGCCCCCGGTTGCGCTAAGGCGCGGACGGGCGGAAACGGAGGGTCCGATGCGGCAGGCCACGATCACGCGCAGCACGCAGGAAACCGCGATCGCGGTGACGGTCGCCCTCGACGGGACCGGGCGCGGGCAGATCGCCACCGGCGTGGGGTTCTTCGACCACATGCTCGATCAGCTTGCGCGCCACTCGCTCATCGACATGGAGATCCGCGCCACCGGCGATCTGCATATCGACGACCATCACACGGTCGAGGATACCGGGATCGCGCTGGGACAGGCGCTGGCGCAGGCGCTGGGCGACAAGCGCGGAATCCGCCGCTATGGCGAATGCGCGCTGGCGATGGACGACGCGCAGGTGCGTTGCGCGCTCGATCTGTCGGGGCGGCCCTTTCTGGTCTGGAACCTCGCGCTGCCCGCGGCCAGGATCGGCGGTTTCGACACCGAACTGGTGCGGGAATTCTTTCAGGCGCTGTCCACCCATGGCGGGATCACGCTGCATCTCGATCTGGTCCATGGCGTGAACAGCCACCACATCGCCGAGGCCGCGTTCAAGGCGGTGGCGCGCGCGCTGCGCCTGGCGGTGGAGCCCGACCCGCGCCGCGCCGATGCCATCCCCTCGACCAAGGGCCTGCTGTGAGCCTGACCGCCATCATCGACTGCGACAGCGGCAACCTGCATTCCGCGCTCAAGGCGTTCGAGCGCATGGCCGCCGACCTGCCCGGCGCGCGCGTGGTGCTGACGCCGGACCCCGAAACGGTGGCGCGCGCCGACCGGATCGTGCTGCCGGGCGACGGCGCCTTTGCCGCCTGCCGCCGCGCGCTCGATGCCATTCCCGGCATGGAGGCGGCGCTGAACGAGGCGGTGATCGCGCGCGGGCGGCCGTTCCTCGGCATCTGCATCGGCATGCAGCTTCTGGCGACCACCGGGCATGAACACGGGGTGACGCCGGGCCTGGGCTGGATCCCCGGCGAGGTGGTGGCGCTGCGCCCCGCCGATCCGGCGCTGAAGGTGCCGCACATGGGCTGGAACGATCTGCGGATCGCGCGCCCGCATCCGGTGCTCGACGGCATCGCCACCGGCGATCACGCCTATTTCGTCCATTCCTGGCACATGCTGCCCGCGGACCCCGCGCATCTGCTGGCCACGGCCGATCACGGCGGCCCGGTCACGGCGGTGATCGGGCGCGACACGATCCTCGGCACGCAGTTCCACCCGGAAAAATCCCAGGCGACCGGGCTGCGCCTCATCGGCAATTTCCTGCGCTGGGCGCCATGAGCGCGGGCGCGGCGGGGGGCGTGACGCCGGCCCGGATCGCGCCGCTGGTGGTGCAGGTGCTGTTCGTCGGCCTCACGCTCGGGCTGGTGCGCACGGCGGTGCCGGCGCTGGCCGAAGCGGAATTCGGCGTGGCGCGCGGATCCTTCGTGGCGCTGGGCGGGTTCGTGGTGGCCTTCGGCGTGGTGAAGGCGGCGCTGAACCTGATCGCCGGCGCCTGGTCCGAAAGGGTGGGCCGCCGCCCGGTCCTGATCGCGGGCTGGATCGCCGCGCTGCCGGTGCCGGTCATGGTCTGGGCGGCGCCCTCCTGGGGCTGGGTGGTGGCGGCGACCGTGCTGCTGGGGATCAACCAGGGCCTTGCCTGGTCGATGACGCAGACGGCCAAGCTGGACCTGGCCCCGGCCGGGGACCGGGGCCGCATCCTCGGGCTCAACGAATTCGCGGGCTATGCCGGGGTGGCGCTGGCCGGGCTGGGCACCGCGGTGCTGGCCGAATCGCTGGGCGCGCGCGCCACTGTCCTTGTCACCGGGCTGGCGGTGGTGCTGGCGGCGCTGGCGCTGGCCCTTGCCACAGTGCCCGAGACCCGGCCGCCCGGTCCGGTGACGCCCGGCGCCAGCGGCACGTTCCGCCAGGCCCTTGCGCGCATGAGCTGGTCCGACCGGCGCCTTGCGGCGCTCTCGCTGGCGGGGATGGTCGAGAAATTCGTCGATGCGCTGGTCTGGGTGATCCTGCCGGGCTGGCTGATCGCGCAGGGCCTCGGCCTCGGACAGGCGGGCGCGGTCACGGCGGTCTATGGCCTGAGCTGGGGGCTGGCGCAGATCGTCACCGGGCGGCTGTCGGACCGGATCGGCCGGGTGATCCCGAATGTGGGGGGAATGGCGCTCTGCGCGGCGGGGGTGCTGCTGTTTCCGCTGCTGTCCGGCATCGCCGGCTGGAGCGCGGCCGCCGCCGTCACCGGGCTGGGCATGGCGCTGCTCTATCCGAACCTGCCCGCGGCGGTGGCCGACCTCGCCGCGCCGGACTGGCGCGGGACCGCGATCGGCATCTACCGCTTCTGGCGCGACCTGGGCTATGCGGTGGGCGCGCTGGGCTTTGGCATGGCGGCACAGGCGGCCGGCGCCGCCGATGCCGCCTTCTGGTTCACCGGCGCGGCGATGGTGCTTGCCACGCTGATCCTCTGGGCATGGACGGGCGAATCGCTGCCCGGCCATGCGCGCAGGGGCGTCACTGCACCCGGGTCCAGTCCTGGGCCGAACAGATGAGCCCGCCCAGCACGCAGCCGCGCAGGCGCAGGCTGTCGCCGTTCAGCGTCATCGTGCCGTAATAGATCTTGTCGTTCGACGGGCGCCAGACCTGCCCCTCGTAGGTGCCGTCGCCCTGCGGCACCATGTCGATGACGATCTGGCGGCCCAGGTTCTCGGACTGGTATTCGCCCTCGGCGTTGAAGGTCCGGGCGATCGTGCCGCAGACGGCCCCGCCGCACGGCGCGATCTGCACGAGGGCGAAATTGCCGTCGTCGGGTTCGGTCTGCCAGAGGCCCTCGACCGGATCGGCGGCGGCGACGGTGCCCGCGGCGACCAGGGCCGCGACAAGGACGGTCAATCTTCTGCGCATGGGTTCTCTCCTCCCCAGGGGATGGGCACAGGCTGCGCCAGAGCCCCCCGCCGGGCAAGCCCCCGCAGGGCCCCGCACAGGCCCCGTGCCGCCACGTCGCGCCCCGCAGGGGGACCGCGCGCCCCGCGCCGCATCGGCAAGGGGGCGCCCCGGCGATGGCGGGGGGTGCGCGGGCCGGGTTTGCAGCCGCGGGCGATTGGCGCTATCCCCCGGCGCGCGCGGGCCGATCCGGCCCTTCAGGCAGGAGCACGCGATGATCCTCTTTCCCGCCATCGACCTCAAGGCCGGGCAGGCGGTGCGCCTGGTCCATGGCGACATGGACCGCGCCACGGTCTTCAGCGACGATCCCGCCATCCCGGCGCGCGCCTTCGTCGCGGCGGGGGCCGGCTGGCTGCATCTGGTCGATCTCGACGGCGCCTTCGCCGGCCATCCGGTGAACGGGGCCGCGGTCGAGGCGATCCTGGCCGCCTGCCCCGGCATCCGGACCCAGCTGGGCGGCGGCATCCGCGACATGGAAACGATCGGCTTCTGGCTCTCGCGCGGGGTGTCGCGGGTGATCCTCGGCACGGTCGCGGTCGAGAACCCCGACCTCGTGCGCGAGGCCGCGCGCGCCCATCCCGGCCGCATCGCCGTGGGGATCGACGCCCGCGCCGGCCGCGTGGCCACGCGCGGCTGGGCCGAGGAGGCCGGCGTCATGGCCACCGACCTTGCCCGCGACCTTCAGGATGCGGGCGTGGCCGCGCTCATCTATACCGACATCCTGCGCGACGGGGCCATGCAGGGGCCGAATGTCGCCGCCACCGCCGATCTGGCCCGCGCCGTCAGCGTGCCGGTGATCGCCTCGGGAGGGGTGTCCTCGCTTGCCGACCTGCGCGCGCTGAAGGCCACCGGCGTGATCGCCGGGGCGATCTCGGGGCGGGCGCTCTATGACGGGGCGCTCGATCTCGGGCAGGCGCTGGCGGCGATGGCCGGCTGAAGGGCCGCGCGGGGGGCGATTGCGCCCGGTCCCGCCCCGGCGCATAGAGGGCGCACACCGCAATCCGGGGGCACCATGCTCAAGACCCGCATCATCCCCTGCCTCGACGTGGCCGATGGCCGCATCGTCAAGGGCGTGAATTTCGTCGATCTCGTCGATGCCGGCGACCCGGTCGAGGCGGCGCGCGCCTATGACGCCGCCGGCGCGGACGAACTGACCTTCCTCGACATCAACGCCACGCACGAGAACCGCGCCACCATGTTCGACCTGGTGTCGCGCACGGCCGAGGCCTGCTTCATGCCGCTCACCGTCGGCGGCGGGGTGCGCACCGCCGGGGACGTGCGCGCGCTGCTCCTGGCCGGGGCCGACAAGGTCTCGTTCAACTCGGCGGCGGTCGCCGATCCCGACGTGGTCGCGCGCGCGGCCGACCGGTTCGGCAGCCAGTGCATCGTGGTGGCGATCGACGCGCGCGCCGTGGCGCCGGGGCGCTGGGAGATCTTCACCCACGGCGGGCGCCGGCCGACCGGCATCGACGCGGTCGATTTCGCGATCCGCATGGCCGGGCGCGGCGCGGGCGAGATCCTGCTCACCTCGATGGACCGCGACGGCACGCGCGCGGGCTTCGACATCGCGCTCACCCGGGCGGTGGCGGATGCGGTCGCGGTGCCGGTGATCGCCTCGGGCGGGGTCGGCGCGCTCGGGCATTTCGTCGACGGGGTGCGCGAGGGCCACGCCTCGGGCGTGCTCGCGGCCTCGGTCTTCCATTTCGGCACCTTCTCGATCCCCGAGGTGAAGGCCCATATGGCCGCGGCCGGCATCCCGGTGCGCCTGCCATGAGCCTCGAACGCCTCGCCGCCACGATCGCCGCCCGCCGCGGCGCCGATCCGGAAACCTCATGGACCGCCCGCCTGCTGGCGCGCGGCCCCGAGAAATGCGCCGAGAAATTCGGCGAAGAGGCCGTCGAGGCGATCATCGAGGCGGTCCGGGGCGACCGCGACCGCCTGGTGGCCGAAGCGGCCGATGCGCTGTTCCACCTGCTGGTCATGTGCGCGGCGCGCGACGTGACCCTGGCCGAGATCGAGGCCGAACTGGCCCGGCGCGAGGCCCGGTCGGGCCTGGCCGAAAAGGCGCAGCGCCGCCCCTGATCGCGCAGGGGGGCCTTCTGCCCCCCTCGTCGCTGCGCTCCTCACCC
>JADYZU010000010.1 GCA_020852925.1 Rubellimicrobium sp. | reverse complement strand
CCCCCCGGTCCCCGGCCGCGTCAGCGGCCCTCTTCGCGCGATCCCGGCCGCGTCAGCGGCCCTTCCAGATCCAGCCGCCGCCCAGCACCCGCGTGCCCTCGGGCGCATAAAAGACACAGGCCTGCCCCGGCGCCACCCCCTGTTCGGGCGCGAGCAGCTCCACCTCGGCCTCGCCCCCCGGCAGCGCCCGCAGCACCGCCGGCACCGGCGCCCGGGTCGACCGCACCCGCACCCGCACCTCGTGTTCGCCCGCAAAGGCGCCGTCGCCCAGCCAGTTCACCTCGCGCACCGGCACGAGGCGCGACGCCAGCGCCGCCTTCGGTCCCACGACAACGCGCCGCCCCTCGACATCGAGGCGCACCACATACCAGGGCTCGGCCGCCCCCCCGATGCCAAGCCCGCGCCGCTGGCCGATGGTGTAATCGAGGACGCCCTCGTGCCGGCCCAGGACATTGCCCGCCAGATCGACGATCTCGCCCGGTTCGGCAGCACCAGGGCGCAGCTTGCGGATCACGGCGGCATAATCGCCGTCGGGGACAAAGCAGATGTCCTGCGAATCGGGCTTGTCGGCCACCGCCAGGCCATGGCGCTGCGCCAGCGCCCGCGTCTCGGCCTTGCTTGTCAGATGGCCCAGCGGAAACCGCAGGAATTCGAGCTGTTCGCGCGTGGTCGGGAACAGGAAATAGCTCTGGTCGCGCGCCGGATCGGCGGCGCTGTGCAGTTCGGCCCCCATCGCGCCCATCTCGCGGCGGATGTAATGCCCGGTCGCCATGCAATCGGCGTCAAGGTCGCGCGCGACCTGCATCAGATCGCGGAACTTCACCCGCTCGTTGCAGCGGATGCAGGGCACCGGCGTCGCCCCGGCCAGATAGCTGTCGGCGAATTCCTCGATCACCGCCTCGCGGAACAGGCTCTCGTAATCGAGGACATAATGCGGAAAATTCAACGCATCCGCGACGTTGCGCGCGTCATGGATATCGCGCCCGGCACAGCAGGCGCGCTTCTTCGCCAGCGCCGCCCCGTGATCGTAAAGCTGGAGCGTCACCCCCACGACATCGTAACCCTCCTCCTTCAGCATCGCCGCGACGACCGAGGAATCGACCCCCCCCGACATCGCCACGACCACGCGCGTGTCGGCAGGGGCCTTGGGCAGGCCAAGGGAATTGAGCACCGGATCGAGGGGCATGGAGGGCTTTCCGGGAGGGCAGGGACAGCGCGGAATATAGGAAAATCCGCACTACTCTCAACCCCCCGGTTTCACCGCTCCTTAAGTGCCGCCGGTGAGCCTGCATCCGCACATATCGCACGGAGGGGTGAGAGATGTTCCTGCGCAAGATCGACGGTCCGAGGGCCGTCACCTTGTCCGACGGCCGGGTGATGACCCGCGCCGACCTGCCCGCGCCCGACACGCGCCGCTGGGTCGCCTCGCGCAAGGCGGCCGTGGTGCATGCGGTCGCGGCCGGCCTGGTCACACGCGACTGGGCGATCACGACCTACGACCTGTCCGAGGACGAGTTCCTCGAATGGGAATCGGCCGTGGCCCTGCACGGCGAGGACGCGCTGAAGGCCACGCATGTGCAACGCTATAGACAACCTTAGCGTGTGCAGATATGCCTGTGACGGGTAACGTGGGATTAACTATTGCACGCCTAGGGTGAGGGCAGGACATGAAACTGGAGAACCGGGGATGCGCATCCTGCTCGTGGAGGACGATCCGACGACCTCGCGCAGCATCGAACTGATGCTGACGCACGCCAACCTGAACGTCTATGCGACCGACCTTGGCGAGGAAGGAATCGACCTGGCCAAGCTTTATGACTACGACCTGATCCTGCTCGACCTGAACCTGCCGGACATGAACGGGCACGAGGTGCTGCGCCAGTTGCGCCTGGCCCGGATCGAGACGCCGATCCTCATCCTCTCGGGCGAGAGCGATACCGAAAACAAGCTCAAGGGCTTCGGCTTCGGCGCCGACGACTATCTGACCAAACCCTTTCACCGCGAGGAACTGGTGGCGCGCATCCATGCCATCATCCGCCGCTCGAAGGGGCATTCGCAGTCGGTCATCCGCACCGGCCGCATCGGCGTCAACCTCGACGCCAAGACGGTCGATGTGGGCGGCACGCCGGTGCATCTGACCGGCAAGGAATACCAGATGCTCGAACTGCTCAGCCTGCGCAAGGGCACCACGCTCACCAAGGAGATGTTCCTGAACCATCTCTACGGCGGCATGGACGAACCCGAACTGAAAATCATCGACGTGTTCATCTGCAAGTTGCGCAAGAAACTCGCCCAGGCCAATGGCGGCGACAGCCCTATCGAGACGGTCTGGGGCCGGGGCTATGTGCTGCGCGATCCCGAACCGGATGCGCGCACGCTCGAGCGGCTGGCGGTCGGGGTCTGAGGCTGGACGCCGCGCGGGGGGGCGCCTAACACTTGCCGGCGGGGAAAGGGGCCGGGCCGATCCGGGATTCGCTGCTCCCCGGGGACAGGAACGGCGCCATGACCGCAGGACAGGACGGCAGCGACAGCGGCCGCGACATCGGCAGCGACAGCGGCCGCGACGGCGGTTTGCCGCGGCCCGGCAACAGCGCGCCGCAGGCGGGCGGCGGACCGGTTGCCGGCGGCGGGGCCGATCCCGGGGCAGGCGTCGGTCCCGGGGCGGCGGAGGATACTGCGCAGATCGCGGTCGAGGGTCTCACCCCCGCAGCGGCCGCGGTCGAACACCGGCGGCTGGTCGCGCGCATCGAGCGGGCCGACCGTGCCTATCACACCCTCGACGCCCCCGAGATCAGCGACGCCGACTATGACGCGCTGCGCCGCCGCCTGAACGCGATCGAGGCGCGCTTTCCCGCGCTCCGGCGCCCCGACAGCCCGACGCAGCGGGTCGGGGCCGCGCTTGCGCCCGGATTCGGGCAGATCCGGCATGCGCAGCCGATGCTCTCGCTGGCGAATGCGTTCTCGGACGCGGATGTGGCCGAATTCGTGGCCCGCGTCCGCCGCCATCTCGGACTGGACGCCGGGGCGGCGCTGGCCTTTCTGGCCGAACCCAAGATCGACGGCCTCTCGCTCTCGCTGCGCTACGAAGGCGGCCACCTGATCCATGCCGCGACCCGCGGCGACGGCGAGACCGGCGAGAATGTCACCGCAAACGCCCGCACCATCGCCGACATTCCCGACCGCATCGCCGGCGCCCCCGACCTGATCGAGGTGCGCGGCGAGGTCTACATGAGCCACGAGGATTTCGCCGCGCTGAACGCGCGCGCCGCGGCCGAGGAGGGCGGGCGCGTCTTTGCCAATCCGCGCAACGCCGCCGCGGGCAGCCTGCGCCAGCTTGACCCCGCCGTGACCGCGCGCCGGCCGCTGCGCTTTTTCGCCTGGGGCTGGGGCGCGCTCTCCGCGCCGCTGGCCCCCACGCAATCGGGGGCGATGGCGCGGCTGGCGGGGATGGGCTTCATCGTGAACCCGCTGCTGCACCGCTGCGAGACCACCGCAGACCTGCTGGCCGTGCACCGCCGCATCGGCGAGGGGCGCGCGGACCTGGGCTATGACATCGACGGCGTGGTCTACAAGGTCGACGACCTTGCGCTTCAGGAACGGCTGGGGCTGCGCGCCGCCTCGCCGCGCTGGGCGATCGCGCACAAGTTTCCGGCCGAAACCGCCTGGACGCGGCTGCTGGCCATCGACATCCAGGTCGGCCGCACCGGGGCGCTTTCGCCGGTGGCGCGGCTCTCGCCGGTGACGGTGGGCGGGGTCGTCGTCTCGAACGCGACGCTGCACAATGCCGATTACATCGCCGGCCGTTCCGCCGCGACCGGCGAGGCGATCCGCGACGGCCGCGACATCAGGGTGGGCGATCTGGTGCGGGTGCACCGCGCCGGCGACGTGATCCCCCGGATCGACGAGGTGGACCTGGCCCACCGCCCGGCCGATGCGCCGCCCTTCCGCTTTCCCGACCATTGTCCCGAATGCGGCTCGGAGGCGATCCGCGAGGCCGATGACGCCACGCACCGCTGCACCGGCGGCCTGGCCTGCCCGGCGCAGGCGATCGAGCGGCTGAAGCATTTCGTGAGCCGCGCCGCCTTCGACATCGAGGGGCTGGGCGCCCGCCAGATCGAGATGTTCTACACCGACACCCTCCTGCCGATCCGCACCCCGGCCGACATCTTTCGCCTGCGCGCGCGCGATTCGGCCAATGTCGCCCGGCTTGCCAACCGTGACGGCTATGGCGCAACCAGCGCGCAGAAACTGTTTGACGCGATCGAGGCACGCCGGCGCATCCCGCTCGAGCGGCTGATCTTCGCCCTGGGCATCCGCCATCTGGGCGAGGTGGCGGCGCGCGACCTGGCGCGGCATTTCGGCACATGGGCGGCGCTCATCGCCACGGTGGACCGCGCGCACAAGGCGGCCGAACGCGAACTTGCCGCCGCCGCGGCCGAGGACGCCGAACGCGCCGCAGCGCGGGCGCAGGGCCGCCGCGCCCAGATTGCGCGCGCGCGCGACGCGGTCCGGGCCGCCGATCCGCCGGTCGATCCCGCCGCCCGCGCCGCGTTCGACGAAATCCGCGCGATCGAGGGTTTCGGCGCCGCCACCGCGCTGTCGCTCGTCATCACGCTGAGCCAGCCCGAAGAGCGGCGCATCGTCGATGCGCTGGTGGCGGAACTGACCGAAATCCTGCCGCCCGAGGCCCCCGCGCGCAGCAGTCCGGTCGCCGGGCTGACCGTGGTGTTCACCGGCACGCTGACCCGCATGACCCGCCCCGAGGCCAAGGCCCGCGCCGAGGCGCTGGGCGCGCGGGTCTCGGGCTCGGTCAGTGCGCGCACCGATCTGGTGGTGGCCGGGCCGGGCGCGGGGTCTAAACTGGCCGAGGCCGCGCGCCTCGGGGTGCGTGTCATCGACGAGGACGAATGGCTGACCCTGACCGCCCCGTGACCGAAGGACCGCGCGGCCGGCCCGAACCGCTCTGGCCGCTGTTCGCCGGCACCGGGACGCTGCCCGGCATCGGGCCCAAGACGGCGCATAGCCTGGCCGCGGCGGGAATCGCGCGGGTGCGCGACCTGCTGTTCACGCTGCCCCATGGCGGCATCGACCGCCGCCCGGTCCGTTCGGTGCGCGAGGTCGCGCCGCCCGCCACCGTCACGGTCGCGGTGACCGTGGGCCCGCACCACCCGCCCCGGGGCCGCGCCGGCCCGACCCGCATCACGGTGAGCGATGCGGAAACCTCGTTCCAGCTGGTCTATTTCCATGCGCGCGGCGACCAGCTTGGCCGGCTCCTGCCCACGGGTGCGCGGCGGGTGGTGTCGGGGCGGCTCGAACTGTTCGACGGGGTGGCGCAGATGGTCCATCCCGATCATGTGGTCCCGCCCGAGGAGGCCGCCACCATCCCGGCGTTCGAGCCGGTCTATCCGCTGGCCGCCGGCCTGACCCAGCGGCTGCTGGCGCGCGCGGCGCAGTCGGCGCTGGCGCTGTTGCCGGAGCTGGGCGAATGGGCGGATCCGGCGCTGCTGGGGCGCGAGGGCTGGCCGGGCTGGCGCGCGGCGCTGATCGCGGCGCATGGCCCGGGCGACGAACGCGCGCTGGGCCCGGCGGCACCGGCGCGGGCGCGGCTGGCCTATGACGAACTGCTGGCGCATCAGCTCACGCTCTCGCTGGCGCGGGCGCGGGTGCGGGCCCGGCGCGGGCGCGTCACGCAGGGCGACGGGCGGCTGCGGGCAAGGGTGCGCGCGGCGCTGCCCTGGCCGCTCACGCAGGCGCAGGAGCGCGCCGTGGCCGCGATCGCCGCCGACATGGCCGCGCCCGATCGCATGAACCGGCTGCTTCAGGGCGATGTCGGTTCGGGCAAGACGCTGGTGGCGTTCCTCGCGCTCCTGATCGCGGTCGAGGCGGGCGGGCAGGGGGTGATGATGGCCCCGACCGAACTGCTGGCGCGGCAGCATCACGCGGCGCTGCTGCCCCTGGCGCAGGATGCGGGCGTGCGCCTTGCGATCCTGACCGGGCGCGACAAGGGGGCGGAACGGGCGGCGAAACTCGCCGCGCTGGCGGCGGGGGACATCGACATCCTGGTGGGCACCCATGCCGTGTTCCAGAAGGAAGTGGCGTTTCACGACCTGCGCCTTGCCATCACCGACGAACAGCACCGTTTCGGGGTCGAGCAGCGCATGGAACTGGCCGCCAAGGGGCAGGGCGCGGACATGCTGGTGAGGACCGCGACGCCGATCCCGCGATCGCTGGCGCTGGCGCAATATGGCGACATGGATGTGTCGGTCCTTGACGAAAAGCCGCCGGGCCGCCTGCCGGTGGCAACCGCCCTCGTCTCGACCGAGCGGACCGCCGAAGTGGTGGACCATCTGCGCCGCGCCGTGGCCGAGGGGCGGCAGGCCTATTGGGTCTGCCCGCTGGTCGAGGAATCCGACCTTGGCACCGGCACCGCCGCCGAGGACCGCTTTGCCCATCTGCGCGCGGCGCTGGGCGCGGGGGTGGTGGGCCTGGTCCATGGCCAGATGCCCCCGGCCGAACGCGATGCCGCCATGGCCGCCTTTGTCGCCGGCGAAACCCGCGTGCTGGTGGCGACGACGGTGATCGAGGTGGGCGTGAACGTTCCCGCCGCCACGATCATGGTGGTCGAACAGGCCGAGGGTTTCGGCCTCGCGCAGTTGCACCAGTTGCGCGGCCGGGTCGGGCGCGGCAGCGAACGCTCGACCTGCCTGTTGCTCTACCGGCCGCCGCTCTCGGAATCCGGGCGCCGCCGCCTCGAGATCCTGCGGCAGACCGAGGACGGGTTCCGCATCGCCGAAGAGGATCTGGCGATGCGCGGCGCGGGCGACGTGATCGGCACCGCGCAATCCGGCCTGCCCCGGTTCCGCATCGCCGATCTGGAACGGCAGGCGGGGCTGATGGCGATGGCGCAGGCCGATGCGCGGCTGCTGCTGGAGAATGACCCCACGCTGTCGGGCGAGAGGGGACGGGCGGCGCGGATCCTTCTGTGGTTGATGGAACAGGACCGGGCGATCCGGCTGATCGACGTGGGTTGACGGAATGTTCCGCATTGTTCGCAGAAAGTTCTTTACAGAAGGTTGATGACGTGAGAACAAAGCATCAACAGAGGATGCGGCAAGGGACCACACCATGGCACGCGAATTCAGGGAGATCATCGTGAAGTCGGCGGATCACGCGCTGGCCGATACCGTCGGGCTGATCGCGGTGGTCGCGCTGCTGTTCGGGGCACTGCATCTGCCCGCCCTGGTCTGACCCGCCCGTTCCTGTCTGTTCTGCCTGTGTTCCCGCGCGGGCGCCCCGGCCACCGGCCCTTGCCCGGCCCCGTGGCCCCGGATTGCCGCCTCTGCCCGGCCTGCGATCCCGACCGGCGCCCACCCCGACGCGGGGCCAGCCCTGACGCCGCCATCCCGTCCCGGATGGCGGCGTTTTTTTTCATCCCGCCGCCCGCGTCTCCCAATCGTCGAAGGCGGCCAGCGTCGCGTCCAGCGCCAGCAGGATCGAGGCGTGGCGGTTGCGGTGCTCGCGCGCGGGCAGCAGCACCTCGAGCCCGTCGAAGGGCGGCGCGGGCGGCGGGCCGCCCCCGGCCAGCATTGCCGCCAGTTCGTCGCGCGCACGCGCCACCTCGGCACGCGACCGGCCGATGATGCACCCCCCCACGACCGAGGCCGACGCCTGGCCAAGGGCACAGGCCCGCACCTCCTGCCGGTAGTCGGCGATCCGGTCCCCGGCGATCCGCAGATCCACCGTCACGGTCGAACCGCAGAGCGGCGCCCGCTTGCGCCCGCTGCCATCGGGCGCGGCAAGCCGCCCGCACAGGGGCATGTCCGCCGCCAGCGCCAGCAGCCGCGTCGAATAGAGCCGGATCAGATCCGCGTCCTCGGCCATGGTTTGCGCCTTTCGCCCGCGCCCGTCCGGGTCTAGATAGTCCTGCCCCCCGCGCAAGGACAAGCCCATGACATTCGACCCCGCGACCCTGACCTATGACGCGAACGGCCTCATCCCCTGCATCGCGCAGGACCAGGCGACCGGCGAGGTGCTCATGCTGGCCTGGATGAACGCCGGGGCGGTGGCGCGCACGCTGGCCACGGGCCGGGTCACCTACTGGTCGCGCTCGCGCCGGGAGTTCTGGGTCAAGGGCGCGACTTCGGGCCATGTGCAGCATCTGGTCGAACTGCGGCTGGACTGCGACCGCGACTGCCTGCTGGCGCTGGTGCGGCAAGAGGGGCCGGCCTGCCATACCGGGGCGCGCTCGTGCTTCTTTACCGCGATCGCGCAGGACGCCGAGGTGCCGGTGCCGGGGCTATAGCCCGGTCAGGCGGCGGATATCGGCGGGCGTGGCCCCTTCGGCCCGATAGCGCGACAGCGCGCGGGCATCGTCCCTCTTGGCAAGACGGCGACCGGCATCGTCACGAACAAGTTTGTGATGACAATAGGTTGGCGTCCATAGTTCAAGCAATGCCTGAAGAAGGACATGGATCGCGGTCGCCTCGAACAGGTCGTCGCCGCGGGTGACATGGGTGATCGCCTGCGCCGCATCGTCCAGAACCACCGCCAGGTGATAGGAGGTGCCAAAGTCGCGCCGCGCCAGCACGACATCCCCGATCCGGTCGATGAAATGCCCGGGCGACAGCGTGATCTGTCCGGCATGGCGCGGCCCGGTTTCCTGAAACGCCAGCGCGCGGCGGCCGATCCGCGCCAGCGCCCGGCGCAGGTCCAGGCGCAGGTGCACCCCCTCGGGCATGGCGGCGGGGCGCGGGCGGGCGCGGCAGGTGCCGGGATAGGGCGGGCCGTCGGGGCCGGGCGCGGCCCCTTCCTGCGGGGCGGACAGGGCCGCGTCGATGTCGCGCCGGGTGCAGGTGCAGGGATAGATCAGCCCCAGATCCCACAGCCGCCCCAGCGCCGCGCGATGGTGGGGCAGGCGATCCGACTGGCGCAACGGCGGCGCATCCCAGGTCAGGCCCAGCCAGGCCAGATCGGCGAGCGCCGCCTCCTCCCAGCGCGCAAGGGACCGCTGGCGGTCGATATCCTCGAACCGCAGCAGGAACCGTCCGCCATGCGCGCGCGCCATGTCGTGGGCCAGGATCGCGGCATAGGCATGGCCCAGATGCAGCGGCCCGGTCGGCGAGGGCGCAAAGCGCGTGATCATGCCGCGGCCGAGAGCCAGGCCATCCAGTCCTGCTTGGCGCGGTCGGTATAGGCGCGGTAGCGGTCCTTGCGCCCGCGCCGTCCGGCCGGCCCCTCGACCGGAGGAAACAGGCCGAAGTTCACGTTCATCGGCTGGAAACTGCGCGCATCGGCGCCGCCGGTGACATGTGCCAGCAGCGCGCCCGTGGCCGTGGTCGGCGGCACCGGCGGCAGGTCGCGGCCCAGGATTTCGGCCACGGCCATGCGCCCGGCCAGAAGGCCCATCGCCGCGCTTTCGACATAACCCTCGACCCCGGAAATCTGGCCGGCAAAGCGGATGTTCGGCCGCGCCCGCAGCCGCAGCCGCCCGTCGAGCAGCCGGGGGGAATTGATGAACGTGTTGCGGTGGATGCCGCCAAGCCGGGCAAAGGCGGCGTCGCGCAATCCAGGAATCTTTCTGAATACATCAACTTGCGCGCCATACTTCATCTTGGTCTGAAAGCCCACGATGTTGTAGAGCGTGCCAAGCGCATTGTCGCGGCGCAGTTGCACCACGGCATAAGGCTTCACCCCCGGCGCATGGGCATTGGTCAGGCCGACCGGCTTCATCGGACCAAAGCGCAGGGTGTCGCGGCCGCGTTCGGCCATCACCTCGATCGGCAGGCAGCCGTCGAAATACCCGGCGGTCTCGCCTTCGTGGAACTCGGTCTTGTCGGCGGCCAGCAGCGCATCGACGAAATCCTCGTATTCGGCGCGCGTCATCGGACAGTTGACATAGGCGGTACGCTCGTCCTCGGTCTCGCCCTTGTCATAGCGCGACTGGCGCCAGGCGATGTCCATGTCGATGGTCTCGGCGTGGACGATGGGCGCGATCGCGTCAAAGAAGGCCAGGCTGCCGGCGCCGGTCAGCGCGGCGATGCTGTCGGCCAGTGCGCTGCCGGTCAGCGGGCCGGTGGCGACGATCCAGTGACCGCGATCGGGCAGGGCGGTGATCTCGCCCTCGGCCAGGGTGACAAGGGGATGCGCCAGCAGGCGGTCGGTCACCGCCTGCGAGAACCCCTCGCGATCGACGGCAAGGGCGCCGCCCGCAGGCAGGCGGTGGCGGTTCGCCATCTCGATCAGCAACCCGCCGGCCGCGCGCATTTCCCAGTGCAGCAGGCCCACGGCGTTCTGTTCGTGATCGTCCGACCGGAACGAATTGGAACAGACCATTTCGGCCAGCTTGCCGGTGCGATGCGCGAAGGTGGCGACGCGCGGCCGCATTTCGTGGATGGTGACGGGGATCCCGGCAGAAGCCGCGGCCCAGGCAGCCTCGGACCCGGCCATGCCGCCGCCGATGATATGGAGCATTTCGGTCATGGCCCGCGATCTAGTGCGGGCCGGGGGTCAGATCAAGGCAATCCTCTCGCGCAGTTCGGGATCGGGGAAGGGGCGGTAAAGGCCGGCATCCACCCGGGCGATCATCTGATGCATCTGGTCATAGCGGCGCACGCTGTCGTCATCCGCGCTGCCCAAGGTAGTGAACACCGTTTCAAGCGAGGAGAGCGCGGGCAGATCCAGTTCCAGGATGAAATCCGGATGCGCCCCGCTGCCAAGGCCAAGCGTGCGGCGCATGAGCCGCCAGCCGGAGACGAGGCCGCGCCCCTCCAGATGGCCGCACCAGTTGGCGGTGGCAGCGGCAAAGGCGAGGGCGCGGGCATCGCTGTGCAGTTCGATCATGCAATGGTAGACGGGCATGGCACCTCCTGTCGGTGCCAGTCTAGCCCCCGGCCGTTAGCGAAACGTGAATCAGAACCCCGGAATCACGTCGGTCAGGCCGCGCGGCCCGAAGGCGGTGCCGTCGCCCAGTTCGATCCGGCCGCCCAGCGTGACATAGGTGGCGGCGGTGCCGCTTTCGTCCGAACGTCCGACCTGGGCAAAGACCACCGGCCCCTGGCCAAAGCGGTATTCGCCGCCAAGGGCGATGCTGCTCATGGAGGTGCCGTCATCGACCACACCCGCGCGCGCCGTGGCGGCGAGGGCATCGCTGAAGGCGAAGCTCGCATCCAGGCCCAGGATCGACCCCGTGCCCGAAGCGCCATCGACCTGGCCCAGATAGCCCGACAGGTCGAACCCGCCAAGGGTGGTCGCCCCCTCGATCCCGTAAAGCGTGCTGTCGCCCGCCTCGCGCCGGTCCTGTCCGGCAAAGACGCCGATGGTGGTGCCCGGCACGATGCCATAGGTGGCGTGCAGCGTGTAGGCGGTGCTGTTGCCCTCGACCCCGCGCCAGTTGTGGCGGGAAATGTCGGCCTCGACGCCGATCCCCGCCACGAGGTCAAAGCCGACCCCGCCCGCATAGCTCGAGGCGCCAAGGTTGGTATCCTCGGACCAGGCCATCATCCCGGCCGAGAGTTCAGCCCCCGAGAACCCCTGCGCAAGGGTGACGGTGGGTGCGACCAGAAGGGCCGCGATGAATGCGCGCTGTGCGTATGCCATGCCCGTGCCTCTTGTTGCGGGGCGGTTCTGGCGCCGCCCCTGATTGGCACCAGAGTGCCAGATTCCGCCCCATGGGGCAAGGCAAAGGGGCGGCGATCACAAGGGGATGTGACCCGGCGGCGGATTCCCGCTATTCCTCGTCGCCCTGTTCGGCAACCAGGGCCACGGTCGCCACCTCTTCGCCCGGGGCGACATCGAGCACGCGCACCCCGCCGGCCCCGCGCGACCGGAACGAGATCTGATCGACCGGAACCCGGATCGACTGCCCGCCCGAAGTGGCCAGCATGATCTGGTCGCCGCGTTCGACCGGGAAGGCCGAGACGAGGACACCGCCGCGCAGCGTCTTCTCGAAGGCGGTGACCCCCTGGCCACCCCGGCCGCGCACCGGGTAGTCGTGGCTGGACGACAGTTTCCCCTGACCGCGGGCGGTGATGGTGAGGATCAGGTTTTCGGCCTCCGACATTTCGGCATAACGCTCGGTGGGCAGGGCGCCGGCCTCGACGGCAACCGCGTCCTCGTCCGCTTCGTCGCCCTCGTCGGCCTCGTCCCCGACCTGGCCCAGCATGGCGCGACGCATCTTGAGATAGGCCGCGCGCTCTTCGGGACTGGCCTCGAAATGCCGGATCACCGCCATGGAGACCACGCAATCGCCCCCGGCCAGACGGATGCCGCGCACGCCGGTGGAATCGCGGCCCTTGAACACCCGCACCTCGGTGGTCGGGAACCGGATCGCCCGCCCGCGCGCGGTGACCAGCAGGATGTCGTCGGATTCCGAACAGGTGCGCACGTCGATCAGGCTGACCCCTTCGGGCAGGTTCATGGCGATCTTGCCGCGCCGGTTGATGTTGGTGAAGTCCGACAGCGCATTGCGCCGCACATCCCCGTCCGACGTGGCAAAGAACACCTGAAGGTCGTCCCATTCCGCCTCGGGGCGGTCGACGGGCATGATCGCGGCGATCGACACGCCCTGCGGGATCGGCAGGATGTTCACCACCGCCTTGCCGCGCGCGGTGCGCCCGGCCAGCGGCAGCCGCCAGCATTTCAGGTTGTAGGCCATGCCGTCGGTGGTGAAGAACAGAAGCTGCGTATGGGTATTGGCCACGAACAGCGTCGTCACCACATCGTCGTCCTTGGTGGCCATCGACGACAGGCCCTTGCCGCCGCGGTTCTGGGCGCGGAATTCGGCCAGCGCGGTGCGCTTGATATAGCCGCCGGCGGTGACGGTCACCACCATGTCCTCGCGCTCGATCAGATCCTCGTCCTCGAGGTCGCCCTCCCATTCGGTGATCTCGGTGCGGCGCGGCACGGCAAAGAGGCTGCGCACCTCGCCCAGTTCGGTGCGGATGATGTCGAGGATCCGCTCGCGCGAGGCCAGGATCGCGAGAAAATCGCGGATTTTCTCGGCCAGGTCCTGCAATTCGTCGGTGACTTCCTTCACCCCGATCCGGGTCAGGCGTTGCAGGCGCAATTCGAGAATTGCGCGCGCCTGGGCGTCGGACAGGTTGTAGGTGCCGTCGTCGTTCATGCGGTGGGTGGGGTCGTCGATCAGGCGGATGTATTCCGCGATCTCGTGCGCAGGCCAGCGCCGGGTCATCAGCGCCTCGCGCGCCTCGGTGGCATCGGCCGAGGTGCGGATGGTCGCCACCACCTCGTCCACGTTCGAGACCGCCACGGCCAGCCCGCACAGCAGATGCGCCCGTTCGCGCGCGCGGCGCAGCTCGAACGCGGTGCGGCGCGTGACAACTTCCTCGCGGAAGGTTATGAAATTGCTGAGAAATCCATGCAGGGTCAGCGTCTCGGGGCGGCCGCCGTTCAGCGCAAGCATGTTGCAGCCGAAACTCACCTGCATCGGGGTAAAGCGGAAAAGCTGGTTCAGCACCACATCGGCGGTCGCGTCGCGCTTCAGTTCGATCACCACGCGCACGCCGTCGCGGTCGCTCTCGTCCTGGACATGGGCGATGCCCTCGATCCGGCGGTCGCGGGCGGCCTCGGCGATGCGGTCGATCATCACCGCCTTGTTCACCTGATAGGGGATCTGGTCGACGATGATGGCGAACCGGTCCTTGCGCAGTTCCTCGACATGGGTGCGCGCCCGGATCACCACCGATCCGCGCCCCTCGAGATAGGCCTTGCGCGCGCCGGAGCGGCCCATGATCAGGCCACCGGTCGGGAAATCGGGGGCGGGGACATGGCGGATCAGGTCTTCGGAGGTGAGGTCGGGGTCGTCGATCAGCGCCAGCGTGGCGTCGATCACTTCGCCCAGGTTGTGCGGCGGGATGTTGGTGGCCATGCCGACAGCGATGCCGCCCGCGCCGTTCACCAGCATGTTCGGGAACCGCGCCGGCAGCACCGTGGGCTCGCGGTCCTTGCCGTCGTAATTGTCCTGGAAATCGACCGTGTCGCTGTCGATGTCGGCCAGCAGCGCCTGGGCCGACTTCGCCATCCGCACCTCGGTATAGCGGAAGGCGGCGGGGGGGTCGCCGTCCATCGAGCCGAACTTGCCCTGCCCGTCGAGCAGCGGCAGCGACATCGAGAAATCCTGCGCCATCCGCACCAGCGCGTCATAGATCGCGCTGTCGCCGTGCGGGTGGTATTTGCCCATCGTGTCGGCGACGGGGCGCGAGGACTTGCGATAGGGCTTGTCGTGGGTGTTGCCCACTTCGTTCATGGCGAACAGGATGCGGCGGTGCACCGGTTTCAGCCCGTCGCGCAGGTCGGGAATGGCGCGGCTGACGATCACCGACATCGCGTAATCGAGGTAGGAGGTCGACAACTCCTTTTCGATCGCCACCACCGGGCCCGGCCAGGCGACGCGGGCGGTCGGGGTTTCGTCTTTGTCTTCGGGGGTTTGTGGAGTGTCGTTCACGCAATTGTCCGCGCGGGCGCGGCCTCAGGTTGGGGCTGAACAGCTATAGCATCGCCGGGGGTCGGGGGCAACGCCCGCTGCCCGCCGCCCCATGGGAAAGGGCCCCCGCAGGGGCCCTTGCATCAGTGCCCGGGGCGCGCGCGCGCGGCGCGCTCATTTCTCGGGGATGAGGCCGCGCGGGCTGAAGCGCAGCACCAGCAGCAGGATCACCCCCAGCGACAGCAGGCGCAGATGCGCGGCGCTGTCGATCAGATGCTTGCGCAGCGCGCCTTCCTCCATCCCCGAGATGACATAGCCCATGATCGTCGGCCCGACCTGCTCCACGATCAGGTAAAGCCAGCCGATCAGCAGCGACCCGAGCAGCGAGCCCCAGTTGTTGCCCGATCCGCCCACCACCACCATCACCCAGATGAGGAAGGTATAGCGCAGCGGGTTGTAGGTGCCGGGGTTCATCAGGCTGTCCATCGAGACGAGCATCGCCCCCCCGACCCCGGCCAGGGCCGAGCCCAGCACGAAGATCTGGAGATGCCGGCGCGTCACGTCCTTGCCCATGGCAGCGGCGGCCACCTCGTTGTCGCGGATCGCGCGCATCATCCGGCCCCAGGGCGAATTCAGCGCGCGTTCCGACAGCCAGATCACCACGGCCAGCACGATGAGCAGCAGCACCGCATACATGATCTTGACCAGCACGGTCGAGGTCGTCACCGGATCGAACCCCCAGGTGGCCACGAATTCGAGGAAACCCGGATCGCGCTGAAGATCCACCTCGCGCGGGACCGGCCAGGGCCGGGGCAGGTCGTTCACCATCTTCACGCCGCGCGCCAGCCATTCCTCGTTCTTGAGGACCTGGATGATGATTTCGGCGATGCCGAGCGTGGCGATCGCCAGATAGTCCGACCGCAGCCCCAGCGCCGTCTTGCCGATGAGCCAGGCCGTGCCCGCCGCAAGGAAGGCCCCGAGCACCCAGCCCCAGAGCGAATTGAGGCCAAGCCCGCCGATGCTGCCTTCGGCCGCGGGATTCACCGCCTCGACCGCGTTCACCGCCGGATCGAACACCATGCGGTAGACGACGAAACCCGCCACCAGCACCGCGACCGTGGCGATGTTGCGTGCCCGGCCCGGCTTCATCCGGCGGCGCATGAGGATCGTGCCGACGATCACCGCCGCCGCCAGCAGCAGCGCCAGCAGGATCTGCATCCCGCCGGCGGCAAAGGCATCGGGCTGCCGCTTGGCCGAGGTCAGCACCACCGCCAGCCCGCCCATGGCGGCGAATCCCATGATGCCGGTGTTGAACAGCCCGGCATAGCCCCATTGCAGGTTCACGCCCATGGCCATGATCGCCGAGACCAGGCTGAGGTTCAGGATCAGCAGCGACTGGTTCCAGCTTGCCAGGAATCCGGTGAGCACGAACAGCAGGCCGACCCCGGCGAACAGCAGGATGTTGCGGAGAGTCATACCGATTTCCCCTTGAAGATGCCGGTCGGCATGAAGAGCAGGACGATGACCAGAAGCGCGAAGCTGACCGCGAACTTGTAGTCGGTCGTCACCAGTTGCAGCAGCCCGTCGGGCGCCAGCGAGTCAGGCAGCAGATAGGTTGCGACCTTCTTCCAGGCATAGGTGACGATCACCTCGGAAAAGGCGATGACATAGCCGCCGACGATGGCGCCCAGCGGGCTGCCAAGGCCGCCGACGATCGCGGCGGCGAAGATCGGCAGCAGGAGCTGGAAATAGGTGAAGGCCTTGAAACTCTTGTCGAGGCCGTAGAGCACGCCCGCCGTCGTGGTCAGCGCCGCGACGATGATCCAGGTCACCGCCACCACCCGGTCGGGGCTGATCCCGGACAGGAGCGCCAGATCCTCGTTGTCGGAATAGGCGCGCATCGACTTGCCGGTGCGGGTGCGGTTGAGGAACCAGAACAGCAGCGCCACGGCGATGGCGGCGGTGACGATGGTGATCACCTGGCTCATCTTCAGGCCCAGCCCCTCGTCAAGGCCGGTCATCGCCTTGAAGTCGGCCGGAGAGATGATCTGCCGCATCCCGTCCATGAAGGTGATGTCCTCGACCCCGATGAACAGGCGCACCAACCCGTTCATCACGAACATCACGCCCAGCGAGACGATCACGATGATCACCGGTGCGGCCTTCTTTTCGCGGTAGAAGCGATAGACCACCCGGTCGGTGCCCAGCAGGAACAGCGCCGTGACCAGGATCCCCACCGGCAGCGCGATCAGCGCGGTCGGCAGGATGCCCAGGCCGATCCCCGCCGCCTGAAGGCCCCAGGTGGTGTGGATCGTCACCATGGTGCCGAAGGCCATCGTGTCGCCATGGGCGAAGTTCGAGAAGCGCAGGATCGAATAGACGAAGGTCACCCCGAGCGCGCCGAGCGCGAGTTGCGAGCCATAGGCGGCGGCGGGGATGAAGACGAAGTTGAGGAAGGCCACGAGGGCGTTGAGGATGTCCATCAGTCGGTCTCCGGTGCGGCTGTGCGCGCGCTGTCGTGGGTCATCATGGCCGGTCCGCGCAACGGCCGGTCGCGCTCCAGACGCGGCCATCCGGCCCCGGTTCGCGCCGGGTCAGGAGATAGGCCCCGCCCTCGCGCCGGACGGCCAGGACCACCGCCTCGCCCGAGGGCGCGGTCGCAGACCAGACCAGCGCGCCGCGGTCTTCGGCGCGCGCGGCCGGCACCCAGATGCCGTCGCCCAGATAGAGTTCGGACGCCGGCCCCAGCGGATCGCGCACATAGGTCGCGCCCTCTTCGTCCGCCGGATCGGCGGCGCGGCAGGCGGCGTCCGCGCAGGTGAGTTCGGTCGGGCAGACCAGATCCGCCAGCGCCGGCCCGGCAAGGCCGCTCAGCCCGAGGGCAAGGATCGCAAGGCGCATGGCTCAGCCCCCCAGGAAGGTGCGCCGCACCACCGGATCGGTCAGGAGTTCCCTGCCGGTGCCGGTATGGGCATTGGCGCCCTGCACGAGGACATAGCCGATATCCGCGATCTCGAGCGCCTGGCGCGCGTTCTGTTCGACCATGAGGATGGTGATCCCGGCGCGGGCCACCTCGATGATGCGGTCAAAGAGTTCGTCCATCACGATGGGCGAGACCCCGGCCGTCGGTTCGTCGAGCAGCAGCACCTTGGGCTGGGTCATGAGGGCGCGGCCCACCGCCACCTGCTGGCGCTGCCCGCCCGAGAGTTCGCCCGCCGGCTGCCGCCGCTTGGTGCGCAGGATCGGGAACAGGTCGAACACCTGTTCCATCGTGCCGCTGAAGTCGTCGCGCCGCAGGAAGGCGCCCATCTCGAGGTTCTCCTCGACCGTCATCGAGGTGAAGACGTTGTTGGTCTGCGGCACGAAGGCCATGCCCTTGGCCACGCGCGCCTGGGGCGCGAGTTCGGTGATGTCCTCGCCGTCAAGGCGCACCGCGCCGCCGCGCAGGTTCAGCATGCCGAAGGTGGCCTTCATCGCCGTCGACTTGCCCGCGCCGTTCGGCCCGACGATGACGGCGATCTGGCCGCGCTCGACGGCGATGGTGCAGCCGTTGAGGATGTTGGCGCCCTTGCCGTATCCCCCGGTCATGTTCTCGCCGATGAGGAAGGGACCGCCGGGGGCGGGGTGGCTGTGGCCGCCGGCCCGGACCGGCTCGGCGGTGCCCATGCCCTGCTTGCGCGTGATCGAGGCATCCTTGTTGCCGCGGTCGTCGCGCAGGGCCTTGAGATCCTCTTCGCTGGTCATGCGCCCACCAGATCCTTGTTCTTGAGCCCGGTGCCCAGATAGGCCTCGATCACCGCCTCGTTCTGGCGGATCTCGTCGGCCGACCCCTGGGCAAGCACCTTGCCCTCGGCCATGACGATGACCGGGTCGCACAGGCGGGCGATGAAATCCATGTCGTGCTCGATGACGCAGAAGGTATAGCCGCGTTCCCGGTTCAGCCGCACGATGGCGTCGCCGATGGTGTTGAGCAGCGTGCGGTTCACGCCGGCGCCCACCTCGTCAAGAAAGACGATGCGCGCCTCCACCATCATGGTGCGGCCCAGTTCCAGCAGTTTCTTCTGCCCGCCCGAAAGATTGCCGGCCTTTTCATCCCTCAGATGCGAGATCGTCAGGAAATCAAGGACTTCGTCGGCCTTCTTCTGAAGGGCGATTTCGTCCTCCTGCATCTGGCGGCGGCGGAACAGCGCGTTCCACAGGCTTTCGCCGTGCTGCGCGCCGGGCACCATCATCAGGTTCTCGCGCACGGTCATGGAGGAAAACTCATGCGCGATCTGGAAGGTGCGCAGCAGGCCCTTGTGGAACAGTTCATGCGGGGGCAGGCCGGTGATTTCCTCGCCCGCCATGAACACGCGCCCCGAGGTGGGTTTCAGCCGTCCGGCGATCACGTTGAACATTGTGGTCTTGCCGGCGCCGTTCGGACCGATGAGCCCGGTGATCGAGCCCTTGGCGATCTCGAAACTCGCCCCATCAACAGCGTGGAACCCGCCGAAGTGCTTGTGCACATCGTCGACGACGATCATGCGTTTCTCCCTGTGCGGACGGGTGTTTCCCCGTCTTCAGTTGGCGGAACGGCCCGGGGGTGTTCCGTCCCCGGGCCGTTCCTGTCGTCAGTTCGTCACCGCAGGATCAACGGAACCCGACGGTGTTGAAGCTGTCGTTCTCGATCGTGTATTCGCGGAAGCTGCCCGCGGATTCGCCGCCGCCGATCAGTTCCACCGCCGAGGCGCCGACATAGTCGATGTCCACGCCCTGCGCGATGAGTTCGAGTGCGCGGCCCAGTTCGCCGGGCTGGATCGGCTCGCCGGGGGCGTTGGCGATGTCCATGACCTTCTTGGTCCACTCGACCGAATCGGTCGAACCGGCCGCGGCCATGGACAGCATGATCAGCGCGGCGGCGTCGTAGGACTGCGCCGAGAACGCGCCGGTGCCGTCAAAGCCGGCGGCGGCAGCGATCTGGTTGTAGATTTCGGCGCCTTCCGAATCCGAACCCGGCACTTCGCCGAAGGATCCGTTGATCGCCGGACCGATCGCGTCGATGATCGACTGGCCATACATGCCGTCCGGCAGCACGAAGGTCTCGAAGGCGCCGCTGTCGAGCGCGGCCTGGATCATGCCGCGGCCGCCCTGATCGACATAGCCCGCAACCACCAGCAGTTCGCCGCCAGCGGCCGAAAGCGCGGCGATTTCCGCCGAATAGTCGGCCTTGCCGTCCTCGTGGGGCGAGGCCAGCGTGACGGTGCCGCCCAGTTCGGTGAAGGCGGCCTCGATGCTGTCCGACAGGCCCTTGCCGTAGTCGTTGTTGGTGTAGGTGATGGCGATCTCGGTATAGCCGCGCTCCTGAATCATCTCGGCCAGGACCTGACCCTGACGGGCGTCCGAGGGCGAGGTGCGGAAGAACAGGCCGTCATCTTCGACGGTCGAGAGCGCGGGCGAGGTCGCCGAGGGCGAGATCATGCCGATGCCGTTCGGGCGCGCCACGTTCTGAAGCACGGCGCCGGTGACGCCCGAGCAGTCGAGGCCCATGATCGCCGAGATGCCCTGGCTGGTGACCAGGCCTTCGGCGGCGGATTGCGCGGCGGCGGCATCGACGCAGGTGTCGTCGGCGCGCACGGGCACGATGTTGCTGCCGCCCATGAATAGGCCGGTCGCATTCACTTCGGCGATGGCAAGCTCGGCGCCAGCGGCCATGCCGGGCACGGTCGATTCCAGCGGGCCGGTAAAGCCGAGGATGATGCCGATCTTGACATCATCGGCCGCCACCGCGCCGGCAGCAAGCGTCATGGCCGCCGAGGCCAGAAGCAGTTTCTTCATTATCTTCTCCCTATCGGATCAGGTTTCCCTGGCCGCACGCTAGCCAGCAGTCGATGAAAAGGAAAGCCCGAATGGCGGAATGCTCGCGGCGATGCAGCAGGAATCTTGCGCGCAAACGCCCCCCGGACGGGTCCGGTTGCCCAGGGCGGCCCCGGCAGGACCGCTCAGATCGAGAGGCGCGTGGCCCCCGGCTGTCCGGCACCCTGCGATCCGCGTTCGCGGTAGGGGGTGGTGTGGTAATGCGCGCGGTAGCATTTCGAGAAATGCGACGGGCTGGCGAATCCGCAGGCCAGCGCCACGTTGATCACGCTCATGTCGGTCTGCATGAGCAGGTTGCGCGCCTTCTGGAGGCGCAGTTCCATGTAATACCGCTTGGGCGAGCGGTCGAGGTAGCGCCGGAACAGCCGTTCGAGCTGGCGCGTGGACATGCCCACCTCCTCGGCCAGATTCGCGGGGCTGATCGGATCCTCGATCGCGGTCTCCATGATCTGGATGACGCGCGACAGCCGCGGATGGCGCACGCCGATGCGGGTGGGGATCGACAGCCGCTGCGTGTCCTGATCGGTGCGGATCGAGGAATAGATGAGCTGATCGGCCACCGCATTGGCCAGTTCCTCGCCGTGGTCGTCGGCGATGATCTTGAGCATGAGGTCGATCGAGGCGGTCCCCCCCGCCGTGGTGATGCGGTTGCCATCGACCACGAACACCGATTTCGTCAGCGTGACATCGGTGAATTCCTCGGCGAAACTGTCCTGGTTCTCCCAGTGGATCGTGGCCTTCTTGCCGTCGAGAAGCCCCGCCTTGGCAAGGGTATAGCCCGCAGTGCACAGCCCGCCCATGGTGACGCCGCGCCGCGCCTCGCGCCGCAGCCAGGCCACCAGCCGCCGCGTCGTCGCCTCCTGCACGTCGATGCCGCCGCACAGGAACAGCGTGTCGTCGCGGTCGAGTTCGGACAGGTCCATGTCCACCCTGAATTCGGTCCCGTTCGAGCAGCGCACCGGGCCGCCGCCCTCGCCGGCCAGAACCCAGGTATAAAGTTCACGCCCGGCCATGCGGTTGGCGATGCGCAGCGATTCGACCGCACAGGCAAAGCACAGCATGGTGAAACGCTCGAGCAGGACAAAGACAAAGCGGCGCTCCTGCGGCGCCTTGGCCGGCAGGCTGATGGTCTGGGGCTTGATCGACATGATTTCCACCACGATGGCGCGACCCTGCGCCGGGCAGGGCGGTGATACGATGCGACGCCTCTTGCGTCAAATGCGGCATTTCGTGACGCTGGGCGACATCGGCCGGGCCCGGGCGGTTTTGGGCATTGGACTTGGCCGGGGACGGAGTCTATATACCCGCCGTTCGGCGGCGGGGCCGCCCGGCTGATGGAGACGACGATGACCGAATGGCAGAAAACCGGCTGGCGCAGGCTTCCCCGGGTGCAGATGCCCGACTATGCCGACGCCGCGGCGCTGGCCATGGTCGAGAACCGGTTGGCCTCCTATCCGCCGCTGGTCTTCGCCGGCGAGGCGCGGCGCCTGAAGGCGCATCTGGCCAAGGTCGGCCGCGGCGAGGCGTTCCTGCTTCAGGGCGGCGACTGCGCCGAGAGCTTTGCCGAATTCAGCGCCGATTCGATCCGCGACACGTTCAAGGTCATGCTCCAGATGGCGATGGTGCTGACCTGGGGCGCGAAACTGCCGGTGGTGAAGGTGGGCCGCATGGCCGGCCAGTTCGCCAAGCCGCGCTCGGCCGCGACCGAGGTGATCGACGGGCTGGAACTGCCGTCCTACAAGGGCGACATCATCAACGGCTTCGACCCCACACCCGACGCCCGCGCCCCCGATCCGGCGCGCATGCTTCAGGCCTATACCCAGGCCGCGGCCACGCTGAACCTGCTGCGCGCCTTCTCGACCGGCGGCTATGCCGACATGCACAAGGTCCATGCCTGGACCCTGGGCTTTACCGGCGCCCCCGAGGCCGAGAAATACCGCGACCTTGCCAACCGCATCAGCGACACGCTCGATTTCATGGAGGCCGCCGGCATCCGCGACGAGGCCGAGCATACGCTCCAGACCGTCGAATTCTACACCAGCCACGAGGCGCTGCTGCTGGAATACGAAGAGGCGCTGACGCGCGTCGATTCGACCACGGGGCAGGTTCTGGCCGGGTCGGGGCACATGATCTGGATCGGCGACCGCACCCGGCAGCCCGACGGCGCGCATGTCGAATACTGCCGCGGCGTGCTCAATCCGATCGGGCTGAAATGCGGGCCGTCGCTGACCTCGGGGCATCTCAAGGCGCTGATCCAGCGGCTGAATCCCCGCAACGAACCCGGCCGGCTGACCCTGATCGCGCGCTTCGGGGCCGGCAGCGTCGGCGAACATCTGCCGCGCCTCATCCGCGCGGTGCAGGAAGAGGGCGCGCATGTCACCTGGACCTGCGATCCGATGCACGGCAACACCATCAAGTCCTCGACCGGCTACAAGACCCGGCCGTTCGATTCGGTGCTGCGCGAGGTGCGCGAATTCTTTGCCGTCCACAACGCCGAAGGCACGGTGCCCGGCGGCGTGCATTTCGAGATGACCGGCAAGGACGTGACCGAATGCACCGGCGGCGTGCGCGCGGTGACGGACGAGAATCTGTCGGACCGCTATCACACCGCCTGCGATCCGCGCCTGAACGCCAGCCAGGCCCTCGAACTGGCGTTCCTCGTGGCCGAGGAACTGTCGGCGCGCCGCCGCGATCTGGGACGGGCCGCCGCGATCTGAGGCACCTGTTTCCGGCCTGCCTCAGGGATTGGACGCCACCAGCCGCAAGGCCGGTGGCGGGTGGGCGGGCCGCAGATGCCGCCGTACCGCCGATTCGGCCGCAAGGCACGGCCGGTTCGGGCCGGCGGTCAGCGTCTCGATCCGCACCGGGCCTTCGCCGGGATCAAAGCGCACCGGCAGCGCCCCCGGCGCCCGGTCGCAGACCAGCGCGCCGATGACCATGTCGGGCAGCCTGCCGGCCCCCCGCCCGCCCCGCGTGAGCGGCAGGATCAGCAGCCGCCCGGTCAGCCGCGGCCGCATGAGGCCGCGCGACGACCGCAACGGCATCTCGACCAGCGCGGGCTGCGTCAGCACCTGTTCGACCAGCGGCGCCAGCGCCGCCCGCCCCTCGGGCGTGAACAGCGCGCAGAGCGGCATGCCGCGCGGCTCCATCCGCAGCAGCTCGGTGAACCGCTGCCCGGCGATGCGCAGCCGCAGCACTCCGGGCGCCACCGCCTCGGCGGTAAAGACCCAGGGCAGCACCGGCTCGATCGCGGCGGCGTCGATCTCCGGGCGCGAGGGCATGGCGCGACTGCCGCGCGCCCCGCGCCAAACCGATTCGAGCAATCCCAGCAGCGGCGCGACCGGCTCCTGGGCACAGCGGATCGCCTCGGGGAGGTTGTCACGGTCCATGATCGGCTCCGGGGTTGCGCAGACGGGTCAAATTTGCCGAAAGTTCGAATCGATCCTAGCCGCATCCGCGCGGCCGCAATAGTTGCCAAATCATGAAAGAGTTAACCGCCCGGCGGCCATGGGCCGGGCAGGGGAGGGGGCGATGATCCAGTCGATGACCGCTTATGCCAGCCGCAGCGGCGCCCTTCCGGGGCGGGGCTGGAGCTGGGAACTGCGCGGGGTGAACGGGCGCGGCCTTGACCTGCGGCTGCGCCTGCCCGAGGGGATCGACGGGCTGGAACCGGCGGCGCGCGCGGCGCTGGCGGCGCGGCTGGTGCGCGGCAACGTCAGCGCCACGCTGCGCATGACCCGCGACGAGGGCGAGGCCGCCCTTGCCGTCGATCCCGCGCGGCTGGCCACGGCGCTGGCGGCGCTCGGCACGGTCGCGGCGGCGGCGCGCGCGGCGGGCCTCGATCTGGCCCCGGTCAGCGCCAGCGACATCCTGAACCTGCGCGGCGTCCTCATCCCCGCCCCGGCCGAGGGGCAGGAGGGGCTGATGGCCGCGCTCACCGCCGATCTGGGGCTTGCGCTTGACGATTTCGTGGCGATGCGCCGGGCCGAGGGCCGCGCCCTCGCCGCGATCCTTGCCGGGCAGCTTGACCGGATCGAGGCGCTGCTGGCCGAGGCCGCCGCCGCCGCCCATGCCCGCCGCGACGAGGCGCGCGCCACCCTCACCGCCGCGCTGCGCCGGGTGTTCGAGGATGTCCCCGAGGCCGACCAGACCAGGGTCGCGCAGGAACTCGCGCTGATCGCGCTGCGCACCGACGTGGCCGAGGAGATCGACCGCCTCACCGCCCATGTCGCCGCCGCGCGCGGCCTGATCGCCGGCAGCGAACCGGCGGGGCGGCGGCTCGACTTTCTGGCGCAGGAATTCAACCGCGAGGCCAATACCCTGTGTTCCAAGGCGCAGTCCGCCGCGCTCACCCGCATCGGCCTTGACCTCAAGGCGGTCATCGACCAGATGCGCGAGCAGATCCAGAACGTGGAGTGACCCGGTGCCCCCCGAGGAACGCCGTCGCGGCATGCTCGTCATCCTGTCCTCGCCTTCGGGCGCGGGCAAGTCCACGCTGGCGCGGATGCTCATGACCTGGGATCCGACGCTCAGCTTCTCCATCTCGGCCACCACGCGCCCGCCGCGCCCCGGCGAGGTGGACGGCCGCGAATACCATTTCATCGACCGCGCGGATTTCGAGGCGCGGATCGCGGCGGGCGGGATGCTCGAACATGCCGAGGTGTTCGGCAATCTCTACGGCAGCCCGCGCGCCCCGGTGGAATCGGCGCTGGCCGTCGGGCATGACGTGCTGTTCGACGTGGACTGGCAGGGCGCGCAGCAGATCCGCGAATCCGCGCTGGGCAAGGATTGCCTGTCGATCTTCATCCTGCCGCCCTCGATCGCGGAACTGGAGCGGCGGTTGCGGTTTCGCGGGCAGGACAGCGACGCGGTGATCGCCGGGCGCATGGCCAGGAGCATGGCCGAGATCAGCCACTGGCCGGAATACGATTACGTCCTGGTCAACCGGGACGTGCACGAGACCGCCGAACGGATGCAGAAGATCATCGCGGCCACCCGCCTGCGCCGCCAGCAGCAGCCCTGGCTGACCGAATTCGTGCGCGGGCTGAATGCCGGACAGGAAAGGGCAGGGACATGATCCTCGAACTCGACGGCATCCGCCCGCAGATCCACCCCGAGGCCTGGATCGCCCCCGGCGCCGTGCTGATCGGGCGGGTGGTGGTGGAACGTGGCGCCTCGGTCTGGTTCGGGGCGGTGCTGCGCGGCGACAACGAGACGATCACCCTGGGCGAAGGATCGAACGTGCAGGATCTGTGCGTGCTGCACACCGACATGGGCCATCCGCTGACCATCGGTGCGGATTGCACCGTGGGCCATCGCGCCATCCTGCACGGCTGCACCATCGGCGCGGGCAGCCTGATCGGCATGGGGGCGGTGGTGCTGAACGGGGCGCGGATCGGGGAACGCAGTCTGGTCGGGGCAGGGGCCCTCATCCCAGAAGGGCGCGAGATCGCGGCCGAAAGCCTGGCCATCGGCACGCCGGGCAAGGTGACGCGCGCGCTTCGCCCGGACGAGATCGCGGGTCTGGCCGCCTCGGCCGCGTCCTATCGCGCCAATGCCAGGCGTTTCCGCTCGGGCATGGCGCAGATCGCGGCGGCGGAATCGGCCGGGGATTTGGCCGGGGCTCCGGGGCGGGCGCAATAGCTCTCGATCACGAACACGTCGAAATCGACCCGGGGCGCGACCGCCGCCACCTCGGCGCGCACCATCGAGGGGCGGGGCAGGGCCACGGCCAGCGCGCGATACATCCCGCCAAAGCCGAGGATCCCCAGATGCAGCGCCAGATCCAGCACGTCGAAATGATGCGCGACCAGCGGCGACAGCACCAGTTCGACCCCGGCCAGACGATCCGCCGTCACCTCGGGCAGGCCGAGAAATTCGCAGCCCCGCAACCGTGGCAGGATGCGACCCTGCCGCTGCCAGTCGACGATGTCGCCGACGACGAGCGTCTGCGGCACCACGGGCGCCGGTTCGCCAGGGAAATGGAGCAAGTCCCGCATGGAACCCCGCGCGACAAGGCAACTGGAACCTCTCCAATCTGTGACAATTCCGATGATTGCGCAATCAAATTCACATGACATGTATCTATCCCTGAAAGTGCGGCAAACTTGCCGCAGGAGGGCATGACAAGGATGGGAAAGGCCGCGACAGGGACAGGAAATTGCCGATGACGCCAGAGCCGGACAGGACCGCCGCGCCGGGGGGGGCGGTGCTGCTCGACGCGCTGCCGATGCCGGCGATCCTCATCGCCCCGGGCGGGCGCATCGCCGCGCTGAACCCGGCCGCGCGCGCCGCCGTTCCCGCCGCCGGCGCCGGGCGCCACCATGTCGCGGCGCTGCGCCAGCCCGCGCTTCTGGCCGCGATCGAGGACTGCCTGACCCGTGGCCGCACCGGCGAGGGGCGCTATCGCGACCATGCGGGCGGGCGCGACTGGCGGGTGAGTGTGGCGCCGGTCGCGGATGCCGGCTGGGGCGGGCAGGGCGCGCTCCTGACCTTCGCCGACACGACCGGCCGCGACAGCGCCGACCGCAGCCGCCGCGACTTCGTTGCCAATCTCGGGCATGAACTGCGCACGCCCATCACCTCGATCCTCGGCTTCGCGCAGACGCTGCGCGGCCCGGCCCGCGACGATGCGCCCGCGCGCGAGCGGTTCCTGACGCTGCTGGAATCCGAGGCCGCGCGCATGGCCGCGCTGGTCGAGGCGCTGATGTCGCTGGGCCGGATCGAGGCGGACGGGCGCCAGCGCCCGGAAGATCCGGTCGAACTGGGGGCGCTGATCCGGGGGACCGCGGCCACGCTCGTGCCGCAGGCCGGCGCGCGCGGCTGCCGCATCGACTGCGTGGTGCCGGACCATCCGGTGACGGTGCCGGGCGACGCCGGGCAGTTGCGGCAGGTGCTGGTCAATCTGGTCGAGAACGCGCTGAAATACGGAGCGGCCGGCGGACCGGTGACGGTGACGCTGAGCGAGGTCGCGCATGACCCGGCCCTTGGCGGCGCGGCGGTGCATGTCGGCGTGACCGACCGTGGCGAGGGCATCGCGCCCGAACATCTGCCGCGCCTGACCGAACGGTTCTACCGCGTGGACAACCACCGCTCGCGCGAGGTCGGGGGCTCGGGCCTTGGTCTGGCGATCGTGCACCACATCGTCGACCGCCACCGCGGCCGCCTGCGCATCGACAGCGCGCCCGGCAAGGGCAGCACTTTCCGCGTCATCCTCCCGGCGGGGGTCTGACGGCCTGGTTCATCGTTGAATCGGATAATGGGTATTATGTAATATTCAGCGGTGCCGCAACCACGATGGAATGAGGTTCGTGCGCCAACATCCTGCTTCTGCACATGAACCCTGATGGCGCGTCCCATCGGCCCGCGCCAATCCCGCCGCTGCCGCCGGAATGAAAAGGCCGCTGAAACAGCGGCCTTTCCAATCACTTGCAAGACGATCCTCAGGTGGATCAGCCCTGGGTCATCCGCGCGACTTCGGCGGCGAAATCGTCCTCGCGCTTCTCGACGCCTTCGCCCACGACCACGCGGGCATAGCCGGTGATCGTCACGCCCGCCTCTTTGGCGGCCTGTTCGACGGTCAGATCGGGATTGATGACAAAGGCCTGGCCCAGCAGCGTGTTCTCGGCGAGGAACTTCTTCATCCGGCCGGGGATGATGTTGTTGTGGATCACCGCCTCGGGCTTGGGCTTGGCCGAGGACGCATTCTCCTCGAGGGCCTTCGCGGTCTGCACCGAAAGTTCGCGCTCGATCACGGCGGGGTCGAGCGTGGCCTCCGACAGCGACAGCGGCGCGCTTGCGGCGATGTGCATGGCGAACTGGCGGCCGATCTCCTGCGCCTTGGCGGCGGGGCCCGACAGCGCGACCAGCACGCCGATCTTGCCCATGCCCTCGGCGGCGGCGTTGTGGATGTAGGACACCACGGTCTCGCCCTCGAGCACATGCATGCGCCGGAAGGTCAGGTTCTCGCCGATGCGGGCGATGGCCGACTGGATCACCTGCTCGACCGGTTCGCCGTTCAGGTGGGTGGCCATCACCACTTCGACCGAATCGCCGGTTTCAAGGGCGATGCGGGTCACTTCGCGCAGCAGGTTCTGGAAATCGGCGTTCTTGGCGACGAAGTCGGTTTCCGAATTGATCTCGACCGCGACGCCGCGGCCGTCCTGCACCTGCACGCCGATCAGGCCCTCGGCGGCAACGCGGTCGGCCTTCTTGGCGGCCTTGGCCAGGCCCTTGGTGCGCAGCCAGTCGATCGCGGCTTCCATGTTGCCGTCGGTCTCGGTCAGCGCCTTCTTGGCGTCCATCATGCCTGCGCCGGTCATCTCGCGCAGTTCCTTCACCATCTGGGCGGTGATCGCCATGTCCGTCTCCTCGGGAATATCGGATGGGCCGGGGGCGCGGGGCCTCTCCGGCTTCTGGTGGCCGGGGCCGGGGGATGCCCCCTGCCCCGCCCCTCGCGGCCCCGGCCGGTGCCGGGGGTCCGCAGGTCAGGCGTCGATGTCGCCCAGCACTTCCTCGGTCAGTTCGGCCATGGCGCCCAGATCGACGCCGGCCGCGCCCAGATGCGCCGACATGCCGTCAAGCGCGGCGCGCGCCACGAGATCGCAATAAAGCTGGATCGCCCGCGCGGCGTCGTCGTTGCCGGGGATGATGTGGTCCACGCCCTTGGGCGAGCAGTTGGTGTCGACGACCGCGACCACCGGAATGCCAAGCTTGTTGGCCTCCTTGATCGCCAGATCCTCCTTGCCCACGTCGATGACGAACAGCAGGTCCGGCAGGCCGCCCATCTCGCGGATGCCGCCCAGGCTGGCCTGAAGCTTGGCCTGCTCGCGCTCCATGTTCAGGCGTTCCTTCTTGGTCAGCCCTTCAAAGCCGCGCTCGGCCGCCTCGTCGATGGCGCGCAGGCGGTTGATCGACTGCGACACGGTCTGCCAGTTGGTGAGCGTGCCGCCCAGCCAGCGGTGGTTCATGTAGAACTGCGCCGAACGTTCGGCGGCATCGGCCACCGCCTTCTGCGCCTGCCGCTTGGTGCCGACGAACAGGATGCGGCCGCCACGGGCCACGGTCTCGCGGATCACCTTGAGCGCGGCGTCGAGCATCGGCACCGTCTGGGTCAGGTCGACGATGTGGATGCCGTTCTTGGCGCCATAGATGAACTCGCCCATGCGGGGGTTCCAGCGCGCGGTCTGGTGGCCGAAGTGAACGCCGGCCTCGAGAAGCTGGCGCATGGTGAACTCGGGCAGAGCCATGTTGTTTCCTTTCCGGTTTCGCCCTCGGCAGGGGTTCGGGGTTGCCCCCAACCGGTGGACCGTCGCAGGATGTCTCCCTGCGCATGGGCCCGCCCCTGCCTGTGAAGTGGGTGCCCCCTAGACCATGCGCGCGCCCTTGTCCAGAGCGGCGGGCGCCCTTGCGTCAGGTGATTGACCGCGCGGCCCCCGCGCGCGAAAGAGGGGCATGGACAGACCCGACATCCTCTGCATCGGCGCCGTGCTCTGGGACATCATCGGCCGGTCGCCGCGCGCGATGGCGCTGGGGGCGGATGTGCCCGGCCGCATCACCCGCCTGCCCGGCGGGGTGGCCTTCAACATCGCCATGACGCTGGCGCGGCTTGGCCTGCGCCCGGCCGCCCTTGCCGTCATCGGCCAGGATCCCGAGGGCGAGGAACTGCTTGCCGCGTGCCGCGTGCTCGGGATCGGGATGGAGCAGGTCTACCGCTCGGCCGATCTGCCCACCGACCGCTACATGGCGATCGAGGGGGCGAACGGCCTCATCGCCGCGGTGGCGGATGCCCATTCGCTCGAGGCGGCGGGCGCACGCATCCTTCAGCCGCTGGCGGACGGCACGCTGGGATCGGCCGACGCCCCCTGGGAGGGGCCGGTCTGCCTTGACGGCAACCTCACCCCCGATCTGCTGCGCGAGATCGCGGCCTCGCCCCTTTTCGCCCGCGCCAGCCTGCGCGTGGCCCCGGCCAGCCCCGGCAAGGCCGAACGCCTGCTGGCGCTGCTCGGGCATCCGTCGGCGGTGCTCTATGTGAACCTCGAGGAGGCATCGCTGCTCTGCCGCGAGGACTTTGCCGATGCCGGCGCCGCCGCGCTGGGCCTGACCGCGCGCGGCGCGGCGCGCGCGCTTGTCACCGACGGCGGGCGCATGGCCGCCGAGGCCACCGGCCCCGACGTGATCACCCTTGTCCCGCCCCGCGTGCTGGTCGCGCGCGTGACCGGGGCGGGCGACACCTTCATGGCCGCCCATATCGTCGCGCAGGCGCGCGGCGCCGGGCGCGCGCAATCCCTTGCGGCAGCCGTGCGCGCCGCAGCCACCTATGTCAGCGGAGAACACCCGGAATGACCCTGCCCCTCGTCCTGTCGCCCGAAGTCGCCGCCGCAAGGCGCGACGGCGCGCCGCTGGTCGCGCTCGAATCGACCATCATCACCCACGGCATGCCCTGGCCCCAGAACGTCGAGACCGCGGCCCTGGTCGAGGAGACGATCCGCTCTGCCGGCGCCGTGCCCGCGACCATCGCCATCATGGCCGGGCGCATCCATGTGGGCCTGACGGCGGCCGAACTCGAGGCGCTCGGCCGGATGAAGGATGTAGCGAAACTCTCGCGCGCCGATCTGGCGGCCTGCCTTGCGCGCGGCGGCAATGGCGCGACCACGGTCGCGGCGACGATGATCGCCGCGAATCTGGCGGGGATCGCGGTCTTTGCCACCGGCGGCGTGGGCGGCGTGCATCGCGGCGCGGAAACAAGCTATGACGTCTCGGCCGACCTGCCGGAACTGGGCCAGACCCCGGTGAACGTGGTCGCCGCCGGCGCCAAGGCGATCCTCGACCTGCCCAAGACCTTCGAATATCTCGAGACGCTGGGCGTTCCGGTCATCGCCTTCGGGCAGGACGCGATCCCGGCCTTCTGGTCGCGCGATTCCGGCCTGCGCGCGCCCTTGCGCATGGACAGCGCCCAGGACATCGCCGCCGCCTTCCGCATGCGCCGGACGCTGGGCCTGCCGGGCGGGCAACTGATCGTGAACCCGATCCCCGAGGCGGACGAGATCCCCGCCGCCGACCTTGCCCCCTTCATCGCCGAGGCGCTGGCCGAGGCCGAGGCCCGCGGCATCGCCGCCAAGGAAGTGACCCCCTTCCTGTTGCAGCGCCTGTTCGAACTGACCGGGGGGCGCAGCCTGACCGCCAATATCGCGCTCGTGCTGAACAACGCCCGCCTGGGCGCGGCCATCGCCCGCGCGCTGGCGGCCTGACACGCTGGCGGCCTGACACGCTGCCAGCCTGACAAGGCGGCGGCCCGGTTTCGCCCGCGTTGCGGCGGAACCGGCGCGCGCCTATCTTCGGGCACCGAGTCGCCGCAGGAGTGCCCCCTTGAGCCGCGAGACCCCGCATCCGCCCCCGCGCCGTCAGGGAACCTTTCTGGGCGCGCTGCGCAACAACCTGCTGGCCGGCCTCATCGTCATCGCCCCCGTGGGCATGACGGTCTGGCTGGTCTGGACCGCGCTGGGATGGGTGGACAGTTTCGTCTGGCCCTTCGTCCCCGCCGCCTATCACCCCGATGCCATCGTCAACCGCATCCTCGGCAACGAACCGGGCACGCCCGAATGGATCAGCGTGAACATCCGCGGCGTCGGCGTCGTGGTGTTCCTGATCTTCACCGTGCTGGTGGGCTGGGTGGCCAAAGGCCTGATCGGGCGGTCGATGATCGCCTGGGGCGAGGACATGGTCGGCCGCCTGCCGGTGGTGCGCTCGGTCTACAACGCGCTCAAGCAACTGGCAGAATCGGTGTTCGTGCAGGGCGATTCGAAATTCGACCGCATGTGCCTTGTCGAATTCCCGCGCAAGGACGTGTGGTCGATCGGCTTCATCGCGCCCCAGCCCAAGGGCGAGATGCTGGCCCGGATCGGCGCGCTGTGGCCCGGCGACGAAGTGGTGGCGGTCTATCTGCCGACCACCCCCAACCCGACCACCGGCTACATCATGTGGTGCAGAAAGAGCGAGATCATCGAACTCGACATGGGCATGGAGGACGCGGCCAAGCTCATCATCTCGGCCGGGCTGGTCTATCCCGGCGACCGCCAGTCGGTGGAACGCGACCTCGGGATCGGCCGCACGCCCTGAAGGGGGCGGGGCCCGGCACCGCCATGCCGGACCCCGGTCGTCCCCTCACTGTCCGGCGTCGGACCACCAGACATCCGGCTGCCAGCCCGGCCAGTCCCCGAACAGCGGGATATGGTCGGGATAGTGCAGATCGCGCGCATGGGCGATGCGCGCCACGTTCCACTGGTAGAACGGCACCACATAGCGCCCCGCCGTCAGCACCCGGTCAAGCGCCTGCACCGCGGCGCGGAAATCCTCCTGCGACGGGGCATTGAGGATCTGCCCGATCAGCGCATCGACCACCGGCGACTTCACCCCCATGAGGTTGCGCCCCCCGGTATCGGCCTGTTCCGATCCGAAGTAGAGATACTGCTCGTTCCCGGGGCTGAGCGAGAGCCCGACCCGGTAATAGGTCATGTCGAAATCGAGCGCGTCGATCCGTTCGGTATATTGCGCGCTGTCCACCTGTTCGATCGTCACCTCCATGCCCAGCCGGCGCAGCGCCTCAGCATAGATCTCGGCGATCGACAGGGTCTCGCTCGCCCCGGTCTGAAGCAGGATGGTAAAGGCAAAGGGCGCCCCTGCCCCGTCGCGCAGCACGCCCGCGTCATCGACGCTCCAGCCCGCCGCCTCGAGTTGCGCCATGGCCCGGCCCAGATCGGCGCGGTTCGCCGCCGTGCCGTCGCCCTGCGGCAGTTCATAGCCCTCGATCGTGCCCGGCACGAGATCGGCGGCGAAGGGTTCGAGCAGCTCGCGCACCCGCCCCTCGGCCGGGGCGCCGGGCGTCATCCCCAGCGGCGAATTGGCGAAATAGGATCCGATCCGCGGCGACTGCCCGCCGGTCATCGCATCGTTCACCTGATCGAAGTTGAAGGCCAGCAGCATCGCATCGCGCACCCGCCAGTCGGCAAAGACCGGATCGCGCGTGTTCATCACCAGCCCGGTCATGCCCGTGGGCCGCTGATGCGCCACCTCGTCCAGCACGATGGATCCGTCGCGCACCAGCGGAAAGTCGTATTGCCCCTGCCAGCGCGCGACATTGGTCTCGCGCATCAGGTTCACCTCGCCGGTCTTGAAGGCCTCGAAGGCTGCGGTCTCGTCGCCGAAGAATTCGTAGCGGATCGTCTCGATGTTCATCGTGCCGCGCCGGAACGGCACGTCCCAGCCCCAGTAATCGGGATTGCGGCGCAATTCCACGAAACGCCCGGCCTCGAAATCGGCCACGACATAGGGCCCCGGCGTGATCGGGATCATGGCAAGGCCGTCGCTCTCGGCGAAATCGACCCCCTCCCACTGGGCCCGTTCCAGGACCGGACGCAGCCCCGCCAGCAGCACGAGCTCGCGGTTGGGCGTGTTGAAGGTGATGCGCAGGCTGCGCTCTCCGGTCTGTTCGATCGACTCGACCTGGGCCCAGAAACTCGCGTAGCGGCCATGGCCCTGGGTGCCCAGCGTCTCGTAGGACCAGATCACGTCGGCGACCGTCACCGGATTGCCGTCGGAAAACCGCGCCTCGGGGCGCAGGGTGAACTCGACCCAACGGCGCTCGGGGTCGGTCTCCATCGATTCGGCCAGCAGCCCGTAAAGGCTGAACGGTTCGTCGAGCGACCGCCCCATCAGTGTTTCCGAAACGAGATAGGTGAGTTGCCAGGGAACCGATCCCTTGCGCACATAGGGGTTGAGACTGTCGAAAGAGCCCACCTCGGCCGTGACGATCCGCCCGCCCACCGGCGCCGCCGGATCGGCATAGGGCAGATGGTCATAGTCCGCCGGCAGCGCGGGCGTGCCATACATGGCGATTCCATGCTGCGGTTCGGCCTGGAGTGCGCCGGCGGCAAGGAGCGCGAGAATCGCCGCCCCCGCCCGCCCCAGCCTGTGGAGTCGTGAAATCATGATGGCATCTGCCCCCGTTCCTGTCGGTTTCAGCGGTGTCCTTGCCCGGAATCCTATGCCGGGGCGGCGGATTTATCAAACTTTCAGCTTGGCCTGCGGCGGATCTGTGCGTATAAGGGACTCACTGCTCGATAGGTTTCTTGCCTGTATGAAACCTGCCTCAACAACTCGACGCCCGCCTCGTGCGGGCGTTTTTTTCTTTACCCTCCCCCGCTCCGCCCCTTGCCGCCGCCCTTCGCAGGTGCAGCATGGGCCCCGAGTCGCCGGACACCCGGCCCGAGGAAAGGGACCAAGCCATGACGCTTTCAGGCAAGACCGCCATCATCACCGGATCGAACTCCGGGATCGGCCTCGGCGTCGCCCGCGAACTGGCGCGCGCGGGCGCCGATGTGGTGCTGAACTCCTTCACCGACCGCCCCGAGGACCACGCGCTTGCCGCCGGGATCGCGCGGGAATTCGGGGTGACGGCGCGCTACATCGCCGCCGACATGAGCCGCGGCGAGGACTGCCGCGCCCTGATCGCGGCGGCGGGCGCCTGCGACATCCTCGTGAACAACGCCGGCATCCAGCATGTGGCGCCCGTCGAATCGTTCCCGCCCGCCACCTGGGACCGGATCATCGCCATCAACCTCTCCTCCGCCTTCCACACCACCGCCGCCGCCCTGCCGCTCATGCGCCGCGCGGGCTGGGGCCGGATCGTGAACATCGCCTCGGCCCACGGCCTGACCGCCTCGCCCTTCAAGTCGGCCTATGTGAGCGCGAAACACGGGCTGGTCGGGCTGACCAGGACCGTGGCCCTCGAGACCGCCGAAGAGCCGATCACCTGCAACGCCATCTGCCCGGGCTATGTCCTGACCCCGCTGGTCGAGGCGCAGATCCCCGACCAGATGAAGGCCCACGGCATGGGCCGCGACGAGGTGATCCGCAAGGTCATGCTCGAACGCCAGCCCTCGCGCCAGTTCGCCACCGTCGAGGAGATCGGCGGCACCGCGGTCTTCCTGTGCTCGGCGGCCGCGACCCAGATCACCGGCACCACGATCAGCGTGGACGGCGGCTGGACCGCACTCTGAGGGGCGCTGCCCCTCTGCGCCTGCGGCGCATTCACCCCGGGGTACTTTCACACCGATGAAGGGGGCCCCATTCATCTTTGCCTGAAATACCCCCGCCGGAGGCAAACCGAGGCATTGCGCAGGCAATGCCGAGAGGAAAGGAAGGCGCGCGCGACCAGCGCGCGCTCCGCAAGGTCACGGGCGCGCCATTTGCACCCGACGCGCGGCGCGGCTAGAAGCCCGGCGACCCAGGGACGCGCGAGGATGGCATGACCCGACACCACCCTGCCCGGCATCGGGCCGGCGCCGCCCGGGCGGGCGGGCGCGCGATCGGCCGGGGCGAGTTCATCGGCCTCATGGCCATGCTCTCGGCCATGACGGCCTTCGGCATCGACGCGATGCTGCCGGCGCTGCCGCTGATCGGCGCCGACCTGTCGCCCGCCGATCCGAACCGGGCGCAACTGGTGATCACCGCCTTCGTCTTCGGCATGGGGCTGGGCACCTTCGCCACCGGGCCGCTGTCGGATGCGCTGGGGCGGCGGCCGGTGATCGCCTGGGGGGTCGCGCTCTACGTGCTCGGGGCCGTGGTCTCGTTCGTGGCGTCCTCGCTCTGGCCGATGCTGGCCGGGCGGGTGCTCATGGGACTGGGCGCGGCCGGGCCGCGGGTTGCGGTCATGGCCATCGTCCGCGACCGCTACCGCGGCGCCGAGATGGCGCGGCTCATGTCCTTTGTCGCGGTGATCTTCATGGTGGTGCCGGCGATCGCGCCCTCGATCGGGGCGCTGGTCATGGGGGCCGCGGGCTGGCGCGCGATCTTTCCCTTCTTCGCGCTGTTCGGGGGCGCGGTCCTTGGCTGGTTCCTTTTGCGCCAGCCCGAGACCCTGGCCCCCGCCGACCGCCGTCCGGTCCGCCCGGCGATGCTGCGCGCGGCCCTGGCCGAGATGTTCGCCCTGCCCGTCATCCGCCTGTCGATCCTGCTTCAGACCCTGGTCTTCGCGATGCTCTTTGCCATGCTCTCGTCGATCCAGGGCATCTTCGAGACCGCCTATGACGAGGGCGCGCGCTTTCCGCTGTGGTTCGCGCTCATCGCCACGGTCTCGGCCAGCGCAAGCCTGCTGAACGCGCGGCTGGTGATGCGGATCGGCATGCTGCGCATCGTGCGCGGCATGTTCGCGCTTCAGATCGCGCTGTCGGCGGGCATGCTGGCGGCGCTGGCGCTGCCGCTGCCGCGCGAGGTGGAATTCGCCGTCTGGCTGGCCTGGTCCGCGTCGGTGTTCCTCCAGACCAGCCTGACCATGGGCAACATCAACGCCCTGTCGATGGAGCCGGTCGGCCATATCGCGGGGATCGCCGCCTCGGTCATTGCCGCGCTCTCGACCGTGGGATCGGTGCTGATCGCGGTGCCGGTCGGGCTGGCTTCGGACGGGACGGCGCAGGCGATCGCGCTCGGGGTGCTGGTGCTGGCGACGCTGGCCTGGCTCCTGGCCCGGCGGTTGCCGGCGGGCTGAGCGCGGCTCAGCGCCCCTTACCCCCCTTACCCTTTCCGGCCCCCGTTCCCGCCGCCCCTGCCCCTGCCTTTGCCCCGGCCTTTGCCCCGGGCGCCGCCGTCCCCTCGACCCTGGCCGCCAGATCCCGCGCGATCTGGAAGGCGCCGCGGATGCGGTCCGCCTCGGTCTTCCACTCGCGCGAGAGCACGATGCGGTTGTCGCGCACCTTCGCCGCGCCCTTCTCGGCCTGGATGAAGTCGACCAGCCCCGCCGGCGCGGCAAAACGGTCGGCGTGAAAGCGCACCGTCGCCCCGCGCGGCCCGGCATCGAGCTGCGAGATCCCGGCCCTGAGGCACATCGCCTTGATCCGCACCACGAGCAGCAGCGTGTTCACCTCGCGCGGGAGCGGCCCGAACCGGTCGATCAGTTCGGCCGCGAATCCCTCGAGTTCCACCTTGCCCGACAGTTGCGACAGCCGCCGGTACAGCCCGAGCCGCACGTCGAGATCGGGCACGTAATCCTCGGGGATCAGCACCGGCACGCCCAGGTTGAGCTGCGGCGCCCAGGCGTCCTCTCCGGCCATTTCTGCGGCCGCGCCCCCCGCGCGCAGCCGGTCGATCTCGTCCTGGAGCATCTGCTGGTAGAGTTCGAACCCCACCTCGCGGATATGGCCCGACTGTTCCTCGCCCAGGATGTTGCCCGCGCCGCGGATGTCGAGATCCTGCGACGCCAGCGTGAACCCCGCCCCCAGCGTGTCGAGCGATCCGAGCACCCGCAGCCGCCGTTCCGCCTGCGCCGTCAGCTTCTGGCGCGGCGCGGTGGTCAGCCAGGCATAGGCGCGGGTCTTGGACCGGCCGACCCGGCCGCGGATCTGGTAAAGCTGCGCGAGGCCGAACATGTCCGCGCGGTGCACGATCATCGTGTTCGCGCGCGGGATGTCGAGGCCGGATTCGACGATGGTCGTCGACAGCAGCACATCCGCCTTGCCGTCGTAGAAGGCGTTCATCCGTTCGTCGAGATCGCCCGCCGCCATCTGCCCATGCGCGGTGATGAAGCTGACCTCGGGCACTTCGCGGCGCAGCCAGTCCTCGATCCCGGCCAGATCGGCGATGCGCGGCACCACGAAGAAGGATTGCCCGCCGCGGTAATGTTCGCGCAAGAGCGCCTCGCGCAGGGTGATCGTGTCGAATTCGGTGACATAGGTCCGGATCGCCAGCCGGTCGATCGGCGGCGTGGCGATCACGGAGAGCGCCCGCACCCCCGACAGCGCCATCTGGAGCGTGCGCGGGATCGGCGTCGCCGTCAGCGTGAGCACATGCACATCCGCGCGCAACTGCTTCAGCCGTTCCTTGTGGGCCACGCCGAAATGCTGTTCCTCGTCGATGACCAGAAGCCCGAGATTGGCGAACCGGATCCCCCTGGCCAGAAGCGCATGCGTGCCGATGACGATGTCGACCCGTCCGTCGGCCAGGGCCGCGCGCGTCTCCTCGGCCTCGCGCGCGGGGACGAAGCGCGACAACTGGCGCAGGTTCAGCGGCAGGCCGCGGAACCTTTCGGCAAAACTCTGGTAGTGCTGACGCGCAAGCAGCGTGGTGGGGGCGATGATCGCCACCTGCACCCCCGACATCGCCGCGACAAAGGCCGCGCGGATCGCCACCTCGGTCTTGCCGAACCCCACGTCGCCGCAGATCAGCCGGTCCATGGGCGTGCCCGATCCCATGTCCGAAAGCACGTCCTCGATCGCCTGAAGCTGATCGTCGGTCTCGGCATAGGGGAACCGGGCAAGGAACTGTTCCCACATCTCCTCGGGCGGGCGGATCTCGGGGGCGCGGCGCAATTCCCGCTCGGCGGCGACGCGGATCAGGCGCGCGGCCATCTCGCGGATGCGCTCCTTGAGGCGGGCCTTGCGCGCCTGCCAGGCACCGCCGCCCAGCCGGTCGAGGGCGCCCTCCTCCTGGCCATAGCGCGACAGGAGCTCGATGTTCTCGACCGGCAGATAGAGTTTCGCCCGCTCGGCATATTCGAGCGCGAGGCATTCATGCGCCGATCCCGCGGCGGTGATGACCTCGAGCCCGAGATAGCGGCCGACCCCGTGCTCGACATGCACGACAAGATCGCCGGGAGTGAGCGCCTGCGCCTCGGTCAGGACATCCTCGGCACGGCGCCGCTTGCGCGCGCTGCGGATGAGCCGGTCGCCCAGCACGTCCTGTTCGGAGATGACGGTGAGGTCGCGCGTCTCGAACCCATGGTCGAGCGGCCAGACCGCCAGATGCAGCCCGCCGCCCCCGACCGCGGCGAAATCGCGCACGAGGGCCGCCCCGGCAAGGCCCTCGTCCGCCAGAAGCCCGGCCAGCCGCTCGCGCGCGCCCTCGGAATAGGAGGCAAGGACGACCGGCCCCGCCTTCAGCCGCGCGCGCACATGCGCGGCAAGGGCGGCAAAGACATTCACGCCCTCGTCCTGACGCTCGGGGGCGAAATCGCGCCCGATCCGCCCGCCCGCGTCGATCACGCCCGGCCCGGTCGGCCGCGGCAGCGCCGCGAGGGACAGCACCCGCCGCCCCGACAGCGCGGCATCCCACCCGGCATCGTCGAGATAGAGCAGTTCCGGCGCCGCCGGCTTGTAGACCGAGTCGATCCGTCCCTTCTGCGTCATGGCAGCGCGGCGCGCGTCATGCTGGTCGGCGATCTGCCCCCAGCGCGCGGCCCTTGCGGCATCGCAGCGGTCGTCGAGCGTGACCACCGCCTGCGGCAGGTAGTCGAAGATCGTCTCGAGCCGGTCGTGAAAGAAGCCGAGCCAGTGCTCCATCCCCTGCTGCTTGCGCCCCGCGCTCACCGCCTCGTAGAGCGGATCGTCGCCGCCGGCGGCGCCGAACTCGATGCGGTAGGTCCGGCGGAACCGGGCGATGGCGGCTTCGTCGAGGATCACCTCGCTGGCGGGGGCAAGGTCGATCGAGGTCAGCTTTTCGGTCGTGCGCTGGGTGGCGGGATCGAAGCGGCGCACCCCGTCGAGCGTGTCGCCGAAGAAATCGAGCCGCACCGGCGCCGGATGCCCGGGCGCGAAGATGTCGAGGATCCCGCCGCGAAGCGCGTAATCCCCGGGCTCGGTCACGGTCGGCGCCTGCACGAAGCCCATCCGCACCAGCCAGGCCCGCAGCGCGGATTCGTCCACCCTCTCGCCCTGGCGCGCCGAAAAGGCCGAACCGGCGACGGTCGCGCGCGCAGGCACGCGCTGGGTCGCGGCGTTGAGCGTGGTCAGAAGGACGAACCGCCCGCCCGCCCCGCCGGCCAGATGCGCCAGCGTCGCCATGCGCCGGGCCGCGATGTCCGGGTTCGGCGACACACGGTCATAGGGCAGGCAGTCCCAGGCGGGAAAGGTGAGGACCGCCAGCGTCGGGTCGAAGAAGGCAAGGGCCGCGCGCATCGCCTCGAGGCGGCGGTCGTCGCGGGCGACATGCAGGACCGGCAGGCCCTTCGCCGCGATCTCGGACAGGATCAGCCGGGCGTCGAGCCCTTCGGGAGCGCCGCCGACGGCGACATGGAGCGGGGAGCGTGACATTTCCCTCACCTGCGGCGGGTCCGGGCCGAAGTCAACCGCAAGGGCACCGGAAGGAATTTCGCGAAATTCCTTCCGGCCCGCTTCGGGGAATTTCGAGAAATTCCCCGCGGCCTCAGAACGCCTGGACATGGAGAAGGTCGACCATCGCCACCATGGCGGTGACGAAGATCGACACCATGCCGATCACCTGGGTCCAGAATCGCAGCCGCAGCAGCAGCCGGATGATGCGCGCGCCCGATGCATCCTCCTCGAAGATGCGATTCGCCGTGAAGAGCGCCAGCACCCCCACCCCGGTCATCGGCACGAGGATCAGTTCCAGCGCCAGCGCCATCTCGATCCCGTACCACAGCCCGAGCAGCAGCATGGAACTGTGGAAGAAGGCCGCGAATCCCACGAGCCACAGCCCCGCCTCGCGCACCATCGTGGCGATCCGGCGCACCTGGAGACGGGTCAGGGTCTCGACATCGGCCATGTCCTGCCCGCCCAGGCGGCGGGCGCGCTGGATCAGGTCGAACGGCACGCCCAGAAGCCGGTAGCTGGCCTGGCTCCAGGCCACGGCGACAACGATCCAGTACCAGATGCTCGGGAAGGACCGCAGGTCGATCACTTCGAGAAAGGTCGTCGTCCAGTCCAAGATGCCGTGCCTGTCGGTTGAGTCCCGGCCGACCCTAGTGCGTCGGGCCGGCAAAGCCCAGACTTGTGGCGCCCGCCCATCCGTGCGACCCCGCCGCTGTGACCGAAAGAGCGAAGCACCCCAGGAGGTAACGCCATGACCCCGATCACGCCCGCCTTTCCCGCGCTGCGCCTGCGCCGCCTGCGCAGTTCTCCGGCGCTACGCGCGCTGGTGCGGCAGGCGCATCTGTCGCCCGCCGATCTGATCCTGCCGCTCTTCGTGCAGGACGGGCGCGACTGCGAGAGTGCGATCCCCTCGATGCCCGGCATCACCCGCAAGTCGGTCGACCGCATCGTCACCGCCGCGCGCGAGGCGCGCGACCTCGGCATCCCGGCGGTCTGCCTCTTTCCCTATACGCCGCTGTCGGCGCGCACCGCCGATTGCGCCATGGCCTGGGACGATGACAACATCGCCAACCGGGCGATCCGGGCGATCCGGGACGCGGTTCCCGACATCGCGGTGATGACCGACATCGCGCTCGATCCCTACAACATCGACGGCCATGACGGTTTCGTGCGCGAGGGCCGCATCGTCAACGACGAGACCGTGGCGGCGCTGGTGCGGATGGCGCTGGCGCAGGCGCGGGCGGGGGCGGACATCCTCGGGCCTTCGGACATGATGGACGGGCGCGTGGGCGCGATCCGGGCCGCGCTCGAATCCGAAGGGTTCGGCGATGTGGCGATCCTGTCCTATTCGGCGAAATATGCCTCGGCCTTCTACGGGCCGTTCCGCGACGCGGTCGGGGCCACGGCCGCGCTTCGGGGCGACAAGAACACCTACCAGATGGACCCCGCCAACGGCGACGAGGCGCTGCGCCTGGTGGCGCGCGATCTGGCCGAAGGGGCCGACATGGTGATGGTGAAGCCGGGGATGCCCTATCTCGACATCTGCCGGCGGGTGAAGGATGCCTTCGGCGTGCCGACCTTCGCCTATCAGGTCTCGGGCGAATACGCGATGCTGAGCGCCGCGGCGGCGAATGGCTGGCTTGACCGCGACAAGGTGATGCTCGAGAGCCTGATGGCCTTCCGGCGCGCGGGCTGCGACGGGATCCTCACCTATTTCGCGCCCGAGGCCGCGCGCCTGCTTCAGGACTGAGCCGGGCGCGGCCGACGCTTTCCCGCCGATCCGCGGCCGCCGCAGCGGTTTGGCGTGACAGCCGGGCACGGCTGCGGCTAGGATCGGGGCGAAAGGCCGGCAAAACAGGCCGCATGAGGGCAAGGAGCAGCAGATGACCCCGATCACCAGACGGTTCCTTCTGGGCGCGGCCATCGCGCCCATGGCGCTGGCCGCCTGCGGCAACGGCATCGGTTCGGAAGGGGCCGCCGATATCGACGCGCGCGCCTCGGCCGCGCTCGAACATCTCTATGCCACCTGGCCCGGCACGCGCGATCTGGACGCCCGGGCCGCGGGCATCCTCGTCATGCCGCTGATGACCAAGATCGGGCTTGGGTTCGGCGGCACCTACGGGCGCGGGGCGCTGCGCGTAGGCGGGGCCACGGTCGATTACTATTCCGCCGCCAGCGCAAGTGCCGGGCTCCAGATCGGGGCGCAGCAATACAGCCATGTGCTGTTCTTCATGACGCAGCAGGCGCTTCAGGACTTCCGCTCGTCGCCGGGCTGGGTGGCGGGGGCCGGGGTGGACTATGCCATCTCGAACGAGGGCGAGACCCTGCTGGCCGACACGACCACCTCGCTGTCGCCGGTGATCGCGGTGGTGTTCGGCCAGACCGGGCTGCGCATCGGCGCCACGGTCGAGGGCACGAAATACACGCGCATCATTCCGTAAACGACAGGGAACGTCGCCTTTCGCCCGCCCCCTGGCGCGGATTTCGGGAACATCCGCCCGGAAGATGCCCAAGGGGGGAAAGCCCATGAAAACCCATGCCCGCGTGGTGGTGATCGGCGGCGGTGTCGTCGGTTGTTCGGTTCTCTATCATCTGACGAAACTCGGCTGGTCGGACGTGATGCTGATCGAGCGGTCGGATCTCACCTCCGGCTCGACCTGGCACGCGGCGGGCGGGTTCCACACGCTCAACGGCGACACCAACATGGCGGCGCTTCAGGGCTATACCATTCGGCTTTACCGCGAACTCGAGGAACTGACCGGGCTGAGCTGCGGGCTGCACCATGTCGGCGGCATCACCCTGGCCGACAACCGCGAACGGTTCGACCAGTTGCGCGCCGAACGCGCCAAGCATCGCTACATGGGCCTCGATACCGAAATCCTGGGCCCGGCGGAAATCGACCGGCTGACCGGGGGGCTGGTGAACCTCGAGGGGATCGTCGGCGCGCTCTATGATCCGCTGGACGGGCATCTCGACCCGTCGGGCACCACCCATGCCTATGCCCGGGCCGCGCGCATGGGCGGGGCCGAGATCGTGCTGCACAACCGCGTCCTCGCCACCACGCAGCGCGCCGATGGCGGCTGGGATGTCGTGACCGAACAGGGCACCGTCACCTGCGAGCATCTGGTGAATGCCGCCGGGCTCTGGGCGCGCGAGGTGGGGGCGATGGCGGGGGTCTATCTGCCGCTGCTGCCGATGGCGCATCAATACCTTGTCACCGACGACGTGCCCGAGATCATGTCCTTCCTCGCCGAGGGCCGCGAGTTTCCGCATGTCATGGACCCGGGGGGCGAAAGCTATCTGCGCCAGGAGGGGCGCGGCCTGTGCATCGGCTTTTACGAACAGCCCTGCGAACCCTGGTCGGTCGATGGCACCCCCTGGGAGTTCGGGCATGAACTGCTGAACGAGGATTTCGACAAGATCGAGGATTCGGTCGCCTTCGCCTATCGCCGCTTTCCGGTGCTGGAGCGGTCGGGGGTCAAGCGGGTGATCCATGGCCCCTTCACCTTCGCCCCGGACGGCAATCCCCTGATCGGGCCGGTGCCGGGCCTGCGCAACTACTGGTCGGCCTGCGCGGTCATGGCCGGGTTCAGCCAGGGCGGCGGCATGGGCCTTGCGCTGGCGCAATGGATGATCCTGGGCGAGGTCGAGCGTGACCCGCGCGGCTTTGACGTGGCGCGTTTCGGCACCTGGACCAGCCCCGGCTATACCGTGCCCAAGGTGATCGAGAACTACCGGATGCGGTTTTCGGTGTCCTACCCGAACGAGGAACGCCCGGCCGCGCGCCCGTTCCGCACCACGCCCATGCACGAGGTCCTTGACCGGATGGGCGCGGTCTGGGGGCAGCAATACGGGCTCGAGGTGCCCAACTGGTTTGCCGCCGGGGGCGAGGCCCGTCTCGAGATCCCGACCTTCAAACGCTCGAACGCCTGGGAGGCGACCCGGCGCGAGGTGCGGGCGGTGCGCGAAGGGGTGGGCATCAACGAGCTTCAGAACTTCGGCAAGTATCGGGTGAGGGGACCGGGGGCGCGCGCCTGGCTCGACCGGATCATGGCCGGACGGATCCCGGCGCCGGGGCGGCTGTCGCTCACGCCGATGCTGGCGCAGTCGGGGCGGATCATCGGCGATTTCACCGTCTCCTGCATCGCCGAGGGCGATTTCCAGCTGACGGCCAGCTATGGCGCCCAGGGCTGGCACATGCGCTGGTTCGAGGATCACGCCGCCCCCGGCGTCACGGTCGAGAACCTGTCGGATTCGCGGTCCGGGTTCCAGATCGCCGGGCCGAAGGCGCGCGAACTGCTGGCGCGGGTGACGCGGGCCGATGTCTCGGCCGGGGCGCTGCGGTTCATGGATGTGCGGCCGATGACCGTGGGCATGGCCAATGCCATCGTGCAGCGCGTGAGCTACACCGGCGATCTGGGCTCCGAGATCTATGTCGACCACATGTCGGTGCGCCACCTGTGGGACGTGCTGAACGCGGCCGGCGCCGATCTGGGGCTGCGGCCCTTCGGGATGCGCGCGATGATGAGCCTGCGCCTCGACAAGTGGTTCGGCAGCTGGGGGCGCGAGTTCAGCCCCGACTACACCCCGGCCGAAACCGGGCTGGACCGGTTCATCGCCTGGACCAAGGAGGCCGACTGGATCGGCCGCGCGGCCGCGCTGGCACAACGGGAAACCGGGGCGCCGCGGCGCCTTGTCCCCTTCGTGGTCGAGGCGGAGGATGCCGATGTCGTCGCCTGGGAGCCGATCTGGCTGCGCGGCGCGGTGGTGGGGTTCTGCACCTCGGGCGGGTTCAGCCACTGGACCGGGCAATCGGTGGCGCAGGGATTCCTGCCGGCGGCGGAGATCGTCGACGGGCTGGAGGTCGAGATCGAGATCCTGGGCGACAGGCGGCCGGCACGGGTGCATCTGGCGCCGCTGTGGGACGACGGCGGCCGCATGCGCGGCTGAGGGATCGCCCGGCCCGGCGGGCAAGGGGGGCTCTGCCCCCCGACGCCCTGCGGGCGCCTCCCCCCGGGATATTTGGAGACAGATGAAAGGGCGGGCAGCAGGAAGGAGGAGAGCGGCAGGAAGGAGGGGGGGGCCGGGGCGCGCGGGGCGGTTCAGCCGTCCGGCGGCGCGAGGGGCAGCAGATGCGTCACCCCCACCGCCCCCGCCCGCGCCAGCGCCGGATCGAGCGACATCGGCACATATTCCCCGCGCCGCCACAGCGCGCCCAGATCGTCATAGAAGCGCGAGAGCGGGTGGCCGGACTGGCCGGTAGCGATGACGAAGACCGAGGAATCGGGATCGGCGAAATCGTAGACCCCGCGATAGCCGGCGGCATGGACATTGGCGAAGGGGCGCGCCCCGGTGCCGGCCGTCAGCCCGCGGTTCAGCGTGTCGTCGCCGCCGCTGGTGGGCTGGCGGATGTTCACGAACCAGGACAGGATCGGCGTCTCTCCCAGAACCGCGTGATCGTGGGTGGCGACATGGGCATCGCCCCAGCGCAGCGATTCGAGCGTGGTGCCGTAGGTGTCCGCGATCCACACCAGCGCATCGTCGAGCGCGCTGCGCGCGAGGTCGGTGCAGGTCTCGACCCTGGCCGATTGCAGCACGTCGCACCAGCGCCCTGCCCCGCCGGTGTTGCGGAACACCCGTTCGAGGAAGACCGGATCGACATGGGTATAGGCATCGGCCAGCGGGCCCAGATCGTCGCGGATCAGGCGTTCCTGCAGCGCGCGCATCCAGGCGGCGTAGATCAGGGGTTCGGGCATGTGCTCGTTCATCTCGCCGTTCCAGTCGGCCAGAAGCGCGAGCGCCTCCTGACGGCGGCGTTCGGGCGTGCCCTGGGGGGCGGCCTCGCCGGTATACCACAGGTCGGCGCCCACCAGCGGCAGGATCGTGCGCGCCGCCTGCGAGACGGTATCGAGCTGCGCCTCGATGAAACTCTCGCGGGTGTGGACCGCGCGTTGCTGCATCAGGAACGACCAGCGCGCGATCCGCGTGCTGTCGCCCCAGACAAAGCTGACATGGCGCGGGAAGGGCGCGTCGGTCACGCGGTTGTTGGTATGTCCGACGATGCCGCCGGGGGGATCGCTGGCGCCGGGATTGTCGGCATAGGGCAGGAACCCCTGCCAGCGGTTCTGCGGCAGGTAGCCGAAGGAGGGCATCCGCCCCTGCGTCAGGCTGTCCGCCGCCCGCCGGGGCAGCCGCCCGATCAGCCGGATCGCCACGCGGTTGCGGTCGGCCAGCGTCAGCATCTGCGCCGGGGCGACATGGGCCGCGCCGGCGGCCAGCGCCTCGGGCAGGGTGCGCGCGCGCATGATCCGCAGGCCCGCGCTCAGCGACGTGTCCGCCGGATCCAGCCCGGTCCAGGCGATCGCGGTGACATGGCCGGGCGGGCGGATCGTGCCGAGGTTGTATTGCTCGGGCGGGATGACCGGGCCGTTCGCCGTCCATTGCAGCGTGATCGTCACCGGGGCGCGGTCCTTCACCTCTATGATCGATTCGCGGTGCTCGAACGCGGTCCAGCCGTCGGGGCCGCGGTATTCGCCGGCATTGGCGGGGTTCACCTCTTCGACGAACACGTCCTGATCGTCGGCCCATGCGGCGGTGACGCCCCAGCCCAGATCGGCGCTGCGCCCCTGCATGACCAGCGGCACGCCGGGAACCGTGGCGCCGATCACGCCCCCGCTCGACAGTTCGAGCCGCGCCAGATACCACAGCGAGGGCGCGGTCAGATCGACATGCGGATCCGAGGCCAGCAGCGTCGCCCCCGAGGCCGAGCGCGCCACCCCCGCCGCCCAGGCATTCGAGGCGGCGGCGAAATCGACCCCGGCCGGCACCGGTGACAGCGGATCGGGCGCGGGCGTGCTGTCGGCCAGAAAGCGCGGCACCCCCGGCATCAGCTCGGCATAGGACGGCAGCGTGATCACCGGCGCCAGCGGATCGTCGGGCAGGATATCGGCCAGCCGTTCGGGCGGCACCAGCAGCGAGGTGCGCGCCCGCAGCACCTCGGCCTGGACCTGCGTGGTCGAGCGCAGCGCCAGAAGCTTGAGGATCGCCAGCGAATCGGCCGGCTGCCAGGGCGCGACCGCATGGTTGAACAGCCACATCTCGGGTGCGCCCCGCCCGCGCGCGCCGGCGTTCACTTCGGCCAGCCAGGCGTTCACCCCGGCGGCATAGGCCTCGAGCGCGGCGCGCGCATCCTCGTCCTGCGCCGCCACCGACGAAGTGGCCAGCCCGTAGAGATCGAGCCGCCGCAGCAGCATGTCCGAGGCCAGCGTGCGTTCCCCGAACAGTTCCGACAGCCGCCCCTGCGCGGTGCGGCGCAGCAGGATCATCTGCCACAGCCGGTCCTGCGCATGGGCCCAGCCCAGCCCGAAGAACACGTCGCGGTCATCCGACCCGAACACATGCGGCACATCGTCGTTGTTGCGCACGATCTCGACCGGGGCGGTGATGCCGGCGACGGTTTCGGTCGCGTCGTAATCCGGCAGCGAACGGGCCGCGAAATACCACACGAGCGCAAGCCCCGCGACGATCGCGACAATGAGCGCGGTCGCCGCGCGCAGGAGCCAGCGAAAGATCAGGATCATGGGCTGCCACCGGTTGACGGGGGCCTGCGCCCCGCTAGGCTGACCCCCCGTATTCCAGAGACCGCCGGAGGGGGCAAGGGCATGGCGAAGGTTGCATTCCTGGGGCTGGGGGTGATGGGTTTCCCCATGGCCGGGCATCTCGTGGCCGCCGGGCACGAGGTCACGGTCTACAACCGCACCGCCCGGCGCGCCGCCGACTGGAGCGCGCGCCACGGCGGCGCCAGTGCCCCGACCCCCCGGCAGGCGGCGCAGGGCGCGGCATTCGTCATGACCTGCGTCGGCAATGACGACGACCTGCGCAGCGTGGTCCTCGGCGCCGACGGCGCGCTTGCCGGGATGGCGGCGGGGGCGGTGCTGGTCGATCACACCACCGTCTCGGCCAGGGTCACGCGCGAACTGGCCGCGGCGGCGGATGCGCGCGGCATCGGCTATGTCGATGCCCCGGTCTCGGGCGGGCAGGCGGGGGCGGAGAAGGGCGTGCTCTCGGTCATGTGCGGCGGCGCCCCGGACGATTACGCCCGCGCGGAGGCGGTGGTGGCCGCCTATGCCCGCATCTGCCGCCGCCTGGGCGACCCGGGCGCGGGCCAACTGGCCAAGATGGCCAACCAGATCGCCATTGCCGGGCTGGTGCAGGGCCTCTCCGAGGCGCTGCATTTCTGCGAGAAGGCCGGCCTTGACGGCCGCGCCGTGGTCGAGGTGATCAGCCAGGGCGCGGCCGGGTCATGGCAGATGGTGAACCGCCATGAAACCATGCTCGACGGGCATTTCAGCCACGGATTCGCCGTGGACTGGATGCGCAAGGATCTGGGCATCTGCCTTGACACCGCCGACGAGAACGGTGCCTCGCTGCCGGTCACGGCGCTGGTGGACCAGTTCTACAAGGACGTGCAGAAGATGGGCGGCGGGCGGTGGGACACGTCCTCGCTGTTTGCGCGGCTGCGCAGGCTCGACGGATAGCAGGCCGGGCGGTCAGGCAAACGCCCGGGTCGGGCGGTCGAAGATGCGCCGCCCGAACAGCGAGGCGATGAGATCGACCATGACCGTGGCGGTGCGGCCGCGCTCGTCGAGGAAGGGGTTCAGCTCGACCAGATCGACCGATCCGACCAGCCCCGAATCGCACAGCATCTCCATCACCAGATGCGCCTCGCGCAGCGTCGCGCCGCCCGGCACCGTGGTGACGACGGCGGGCGCCACCTCGGGGTCGAGGAAATCGACATCGAGAGAGACATGCAGGACGCCGCCCGCCGCCGCCACCCGGGCCAGGAACGCGGCCAGCGGCGCGCGGATGCCGTGCTCGTCGATGGCGCGCATGTCGACCAGATGGATCCCGGTCTGCGCCAGCGCCGCGCGTTCGGCCGGATCGACCGACCGCAGCCCGATCATGCAGACATTCTCCGAAGGCACCGGCGCCGCCACCGGGTCAAAGCCGGCAAACCCCGTCCGTCCGGTGACATAGGCCACCGGCGTGCCATGAAGATGGCCGCTCTCGGTGGTCAGCGGGGTGTGGAAATCGGCATGGGCATCCAGCCAGAGCAGAAAGAACGGCCGCCCCGTCCGCGCCGCATGCTCCGCCATCCCCGCCACCGACCCCAGCGCGGCGGCGTGATCCCCGCCCAGGAACACCGGCACCCCCTCGGGCGCGGCGGCCAGCGCGGCGTCGCGCAGGGTGCGGGTCCAGGCCAGGGTCTCGGCCAAGGCAAAGACCGGCGCAGGCGCCACCGGCACCGGGCCGGCAAGGGGCGCGGGCAAAAGGTTGCCGAGGTCGCGCACCTCATGGCCCAGATCGGCCAGCGCCCCGGCCAGCCCCGCCACGCGCGCCGCATCCGGCCCCATCCGGCAGCCCTGTCGCCGCTTGCCGCAATCGACCGGCGCACCGATCAGGATCACCCGCTGCGCCACGGCCCCACCTCCCAGTCTGTCTTGCGGCACATGGCCACGCCCCGCGCCGCTGCGCAAGGGGGGGCGTCCGGCCGCGCCAGCGCTTGCGCCTTCAGCCCCGCGCGCGCGCCGCCGCGACCCAGACCGCCACCAGGGCAAGGGACAGGATCCCGTTCCAGGCCGCCATCGACAGGTTCAGGAAGCTCCAGCTGATCTGGTCGCACAGCACCAGCGCCGGCCCGTCGAGCGACAGCAGATCGCTGCCCGAGAGGCCCGACACCCCGCCCCCCGCCTGCGTGCAGGACACCGGCCCCTCCCACCAGCGCTGCTCGACCCCGGCGTGATAGATGCCGATGCCGCCGGTCACCGCCGCGGCCAGCGCGCCCAGCCACGACAGCGCCGCCCCCGGCACGAACAGCGCCCCCACGCCGATCGCCACGGCCGCGACATGCGGCCAGCGCTGCCACAGGCACATCTTGCAAGGCGCATAGCCCAGCATCTGAAAGAAATAGGCCCCGGCCAGAAGCGCCGCCGATCCGCCCGCGGCCAGGATGGTCAGTTGTCTGCGTGTCATGTCCCGCTCCACTCTGCCGCGTTCCTGCGACCCCGAAGCCCCCTTGGCAACCCCCCCCCCGCTCACGTCCGGGTGTGGCAGGTGGCGGGTGGCAATTGGCGGAGGGGATGACGGGGGGGATGGCGGAGGGCTCTGTTGCACAAATCCCGTGAGGGATTCATCTCGAGAATCCAGTGTGGTAGCTGGGCGGGATGAGCAGACCGATACCCCCGACCTACAAGACCAAGAACTGGCCCGCCTACAACGAGGCACTCAAGCGCCGCGGTTCGCTGACGATCTGGTTCGACCCCACCATGACCTGGGAAGCCGCGCCGACCGGCAAGCGTGGCCGTCAGCCCGTCTACAGTGATGCTGCCATCCAGGCCTGCCTGACGATGAAGGTTCTGTTCGGGCTGCCACTGCGGCAAACGACCGGGTTCGTCGAGAGCCTGCTGCAGCTGGCTGGTGTGGATTGGGCCGTGCCCGACTTCAGCACTCTCAGCCGCCGACAGAGAACCCTGAAGGTGAACATACCCTATCGGGGTTCAGGTGGCCTGCTCCACCTTCTGATCGACAGCACCGGTATCAAGGTCGAGGGCGAGGGGGAGTGGAACGCACGCAAGCATGGCGGCACCAAACGGCCCTCGCCATGGTTTCTCGGACCGATGGCGAAACCATGGCTCGACTGGCGCAAGGTCCACATCGGCATCGATGAGGAAACACTGGAGATCCGTGCGCTGGAGTTCACCACCAGCGACGTCGGTGACGCACCCATGCTGCCCGAACTGCTGGACCAGATCCCGCCTGAGCAGGAGATCGTCAGCGTCACCGCGGACGGTGCCTTCGATACCCGCAAGTGCCACCGCTTCGGGGGCTTGCGCGGCCGCACTGCGGCCACGGTCCCCCTCGCACCATCGCCGCGCGGGGCGCGGCCGCAATCATACTGCCCCGCAAGAATGCCAGGCCATGGAAACCCGACACCGCCGGGGCACTCGCCCGCAACGAAATCCTGCGCACTTCGAAGCGCATCGGTCGAGCCATCTGGCGACGATGGAGCGGCTATCACCGCCGGAGCCGCGTCGAGACCAAGATGCACTGCATCAAGCTGCTGGGACAGCGTCTGGCCGCTCGGGACTTCGATCGTCAGGTCGCCGAGTTCCAGGTCCGTGTGGCCGTTCTGAACGGCTTCACCGCACTCGACATACCCGTCACGGAAGCCACAGGATAAGTGCATCCGGGGAAAGGGGAACTCCGACCGTCAGCTGATTTGCGCAACAGAGCCCTCATCAACGCTGAGATCAATCGCAACAGATTCCCGACCACGCATCATCAACTCTCCGAACCCACATCACATCAATGATGCCTAATTCGGTTCCGGATGACTAGTTGCCGGAAATGAAGTCGGTGCCGAGAACTGGGCCCGGCTCGTCTCGCTGGTCGCTACCTGCAAGATGGCCGACGTGAACCCGGTCGACTATCTCGCGGCAACCCTGCGCGCCATCCTCGACGGCCACCCGCAAAGCGGCATCGAAGACCTCATGCCATGGCGCTTCAACCAGCGGTCAAGCCTCGCCGCATAGGGTGAGGCCGTCGCGCTTACGGCCGGGTCGGCGGTTGCGTGGAAATCGGCACATTGGGGCGCGCGCAGGGTCCGGCCCCGCCCGGGACCGGTGCGCAATCGTCAGGCTGTTGTCTTGATTGGCGCACCCGACACGATTCGAACGTGTGGCCTTTGCCTTCGGAGGGCAACGCTCTATCCAGCTGAGCTACGGGTGCGTTGCGGCGGTCTATAGCCGAGCGGGCCGGGGCCTGCAACGCGAAAGCGCCGGCTTCGCCGCCTGCCGGTCCCGATTCTCAGGGGACACGATCGACACGCTCGAAGGTGAGTTCGCTCTGGCCCACGCGGGCGTGCAGATGCCCGTCCCCGAGCCGGTCGACCAGCCAGGTTTCCGAAGGCGGCGGGTATTGCGGGATGCCGAGGATCTCGCGCGGCTGGTAATCGGTGGGCACGAAATGCACGAGCGGCCCGGCCACGCGGTAATCGCCCGCGACAAAGTTCATGAGCCGTCCGAGCACGTTGACGCGCTGGTAGTGGCCGTCGGCATGAAAGATCACCTCGCCCGCGATCACGAGCGGGCCCGACACCTCGACCCCGCGCCAGACGCCGACCAGATCGGCGGCGTCGATGGCGGGCTGGGCCAGCGTCGCGCCGCCTGCCGCCGCCAGCGCCGTGGCCAGCACGATCGCCCGCACGGCCCGCCGTTCCCTGACCTCCCCAAGCATGCCCGCCCCTCCCGCCTGATGCCCGCGCCCGGTGACCCGACATCGCCAGGATCCGGCAGGTCCGCCTTGCGCCGGATCAACGGCGGCAAGGTTCAGGCAAAAAGCTCGCGGCAGAATTCGAGCGCGTCGATGAGGGCGTCCACCTCGTCGAGCGTATTGTAGGCGGCGAAGGAGGCGCGGCAGGTCGCCGTCTTGCCGAAGAAATCCATGAGCGGCATCGCGCAATGGGTGCCGGCGCGCACGGCGATGCCGCGCTTGTCGAGCACGGTCGAGATGTCATGCGCATGGGCCGGGCCGCGCAGCGTGAAGGAAAAGATCGCGGCCTTGCCCGGCGCGGTTCCCTGCACCTCGACCCAGTCGCGCGCGGCCAGGCGGGCCCCGGCATGGGCGGCCAGCGCGGCTTCGTGCGCGGCAAGGTTCGCCACCCCCTTGCCCATCATCCAGTCAAGGGCGACGCCCAGGCCGATGGTCTGGACGATGCCGGGCGTGCCGGCCTCGAACTTCATCGGCGGCGCGGCGTAGGTGACCTTCTCGCGCGTCACGGTGTCGATCATGTCGCCGCCGCCCAGGAAGGGGCGCATCTCGGCCTGCCGGTCGCGCCGGATGAAGATCGCCCCGGAACCGTTCGGCCCGTAAAGCTTGTGACCGGTGATGACGTAGAAATCGCAGCCGATCTCGCGCACATCGACCGGCAGGTGCACCGCCCCTTGCGATCCGTCCACCAGCACCGGCACGCCCTGCGCGGCGGCGGCGGCGCAGATCGCCTTCACATCCACCACGGTGCCGGTGACGTTCGACAGATGGGTGACAGCCACCAGCCGCGTCCGCGGCCCGATGGCGTCGATCACCGCCTGGGGATCGAGGCTTCCGTCCGGGGACGGTTCGACCCATCTCAGCACCACCCCCTGCCGTTCGCGCAGGAAATGCCAGGGCACGATATTGGCGTGATGTTCGAGGAGCGAGAGCACGATCTCGTCCCCCGGCTGCATCCGCGGCGCGGCCCAGGCGTAGGAGACAAGGTTCACCCCCTCGGTCGCGCCCGAGGTGAACACGATCTCGTCCTCGTGCGCGGCGCCCAGAAAGCGCGCGACGATGCCGCGCACCGATTCGTATTTCTCGGTCGCAAGGTTCGAGAGATAGTGCAGGCCACGGTGAACATTGGCATATTCCTCGGAATAGGCGCGCGTCACCGCGTCGATCACCACCTGCGGCTTTTGCGCCGAGGCGCCGTTGTCGAGATAGACCAGCGGCCGCCCGTTCACCTTGCGCGACAGGATCGGAAATTCGGCCCGCAGCGCCGCGATATCAAGCATTCGCCGTCTCCCTGCCCGCCACGCGCAGGCCGATGGTCCAGAAGGTCACAAGTGCCGCGATCCAGAGCGCGCCGATGATCAGCGGCCCCGGGCCCGGCCCGGCCAGGCCCCGGACCAGCCCGTGCAGCAGCGCCACCGGCGCCGCCGCAAGCCAGGCCCAGAACAGCGCGAGCCTTGAGGCGTAACCGCTTGTCCGCAGTCCGAAAAGCATGGAAATCCCGCGCCCGGCCGCCGCGATCCCGTAAAGGATCAGCGGCAGGATGATCATCTGCCCCAGCAGCGAATAGGCGGTGTCGCGTTCGAAATCGCCCGCCGCCCCCGCCGCGATCGCCCCGCGTTGCAGCACCGGCAGATTGCCGAGGAACAGCAGCAGGCATCCCGCCAGCAGATAGGCCAGCGCGCGGTCCTCGCGTTCGCCCCGGGCCAGAAGGCGGGCCACGACGCGGGCGGGCCGCCGCCACATGGCGGCCATGTCGGCGCTGACCGACATGGCCTAGTCCCGGTGCCGCGACAGCCAGCCCTCGAGCCGGCCGCGCAGGTCGTCGGCCAGGCGCGCGTCCGCGATCTCGTCCAGGGCCTCGGCCACGAAGGCCAGGACCAGCAGATCCTGCGCCTCCTCGTGCGGGATCCCGCGCGAACGCAGGTAGTAGAGCGCGCGTTCGTCGATGGCGCCCGAGGTGGACCCGTGCGAACATTTCACGTCATCGGCGTAGATTTCCAGCTCCGGCTTGGCCAGGAACTGCGAATCGCCGTCCAGCAGCAGCGACTGGCTGATCTGGTAGCCGTCGGTCTTCTGCGCGCCGGGCTTCACCAGGATCTTGCCCTGAAAGACGCCGGTGGCGCCGTTCCTCAGCACCTTCTTGAACACCTGCCGGCTTTCGCAGCCGACTGCTTCATGGGTGATGAACACGGTGTCGTCGTGGTGGAACGCCCCGCCGTCGCCCAGCGCCACCCCGGCCACATGGGCATTGGCCGCGTCGCCGGTGATGGTGAGGACACTTTCGTTGCGCGTGAGCCGGCCGTTGAAAGTGAGGGTGAAACTCTTGAACACGGCGCCTGCGGCCACGGTGGCAAAGACATGGGTCGCGGCGCGGCGTTCGTGGTCGCGGCCCTGCACGCGGATGTGGTGAAAGGCGGCGCCCGGCGCCACCTCGACCTCGGCCACGGAATTGAGCCGCGCCGCCGCCGGCCCGGTTTCCAGCAAGGTGAGCGTCGCGCCCTCCTCGACCCGGATCAGGTGGTGCAGCGCCACGTCCGACTGCGGATCGCGGTGCAGCATCACGATTTCGACCGGGCGGCGGGCGGGCCTGGTGGCGCGGATCACCACGCCCTCGGGCGCGATCGCGGTATTGAGCGCGGCCAGCGGCCGGGCAACCGGTTCCTGTCCGGCCGATTCGAGCACGCCGAAAAGGTCGCGCGCCCAGTGGATGTCACGGGCGGCCACCTCGCTCAGCAGGGCGATCTCGATCCCTTCTTCGGCCGGATCATCCGACTGCGCCGCATCGAAGACGCCATCGACAAGGACGAGGCGCAGCCGGTCCACATCGGCAAAGGCCGGCCCCTCGTCGCCCGGATCGAACAGCGCGGCGGCGGGCGCCTCGGGCGCGGTCAGCGTCGCGGGGTCGGTATAGCGCCAGTATTCGTCGCGCCGCACCGGCAGGCCCATCGCGCGCAGCCGCCCCAGCGCCGCGCGCCGCGCCGCGGTGATCCAGGCCCCGCCCTCGGGCAGCGCCAGCGTGGCCAGCCGCGCCTCGGTCGCCGCGGCCTTGAGAAGCGCAGGCGCCGCCATCACGCCACCTCGCTCAGGATGCCGGCATAGCCGTTCGTCTCGACCTCGAGCGCAAGTTCCGGCCCGTCGGTGCGCACGATGCGGCCATCGGCCAGGATATGCACCACATCGGGGCGGATATGGTCCAGAAGCCGCTGGTAATGCGTGATGACCAGGAACGACCGGTCCGGCGCGCGCAGCGCGTTCACGCCATCGGCCACCAGCTTCATCGCGTCCACGTCAAGGCCGGAGTCGGTCTCGTCGAGGATGCACATGCGCGGTTCGAGCACGGCCATCTGGAGGATCTCGTTGCGCTTCTTCTCGCCGCCCGAAAAGCCCACGTTCACCGCGCGCTTCAGCATCTCGGCGTCGATCCGGAGGGTGCCGGCCCTCGCGCGCACGAATTTCAGGAACTCGGTGGCATTGAGCCCGGCCTCGCCGCGCGCCTTGCGCTGGGCGTTGAGCGCGGTGCGCAGGAAGGTCATGTTGCCGACGCCGGGGATCTCGACCGGATACTGGAACGCGAGGAACAGCCCCGCCGCCGCGCGTTCCTCGGGGTCGAGGGCAAGAAGATCGACCTCGCCCAGATGGGCCGAACCCGCCGTCACCTCATAGCCCTCGCGCCCCGAGAGGACGTAGGACAGCGTCGATTTGCCCGAACCGTTCGGGCCCATGATCGCATGGACCTCGCCCGCGCCCACGGCCAGGGTGAGCCCCTTGAGGATTTCCTTGCCCCCGTCCTCGAGGCGGACATGCAGGTTGTCGATCTTCAGCATTGCAACTCCTTCCCGCTAGCGGATGCGGGTGAACTGTTCGACGATCATGGGCAGGTCGCGCCCGGCCATCGTCATGGGTGTCAGGTCGAACCGCGCCATGCGGCCATGCATGGCGACCGGCTGCGCCAGCCGTTCGACCACGTGATATTCGGGACGGTCGCGGTAGTCGTCCCAGAGCACCGTGACCGGCCGCACCGTCATCAGCGCCACGGCCAGGAAACAGGCCGTGCGGAACCGCCCGTCGATCAGCACCGTATCGGGCGGGGTGAAATCCGCCCGCTCCCAGACCGAGAGCGGATAGCTGTGGAACCGTGCCCAGGCCTCGATGCCTGCAGGCGCCCCCCAGGGGCCGGTCGGGCCGATGTCGGCGTGATGCAGCACCAGATCGGCCAGCGGCGGGTGCGCGGCAAACCATGCCTGCATGCCCTGATGCCAGGCCGCATCGCTCTCGACCGAGAACACCTGGCGCCCGGCCAGCCCGGCGGCAAGCACCGTCGATCCGCCCGATCCGTATTCGAGGATCACCTGCGCCGCGCCATAGACCGCGCGCAATGCGGCCTCCTCCTCGGGCGGGAAGGACAGCACCGGCGCCGCCCCCGCCCCCGGATGCACGGTCACGGCAGCGGGCGGGGCCGCAGGCGCGTGGTTCTGCGAAACCTCGCTCATCCCACGCTTCCCTCCAGCGAGATCGCGACAAGCTGCTGCGCCTCGACCGCGAATTCCATCGGCAGCGCCTGCAACACCTCCTTGCAGAAGCCGTTCACCACCAGCGCCACCGCCTCTTCCTCGTCCATCCCGCGCGAACGGCAGTAGAACAACTGGTCGTCGGCGATCTTCGATGTGGTGGCCTCGTGCTCGGCCTTCGAGGAATTGTTCTTCACCTCGATGTAGGGCACGGTATGCGCCCCGCAGCGGTCGCCGATCAGCAGGCTGTCGCACTGGGTGTGGTTGTGGCTGTCCACCGCGCGCGGATGGATCGACACCAGCCCGCGATAGATGTTCTGCGCCTTGCCGGCCGAAATCCCCTTGGACACGATGCGCGAGCGGGTGCGCCTGCCCAGATGCATCATCTTGGTGCCGGTATCGGCCTGCTGGAAATGGTTGGTGATGGCGATGGAATAGAACTCGCCCTGCGAATCGTCGCCCCGCAGGACGCAGGACGGATATTTCCAGGTGATGGCGCTGCCGGTCTCGACCTGGGTCCACATCATCCGCGCCCGGTCGCCCGCGCACAGCGCGCGCTTGGTGACGAAGTTGTAGATGCCGCCGCGCCCCTCCTCGTCACCGGGATACCAGTTCTGCACGGTCGAATATTTCACCTCGGCGTCTTCCTCGACCACGATCTCGACCACCGCCGCATGAAGCTGCGCCACGTCGCGCTTGGGCGCGGTGCAGCCCTCGAGGTAGGACACATGCGATCCCTTGTCGGCGATGATGAGGGTGCGCTCGAACTGGCCGGTATTCTCGGCATTGATGCGGAAATAGGTCGACAGCTCCATCGGGCAGCGCACGCCGGGCGGCACATAGACAAAGGATCCGTCCGAGAACACCGCGCTGTTCAGCGTGGCAAAGTAAGTGTCGCTCACCGGCACGACCGATCCCAGATACCGGCGCACGAGATCGGGATATTCGCGGATCGCCTCCGACATGGAGCAGAAGATCACCCCGGCCTTCTTCAGCTCGGCCTGAAAGGTGGTGCCCACGCTGACCGAATCGAACACCGCATCGACCGCGACCTTGCGCGCCTGCGCGGGCGTGGCCTCGGCCCCCTCGACCCCGGCCAGGATCATCTGCTCCTGAAGCGGGATGCCAAGGCGGCGGTAGGTGGCCAGCAGCTTGGGATCCACCTCCTCGAGCGATTTCGGCTTCACCGTCATGCTCTTGGGGCGGGCGTAGTAATACTGGTCCTGAAAGTCGATCGCGGGAATGCGCAGCATCGCCCAGTCCGGCATCTCCATCTTCTGCCAGCGCTCGAACGCGGCCAGCCGCCATTCGGTCATCCAGCCCGGCTCGCGGTTCTTTTCCGAGATCAGGCGCACGATGTCGGCGTTCAGGCCCTTGGGCGCATATTCGGTCTCGATCTCGGTTTCCCAGCCGTGCTTGTAGCTGCCCGAGAGCCTGTGCACCGCGGCGACCGTCGCCTCGTCCACACCCTCGCGGACCTCGATCTGATCGGTTGCGTTCATCCTGCGTCCTTCCGTCATGCCGCGCGTCCGCGCATGGCCCTTCGCCTCGCGGTCCAGGCCTGTGCCAGGCGCAGGACCCCGTCCCGTGTCGTGTCGCGTCCCAGCGAGACCCGCATCGCCGATCCCGCCGCCACCTTGTCGAATCCCATCGCCGCCAGCACGCGGCTGGCGCGCACCTTGCCGCTCGAACAGGCCGAACCGGCCGAGACCGCGAACCCCGCCAGATCCATCGCCATCACCTGCGTCTCGCCCTTCCAGCCGGGGGTGAGCACGAGCGAGGTATTGGGCAGGCGCGGCCCCTCATTTCCGACAAAAATAGTCGTATTTTCCGCTTCCGCAAGGGCCTCCTCGAACAGATCGCGCAATCCCGCCACCCGTTCCCAGACCCCGGCGGCCAGATCTGCCTGCGCCGCCTCGGCCGCGGCGCCGAAACCGGCGATGCCGATCACGTTCTCCGTCCCCGACCGCCGCCCGAGTTCCTGCCCCCCCCCCGGCAGGAGCGTGCCGACATCGACCCCGTCGCGCAGGATCAGCGCGCCCACCCCCTTCGGCCCGCCGATCTTGTGGGCCGAGATCACCGCCATCTCCGCCCCGGTCCAGGCCAGGGAAAGCGGCATCCGCCCGAAGGCCTGCGTCGCATCCAGCAGCAGCACCTGCCCCGCCAGATCCCCCAGCCGCCAGATCCCGTCCTCCCGCGCGGGCAGCGGCTTCACGATCCCGGTCTCGCCACAGGCCAGACCCGCCGCCAGCGCCGCGCCCCCCGTGCCGTTCCAGGCCCAGAGCGCCTCATGCGCCGTGGGCTCCACGCTCACCCGCCCGGCGAAATGCCGCAGCACCGCGGCCGCCTCGGTGGCCGAGGCCGTGAACACCACCTCCGCCGGCTTGCAGCCGGCCGCGGCCGCCACCTGCGCCCGCGCCCGCTCCACCACCGCACGCGCGGCCCGGCCCTCGGCATGGACCGACGACGGGTTGCCCGTCACCTCCATGGCCGCGATCATCGCCCGGCGCGCCTCGTCGCGCAGCGGCATCGTGGCATTGTGATCCAGATAGACCCGCGCGCTCATGCCGGCCTGCCTTCATCTTTGCGGCAAATACCCCGGGGGGGAGGCCCGCAGGGCCGTGGGGGGGCAGAGCCCCCCTCCTTCCCCGGCCCGGGTCCGCGCGCGCTCAATCCACCACCTCGAACAGCGACGGCACCGCCGGACAGGGGGCAAGCTGGTTCGTCACCACATCCGACAGCCGCGTCTGATGCAGGAACACATAGACATGCGCCGACAGCCCTTCCCACAGCCGGTTGGCCAGCGACTGCGCCCGCGTCCCCGATACCGCGCCCTCCGCGCCCGCGCCCTTGTGCAGCGCGGACATGGTCTCGTCGACGGCGGCCAGGATCTCGCTGACGCGGATGGCGTCGGCCGGCCGCGCCAGCCGGTAGCCGCCCCCGGGGCCGCGCAGCGCCTCGACCAGATCGGCCCGGCGCAGCTTCACGAAAAGCTGTTCCAGATAGGCCAGCGAGATGTCCTGCCGCCGCGCGATCTCGGCCAGGTTCACCCGCGCCCCCTCGGGCTGAAGCGCCAGATCGGCCAGCGCCACCACCGCATATCGCCCCTTGGTCGAAAGTTTCATCGCCCCCGCCGGTCCCGCCGGCCCCCATCCCATGGCACGCCGCCATTGACGCGCCGCAGTGCCGCCATTACTTCGGCAACGCAACCCCGCCGCCCCCCGCGCGCGCGCCCCGACCGGCACAGGTTCCGGGGGGCGACACCGGACGGCGGGGCATCTGGAAACGTTCTAAGGTCCGCAAGCATTTCTGTCAAGAATGCCCCGACCCCCGAGACGGGAGAGCCGAATGCCCGAAGTGATCTTTCCCGGCCCCGAAGGCCGTCTCGAGGGGCGCTACCATCCGCGCAAGGACCGCGACGCGCCCATCGCCATCATCCTGCACCCGCATCCGCAGTTCGGCGGCACGATGAACAACCGCGTGGTCTACAACCTGCACTACGCCTTCCACGACCTGGGCTTTACCGTGCTGCGGTTCAACTTCCGCGGCGTCGGAAGGTCGCAGGGCGAATACGACCAGGGCATCGGCGAGCTGTCGGACGCGGCCTCGGCGCTCGACTACCTGCAATCCATGAACACCAACGCGAAACACTGCTGGGTGGCGGGTTTCTCGTTCGGGGCCTGGATCGGCATGCAGCTTCTCATGCGCCGCCCCGAGATCACCGGCTTCGTCTCGGTGGCGCCGCCGGCCAACATGTATGACTTCTCCTTCCTCGCCCCCTGCCCGTCCTCGGGCCTTGTCATCAACGGCGCGGCCGACCGGGTGGCGCCGCCGGCCGATACCGTCACCCTCGTGAACAAGCTGCACGAGCAGAAGGGCATCACCATCACCCACGAGGTGATCGAGGGCGCCGGCCATTTCTTCGAGGATCCGCACATGGACACGATGGTGGGCACGGTGAAGGACTATGTCCGCCGCCGCCTGACCGAGTCCTCGCGATGAGCGACATCCTCGCCACCATCGCCGACGACCTCGCGCGCGAGGCGATCGCGCTGGCCGCCGAACTGGGCGACGAGGAACTGGTGGCCGAAGTCTCGAAGGTGATCGGCGCCGCCTCGACCACCACGCAGGAGGCCTTCATGACCGCGGTGCGGGTGCGCCTCTCGGAGGCGCGCGCGCGCCGCTACCTCGAGGAGCGCCGCGCCCGCGCGGGCGCCTGACCCCCTTTCCCTTGGCCCGCTCCCCCGGGGCCCGTTGCCCCGGTTCCGGGTCGGGCCGGGCCGGGCCGGCGCGGGAAATGTGTATACTTCTGCATACCGCCTTTCCCTCCGGGCCGCTTTGGGCTATCGCGGCGCCAGGTGACGCTTACTGACCCGAGGAAGCCAAATGTCGAAGATCAAGGTCGCAGGCCCCGTCGTCGAACTCGACGGCGACGAGATGACGCGGATCATCTGGGACTTCATCAAGAAGAAGCTGATCCTGCCCTATCTCGACATCGACCTGAAGTATTACGATCTCGGCATCGAGGAGCGCGACCGCACCGCCGATCAGGTGACGGTCGACGCGGCCCATGCCATCGCGCAATACGGCGTCGGCGTGAAATGCGCCACCATCACCCCCGACGAGGCCCGGGTCGAGGAATTCGGCCTGAAGCAGATGTGGAAATCGCCCAACGGCACGATCCGCAACATCCTGGGCGGCGTCATCTTCCGCGAACCGATCATCTGCAGGAACGTCCCGCGCCTCGTTCCCGGCTGGACCCGGCCGATCGTGGTGGGCCGGCACGCCTACGGCGACCAGTATCGCGCCACCGATTTCCGCTTTCCGGGCAAGGGCAGGCTCACGCTGACCTTCACCGGCGAGGACGGCACGGTGATCGAGCGCGAGATGTTCGACGCGCCGGGCGCGGGCGTGGTCATGGGGATGTACAACCTCGACCAGTCGATCATCGACTTTGCGCGGTCCTCGCTGAACTACGGGCTGATGAAGGGCTGGCCGGTCTATCTCTCGACCAAGAACACCATCCTCAAGGCCTATGACGGGCGCTTCAAGGATCTGTTCGCCCGGGTCTATGCCGAGGAATTCGAAGAGCGTTTCAAGGCGCGCGGCATCCATTACGAGCACCGCCTGATCGACGACATGGTGGCCAGCGCGCTGAAGTGGTCGGGCGGCTATGTCTGGGCCTGCAAGAACTATGACGGCGACGTGCAGTCCGACACGGTGGCGCAGGGATTCGGATCGCTCGGCCTGATGACCTCGGTGTTGATGACCCCCGACGGCCAGGTGGTCGAGGCGGAGGCGGCGCATGGCACGGTGACGCGCCATTACCGCGAGCACCAGAAGGGCAAGGAGACCTCGACCAATTCGATCGCCTCGATCTATGCCTGGACCGGCGGGTTGCGGCACCGGGCCAAGCTGGACGGCAACGAGGCGCTGATGCGCTTTGCCGCCACGCTCGAGCAGGTGACGGTGCAGACGGTCGAGGACGGGTTCATGACCAAGGATCTCGCGCTGCTGGTCGGGCCGGACCAGAAGTGGCTGACCACGATGGGCTATCTCGAGAAGGTGGACGACTACCTCAACCGCGCGCTTGCCGGCTGAGGGAGGGGGGGGGGGGGGGGGGGGGGGGGGGGGGGGGGGGGGGGGGGGGGGGGGGGGGGGGGGGGGGGGGGGGGGGGGGGGGGGG
>JADYZU010000009.1 GCA_020852925.1 Rubellimicrobium sp. | reverse complement strand
GGGGTATTTCGGGCAAAGATGAAGGAGCACGGCTGCGCTTTCATCTGTCTCCAAATATCCCGGGGGGAGGCGCCCGCAGGGCGGCGGGGGGCAGAGCCCCCCTGCTCCGCCCGGACCGGGCGCGGTCCCGGGCAGGTCTTGCGCGCGTGTTCCCCCCGGGCGCCGGGGGTGATAGGCTCCGTCCTTCGGGGCAGGCAAGCTGGAGGCTGGCAGGACATGCATTGGCAAGCGGTGATCTTCGACATGGACGGCACGCTCCTCGAGACGGAGCGGATGGTGATCGAATCCGGTCTTGCGGCGATGGTCGCGCTCGATCTGCCGGCGCGGCGCGACCTGCTCGAATCCATGGTCGGATCCGTCAGTGCCGAAGGGGCGCCGATCCTGCGCGCGGCCTATGGAGACGGTTTCGTCATGGCCGAGTACGAGGCCGAATGGGACCGCACCCTGGCCCGGCGCCTGGCCGAGGGGATCCCGCTGCGCCCGGGGGCGAGCGAACTTCTCACCCATCTCGAGCTGATCGCCATGCCGCGCGCGGTCGCCACCAATTCGCGCACGCCGGTGGCGCGCGATCACCTCTCGCGCGCGGGGATCGGGCGGTTCTTCGTGCCCGAACATGTTCACGGCCGCGACCGCGTGCGCCTGCCCAAGCCCGCGCCTGACCTGTTCCTGCACGCGGCCGCGACCCTGGGCGTCGATCCGGCGCGCTGTCTCGTGTTCGAGGATTCCGACCCCGGCGCCCGGGGCGCGGTCGCGGCGGGCATGACCTGCGTGCTGGTCCCCGATCAGCGCCAGCCCAGCTTTCGCGGCGCGCAGATCACCGCGACGAGTCTGCTCGAGGGGGCGCGCATCGCCGGGCTTCTGCCCTGAGGCCCGGGACGTTGCGCCACCATTGACCGCGGGGGGCGCGCGGCCCTAGCCTGCGCCGGAGGCCCGGTCCGGAATGTGCCATGTCCCGTCAGTCAGACCTGCACCTGTTCACCCGCACCGCCCTGTCCCAGGGGCACGGCCCCGAGGAGATCGCCGCCGCCCTCGCCGCGGCTGGCTGGAGTGCGGACGAGGTGGCGGGCGCGCTCGGGGCCTGGGATCTGCGGCCCGGCCTGCCGCCGGTGCCACGCCGCGAACGCGCCGCGCTCAGCGCCGGGATGGCGCTGGTCGAGGGGCTGCACCTGATCGCGCTTGGCATGGTCGCCACGCAGCTTGTGCAACTCCTGATCACGCTGGTCGACATCTGGCTGCCCGAGGAACAGCGGCAACTGGTCTGGCGGATGGCGGAATTGCGCTGGCTGGTGGCGGCGCTGGTGGTGTTCGTGCCGCTGTGGCTGTGGTCCGGGGCGCGCACCCGCCCGGCCGCGGGGCAGAGACGCGCGGCCCTGTCGGTCTGGATCGGGCATCTGGCGGTGTTCCTGGCCGCGATCGCGCTGCTTGGGGATGCGCTGGCGATCGTCTACCGCTTTCTCCAGGGCGACATGACCCTGGGATTCGTGCTCAAGGCGCTGCTGGTGGCGGCGGTGGCGGCCCTTGTCATCCTCGCCATGCAGGAGCGGCGCCATGACTGAACCCGCCCCCGATTCCCCGCGCCTTGCCCGTGCCGGGCGCCTTGGACTGGTGCTGCTGTCGGTCGCGGCGGTGGCGGCCGCGCTCTGGGTCATCGGCGGGCCGCTCTCGGGCCGGGCCGAGGCGCGCGATGGCGCCCGGCTGGACGATCTGCGCCGGCTGGTGGATTTCGTGCGCTGCGTGGCGGCGGCCGATGGCGGCGCGCTGCCCGAAGCCCTGGCCCCTGACGACCGCTGCCTGAGCGAGCCGCCGCTGAGCGATCCCCAGAGCGGCGTGCCCTATGCCTATGCGCGCACTTCGGCACGGGGGTTCAGCCTTTGCGCCGCTTTCGAGCGCCCTGACCTCGTCACACCCGAATCCTGGGCAGGTCAGATCCTTGACCCCGCGACCGGCTGCATCAACGCCACTCTCGAGGCGCCCTGAGGCCCCGACGCCCGACCCGCGCGGGGGGGCGTGGGGGGAAAGGGTCAGATCGCGGCGCGGCGCATCTCCTCAATGTAGATCGCGCGCAGCCGCGTGACCACCGGACCGGGCCGCCCCGATCCCAGATCCACGCCGTCGATCGCCACCACCGGCATGACAAAGGCCGTGGCCGAAGTGACAAGGGCCTCGTCGGCGGCCTGCGCCTCGGCGATGGTGAAGGCGCGCTCCTCGACCTCCATCTGCATCTCGGCGGCAAGGCGCATGACCGCGGCGCGGGTGATGCCGTGCAGGATTTCCGGCGACAGCGCCCGCGTGATCAGCCGCCCGTTCGCCACGATCCAGGCGTTGTTCGACGACCCCTCGGTGACAAGGCCTTCCTCGACGAACCAGGCGTCATCGGCGCCGGCCTCGCGCGCCATCATCTTGGCCATGGCGGGATAGAGAAGCTGCACCGTCTTGATGTCGCGCCGGCCCCAGCGGATGTCGGGGACGGAAATCACCTTCCAGCCGCTGCGCGCCGCCGGATTGTCGGCCAGGCCCGGCTTCGACTGGGTGAACAGCACGACCGTGGGCGGCGTGCCCGCAGGCGGATAGGCGAAATCGCGGTCGCCGGCGCTGCCGCGCGTCACCTGAAGATAGACCGCACCCTCGACCAGGGCGTTGCGCGCGACCGCCTCGCGGTGGAGCGCAAGCCACCCCGCATCATCGTGCGGATTGACGATGCCCAGCGCATCCAGCGACCGCGCCAGCCGCGCCATGTGCCCGGCGAAATCGACCAGCCGCCCGTCAAGGACGCTGGTCACCTCATAGACGCCATCGGCCATGAGGAACCCCCGGTCAAAGACAGGAACGCTGGCCGCCGCCTCGGGCAGCCATTTTCCGTTGACATGGACGATGCGACTCATCGGGTCACCTGCGCGGTTGGGGTCCGGCGCGGCTCGTGCGCCAAAGGCGGGGGCAGGTCAAGGCAGGATCGGGTCGGGGCAGGATCGGGGGCCGAACCTGCCCCTTCATGACGCGGGCCGGAGCGGATAGGGTGGGGCATGGAATCGTCCCTCACATACGAGGCGGCGCTGGCCGCGCTGGCCTGGCAGGTCGAGCTGGGCGTGAGCGATGCGATCGGCGACAGCCCGATCGACCGGCACACCCTCGGGGCGGCGGCTGCGGCGGCGCGCCCGGCGCCCGTGGCGGCGCCCCCTCCCCGGGCAGCCTCCCCGACTCTCGCCTCCCCCCCGACGCCCGCGGCGGACCAGGTCGCGGCGGTGGCCCGCGCCCGGGCCGCGGCCGAAGGCGCCGGCACGCTGGGCGCGCTGGCCAGCGCGATGGAACAGGCGCCGTCGGATCTGCGGCTGGGGGCGCGGCACTTTGTCTTTGCCGACGGCAACCCGCAGGCGCGGCTCATGATCGTGGGCGAGGCGCCCGGCCGCGACGAGGATCTCGAGGGGCGGCCCTTTGTCGGCAAGGCGGGGCAGCTTCTGGACCGGATGCTGGCCGCGATCGGCCTCGCCCGCGATCATCCCGATCCGGCGCAATCGGTCTACATCACCAATGTCCTGCCGTGGCGGCCGCCCGGCAACCGCACGCCCGACCCAGCCGAGATCGCGGAATTCCTGCCGTTCCTCGAACGCCACATCGCGCTTGCCGCGCCGGATGCGCTGCTTCTGATGGGCAACACGCCCTGTCAGGCGCTGTTCGGGCAGGCCGGCATCACCCGCATCCGCGGGGCATGGCGGCAGGTGCAGGGGATCCCGGCACTGGCCACCTTTCACCCGGCCTATCTGCTGCGCACCCCCGCGGCCAAGCGCGAGGCCTGGGCCGATCTTCTGGCGCTGCGGGCGCGGCTGAGCGAAGGGGCGGCCAAAGCCGGAGGCGGACGATGATCGACCCGGTGACACTCGCGGCCTTCGTGCCGATCGCGCTGGCGCTGAACCTGACGCCGGGGCCGGACATGGCGTTCTGCGTGGCGCAGGGCATGGGCCGGGGCGCCCGCGCCGGATGGGCAGCAAGCGCGGGCGTGGCGCTGGGCTGCATGGTGCATGTGACGGTGGCGGGGATGGGCCTCGGGGCGTTTCTCGCGGCGCATCCGGCGGCCTTTGACGCGATCCGCTGGGCCGGGGTGGCGTATCTGCTCTGGCTGGCCTGGCGGGCCTTTGCCGCGCCCGCGGCGGCCATGCCGGCGGGGCGGCAGGCGGGGCGGGCGCTGCTGCAGGGGTTCGCGACCAACCTGCTCAACCCCAAGATCATCCTCTTCGTGCTGGCCTTCCTGCCGCAGTTCACCGATCCCGCCCGCCCGCTCCTGCCGCAGTTCCTGATCCTTGGGGCGGTGATCGCGCTGGGCGGGCTGGTGGTGAACGGGGTCGCGGGCGCGATGGCGGGGCGGCTCGGGCGCGAGATCGCGGGCACGGCCGGGGGCACGGCCAGGGGCGGGGCCGGACGCTGGATCGCACGGCTTTCGGGGACGATCTTCGCGGGGCTGGCGCTGCGGCTGGCGTTTCTCGCGCGCTGAGGGGGCAACTGGCGCCGGGGGGGGCCGCCGTGCTAGGAGGGGGCGTTCCCCAGCCCCGGATCCCCGACATGCCCGGCCTCGACCCCACCCGCGAGTTCCTCCCCCTCAACATCGCCGTCCTGACCGTCAGCGACACCCGCAGCGCCGCAGATGACCGTTCGGGCGATACCCTTGCCCAGCGCATCGCCGGATCGGGCCACCAGCTTGCCGCCCGCGCCATCGTCACCGATGACCGCGACCTGATCGCCGCGCGCCTGCGCGCCTGGTGCGCCGATCCGGGGATCGACGTGATCATCTCGACCGGCGGCACCGGCATCACCGGCCGCGATGTCACGGTCGAGGCGCACCGCGATGTCTACGAGAAGGAGATCGAGGCCTTTGCCACGATCTTTGCAATGGTCTCGATGGAGACGGTCGGCACCAGCGCGATGCAAAGCCGGGCAACCGGCGGCGTGGCGCAGGGAACGGTGCTGTTCGCGCTGCCCGGATCGACCGGCGCCTGCCGCGATGGCTGGGACCGGATCCTGCGCGACCAGCTCGATTCGCGCCACGGGCCGTGCAATCTCGTGGCGCTGCTGCCCCGGCTCGAGGAGCACCGCCAACAGGAGCACCGCCATCAGGAGGACCGGCGCGGTTGATCCCCGCCCCTAGGGCAGGTCGTCGCCCTGCGCGTCGATCCACAGCCACCAGCGCCAGAACCGCGCGAACGGGCCGCGCGAAAGCCAGTCGCGCCAGCGGATGCCAAGGAACGTGAGGCTCGAGTCGCGGACCGCCCGGCGCCACAGGAAGCGGTTCCATGTCCTGGCGGCCACGCCGAACACCAGCGCCACCGCCCCGGCCAGGACCAGCGCATGGGCGGTCCACGGCAGGACCGGATCGAGCGCCCCGCCCGTGGCCCATCCCGCCAGCGCGAGCAGGAGGCCCGCCGCGATCAGGCCGATCCCGGCGCGGAAGGTGCGCCGGATCTGCGCGCCAAAGCCCGGCCGGGCCGCATCCCTGCCGGTTCCGCTGCCGCTTCCGATGGTCCGGGCCATCCGCCCCCCCTGCGCAAGGTTGCCATTGCCGTCAGCGTGACCCAGGGTTCCCCGGGGCACAAGCGGGATTCGGTCCCGCGCGAACGGACGGGGGCGGATCATGGCGGCATTTCTGGCGATGGTTCCCGCCGGCCCGGGCGAGATCGGCCGCCCCGACCCGGAGCGGCTCATCGCCGGGGATCCGGTGTTCGAGACATGGAACCTCGAGGACCGCGACGGCCTGTTCGCCGGGATCTGGCGCGCGACCCCCGGCAAGTGGCGGGTGCGCTATGACGAATGGGAATACTGCCGCATCCTTGCGGGCGTCTCGATCCTGACCGAGGACGGCGGCCCCGCGCGGATGCTGCGCGCGGGCGACAGTTTCGTGATCCGGCCCGGGTTCTCGGGCACCTGGGAGGTGGTCGAGACCACGACCAAGGATTACGTGATCCGGCTCTGACCCCGGATCACCGCCCCCTCAGCCCCCGGCCAGCGCCATCGCATCCACCGGCGCCAGCGTGCCCGCGGTTTCGGCCAGGATGTCGGTCGCGCCGTTCAGCGCCAGTTGCGCCTGGATTTCGGGCGGATAGGTGCCGTCCTCGTTCATCATCGCCTCGGGGACCGGCGGGCGCTGCCCGGCGGTGCCGTCCTCGATCGACTCGCGCGAGGCGAAATAGGCCGGCAGTTCGATCCCGCGGTTGGCCAGGGCCTCGCCCTCGATCCGGATCGAATCCTCGCGCGAGCGCAGCAGCACCGGCGCCCCCATCTGCACCCGGGGGAACAGGTGGATGATGTCGTGGTTGAACAGCCGGATGCACCCGGCCGAGCCGGAGTTGCCGATCGAGGACCAGTCGTTGGTGCCGTGGATGCGATACATCGTGTCGCGCCCGCCGCGATAGAGATAGAGCGCCCGCGCGCCCAGCGGGTTCGCCGGCCCGCCGGGAACGCCGCCGGCGAACTGGCCGTAGATCTGCGGCTCGGCGCGCACCATGTTGGCGGTGGGCGTCCACGAGGGCCATTCCTCCTTGCGCTGCACGGTGGTGGTGCCGCGCATGCCGCGGCCCTGCCGGCCCACGGCGATGGAATAGCGCCAGGCGGTGCCGCCGCCCTCGATCCAGTAGAGAAGCTTGGCATGGGCGTCGATCTCGATCGCGCCCACGGGGGCATCGCCCAGATAGCGCCCATGCGCCCGGCGGTTCACACCGACAAGATAGCCCGGCGGCACCGGGCCAAGGGGATGGCGTTCGTCGGCCAGGGGGCCATAGCCTTCGACGATCTGGCTCAGCGGGATGCCGTCGATCACTTCCTCGGGAGGGGCCTCTTCGACCGGGGCGGCACAGGCCGCCAGAAGCGCCATGCCCCCAGCCCCCAGAAGAAAGCGGCGCCGTGCCGTGAAATCGGAAGAGATCGCCTGCATGTAAGGACTCGGTGTGACAAAAAGACCCTGCCGTATCTATCAGTTTGGCGCGCGGGTGCAAACCGTCTGCGGCCATCGCGGGATCGTGCCTTTCGGGCGGGGCCCGGGGCCGATGGCTTGACGGCGCCGGCCGCCGCGACAGGATGGCGGCGCCGCTGCCGGAGATCCGCCCCATGACGCCCGCCCCCGCCCCTGCCCGCCCGTCCCGCCGCACCGGCGGGCGGATCCGGCGTGCCCTCGTCGCCCTTGGCATCGCTGCCGGCCTTGGGGTGAACGCGGGCGCGGCACAGGACACGCTGCCCATGGCCAAGCCCGCCGCCGACAGCGAAGGCGTCTGGATCGGCCTTGCCTTTTCGGGCGGGGGCACCAGGGCCACGGCCTTTGACTATGGCGTGCTGCGCGCCATCGGCGCCGAGATGCCGGGGGACGGCGGTTCGCTGCTGGACCGGGTGCGGTTCGTTTCGGGCGTGTCGGGGGGGGCGGTGATGGCGGCGGCCTTCGCGCTGCACGGTCCGGCCGGCCTTGAGGGGTTCCGCGAAGGGTGGCTGCTGCGGGACGGGGAACGCTACATGGTTCCGGGCGATCTATCCGCGCGCGAGATCATGCGCGGCTTCGATGCCCCGGCCAGCTTCGGGCGCGCGCTTGACGAGGATCTGTTCCACGGCGCCACCTTCGCCGATCTCGGGGACGGCCCGCCGATGCTGCGCATCGTGGCCAGCGATACCGCCTCGGCCGCCCCTTTCGTCTTTGATGCGATCACCTTCGGCGCGCTCTGCACCGATCTGTCGCGCATCCGTCTGGCCGATGCGCTGGCGGCCAGCGCGGCGGTGCCGGTGGTCTTTGCCGCGGTGCCGGTGGCGCGCTACCAGGGCTGCCACTGGAGCGAGCCGCCCGCCTACACCGCCGCCCGCACGAACGCGGCCACCCATCCGGCCATGCGCCTGCTGGCGCAGACCGTCGCGCGCTATGCCGACCCCGCACAGGTGCGGGGCGTGCGGCTGCTGGACGGGTCGATGACCGATTTCTACGGCGTGTCCGGGTTCCTGTCGGCGCGGGCCGGGGGCGGCCTTGCGCCCATGACCAACGAAGAGGCGCTGCGCACGCGCGAAATCCTGTTCCTGACCGTCGATGCCGCGCTCGAGAACTGGACGCTGACTGACCGCTTCCTGCCCACGGGGCGGGTGCTGGCGCTGTCGATCTACGGCATCCGCCAGCGCCTGAGCGACGACGGCGGCGGCGATCTCGATGCCTTCCTGGCCGAACGCGCCATCACCGCCACCACGACCGGCGGCACCGGGACGCTGCGCGCGGCCCTCGATCTGTGGCGGCAGCAGATCATCGCCTGGCGCTGCGACCTTGCGCCCGAGATCCTCGACGCGCTCTGGCCCGACCGGCCTGCGGACTGGGATTGCCGCGACCTGACGGTGCATGTGGGCGAAATCGGCCTTGATGGCCTCCCCGAGGGCGACCGGCAGGCGATGAACGACATCTCGACCCGGCTGCGCCTTCCGGCGGCGGATGTCGACCGGGCGATCACCTCGGGGATCCTCGCCCTTGGCGCGAACCGCGCCTGGCAGGATTTCCGCGCGGCGATGCGGGGCGGCTGAACGGCCCCCTGCGCTGCCCCCGACACGGCCCCCAGCACGGCCCCCAGCACGGCCCCCGTCAGAAGAAGTCGCGCACCCAGTCCGATTCGAACAACTGCCGCACCGCCGGCGTGACGGCGAAACTGTCGGGCTCGAGGCGGTAGGAATCGGCGAGGTAATGCTCGAACACTACATGCAGGCGCCGGTAGAACGCCGGATCGAGCACCATCACCCCGTTTTCGGTATCATGCAGGAAGCTGCGCCGGTTGAGATTGACCGACGAGACCACGGAAAGCCGTTCGTCGATCATGAGCATCTTGCTGTGCAGCACCACATCCGGCTGCTGGAATTCGAAAAGCCGCATGCGCGTGGCATAGCGTTCCACGAACAGCGCGTTCATCTCGGTCATGAGGCGCCCGCCCAGATCGCCATAAAGCATGACCCGCGCGGCGATCGTCACCTCGACCCCACGCGCCATCGCCCGCTCCAGCGCCGCCTCGATCGCCGGGGTGGGGTTGAGGTAGGGGGTCACGATCTCGACCTTCGATCCGGCGGCGTCGATCAGATCGACCCAGGTCCGCTCCAGAGCGCGATTGTCGAGAAACGGGACCGAGATGAAATGCCGCGCCCCGGTCAGGGGAACCGACCCGGACCCCGGCCCGGTGGTGCCCACCGAGAACGGCCGCATGAGCGAGGTCCGTTCGTCGCGCTGCCAGTAGGAGCCAAGATGCGCCGCCAGCGTGCGCACCGCCTCGGGGGTGCGGATCTCGATCTCGAAGTCTTTGTAGGTCGAGAAATAGCGCAGGCTCAGTTCGCCCGGGACGCCGTATTGCTGAAGTTCGGGCCATGCCGACAGGTCGAGCGACTGCGAGAACAGGAACCCGTCGTGGATGTTGCGCCCGCCCACGATCGCGCGCGAGCGGGATTCGTCGCGGGCCAGGGTGACGAACATCTTCACATGGTTCACCCGATGCAGCGAATCGAGCCGCCCGATCGACGGCGCATGATCGGGCGCCGTCCAGGTGAAAAGCTGAAGCTGCACATTGGGAAACTCGGCCGCCAGCCGTTCCCACATCGCCAGATCGAGCGGCAGTTCGAGAACCTCCGACACGAGAACCCGGATCTGGGTTCCGCGCTCGGCGTGGTAGCGCAGCGCGCGTTCCATGATCGCGCCCGAGAAATCCGCCTTGATGTCGAGGTAGCTCAGCCAGATCACATCGAGTTGCGGCGCATTCGAGAAGTCGAGCGGCACATCCGGGTTGCCCTCGTCAAAGGCGGAATCGGGCAGCCGCGCGCCGGTCAGCGCCTCGATCTTGGCGTTGTAGCCGTCGCGCGAACTCTCGAGCAGGACCGGGTCTCCGACATCCATGGCGCAGGTCTGCGACATCCAGCGCCCGGCAAAGAACGCGGCCTGAAGCGGATCGAGCCGCTCTGGCGTCGGCTCGAGGCAGACATCGAACCGCTGGTCGAGCGCGGCAATGGCCGGGTCGGCGGCGCTTTCGCCGATGACATCGACATGGCGCGGCATCTGGCCGCGATAGCCGATGCTGAGGCGGCAGCCGCCACCCTCGCCCGGCAGGGTGATCGAGGTCCGGTCGCGTTCGCCCGCCGGCACGACAAAGGCAAAGGGCGTGCCGGCCGGCCTTTCGCCGGAATCGCCGGGATAGGTCAGACGCACGGTGTCGTCGCATTCGGCCTCGATCCGGGCCTCGGTCGTGGCGATGGAGCGAAAGACCAGTTCCCGCGTGAGGGAGTTCTGATCGGGCAGGCGAAAGGGCACGCCCTGCACCGAAGGCCCGTCCGTCAGCACCATCACCGCCTGCGCCCCGCGCCAGCGTCCCGGCCAGATCTGCGGCCCGGGGGTCAGGTCCGCAAAGGGCAGGATCCGCGCCGCGCCAAGCGCGTCCGCCTGGTCCCGGATCGGCCCGGTCACGGGCCCGAGCCATTCGGGTTCCGCAAGGCCCGGATCATCGGGCAGCCCGGCCAGATAGCGCAGGCGCTGAAGGTCATAGGCGGCCAGCACGGCCGACATCTGCGCCTCGTAGGCGGCAATCTCGGGCGAGCCGGTCAGGCCGGCCGCCCCCACGAAATCCGAGGGCGCGGGCGGCGTGATCACGGCGCAGCCGCCGACCACCGCCGCCAGCACGGCACAGGCCACAAGGCGCAGGCGGCGCAGGAACGAGCGCATCAGTTCACTGGCCCACGCTGACAAAACGCGCGGCGGTCCCGTCGCGGTCGCCGGGGCCGATGACACGCGCGGAACCGGGCGGCAACGCGGCAAAGCTGGTGTCGGCCAGTTCGGCGCGCAACTCGGCCAGCGGCAGCGCCAGGTCCATCCCCACCGCGACCCGCTGCCCGTCCAGTTCGGCCTTGGCCGACACGACCGAGACCACCTCGGCCCCGTCCTCGTGCATCGCCAGGACCGGCGCGCCCGAGGATCCGAAATCGACCTCGCAGGAAAAGACCATGATCCCGTCCTCGGCCGCGACCACGGCGCAGCGCTGCTGAAGTGCCGGGGTCTCGGACCGGTCATGGGCGTAGGACACCACGCCCACCTCCGCCCCGACCGGCAGCGCGCTGCCGACGGCGATCGGATGCACCTCGCTCGAGCGGATCGGCTGCACCAGTTCGATGAGCGCGACATCCCAGCGGCTGGCCCCCGCGCCGGCGTCCTCGAGATGGACATAGCGCGGATGAACCACCGCCCGGCGCACATCGCGATAGGCTCCGGCCCGGCCATTGCGCCACCCGGCCCGGAACTCGAGCCGGTCCGGCCCGATCAGCGCGCCGGTTCCGCGTTCGAACAGGCAATGCGCGGCGGTCAGCACCAGATCTGGGGCGATGAGCGTGGCGGTGCAGAACCCCTTGCCCGCGATCTCGAGGCGGCCGACCCCTTCCCAGCCGCGCGCCTCGTCGGCGGTCTGAAGGCGGACCGGCGCGCCCTGGGCCACGGCGGCGGGCGGCGCGCCCGCGCCCATCGCCACCAGTGCGAATACCCGAAGGATCGCCCGCATCTGTCGCCTGCCCCTGACCGCCTTGCGCCCCGGCTGCGCAGGGCAGGCGAACCCTACGACAGGCGCGGCGGAAAGGAAACGCCCCCGCTGTCCAGCGCCGGCGGAATCGGGCCGCCCGTCGCCCAGTCGAGCAGTTCGACCGTATGCACCACCGGCACGCTGGCCCCCTGCCCGATCTGCATCATGCAGCCGATGTTGCCCGCGGCGATCACCTCGGGCGCGCGCTCCAGGAGCGTGGCCACCTTGCGCCGCCCCAGTTCGGCGGAAATCGCGGGCTGGAGCAGGTTGTAGGTGCCGGCCGATCCGCAGCACAGATGCGCATCGCGCGGCTCCACCACCTCGAACCCCGCGCGTTTCAGCAGATCCTTGGGCAGCGCCCGGATCTGCTGTCCGTGCTGGAGCGAGCAGGCCGCGTGATAGGCCACGCGCCGCCCGCCCTGCCCCGCAGGCAGGCCAAGGTCGCGCACCACTTCGGTCACGTCGCGGGCGATGGCGCCCACCCGCAGCGCGTCGGATTCAAGGGCCGTGCCGGCGAACAGATGGCCGTAATCCTTGACCGTGGTGCCGCAACCCGAGGTATTGATGACCACGGCATCAAGGCCGCGCGCGTCCATCTCGGCGGCGAAGGCGCGGATGTTCACGGCGGCGGTGGCGCGCGCCTCGTCCTCGCGGCCCATGTGGTGGACAAGGGCGCCGCAGCAGCCCTGCTTCACGATCACCACCTCGGCGCCCAACCGGGTGAGCAGGCGGATGGTGGCATCGTTGATCCCCGGATCGAGCGCGCGCTGCGCGCAGCCGATCATCAGCGCCACGCGCATCCTCGGCGCCTCCCCGCGGGCGGCAAAGGTCTGCGGATCGTCGTTGCGGCTGACCGGGGGCACATGGCGCGGCGCCATGCGGATCATCGCCCGCAGCCGCGCATCGGGCAGAAGCCCCGCGAAGGGCCGCGCGATCCGCGCCCCGAGAAGCGCGAGGCGGAACCGCATCGGATAGGGCAGGATGCGCGCCAGCATCCAGCGCAGCGCCCGCTCCCCCGCCGGCCGGCGGTAGTGATCCTCGACCCAGGCGCGGGCGTGGTCGATCAGATGGCGGTAATGCACCCCCGAGGGGCAGGTCGTCATGCAGGCAAGGCAGGACAGGCAGCGGTCGATATGCGCCACCGTCCGCGCATCCGGCACGCGCCGGTTCTCCAGCATGTCCTTGATCAGGTAGATGCGCCCGCGCGGGGAATCGAGTTCGTCATGCAGGATCTGGTAGGTCGGGCAGGTCGCGGTGCAGAATCCGCAATGGACGCAGGCGCGCAGGATCTCGTTGGCGCGGGCGATCCCGGGGTCGGCAAGCTGGTCTGGCGTGAAATGCGTCTGCATCAGTCGAAAAGCCCCGGATTGAGGATGCCGCGCGGATCGAACCGGGCCCTGAGCGCGCGGGTGAGGGCGGCCACGCCCTCCGGTTCGGGATGGAAACGGCCGGGGCCGGGGCCGGTCAGGCGCGTCGCATGGCCGGGGATCGCGCCCAGCGCGCCGCGCAGGTCCATGCCCGCCGCCGCCCCGACCCAGAGCCGCCCGCCGCCCCAGTCCAGGAACCAGCGCGCGCCTTCGGGCAGGCGGGCGATCACACCGGGGCCGGCCGTGGGGGTCAGCGCCAGGCGCCACACCGCCCCCGCCCCGGCCAGGGCGCGCCCGTCGCGCACGGCCTCCCAGTCGGCGGCAACCTCCTGCGCGCTGCCATGGTCGCGCAGCAGCAGGGCCAGTTTCCCCGCCCGCGCCGCGACCGATTCCGCCGTGCCTTCAAGGCGCAGCCAGGTCTCTCCGGTCTCGGGCAGATGCGCGGCGCCGCTGACCGAACAGGCCGAACCCAGCGCCCGCGCCATCGCCGCCACCGCGCGCGCGGGGTCAAGCCCGCAGAACCCCAGCGTGAGCGTGGCGCGCGGGCGCGGCAGCACCTTGAAGCTGACCTCGCTCAGCACCCCAAGGGTGCCATGCGCCCCCGCCATCAGCCGCGACAGGTCAAGGCCGGTGACGTTCTTCATCACTCGCCCGCCATTGGCCACCACGTTGCCCATGCCATCGACGAACCGCACGCCCAGCAGGAAATCCCGCGCCGCTCCCGCCACCACCCGGCGCGGGCCGCTGGAATTGGTGGCGATGACCGCGCCGATGGTCGGCTCTGCGCTCAGGCCGGTCAGCGCGCGGGCATCGCCCGGCTCCCAGGGCAGATGCTGGCCCTCGGCGGCAAGGGCGGCCTCGATCTGCGCCACCGGGGTGCCGGCGCGCGCCACCATGGTCAGCGCGCCCGGCTCATGAAGCGTGATGCCCGTCAGTTCCGCGACCGACAGTTCCCGGCCCGCGCCGCCCAGCCCCCGCGTGCCGCCCCCGGTCACGCGCAGCGGGCCGGGGGCTCCGGCGATCAGGGCGGCCAGTTCCGCCTCGCTCCGGGGGCGCAGCACCGCGTTCACCGGGCACCCCCGGCGCGGCGCGGCGCGCTGAGCGAGAGCGGAAAGACCTTGGCCGGGTTCAGCCTCCAGCAGGGATCGAACACGTCCTTCACCCGCATCTGCGCCTCGAGATCGGCCGGGCCATATTGCACTTCCATCAACTCGCGCTTCTCGACGCCCACGCCGTGTTCGCCGGTCAGGCAGCCGCCCATCTCGACGCACAGGCGCAGGATGTCGGCGCCCAGCGCCTCGCAGCGTTCCAGATCGCCGGGAAGGTTCGCGTCATACAGGATGAGCGGATGCAGGTTGCCGTCGCCCGCATGGAACACATTCGCCACATCAAGCCCGTAACGCGCCGAAAGCTGCGCGATCTGCGACAGGATCTGCGGCAGGGCCGACACCGGGATGGTGCCGTCAAGGCACATGTAGTCGTTGATCCGCCCCATGGCGCCGAAAGCCGACTTGCGGCCCAGCCAGATGCGCGCGGCCTCGTCGGCGTCGCGCGCCTCGCGGAAGTCGACGGGATCGTGGGCATCGGCGATGGCGCGGATTTCGGCGATGCCGGCGGCGATCCCGGCCTCGTCGCCCTCGACCTCGATGATGAGCAGCGCCTCGCAATCGGGGTAGCCCGCATGGGCATGGGCCTCGCAGGCGCGGATGCAGGGGCGGTCCATGAACTCGATCGCCACCGGCAGCAGGCCCGCGCGGATGATGGCGCTGACCGTGGCGCCGGCCGCCTCGCTCGAGTCGAAACCGATGAGCACGGGGCGCGCCCCCTCGGGGCGGGGCAGGATGCGCAGGGTCGCCTCGGTGACGATGCCCAACTGCCCCTCGCCGCCGCAGATCACCGACAGCAGGTCGATGCCGCCCGCATCCATCCACGGCCCGCCGATCTCGACCACCTCGCCCGTCGGCAGCACGAGGGTGACGCCCATCAGGTTGTTGGTCGTCACCCCGTATTTCAGGCAATGCGCCCCGCCCGAGTTCATGGCGATGTTGCCGCCGATGGCGCAGGCAAGCTGGCTTGACGGATCGGGGGCGTAAAAGAACCCGTCGCCCTCGATCGCGCCGGTGACGGACAGGTTGGTGCGCCCGGCCTCGACCCGGACGAAGCGGTTGTCGAAATCGGCCTCGAGCAGGCGCGTCATGGCCGACAATCCGATCACCACCGCATCGGCGGTGGGCAGCGCCCCCCCGGCCAGGGAGGTGCCCGACCCGCGCGGCACCACCGGCACCCCATGCACATGGCAGACCGCCATGGCCGCCGCGACTTCGGCGGTGCTTTCGGGCAGGACCACGGCCATGGGCGGGCAGCGATAGGCGGTCAGCGCGTCGCATTCATAGGCGCGCGTCTCGGCCGGGTCGTCAATCACGCGGGCGCCGGGCAGCGCCGCGCGCAGCGCCGCGACCACCCCGGCCTTGCGGGCCAGGACGCCGGGATCGGGGGCGGGCATGTCCATCGGGGCTCCTTTCGCGGAACTGGTCGCGGAACTGGTCGCAGGGCTGGCCCGCGGGGCGCGCGCAGCCTATCGTGCCAGCATCGTCAACCGGCCGGCAGGCGCAAGATGGCAGGCGCAGAAATCCGCAGTCCCGGTCCAAGGATCGGCCCCCGCGATCCGTCCAACGGGGCAGGATGCGCATGATGACAAGCGACGAGGATCTGGCCCATGCGGCCGCGCGGGGCGACGGCACGGCCTTTGGCGTGCTGCTTGAACGCCATTACGACCGGCTGTTCGCGCTGTGCTGGCGCCTGACCGGAGAGCGGGCCGAGGCCGAGGATCTCACGCAGGACATCTGCGCGGCGCTGCCGGCGAAGCTGGCGCTGTTTCACGGGCAGGCGCGGGTGACGACCTGGCTTTACCGTGTCGCGGTGAACGCCGCGCATGACCGCCGCCGCCGCCGTGCCAGCCATGCCCGCGCCGCCGATGGCTGGGGCGACTGGGAAATCGCCCGCACCGAGGCCGCGGCCGAGGAACGCGCGCGCCTCGACTGGCTGACGCTGGCGATGCGCGAATTGCCCGAGGATCTGCGCGACACGCTGGCGCTGGTCCTTGACGATCTCACCCAGGCCGAGGTGGCCGAGGTGCTGGGTCTGGCCGAAGGCACCGTCGCCTGGCGGGTCAGCGAGGCCAAGAAGAGGCTCCGGGCGATCCGCGCCCGGCAGGAGGCATGATGACCGGGGACGAATTCGACCTCGAGGCGCTGAAGGATGCGGTCCGGCACGCCACCCCGCGCCCCGATCCGGCCGCGCGGCAGGCGAACCTGCGCCTGGCGCAGGAAAACCTGGCCCGCCTCCAAGAATCGCGCGCCGGCGCGCGTCCCAGTTCCAGTCGCCCCCCCGGGGGCTTGTGGAACGGAGTGAGCGAGATGTTGAAGAAGTTGACCGGCAAGGGCGCGCTGACCCTGACCACCGCGCTGGTCGCGGGCGGGCTTCTGGTGGGAACGCCCGGCGGACGCAGCCTGTGGCTGCCCGGCCCCGAAGTGGTGCGCCCCGCGGGCAGCACCCGGACCGAGGCCGCCACCGATCCCCTTCCCGCTGCCGAAGCGACGGCTCAGGCCGAGAGCGGCGACGGCCCCACCCCGGCGAACGTCCCGACGCAGGCCGCCGGGCCCGAGGAGGCGCAGGTCGAAGCCGCTCAGGCGGACCGCGCGCAGGAAACCGCCGCCCCGGCCGCCCCGGCAATGCCCGCGCCGGAGGCCATGGCGCCCCCCCCGCCGGGCGACATCGTGCGCACCGTCACGGGCGGCGCCATGGCCTCCGGCGAGGCGTTCAACGCCCAGGCCTACGACGGGATCGGCAGCTATCCCCTGTCCGAGAACACCGAATCCTTCGCCAATACCGCCGAGAACCCGTTGCAGGTGACGGCTGAAAACCCGGTCTCGACCTTCTCGATCGACGTGGACACGGCAAGCTGGTCAGTGGTGCGCCAGAGCCTGAACTGGGGCAGCCTGCCCCCGCCCGAAGCGGTGCGCGTCGAGGAGATGGTGAACTATTTCCCCTACGCCTATCCCGCGCCCGAGGGCGAGGCGGCCTTCCGCCCTGCCGTCACCGTGCTGCCCACGCCCTGGAACGGCGACACGCTGCTGGTGGAGATCGGCATCCAGGGGCGGATGCCCGCGATTGCGGATCGCCCGCCGCTCAACCTCGTGTTCCTGATCGACACCTCGGGGTCGATGGACGATCCGGCGAAACTGCCGCTTCTGCGCGCGGCCTTCCGCCTGATGCTCACGCAGTTGCGCCCCGAGGACCGGGTCGCCATCGTCACCTATGCCGGTGCCGCCGGCATCGCCCTTGAACCCACCGCCGCCGCCGAGACCGGGACGATTACCGCCGCGCTCGATTCGCTCGTGCCGATGGGATCGACCGCCGGGCAGGCGGGGCTGGCGCAGGCCTATGCCGTCGCGCGGCGGATGGCGGACGCCAACAGCGTGACGCGGGTGCTGCTGGCCACCGACGGCGATTTCAACGTCGGCCCCTCCTCGGTCGAGGAGCTTGAGCGCTTCATCGCGGACCAGCGCGATTCGGGGGTGTTCCTGTCGGTGCTGGGCTTTGGCCGCGGCAACCTGGACGACAGCATCATGCAGGCGCTGGCCCAGAACGGCAACGGCACCGCCGCCTATATCGACACGATGGCCGAGGCGCAGAAGGTGCTGGTGGACCAGTTGACCGGTGCGCTGTTCCCCATCGCCTCGGATGTGAAGATCCAGGTGGAATGGAACCCCGCCACCGTCGCCGAATACCGCCTGATCGGCTACGAGACCCGGGCGCTGCGGCGCGAGGATTTCAACAACGACCGGGTGGACGCGGGCGATCTGGGCGCGGGGCACACCGTCACCGCGATCTACGAGATCACCCCGGTGGGCAGCCCGGCCGCGCTGGTCGATCCGCTGCGCTATGGCAGCGGGGCCGAACCGGGCGGGCCCGATGACGAACTGGGCTTCCTGCGGCTGCGCTGGAAGGCGCCGGGTCAGGGGGAAAGCGCGCTTCTTGAAACCCCGATCCGCCCCGACGACGCCGGCGCCCCGCGCGAGGATGCCGAATTCGCCGCCGCCATCGCCGGTTTCGGCCAGCTTCTGCGCGGGTCGGACTGGACCGGCGACTGGTCCTGGCAACAGGCGATCGACCTTGCCGCCGCCTCGCGCGGGGCGGATCCCTTCGGCTACCGCAACGAGGCGGTGGGCCTCATGCGCATCGCCGCCGCGCTGGCGACGGGCGACGGGGCTGCGGGCACGGTCCCGGGCACGGTCCCGCCCGCCAAGCAGTAGGATCGCGCGGCACGCCCATTCAGGCGTGCCGCAGCGCCCAGGCCTGCACCAGTTGCTGTTGCAGCCGCCGTGCCGCCCGGTTCCATTCGCGCGAACCGGGCGGCACCTCGTCATCCGAGGCCCGCGCCCCCCTGCGCGCGGCGGGGTCGGCGGTGAAGATGGCAAAGGCCAGCCGCCGCCCGCCCGGCGTAGTGATGAACCCCGCCAGCGACGAGACGAAATCGAGGGTTCCGGTCTTGGCCCGGACCTCGGCCGGGGGGGCGCGCAGGGGTTCGCCCCTGTCGTCAAGAAGGCGGATCCGCTTGAGCAGCGGCGCGAACCCCGGATCGTGCCCGGCCGACACCAGCGCCGCCAGCATCGCCGAGGCATCGACCGAACTGCCCTCGCCCAGGCCCGAATGATCGACCGGGCGCGGCGCCACCCCCAGCCGGTGCCGCAGCCAGCGCCGCATCATCCCGGCCGATTGCGCCAGGGTCGCCGGATCGCCGCCCGACGCGCGCGCCGCGGCCAGGCCCAGAACCTCGGCGGTCAGGTTGGTGGAATGGTCGAGCATGCCGGCAACGACCGCATCGAGGGGCGCGCTGTCGTGGCGGGCAAGTTCGCGGCCCGCGGGCAGGACCGCCACCGTTTCGGCGGCGGGCAGGCGGATCCCCTCGGCCAGGGCCAGGGTGCGCAGCACGTCTCCGGCATAAAGCGCGGGCCGCCGCACCGGCAGCCAGCGCGAGCCCCCCTCGCCCAGCGCGGATCGCGCGACGGTCCATTCCTCAAGCGCGCCGCTGTCGTCATGGGTAAAGACCGGCGCCGCGCGTTCGGCCAGGGTGGCGCGGATCACCCCGACTTCGGGCCGCAGCGTCTCGGACCGCGCGTCCATGCTCAGCCGCCAGCCCCCGCCCGCGCGCACCCATTCGAGGTTCACCCGGTTGAAGTTGAGATTGAGCCCGCCCAGCGCCGGATTGTAGCCCTGCTGCGGCAACTGGTCGGGGTCGATCTCGTGCAGTTCAGGAAGCGCGCCGCCCCAGACCAGGAACCGGCCCGCCACTTCGCGCAGGCCGCCCGCGCGCAGGTCGCGGACCAGCGCGGCCAGATCGTCGGTCACAAGCGTGGGATCGCCGCCCCCCGCCAGGATCAGGTCGCCCGACAGGCGCCCGCCGCTGATGCTGCCGGTGCCGATGAGGCGCGTGGCGAACCGGTGATCCGGGCCCAGCACCTCGCGCGCGTAGAAGGCGGTAAAGGCTTTCATCACGCTGGCGGGCGGCAGGCTGAGGGTGGGCGCGACGGCATCGAGCATGGCCCCCGTCGCCTGATCCGCCAGCGCGACCGACACCACCCCCGACAGCCCCGAACGGGCGATGATCGCGGCCGCGTCCGGGGGCAGGATGGACTCGGGCCGCGCGCGGGGCCGCAGGCCGGCCGCGGGGCGGGGGCGGGCCTGCGGGCGCAGGCCGCGCGCGGGTGCTTCGGCCAGCAGCGACGTGGCGACAAGGGACACAGCCCCGGCCAGGAAATGGCGCCGTCCGGCCGGTCCGCTCATGCCTTGGCCCCCTCTGCGCCCCACAATCCGCGCGCCCGCATATCCGAGGACGAGGCCGGCGACATCGGCAGCGCCACAAGGCACCAGGCCGGCGGCGCGGCCCGGCCCAGCAGCGCCGCGCCCCGCGCCGGCAGCCGCGCCCCGGCCATGATCCGCGCCGCGGGCGCCAGCCCGGCCAGCGACGATCCCGGCCGCGCCAGCACCCCCACCGGCACGCGCGCAAAGATGCGCCGCCAGTCCTGCCAGCGGTGGATCTGCGCCAGATTGTCCGCCCCCATGAGCCAGACGAACCGCACCCCCGGATAGCGCCGCGCAAGCTGTTCCAGCGTCTGCGCCGTGTGCCGCGTGCCAAGGCGGGTTTCCAGATCGGTCACGCAGACGCGCGGATGGCGCATGAGGGCGCGCGCCCGTTCCATCCGCACCGCGACCGGCGCGGGCCCCCGGTCCTTGAGCGGATTGCCCGGGCTGACCAGCCACCACACCCGGTCAAGGCCGAACCGCGCCAGCGCGGTGCGGGTGATGCGCACATGCCCCTCGTGCGCGGGATCGAAGGATCCGCCCAGAAGGCCGATCACCTCGCCCGCGCGGGCCGGGGGCAGGCCGGTGGACAGGCCGGTGGACAGGCCGCGAGGCGCCGTCATGGCCGGTAACGCACAAAGGCCAGACGGCGGCTGTCAGGGGCCCAGGAGGGCACGTTGATCGTCCCCTGCCCGCCATGGAGCGCGGTCAGGATCCGCGCCTCGCCCCCCCCGGCCGGCATGATCCGCAGCGTCACCTCCATGTCCGCCGGATGCCCCCGCGTGCCGGGCGGATAGGCCAGATAGACCACCTGCGCCCCGTCGGGCGAAGGATGGGGGAACCAGTTCACCGCATCGTCCCCGGTCATGCGGCTGAGGCCGGTGCCATCGGGCCGGATGCGCCACAGGTCCACCGCCCCCCCGCGTTCGCCATTGAACCAGATCCATTCGCCGTCGGGCGAATAGTCGGGGCCGTCGGCATGGTCGAAATCCGCCGTCACGCAGACCTCGTCCGTCCCGTCGAGGGCACAGGTCAGGATCGCCACCGGCCCGCCCGGCCCGCCCCGCACCCCGGCAAAGGCCAGCCGCGCCCCGTCCGGCGACCAGGAATGCCACCAGCTTGGCACGCCCGGCGGGCTGACGCGCACCGCGGGCCCGCCCGCCACCGGCATGAGATGGATCGCGGACAGCCCGCCGTCGCCCTTGTCGGACAGGGCCAGCATGCGCCCGTCCGGGCTGATGCCGTGGTCGTTGTTCAGCGCCCGCAGCCGCCCGGTCTCGACCGGCTCGAGCCGTGGCGCATCGAGCGGCACCCGGAACAGCCGCCCGCCGCCATTGACCAGAAGGAACCCGTCCGGATGCCAGTTCGGCGCCTCGACATGACCCTCATGCGCAAGGACCGGCAGGATGTCGCCGCTGGCGGTATCGAGGATGCAGATTTCCGAGATCACCGCACAGGCCCCCGCGCCCGCCGCGCCATGCCCCCGGCCGCCGTCACGAAGCCGGGGCGCGGCATGTTCTGACCCGGGCGTTGACGCGGGCCCATGACGCCGTCAGGCTTCGCCGAGTTCGGCCGAACGGGTCCAGAGGTTGGTCTCGTCCGCGATCGCATGGCGGTCGATCAGGGCAAGTTCCTCGGCGCTGAAGTCGAGGTTCCGCACCGCGCCGGCACAATCGGCCACCTGCTCGGGCCGGCTGGCCCCGATCAGCGCCGAGGTGATCCCGCCCCCGCGCAGCACCCAGGCCAGCGCCATCTGCGCAAGCGTCTGCCCGCGCGCGGCGGCGATGTCGTTGAGGTGGTTGAGGTTCTTCACGAACCCTTCGGTGATCAGCCCCGGATCGAGGCTCTTGCCCTGGGTGGCGCGGCTGCCTTCGGGCACGCCCTTGAGGTATTTCTTCGTCAGCATCCCCTGCGCCAGCGGCACGAAGGCGATCGAGCCGATCCCGAGTTCGTGCAGCGTGTCCTTGAGCCCGTCCTCCTCGATCCAGCGGTTGAGGATGTTGTAGCTGGGCTGATGGATGAGGCAGGGCGTGCCCAGATCGCGCAGGATCGCCGCCGCCTCGCGGGTGCGGGCGGCATTGTAGGAAGACAGCCCCACATGGAGCGCACGCCCCGACCGCACGATGCGGTCGAGCGCCATCATCGTCTCTTCAAGCGGCGTGTCCGGGTCGAAACGGTGGGAATAGAAGATGTCCACATAGTCGAGGCCCAGGCGCCGGAGGCTCTGGTCGCAGGAGGCGATCAGGTGCTTGCGGCTGCCGCGTTCGCCATAGGGCCCGGGCCACATGTCGTAGCCGGCCTTGGACGAGATCACGAGTTCGTCGCGCAGGCCCCGGAAATCGCTGCGCAGCAGTTCCCCGAACGCCTCTTCGGCGCTGCCGTAGGGGGGGCCGTAGTTGTTGGCGAGGTCGAAATGCGTGATCCCGTGGTCGAACGCGGTGCGGCAGATCGCCTGTTTCACGTCATGGCGGGTGTCGTGCCCGAAGTTGTGCCACAGACCCAGGCTGATCGCCGGCAGCTTCAGCCCCGAATTTCCGCAGCGGTTGTAGACCATCCGCCCGTCATAGCGCGCGGGATCGGGGGTATGGGGCATCGGGGCTCCGCCTGTGCAGGTTGTTTGCGCCCGACCTTGAACGTGGGCGCGGCGCTGTCAAGGGCGCGCACCTTGCACGGGGCCTGTCGCCTCTGGTCGAAGGCGCGCGGATTGTGGTCCGGGAAGGCGGGGGGGCGCTGCCCCCCCGGGCCCTGCGGGCCTTCCCCCCGGGATATTTGGGGACAGATGAATGGGGCCCCTTCATCTTTGCCCAAATACCCCCGCCGGAGGCGGCGCAACGCCGGCCGGGGGCGCGCCGCCGGGGCGTTCGGGCGGCGGTGCCGGGCGAGCCGGCGAACCTTGACCCCGGGCGCGCCATCTCCGGGGTCTGGAACGGTTTCTTGAGGCGATTGCCCTGCCTTGCGCGGGCGCGGCGTTTCGGGACAGATGGCGGCAGGAGGGCCGGATGGCGCAGGATGACCGCGATTTTCTTGCCGGGCTGTTTCGCGCCGCGGTGGATGCGGCCGATCCGGTGCGGATCCTGCCCGCGCATCTGCCGGCGCGGCCGGCCGGGCGCACCGTGGTCATCGGCGCCGGCAAGGGCGTGGCCGGGCTGGCGCGCGCCGTCGATGCGCGCTGGGACGGGCCGCTGTCGGGCGTGGTGGTCACGCGCCACGGGCAGCGCGGTGGCGATGCCGGAAGGATCCGCGTGCTCGAGGCCGCGCATCCCGTGCCCGACCGCGCCGGAGAGGCGGCGGTCGCGGCGATCATGGCGGCGCTGTCGGGCCTTGGCCCCGAGGATCTGGTGCTGGCGCTGGTCACGGGGGGCGGGTCGGCGCTGTTGCCGGCGCCGGGGCCGGGCCTGTCGTTCGGGGACGAGGTGGCGCTCAACCGTGTGCTTCTGGACTCGGGGGCGCCGATTTCGGTCATGAATGCGATCCGCAAGCAGGTCTCGCGGGTGAAGGGCGGGCGCCTTGCCCTGGCGGCGCATCCCGCGCGGGTGGTGACGCTGGTGGTCTCGGACGTGCCGGGGGACGATCCGGCGCAGGTCGCCTCCGGGCCGACCGTCCCCGACACCACCACCCGCGCCGCGGCGCGCGCCCTGGCGCAGGCCTGGCGGATCGACCTGCCGTCCGCCGTCGCTGCCGCGCTGGCGCGCGACGACAACCCCGCCCCCCTGCCCGGCGATCCGCGTCTGGCGGGCCATGAGGTGCGGGTGATCGCCTCGGCACGGCTCTCGCTCGAGGCGGCGATGCGGGCGGCGGGCGCGCAGGGCATTGCCGCGCATCTGCTGTCGGACGCGATCGAGGGCGAGGCGCGCGACGTGGGCCGCGTCCATGCCGCCATCGCCCGCGAGGTGGTGCTGCGCGACCGCCCCTTCGCCCGGCCGGCGCTGATCCTGTCGGGTGGAGAGACCACGGTGACGCTTGCGCGCCAGGGCGGGCGCGGCGGGCGCAACACCGAGTTCCTCCTGGCCTTCGCCCTTGCCGCCGGGGGGCTGCCCCTGGTCGCGCTGGCGGCGGATACCGACGGGATCGACGGCACCGGCACCAATGCCGGTGCCTTTGCCGACGGGGATACGCTGGCGCGGATCCGCGCGGCCGGGCTGGATCCGGTGGCGCTTCTGGGCGCGCATGACGCCTGGGGCGCCTTCGATGCGGCGGGCGATCTGTTCGTCACCGGGCCCACCGGCACCAATGTGAACGATTTCCGCGCGATCCTGATCCGCTAGGAGCGGCCTGCGGGCGCGCGCAGCCGCCGCAGCCCGGCGATCTGGCGCGCGGCCTCGGCCCAGCCCACGGTGCGACCGATATCGGCCAGCATCCTGGCATCGGCGCCCAGCCCGGCCATGAGGCTGCCGCGCTTCGACGCCTTGGAGGGGCTGGCCACGCCGGGCCAGCGCACCACCGCCACCGGATCGCCGGCATCGAGCAGCAGGCGGTTCACGAACACCTCGAAGCCGAAGCGCGGCAGCCCCTCGATCCGGTCGAGATGCGGGGCAAGCAGGGCGTGGGGCAGCACCCTTTCGCCGCTGATGTAGTCGAGGCCGATCGCCCGCCACAGCCCCGGCGCGTTCCCCCGCAGCGAGATCGACGCCCCCGCCTGCCCCGACAGGACCGGCCGGGCCAGCGCGCTCAGGTCCGGGGGGCGCAGCCCCACGAGATCGGCGTCGAGCAGCAGCACCTGCCCGCCCCCGACCCGGCGCAGGCCCTGCACCAGCGCCCGGGTCTTGCCCAGGTTGCCGTCGGTGCGCAGTACTTCGGCCCCCCGCGCGCGCGCGACATCGCCGGTGGCGTCGCCCGATCCGTCGTCGATCACCAGCACGCGCGAGATCAGCGGATGCCCCGCCACCGCGTCGAGGACGCCGCCGATGCGGGCCTCTTCGTTCCAGGCAGGGATGAGGCAGGAGAGGGTCATTCGACCTGCCCCTCCTGCGCGGCCGCCCCCTCCTGCCGGCGCCGGCGCCATTGCGCCAGGATCCACAGCCCCCCGGCGCCCAGCGCCAGGATCAGCACCGCCCCCGATCCCCAGGACAGCCAGCCCGCGATGCGCGCATGGGCCTCGCCGATCAGCCAGCCCACGGCCATGAGCACCATGCTCTTGGGGATCGAGGCGAGGAAGTTCACGAGGATGAAAAGCCCGAACGGCATGCGCGCCGCCCCGGCCGCGATCAGGACAAAGGCCCCCGCCCCCTGCGTGAGCTTGCCGATCAGCAGGATGCGCACCCCATTCCTGCGGAACTGCCGCACCAGCGGCACAAGCCGCGCGCGCGGGATGCGGAACCAGCGGCCGATCACCGGCAGCCGGTCAAGGCGCACGCCGCGCCCGCCGGCATAGACGATGGCATCGCCGATCACGTCGCCAAGCACGACGCAGACCAGCACCGGCAGGGTCTGCATGATGCCGAGGCTGGCCAGCCAGCCGGCGATGATGGTGACGATCGGCCCTTCGACGATCGACAGGGGCGCGAGGATCCACAGCCCGTAGGCCGTCAGCAACTCGACGATGGCGTTCGAATCGCCGGTCATGGTGCCTCCCCCGTCGGGGGCGCCATGGCGGTGCCGCGCCAGGTGATGCCGCGTCCGGCGAAGGTCGCGGCATAGATCGCTGGCAGGAGCAGGTCGCGCGCCACCATCGCCGCCACATCGGCCGGCCCCGAAGGCCAGCCCGCCCCCCGGCACAGCAGCCATTCCGCGCCATACCACAGCAGCACCGCGCCCCCGGCCCATCCCCAGGGCGCCGCCAGCGCCAGCAGGGCCAGCGGCACCGCCGGACCGTAGAGGATCTCGAAGGGAAAGGCGCGGGCGAACCCGTCGCGGCGCACCCGGCTCCAGCGCAATTGCCGGTCCCAGACCGCCCGCAGGCTGCGCCGCCCGATCGGCTGGGCGAAGGGACGCGGCGCAAGGCGCACGCTGAGGCCCGCCCCCCGCACCAGCCGGGTCGCGGCCACATCCTCGGCCAGCCAGCGGCCAAGGGGCGCAAGGCCGCCGGCGCCCTCGAGGAAATCACGTTTCCAGAACAGGGTCTTGCCCTGCGCGAACCCGCGCCCGATCTGGTCCGAGGCCAGTTGCAGCCGCCCCTGGCTTCCGTTCAGGAAGGCGCATTCGATGCGCGCGGCGAATCCTTCGGGCCGCGTGCCGCAGGCGGGCGAGGTGACAAGGCCGGTGCCCCGCCCCCAGGCCCGCACCAGCGTGGACAGGTAATCGGGCGGCAGAAGAAGGTTGCTGTCGGCCATGCACACAAGGGGGGCGTCCGCCGTGGCCTCCCACCCTTTCCAGAGGTTGTCGAGCTTCGGGTTGCCGGTGATCCGCTCCTGCCCGGTCAGCAGCCGCGCCCGCACGCCCGGATGCCGTGCCATCAGCTCGCGCACCAGCGGCACCGCCGGATCGTCGGCCGAAGGCGCGCAGAACACCACCTCGAAGGCGGGCCAGTCCTGCGTGAAGGACGATTCGAGCGTCTCCCGGTCAAAGGCATCGCGCCCGCAGACCGGTCGCAGCAGGGCGATCCCCGGCGTGCCCGCGATGGCGCCGCCCCGGTCGCTCCGCCGCAGGTGGAGATGGGCGAGGGCGTGGCTCAGGAGATGGGCCGCGAACAGGGCCAGCGCCACGATGAGCAGCCAGGTGGACATCACGCAAGAACCCCTTGGTCGCGCCGCCACGGGGCCCGCGGCCCCGGGCGGCGATGATCGGGCAAAGCCCGGGCGCTGTCCATTGCCACAGCGCTCAGGCCCCGCGCATCCACGAAAGCCCCGCCTCGGTGCGGCCGGCGGGGTGGTATTCGCCACTGACCCAGCCGCGATAGCCCGCGGCGTCAAGCCGGGCAAGGAAGGCCGGATAGTCGATGTCGCCGCCCACGGGTTCACCCCGGCCCGGATGTCCCGCGATCTGCACATGTCCGACATGGGGCGCGACCCGGGCGAATGTGCCGGCCGCGTCCCCGGTGATCACCTGCGCATGGTAGGCGTCGAACTGAAGCCGCAGGTTCGGCGCGCCCACTTCCTTGATCACCGCAACGGCAAGGTCGAAATCCGCGAGGAAATAGCCCGGCATGTCGATGCGGTTGATCGGCTCGATCGTCAGGATCATGTCGGGCGCCATCCCGGCGGCATGGCGCAGGTTCGCGACATAGGCGCGGCGGGCGGCCTCGCCCTCGGCGGCGCCGGCCATGACATGCACGATCCCCGCCCCCAGAGCCCGCGCATGGCGCAGCGCGCGGCGGAAATCGTTGCGAAAGCGCTCCTCGGCGCCGGGGACCGCCGGGAATCCGGGGCTGCCGCCGGCATAGTTCGGCGGCGGCGCGTTGATGAGGGCCAGGGTCAGCCCGTTCTGCACCAGCAACCGCCGGATCGCGGTCGCCGGCACATCATAGGGAAACAGCACCTCGACCGCCTCGAACCCGGCGGCGCTGGCGGCGCCGAAGCGTTCGAGAAAGGGCAGTTCGGTGAAAAGCCAGGTCAGGTTCGCGCAGAATCGGGGCATGATCGGGGGCCGCATCCGTTTCGCGCACTGTGCCCGGCGCGCGGCCGGGGTCAACCGCTTCGGCGCTCACAGCCCCTCGGCCGGGGCGATGGCAAAGAACCGCCCGCCGGAGCGGACCCCGAAATCCTCGCCCTCGACCCCGCCCTCATCGACCAGCCGGTAGAAGGACTTGCGGTCGATCAGCGCCCAGAGATCGCGCCGGATCAGCACATAGGGCGCGGGTTCGCCGGTCGTCGCGTCGCGTTCGACCCGGATCGGGTGGTCCGGCCCGGCGGCGATGCGTTCGCCCACATTGGACAGAAACACGAGGGTTTCGCCCTCGCGCGTGAAGTCGACGGCGACAAAGGGCGCATCATCGACCCGGATGCGCACCTTTTCCACCGGGGTCACCAGGAAATGGTCGTCCCCCTCGCGCCACAGGATCGAGGAGAACAGCGCCACGAGTTCCGGCCGCCCGATCGGCGTGCCGAGGTAGAACCAGGTTCCGTCCCGGGCAATGCGGATGTCGATGTCGCCGCAGAAGGGCGGGTTCCACAGATGCACCGGCGGCGGGCCGCGCCGCCCGGCCTCGCGCGCCGCGCCGATCAGCGAGGCGGCCGCGCCGCTTTCACCATCTGGTGTCTTTGCCATTCGTCCCACTCGCGTTATCAGCCTCGGACCAATGTAGGCAAAAGACGAGTGGATGTCATGGCGGCGGACCTTCTTCCCCGGATCGAGGCGCTGACCGGACGCCTTGCCGCCGCGCGGACCTCGATCTCGCGGCGCTTTGTCGGGCAGGGCCGGGTGGTCGATCTCACGCTGGTCACGCTGCTGTCGGGGGGGCACGGGCTTCTGGTCGGGTTGCCGGGGCTGGGCAAGACGCGGCTGGTGGACGCACTCTCGACGGTCATGGGGCTGAAGGGCGGGCGGGTGCAGTTCACGCCCGATCTGATGCCCGCCGACATCCTCGGCTCCGAAGTGCTCGAGACCGGTGAGGGCGGGCGCCGGTCGTTCCGGTTCATCGAGGGGCCAGTGTTCTGCCAGCTTCTTCTGGCCGACGAGATCAACCGCGCCAGCCCGCGCACGCAATCGGCGCTGCTGCAGGCCATGCAGGAACGCGAGGTGACGGTCGCGGGCGTGCATCGGCCGCTGGGCCGGCCGTTCCATGTGCTGGCCACCCAGAACCCGATCGAGCAGGAGGGCACCTATCCCCTGCCCGAGGCGCAGCTTGACCGGTTCCTCCTTCAGATCGACGTGCCCTATCCCGACCGCGCGACCGAGCGCGACATCCTGCTGGCCACAACCGGCGCCGACGAGGCCGAGGCCGAACCCGTGTTCGCGGACGGCGAACTGCTGGCGGCGCAGGATCTGCTGCGGCGGATGCCGGTGGGCGAGGCGATCGTGGGCATGATCCTCGATCTGGTGCGCGGCTGCCGCCCGGGCGACGACAGCGCCCTGCCCGAGGTGCGCGACTCGGTCGCCTGGGGGCCGGGGCCGCGCGCGGCGCAGGCCCTCATGATGGCGGTGCGGGCGCAATGCCTGATCGAGGGGCGGCTGGCCCCCTCGCCCGAGGATGTCGCGCGGCTGGCGCAGCCGGTCCTGGGGCATCGCATGGCGCTGTCCTTTGCGGCGCGCGCGCGGGGCGAGGATCCGGCCCGGATCATCGCCCGGGCCGCCGAACGCGCCACGGCGGTGGACCTCGCCGCATGACCCCGCCCGCGCCCCGCCAGACGCCGGGCGCGGCCACGGCCGCGGCCGCCCCGCTGCGGGCCGAGGCAGAGGCCCTTGCCGCGCGCCTGCCCGCGCTGCTGACCGAGGCCGATTCGCTGGCGCGCAGCGTGATCCTGGGCGAACACGGGCGCCGGCGGCCCGGGCAGGGCGGGGATTTCTGGCAGTTCCGCCAGGCCCAGCCCGGCGATCCGCTGCGCCTGATCGACTGGCGCCGGTCGGCGCGCTCGGACCACACCTATGTGCAGGACCGCGAATGGCAGGTGGCGCAGGGCGTGGCGCTGTGGGTGGACGGATCGGCAGCGATGGGGTTTTCCTCGACGCCGGGACTGCCCACCAAGGCGGCGCGCGCGCGGGTTCTGGCGCTGGCGCTGGCGATCCTGCTGGCGCGCGGGGGCGAGAGGGTGGGCCTTGCCGGCCCCGACCTGCCGCCCCGGCGCGGCACCGCCCATCTGCCGCGCCTGGCCGAACTGCTGCTGCGCGACGACGGCACCGATTACGGCGCGCCGGACGGGGACGCGCTGCCGCCACAGACGCGGGCGGTGCTGATCTCGGATTGCCTGGGCGATCCCGAGGCCATCGCCCGCGCCATCGGACAGGCGGCCGGGCGCGGTGTGCGGGGCGTGCTTCTCCAGATCCTCGACCCGGCCGAGGAGAGCTTTCCCTTTGGCGGGCGCACCCTGTTCGAGAGCATGGGCGGCACACTGCGCCACGAGACCATGCAGGCGGACGACCTGCGCGCGCGCTATCTCGGACGGCTGGCCGAACGCAAGGAGCGGCTTTCGGCGCTGGCGCTGGCGGCCGGCTGGCGATTCACGACCCACCACACCGACCGTCCTGCCGCGCAGGCCCTGCTGTGGCTGCATGGCGCGCTGCGCGGAGCCTGACCGGATGCCCCCCCCCTTCCCCGGCAGGAGATGGCCGTGCTGATCCTCGGGCCGATCGGATTTGCCACGCCCTGGCTTCTGGCGGGGCTGGTGGCGCTGCCCGCGCTGTGGGTGATCCTGCGCGCGGTGCCGCCCGCGCCGGTGCGGCGCCGGTTTCCGGGGGTCGCGCTCTTGCTGGGGCTGGGCGATTCGCGCCACGAGAGCGAGCGCACGCCCTGGTGGCTGCTGTTGCTGCGGATGCTGGCGCTGGCGGCGCTGATCCTGGCCTTTGCCGGGCCGGTGCTGTCGCCCGGGCCGGAGCAGGGGGGGCGCGGGCCGCTTCTGCTGCTGGCCGATGGCAGTTGGGCCGCGGCGCGCGACTGGGACGCGCAGCTTGCCCGCATGACCCGCGCCCTTGACGAGGCCGGGCGCGACGGGCGGCCGGTGGCCGTGGTCCTGCTGACCGACGCGCCCGCGCAGATGCCGCCCTTCACCGATGCCGGCGCGGCGGCGGCGACGCTTGGCGCGCTCGTCCCCCGCCCGTGGGAGCCGGACGCGGCCACCATGGCGGCCTTTGGCGCGGCGCTGTCGGGCGGATTCGACACGCTCTGGCTGTCGGACGGGCTGGCGCGGGCGGGGCGTGACGATCTGCTGGCCCGGCTTCGCGCGCAAGGCGCGGTCACGGTGATGCAGTCGCCGGCGCCGGTGCTGGCGCTGCGCCCGGCCCTGGCGGACGAAGGCGCGCTGACGATCACCGTGCTGCGCAGCCCCGCCGGCCCCGCAACCGACATCGCGCTGACCGCCACCGGCCCCGATCCCGCCGGCACGCCGCGCCTCCTGGCCGAGACCCGCGCGCATTTCGACGCCGGCGCGACCGAGGCCACCGCCCGCCTTGTCCTGCCACCGGAACTGCGCAACCGCATCACCCGGATCGACCTGCCCGAGGCGCCTTCGGCCGGGGGCACGGCCCTGTCCGACGACAGCCTGCGGCGGCGCGAGATCGCCCTTGTCGCCGCGCGCGGCGCGGGTGAGGCGCTCGACCTGGTCTCGCCGCTGCACTACCTGCGGCAGGCCCTGCTGCCGGGCGCCGATCTGATCGGGAACCTGCCCCTGGGCGAGGTCATCCCCGCCAATCCCGATGTCATCATCCTTGCCGATGTCGCCACCCTGCCCCCCGACGAGGCCGCGGCCCTGCGCGTCTGGGTCGAGGGGGGCGGCATGCTCGTGCGGTTCGCGGGCCCGCACCTGGCCGGAGCCGACTTTGCGGCGCTGGCGGGGGATCCGCTTCTGCCGGTGCGGCTGCGTGCGGGGGGGCGGTCCCTGGGCGGCACCATGTCCTGGGGAGAGCCGCGCGCCATCGCGCCCTTTGCCGAAACCTCGCCCTTTCACGGGCTGCGCGTGCCGGCGGACGTGTCCGTGCGCGCGCAGGTCATGGCCGAACCGGGCCCCGACCTGGCCGGACGGGTGATCGCGAAACTGACCGACGGCACCCCCCTTGTCACGCGCGCCACGCTGGGCGCGGGGCAGGTGGTGCTGTTCCATGTGACGGCGAATGCCGAATGGTCGTCGATCCCGCTGTCGGGCCTGTTCGTGCAGATGCTCGACCGGCTGGCGGTGTCCTCGGGCGGCGGACCCGAGGGGGCGGCCGATCTGGAGGGGACCACCTGGGTGGCATCGGCGCTGCTCGATGCCTGGGGCGGCCTGACCCCGACCGGGGCCGAGGCCGGCGTTTCCGGCGAGAGGATCGCCGCAGGCCCGCCCGGCCCGGACCTGCCGCCGGGCCTTTATGCCGGGGCCGACCGGCGCCTTGCGGTGAACGTGATCGAGCCCGACCGCATCCTTGCCCCGGCCCGCTGGCCCGAGGGCGTCACCATCGAAGGGCCTGCCCCCGCCGCGCAACTGCCGCTGGCGGGCTGGCTTCTGGCGCTGGCGGTCGGGCTGCTGGTCCTTGATGCCGGGGCAAGCGCGCTTCTCTTCGGGCCGCGCGTGCGGGCCGGCCGGGCCGGCCGGGCCGGGCGGATGGCGGTGCTGGTCGCGGGCCTGCTGGCCGTCGCCACCGTTCAGGCCCCCGCCCCCCTTCACGCCCAGGCGGCGGCGCCCCCCGATCCCGCCGCCGAGGCCCTTGCCCTTGCGGCCACGGCGCAGGTGGTGCTGGCCTATGTCGAGACCGGCGACGAACGGGTCGATGCGCTGTCGCGCGCCGGGCTGACCGGACTGGGCGCGGCGCTGCGGGCGCGGACCGCGGTCGAGCCCGGCCCGCCGATGGCCGTCGATCCCGGCCGCGACGAGATCGCGTTCTTTCCGCTCATCTACTGGCCGATCACCGCCGATGCGCCGCTGCCCTCGGCCGCGGCCTATCAGCGGCTGAACCGCTATCTGCAATCGGGGGGCATGATCCTGTTCGACACCCGCGATGCCGGGATGGCCGGGATCGGCGATTCCTCGCCCGAGGGGCAGCGCCTGCGGGCGATCGCCGCCCCCCTCGACATTCCGCCGCTGGCGCCGGTGCCGGCCGATCACATCCTGACCCGGACCTTCTATCTGCTCGAGGATTTCCCCGGCCGCTATGCCACCGGCACCCTCTGGGCCGAGGCCCCGCCCCCCGATGCCGAACTGGCCGAGGGCATGCCCTTTCGCAATCTCAACGACGGGGTGACGCCGGTGGTGATCGGCGGCAACGACTGGGCCGCCGCCTGGGCGGTGAACGACCATGGCGAGCCGCTGGTGCCCGTGGGCCGCGGCGCCGAGGGCGAAAGGCAGCGCGAGATGGCGCTGCGCTTCGGGATCAACCTTGTGATGCATGTGCTGACCGGCAACTACAAATCCGATCAGGTCCATGTCGCCGACCTGATCGAGAGGCTGGGCCAGTGATGGGGCCGGTTTCGGGGCCAGTGACCGGCATGACGGTGATCGGGCGGATCGTCCTTGACCCGTTCCTTGGCTGGCCGGTCATGGCGGCGCTGGCGGGGCTGGTGGTGCTGGCGGCCGCGCTCGCGCTGTGGCGGGGCATGGCGGGGTGGTGGCTCAGGGCGCTGGCGGGGGCGGTGGTGCTGGCGGCGCTGGCGAACCCCGCGCTCCACGAGGAATCGCGCGAGGGCCTGCCCGATATCGTCATCGCCATCGTCGACGACACCGCCAGCCAGACCCTGGGCGACCGCGCCGCGCAGACCGAGGCGGCACTGGCCGATCTGGCGGCGCAGGTGGCGGCGCGCGGCAATGCCGAATTGCGGGTGCTCCGCCTGGACGACGACGCCGGCGACGGCGGCACCCTTCTGGCCGGCGCGCTTGCCGCCCGCCTGGCCGAGGAACCGCGCGACCGCATCGCCGGCATCGTCCTGCTGACCGACGGGCGGGTGCATGACATCGACCGGATGCCGCCCCTGCCCGCGCCGGTCCATACCCTTCTGACCGGGGCGCCCGGCGACTGGGACCGCCGCCTCGTGATCGAGAACGCCCCGGCCTATGCGATCATGGGCGAGGAAATCGTCATCGGCATCCGCATCGACGATCAGGGCGCCGCCACCGGTCACGCCACCGCGCCGCTGACCATCGCCGTGGATGGCGGCACGCCGGTCCCGTTCGAGATCCCGGTCGGCCGGCAGATGGAACTGCCGCTGGCGCTGCCGCATGGCGGGGTCAATGTCCTCGAGATCGAGACCCCGGCCGCGCCGGGCGAGCTGAGCGCGCGCAACAACCGCGCCGTGGTGCAGATCAACGGCGTGCGCGACCGGCTGCGCGTGCTGCTGGTCTCGGGGGAACCGAACCCCGGCGAACGCACCTGGCGCAACCTGCTGAAATCGGATGCCGCGGTCGATCTGGTGCATTTCACCATCCTGCGCCCCCCCGAAAAGCAGGACGGCATCCCGACCGAGGAACTCTCGCTCATCGCCTTTCCGACGCGCGAGCTGTTCGTGGACCGGATCGGCGATTTCGACCTGATCATCTTCGACCGCTACCGTTCGCGCGGCATCCTGCCGGCCGAGTATCTGCGCAACGTCGCCGATTTCGTGCGCGCGGGCGGGGCGGTGCTGGTGGCGGGCGGGCCGGAATTTGCCGATGCCGATTCGCTGTGGCGCACCCCCCTGGGCGAGGTGCTGCCCGCCGCGCCGACGGCGCAGGTTCTGGAACAGGGGTTCGTGCCGCTGCTGAGCGACGCGGGCCGGCGCCATCCGGTGACGGCGGGCCTTGAGGCGCTGATGCCCCCGCGCGAGGACGGCACGCCCGGCTGGGGCCGCTGGTTTCGCCTGATCGAGGTGGCCCCGAACCCCGGGGCCGAGGTGGTGATGGAGGGGCCGGGGGGCCGGCCGCTCCTGACGCTCGACCGGGTGGGCGAGGGGCGGGTCGCCCTTCTGGCGTCGGATCACGCCTGGCTGTGGGATCGCGGCTATGAGGGGGGGGGACCGCAACTCGAACTGCTGCGCCGGCTGGCGCACTGGCTCATGCAGGAGCCGGAACTCGAGGAGGAATCGCTCTGGGCCGAGACCTCGGGCCAGACGATCCGCATCATCCGCCGCACCATCGCCCCCGAGGCCGCGCCCGTGACCGTCACCGCCCCGGACGGCAGCACCACGCAGGCGACCCTGGACGAAGTGGCGCCGGGCCGGTTCGAGGCGGTTGTCCCGGGGGGCGAGGCCGGGCTTTACCGGCTGGGCGACGGGACCAGAGAGGCGGTGATCGCGCTTGGCCCGGCGGCCCCGCGCGAATTCGAACAGACCATCGCCACGGGCGAAATCCTTGCGCCCGCCACGGCCGGGTCCGGCGGGGCGGTGGTGGCGCTCTCGGACGGGATGCCGCGCCTGCATTGGGGGCGCGCGGGTCGCGCCACGGCGGGGCCGGGCTGGATCGGCCTGATCGCGCGCGACGCCTACCGCACCACGGGAATCCGGGTGCTGCCGCTCTTGCCGGGGTGGGCCTGGCTTCTCATCGCGGCGGCGCTGGCGGTGGGCGCCTGGCTGATCGAGGGGCGCAGGCCCCCCGCGCGTGGCTGACCCGAAAACACTCGCGAGATCAGGGCGCAACGCGGTCTGCCTGCCCCTGCCTGTTCATGGTGAACGGGGTGCCTGCCGTCGCGGCGGCGCTGCCCTGACGGGAAGCGTTGCTGGCAATCACGAACCGCCGCGATGTCACGGCGACCGTATCCCTGTCACGAAACGGTCGCGATCCCGAACCCGGCCCGGCTGGGACCGCCGGGTTTTCCCCGACCACATGGCAAGAGCGCGCAAAAAAAATGTCGTGAACAAGACCGTCGACAAGCCTCCTGACCCATGGCATCGGCCGGGCAAGCTGATGATCCTTCCTGAAATCCACGACCGCCAATCTGGGCGCCGCGCATCGTGCCGGACCCGGACCGCCGTCCGCTGACCCGGGCGGAATGGATGGACGAATTCCTCGACACCAGCTCGCAGCCCGTGGGCCATGGGTTCGGCCTGATCGACCGCAGCGCCGAAGGGGCCGACTTTGCCTGCTACAGCTTTGTGCCAAATGGCGAAGTCCCGCTGAAGGTCATCGTGCTCGATGTCACGCAATCGGCTGACGATGGCTCGTTCGACATCCACGGCCACGGCTATCTCGACCGGCGGCGGCTCGAGTGGAACAGGGCGGAACTGGCCGGGGGCCAGGCCGACAACCAGCTCATGATCATCGCCAGCCATATCCCGATCGGGGTTTCGGCGATCGGATCGCACGTGGAATGGTGGGCGGGGGACACGAACACGAACGTCGATGTCGCCGGGCCGGGGGGACGCCCGCCGCGCAGTCGCGCACCTGCGCCATCGCGGCGCAGCAGATCATCGGGAACGACATCCGGCGCAACAACCCCACCCTCGCCACGGCGGGCGGGCGCGGCGCGCTGCCCATCGCCAGCATGGACCCGACCCGCCCGCAAAGCGACGACCCCACGGCCCTTGACCCCTCGATCCGGCATGAAGACCTGTCGGCGGCCGAGGTG
>JADYZU010000008.1 GCA_020852925.1 Rubellimicrobium sp. | reverse complement strand
CGGCACCAGCGTCTCAGCCACCATCCGACCCTTCGCCTCGTCAGACCACCGACGCTTGGCTGCAGGAGCCGCCAGCAGCTCCACAAACCCAACGGCCTCCATACTGCGCTCCCGATGGACTCCCACTTACGCCTCCCGTGCAAATCTCCACACGGGGGCGCATCGCAGCTTACGGGTTCAGCAGGAAGGTGGGGTCAGAACAGCGCTTACGCTCAAGCGCCGAGGTTCGCTGACGATCTGGTTCGACCCCGCCATGGCCTGGGAGGCCGCGCCCACCGGCAAGCGTGGTCGACAGCGCGACTACGGCGATGCCGCGATTCAGACCTGAATCCCCGGCCGGGACGAATCAGGCAGGCGGCGGCGCCGTCGATTCGCCCGGGATCAGGCGCGGCGCGAATACCGCGGCGCGGGGGGCGGATTCGGCGCCGGGCGGGGCGTCGATGCGTTCCAGCAGCAGCCGGATCACCTCGCGCGACATTTCCTCGACCGGCTGCACGGCGGCGGTGATGCGCGGCCGGATCACCGCCGACCAGGGCAGATCGTCGATCCCGACCAGCGACACCTCGCCGGGGCAGTCGATCGCCAGTTCGTTGCAGGCCTGCAAGGCCCCCACCGCCAGCACGTTCGAGGCCGCGATCATCGCGGTCGGCCGCCCTGTCGGCATGGTCATCAGGCGCATCGCCGCGTCATAGCCGCCCTGCCAGTCATAGCGGCCGTCGACGATCAGCCCCGGATCGGGCGCAATGCCATGAGCGCGAAGGGTCTGCTCATAGCCCCGCTGCCGCATGACGGCGGTATAGAGGCCGGTCGTGCCGCCGATCAGCGCGATTCGCCGGTGGCCCAGGCGGATGAGATGTTCGGTCAGCATGGCCGAGGCCAGTTCGTTGTCGGTGCCCACCCAGTCGGCGGCCAGTCCCGGCAGGCGATGGTCGAACTGGACCAGCGGCATGGGCAATGCGCTCAGGAAATCGACGGTATCGCCGCCCCGCCCGGTGGACGACAGGATGATGCCCGCCGCGCGCTGCCCGGTCAGGTGCCGCAGGATGGCGCGTTCCGTCTCGGGCGAGGCATCGGTTTCGGTGACCACCAGCAGGTAGTCGGCCTCGCTCGCGCAGCGCACCACCTCGCTCAGGACGCGGCCGAAGAACGGGTTGGCAAGGCCCGCCACCACCATGCCGATCAGCCGCGCCCGCCCGCGCTTGAGGCTCTGGGCGATGGGGTTGGCGCTGAAGCCCACTGCCCGCGCCGCCTCGGCCACGCGCGCCCGCGTTTCCGGGCTGACCCTGTCGGGCGCATTGAGGGCAAGTGAGACGGTCGAGATCGACACGCCCGCCAGCCCGGCAACATCGCGGATTGTGGCCATTTATCGAACCCTTTCGCTGACGCAGCGTGAAGTTGCCGCGCGTCAGAGTCAACCGCATCACCCGGAAATCGGGCGACACATGCGACTAATTGACGCCTATTTCCGACAGCGACCCGAGGTCACGCCACGCTCTGGCATGTCAGTTCCTGCTTGACAGGCGATCCGTTCGACTATTCTTGTGATTTCATCGAACCGTTTCGACGCACGCGAGAGGAGCCGCGCCGCCGGGAGGAGATCGAGGGGGGCCGCCGGTTGGCCCCTGCAATCACCATCGGGAGGACAAGATGAAGACATCGACGATCAAGGCCGGTCTGGCCGGCGCATTGCTGGCGGGTGCCGCGATTCCCACCTTTGCCGTCGCGCAGGACCAGATCACCCTGCGCATGTGGACCCTGAGCGGCACCAATGTCGAAGAGTTCTACGCCGCCGCAGAGGAAAGCTTTCACGCGACCTATCCGAACGTCGACATCGTGGTGGAGGTCCAGCAGAACGACGCCTACAAGACCGGGCTTCAGGTCGCGCTGGTCGGGTCCGACGGACCGGACGTGTTCTTCAACTGGTCCGGCGAGGATTCGGCCCGCCTGATCCGCGACGGACTCGCGCTTGACGTGACCGACCTGGCCAATGCCGAGGGTCAGTTCGGCACCACCCTGTCGGACGGCTGGCTGGGCGCGTTCGCCAGCGACGGCCGCCTCTATGGCGCCCCCACCAACGCGGTGACCAAGTATTTCTACTACAACCGCAGCTTCTTTGCCGAAAACAGCCTGACCCCGCCCGCGACGTTCGACGGCCTGCTGCAACTGTGCCGCGACATTCGCGCCATCGACCCCGCGATCGTGCCGCTGCCCCTGGGCAATTCCGAGCGGTGGAAGATGAACCACTACATCACCTTGCTGAACGAGCGGGTGATGGGCGTCGATGCGCTGCGCGCAGATTATGCGCTGTCGGCCCCGGCGGACCAGTTGTTCACCGACCCCGGCTATGTCACCGCCTGGGACAAGGTGCTCGAGTTGCAGGAGGCGGGCTGTTTCCAGGACGCGCCGAACGCCACCTCGCCCGAAGTGTCGCGCTCGATGTTCACGTCCGAGGTCTCGCCCATGATCTTCTGCGGGTCGTGGTGCGCGAACATCTTCGACGGCGAGGATTTCACCGACTACGCCATGTTCCGCTTCCCGCCGGTCGAGGGCGGCGCGTCGGACGGCAATTCCAACATGGTGGTGCCCGAAGGACTTCAGGTCTGGGCGCATACCGAACACCCGGCCGAGGCCGTGGCCTGGATCAGCCATCTGGTCTCGCCCGAGGTCGCGGCGATGCAGGCCGAGATGCTGGGCGCGCTGCCGTCGAATGCGGCGATGCTGGATCAGGCCGAGGCGACCGAACAGTTCAAGTGGATCGCCGCCGACACCGCCTCGCTCGCCGTGCAGTTCAACGTGATCGACGTCGAGGTCGAGGCCTCGGTCGCCAACGCCTATCTGGACGCGGGGACCGAGATCCTGAACGGGACCATGACGCCGGAACAGGCGATGGAATCGATCAGGGCCGCCGCCATCGCCGCTCAGGCGGCGCGGCAGTGACCCCCTGACGACACGGACGGCCCGGCCACGCCCTTTCTTCGTGCCGGGCCGTCAGACCGGCGGCACCCGCCGCGGATGCGGATGCCGCGCCTCCCAACTCATGCGCCTTGCGCGCCGACGGATTGCCCCCATGACCGCCACGCCTGCCATCCGTTCCGGCCTGCGCCCAGGTCCCCATGCCAGCGCGCTGGTCCTGCTGGCCCCCGCGATCGGGCTCTGCGCCGTCTTCATCTTCATTCCGGCGGTGCTGGCGATCTTCGGATCGTTCCACACCTTCGGCATCACCTCGCGCGACTGGCAGCCGGTCGGCCTGGGCAATTATGCAAGGGCGCTGGCCGATCCGGTGTTCTGGATCGCGCTGAAGAACAACATGATCATCGTGCTGGGGTCGATCACCCTTCAGGTCGGGATCGGCACCATCCTGGCCGCGATCCTGGACCGGGGCCTGCCGCGCGGCGCCACGATCTTTCGCACCATCATCTTCGCGCCAATGGTGGTGTCGGCGGTGGCCGTCGCAGTCATCTGGCAGGTCATCCTCGACCCCAATGTCGGCGCGCTGAACCGGATCATCACCGGCCTCGGCCTGACGCCGCCGACGCTGGGCTGGCTGGGCGATCCGTCGATCTCGATCTGGGTCGTGCTGACCATCGGGGCCTGGCAATACACCGGCTTCATGATGGTGCTGATCCTGGCCGGCCTCCAGGGCATCCCGAAGGAGATCTACGAGGCCGCGGCGCTGGACGGGGCACGGGGCCTGACCGCCTTTCGCCACATCACCCTGCCCTCGATCCGCAACGTCCTGGTCGTTGCGGTGCTGATCACCACCATCGGCGGATTCAAGGTCTTTGACCTGATCTACGCAACCACGCAGGGCGGGCCTGCGAACGCCACACAGGTGCTTGGAACCTACATCTACATGCAGGCCTTCAACCTGGGGAACATGGGCTATGCCAACGCCATCTCGGTCATCCTGCTGCTGATCGCGGTCGTCCTGGGATGGTTGCAGGTCCGGATCTCGCGGAGAGCATGATGCCCCGTTTCACCCTTGCCCGCACCCTGGCCTATGGCTTTGTCAGCCTGTGGAGCCTGTTCGTGCTCTTGCCGCTGCTGTGGATGGTCCTGGCCAGCTTCAAGACCCGGCGCGCCATGTTCATGGATCCGCTGGGCCTGCCCACCTCCTGGAGCGTCGATTCCTTCGAACGCGCCTGGGGCGTGGGGATGGGGCAGTTCCTGACGAATTCCTTCATCGCCACGGCGGCCTCGGTCGTGGTCATCATCGTCGTGTCGGGGATGGCGGGCTATGTCTTTGCCCGAAACGAGATCCGGGGCCTGCGCTGGCTCTATCTGGCCATTGTCGCGGCCTTCGCGGTGCCGTCGCAGGCGGTGCTGGTGCCGCTTTACCAGATGGTATCGGCCGCGGGGATGCTGAACAGCCTGGCCGCCATCGTGTTGCCCTATGCGGCCTACGGCATCCCCTTCACCACGATCCTGTTCTACGCCTTCTTCCTCGACTTTCCGGCCGAACTGGAAGAGGCCGCGCGTCTTGACGGCTGCTCCCGGCTGCGGGTGTTCTTTTCGGTCGTGCTGCCATTGTCGGGGCCGGCCATCGCATCGGCGGCGATCTTTCAGGCGGTGTTCATCTGGAACGAATTCATCCTGGCGCTGCTCATGCTGACATCGCCCGAGAACAAGACCCTGCCGGTGGGCATCATCCAACTGCGCGGCGCCTATACCTCGGACTGGCCGGCGATGATGGCGGGCCTCGCCATCGCCGTGCTGCCGATCCTGCTGATCTTCATCCTCGCGCAGAAATACTTCGTCCGGTCGCTGGCCGGACTCGGAAAATAGGATCCCGTGATGGCTGAACTGGAAATCCGCAACCTGATCAAGGACTACGGCGCATGGCGTGCGATCAGGGATACCTCCTTTACCGCCGCGTCGGGTGAATTTCTGGTCATGGTCGGGCCGTCGGGCTGTGGCAAATCCACCATCCTGCGGTCGATCGCCGGACTTGAGACCGTGACCTCGGGCCAGATCCTGATCGACGGCCGCAACATCGGCGGGCTGGAGCCGTCAGACCGCGGCGTGGCCATGGTGTTCCAGAACTATGCCCTCTACCCGCACATGACCGTGCGGCAGAACATGGGCTTTGCGCTCAGGGTCGCGGGGCGGCCCAGGGCCGAGATCGACGCCGCCGTGAACCGCGCCGCCGCGATCCTGCGGATCGAGAGCCAACTGGACAAGAAGCCCAAGGCCCTGTCCGGCGGGCAGAAGCAGCGGGTCGCCATCGGCCGCGCCATCACCCGTTCGCCACAGGTCTTTCTCTTTGACGAGCCGCTCTCGAACCTCGACGCCGCATTGCGCAGCCAGATGCGGATCGAACTGGGGCGCCTGCATGCCGAACTGGGCGCCACCATGGTCTATGTCACCCATGACCAGACCGAGGCGATGACCATGGCCTCGCGCATCGTGGTGCTGAACGGGGGAAGGGTTGAGCAGGTGGGCGCGCCGCTCGAACTCTACAACCGGCCTGCGAACCGTTTCGTTGCGGGGTTTCTCGGCTCTCCGCGGATGAATTTCATCGCCGCGACCGTGGTCGCGCGGGACGGCGGCACGGCCACCCTGCACGCGGATGGCCTGTCGGGCAACCTGGTGGTGCCGCTGGCGCAGGCCGCCGTCCGCACCGGCGACAGCGTGACCATCGGCATCCGGCCCGAGGCCTTTCGCGACGATCCCGGCGGGATCACCCTTTCGGGCCGCGTCTCGGTGATCGAGAGCCTGGGGCGCGAGACGCTGCTCTACCTTGACGCCGCACCGCTGCGCGCCTTCGACAGCGAAAGCCTCGAGGGGCATTTCGCCGTCCATCGCACGCGCCAGATCACGGCCCGTCCGGGCGACCCGCTCCGACTGGGGATCGACCCGACCGGTCTCTACCTGTTCGACACCGAAGGACGGGCCATCGCCTGGCCCTCGGCCCATGCCTGAAACCATCCCCGAAGGAACCCGACCGATGCGCTTTCGCCAGATCCACCTTGATTTCCACACTTCGGGGTTGATCCCCGGCATCGGTTCGCGCTTTGACGCCAAGGCCTTTGGCGCGGCCTTCAGGAACGCGCATGTCGACAGCGTGACCGTGTTTTCCAAATGCCATCACGGCTATTCCTATCACCCGACCGAAGTGGGCGAGATGCATCCTGGCCTCGACTTCGATCTGCTGCGCGCCCAGATCGACGCGCTGCATGCCGTGGGGATCAACGCGCCGATCTATTCCACCGCGACCTGGGACGAACTGGCCGCCACCAATCATCCCGAATGGCGCACCGTCAGCCCCGAGGGCGGCAGCCCCCGCTACCTGACCGAACCGAACGGCGCGGGCTGGGCCTTCCTCGACTACAGCACGCCCTATGTCGATTATCTCTGCGCCCAGGTGGACGAGATCATGACCCGCTACCCCGACGGGGACGGCATCTTCATGGACATCTGTTTCCAGTTGCCCTCCGTCTCGACCTCGGCGCAGAAACGCATGGACAGGCTGGGCCTTGACTGGACCTCCGAAACCGACCGCCACCGTTTTTCCACGCTCATGGTGGAAGAATTCTTTGACCGGATCGATTCCACCGTCCACAAGCACAACCCGAACACGCCGCTGTTCTTCAACTCGGGCCACATCCGCCGCGGCGAGCGGGCGCATTACCTGCGGCATTACACGCATTTCGAGGTCGAAAGCCTGCCCACCGCCGGTTGGGGCTATGACCACTTCCCGCTGACCGCCCGCTATGTCGAAAAGCTGGGCCTGCCCGTCCTCGGCATGACCGGCAAGTTCCATTTCCACTGGGGCGAGGTCGGCGGCTACAAGAAGCCCGAGGCGCTGATCTATGAATGCGGCGCGATCCTTGCCCATGGCGCCCGCTGCTCGATCGGCGACCACCTGCACCCCACGGGCGCCATCGACGAAAGCACGATGCGCGTCATCGCCCCTGCCTATGCCTGGGTGGAACAGCGCGAGCCCTGGTGCGTCGGCAGCGAGAACCGGGCCGACATCGCCTTCATGTCGGCCGAGGCCGCGGCCAATGTCGGACTCGTGGGCATTCCGGGGCAGGCCAACGGCCGCTTCAACGGGCCTGACCATGGCGGGATCCGCGTCCTGCTCGAAGGGCAGTTCACCCATGACGTGGTTGACCGCCAAAGCGACCTGACCGGCTATCGCCTGCTGATCCTGCCCGACGTGATCGAGGTGGACGACGCACTTCAGGCCCGGATCGAGGCCTTTGTCGCCCAGGGGGGCCGGGTGCTGCTGACCGGGGCCTCCGGCCTGCGCGACGGGCGCATGGTGTTCGACCTTGGCGCCACCTGGGAGGGACGCAGCCCGATGAAGGGCGGCGACTATCTTCTGCCCGTGCCCGGCCTTCAGGCCGAAGGCGTGTCCGATCCGCTGTTCATGTATTTCCCGTCCGAGCGGATCAGGGTCACCGACGGCACTTCGCTTGGCGCAGTGCACGAGCCGTATTTCGACCGCACGCCACGGCATTTCTCGGGCCATGTGAACGCGCCGTCGCGGCCGGAACCCTCGGACTGGGCGGCGGGTGTGACCAAGGGGGGATATACCTGGCTCGCCCATCCGATCTTCACCTGCTACCATCAGGCCGGCGCGGTGGCGATGCTCGAGATCGCGGAAAACGTGATCCGGCAGGCGATGGGCACATCCCGGCGCATCACCACGACGCTGCCACGCGCAGGCCGCGTGACCCTGCGCCATCAGCCAGCGCACAACCGCGACATCGTGCACCTTCTGCACGCCACCCCGGCGCTGCGCGGCAACCTGCGCGGGGCCAATGTCCAGCCGATCCAGGATCTGATCACCCTGACCGACATCACCGTCGGGATGGAGCCGGCCGGCCCCGTTGCCGCTGTGCGCATGGTGCCCGAAGGGACCGCCATCACCCACGGCATGGACGACGGGCGGCTGACCTTCACCGTCCCGCGCCTGCGCGGTCACCAGATGATCGAGGTCGCCTATTCCTGACCGCAGCCGGGCACTGGGGCGGCGCGACGGCGCGGTGGTGTGATCGTCCGGGGAATGCAGCGGGGCGCCTTCGGGGGCCTTGCGCATGATCCCCCCGAGCCGGCCCGGGCCGGTGAATGCGGCCGCCCTCGCGCGACGCCCATGACCATTGTCGGCCCGGGCCTGGCGGTCACCGGCAAACACCGGCGGTCGGTGAACCGCATCAGGCAGAAGGCGCAGGCCCCCATGCCGGGGATCCCGGCCGGACTCCTCACGCTGCGCGCGGGCGGTCAGGGCGCAACCGGCATCCGGCTGCGGCGGATCGGGCGGGGTTTCCCTGCGTCACGATGACGCCATTGCATGCCTTTGTTGACAGAATCGCAAACGCGGCTGACCGTGCCCCAAGACGCATCTGACGTGTCGAACGGATCGGAGATCGCATCATCATGAGCCATGATTTCGAAACTCCCCGGGAACGGCTGATCCTTCCATTCCTGTCCGGTTTCTATGCGCATTTCGCGCAACCGGTCGGATGGCTTGCATTCCGTATCGTGTTCGGTGTCTGGCTGACCATCGAGGGCTGGCACAAGATCCAGGCGCCGATGAACATGGCCGGTTTTGTCGAAAGCATCGGCTTTTCGCCGGGCTGGTTCTTTTCGCCGCTGCTGGCGGTGGTCAATTTCGCCGGTGGGCTGCTGATCCTGTTCGGTTTTCTTACCCGCCCGGCGGCCCTTGCGAATGCGGTGATGCTGCTGGTGACCTACTGGTTCCATGCGGCGCATCCCTATGGTGCTGCCTTCCTGACCCAGGCGGGGATCGACTACCTGAACGCGAACCCGGATCTTGTGACGCCGGCTGGCCAGAGGTATCTGCTGGCGGATGGTGGCGCGGCGTTTCTGGCCGGCCCGACGGGCGTCCAGCTCAAGGCGGAATTCGCGTCTCTCTTCTCGACTGCCGCCGTCGCGCTGATTGCCGCCTTTGGCGGAGGCAGGTATTCCGTGGATCGCCGGATGAAAAAGGAATTCTGACCCGGCGCAATGAGCGCGGTCTGCATCGCATTGCATCGCACGGAACCGCAAGGCGACGGCCACTCCCGAATCCGGCACCCCCGAATCCGGGCACGCGCGGGTCGGGAGGGGGTTGTCGGGCCATCGCCCGGAACGGCGGATCAGGCGGTTCGCCGGACCAGCCATGCTCGGCCACCCATCCCTGCCGCAGCGCGTCATCCTCCCTGCCTTTCAGGGCATTTCCGGGTTCGGTCCGAGATCCGATCGCCGGGGATCACGAGTGGGTCGGACGACCGGGCGCGGAGCCCAAGTTGCAGTGACAATCATGGGCATCTCTGAGTCAGTCGGGCTGGACCGGGATCGGGCCGCTGGTTGACCTGCCCCCCGGTCGGCCCTCGCTCATGACGAGAGTTCCTGGGGTTGATCCTGGTCGGTTTCGGGTTGGGCAAGCGCGGTTCGGTGCCCTGGCGTCCCCGTCCGGGCCATTGCAGGCCCCGCCCGGCCGGTGCATCCTGCGCGCATGTGGGAACACGAGATCACCGGCGCCACGCGCGAGATCGGCGATCTTCTTGCGGCGCGGCTTGGCCTGAGGGGCGGGTCGGCGGGCAAGAGGCTGCGCCGGGCCGGGCGGCTGTTGCCGCGCGCGCTGTGGCCCGACGCGCGTTTCCTGGCCGATGCCGAGGCGATGGCCGCGAACCCGCGCCTTGCGCATCTGGTCGAACCCGGGCGCCTTGACGCCGCGACCGCCCGGCTGCGGGCGCATCTGCGCGGCGTCGATCCACGCGACCGGCGGCGCAGGCGCCTTGTCGGCATCCTTGCGGTGCTGGCCTTCGATCTGCTGGTGCTGGCGGTGATCGGCCTGGCGGTCTGGCGCTGGCGGATGAGCGGCGGCTGAACCTCAGCCCAGGTCGGCGGCCACGCGGTCGCGCAGGTCGCGCAACTCCTGCATCGTTTCCTCAAGCTGGCGGCGCTGTTCCTCGAGTTCGCCAAGCTGACGGTCGGCCATGTCGATCCAGCGGCGCATCTGCGCCTCGGTTCCTTCGCTCTCGTAGATGAGAAGCCACTGGCGGATCTCCTCGAGCGCGAAACCGAAGCGCCGCCCGCGCAGGATCAGCGTCATCCGCGCCACCTCGCGCGGGCCATAGAATCGCGCCCGCCCGTCGCGTTCGGGCGACAGGAGTTCGATGTATTCGTAATAGCGCAGCGTGCGCGGGGTCACGTCGAAACGGGCGCACATCTCCTTGAAGTTCAGTCGTATCGCCGACATCGCCACCCGCCCTCGCCGCCAACTGCGCCACCTGTGCCCTGCAGGACGTTAGCCGCGCGGACGGGGCGTGATCAAGCCGGGGCGGGCGGGGGCGGCCACCGCCCCTTGCGGCCTGCGGGCAGAGCCGGTTTACTCGGCGCGCAGCGAGGCGGGAGAGCGAGGCGGGGGCAGGACAGCATGAGCGCGAGCGACCCGGAACCCGGCCCGGCCGGCAATGAAGGCGAGGATACCGGGCAGGCGCGGGCAACCCGTCTGACACAGGCCTTTGTCGCGGCGATCCCGCATGCCGGCGAACTGGGCCTTGCGTGCGAGGCGGCGGCGCCGGGGCAGGTCACGCTGTCGATGCCCTGGGACGGGCGGCTGGTCGGTGATCCGTCAAGCGGCGTGATCCATGGCGGGCCGGTGTTCACCCTCATGGACAGCGCCGCCGGGGCCGCGGTCCTGAGCCATCCGCAATCGGGCGGCGGACCCACGGCCACGCTGTCGCTGCGCATCGACTACATGCGTGCCGCCACCCCCGGCCAGACCATCCGCGCCCGGGCCGAATGCCATCATGTGACGCGCAACGTGGCCTTCGTGCGCGCGGTCGCGCAGGACGACGACGCCACGCGCCCGGTGGCGATCGCCACGGGAACCTTCACGCTGGGCGCCACCGGCAGGGCCGAGAGCCGGCCAGACCGGGAGGAGCGCTGATGCGGCGGCCGGAACCCGTGCAGGCGGTGAAATCGCGCCGCGATGCCGCGCTTGAGCGGCTGGTGTCGTCGGTGCCCTATATCGGCTTTCTCGGCATCAGCTTTGACCGGCGCGGCGACGAACTGACCGCGCTGCTGCCCTGGCGCGACGGGCTGACCGGCAACCCGGTCCTGCCGGCGCTGCATGGCGGGGTGACGGCGGGATTCCTCGAATCGGCCGCCATCGTGGAACTGGCCTGGACCCTGCATTGGGAGCAGATGGAATCGGCCGCCGCCGCCGGGCTGCCGGTGCCCGAGGGACCGCCCGACCTGCCGCGCACCATCGACTTCAGCGTGGATTTCCTGCGCGCCGGCCTGCCGCGCGACGCCTATGCGCGGGCGCGGGTGAACCGGTTCGGCCGCCGCTATGCCAGTGTCCAGGTCGAGGCCTGGCAGGACAACCGCGCGCGGCTGTTCGCGCAGGCGACCGGGCATTTCCTGATGCCGGGCCGGGGATGAGGCGCACATGAGCGCCGCGCCCGCCGATCCGGCGCCCGAATCCGTGCCCCTGCCCGACTCCGCGCCCCTGCCCCGGTCCGCGCCCGGACCCGAACCCGGACCCGTGCCTGCGCCGGTGACGCATGCGCGGGTGCTGCGCATCGCGGGGCCGGTGGTGCTGTCGAATGCGACGGTGCCGCTGCTGGGGGCGGTCGACACCGGGGTGATCGGGCAGCTGGGCAGCGCGGCAGCGCTGGGGGCGGTGGGGCTTGGCGCGGTGGTTCTTGCCAGCTTCTACTGGATCTTCGGCTTTCTGCGGATGGGCACGACCGGGTTCGTGGCGCAGGCCCGCGGGGCGGGCGACCGGGCCGAGGTGTCGGCGCATCTGATGCGCGCGCTGCTGATCGGGGGCGCGGCCGGCGTAGTGCTGATCGCGGGGCAGCTTCTGTTGTGGCGGGCGGCCTTTGCCATCGCCCCCGCCAGCGCCGGGGTCGAGGCGCTGGCGCGCAGTTATCTGGCGATCCGCATCTGGGGCGCACCGGCGACGATCTGCCTTTATGCGGTGACGGGCTGGTTGATCGCGATGGAGCGGACACGGGCGATCCTGCTGCTGCAACTGGTGATCAACGGCGTGAACATCATCCTCGACCTGTGGCTGGTGATCGGCCTTGGCGCCGGGGTCGAGGGGGTGGCGGCGGCCACGCTCGTGGCGGAATGGGGGGGATTCGGGCTTGGGCTGTGGCTGTGCCGGGCGGCATTCGCAGGCGGCCACTGGCGCGAGCGCGCGCGCATCCTGGCGCGCGACCGGCTGCGCCGTCTGGCCGCGGTCAATGGCGACATCATGGTGCGTTCGGTGCTGTTGCAGGGGGCCTTCACCAGCTTTGTCTTTCTGGGCGCGGGGCAAGGGGATGTGACGCTGGCCGCCAATCAGGTGCTGATGCAGTTCCTCGAGGTCTCGGCCTATGCGCTTGACGGGTTCGCCTTTGCCGCCGAGGCGATGGTGGGGGCCGCGGTCGGGGCGGGATCGCGGCGCGACGTGCGGGCGGCCACGCGGATCACGGGGCTGTGGGGCGCGGCGGGCGCGCTGGTGATGGCGCTGGCGTTCCTGTTCGCCGGCACGCGGGCGATCGACCTGCTGTCCACTTCGCCCGAAGTGCGCGCGGCGGCGCGGATCTTTCTGCCCTGGCTGGTCGCCGCGCCGCTGCTGGGGGTGGCAAGCTGGATGCTTGACGGCGTGTTCATCGGCGCCACCTGGACGCGCGAGATGCGGGTGGCGATGCTGTGGTCGGTGGCGGCGTATGCGCTGGCGCTGCTGGTGCTGGTGCCGGCCTTCGGCAATCACGGCCTGTGGGCCGCGCTCATGGTGCTGTTCGCGGCGCGTGCCGCCACGCTGGGCCTGAGGTTTCCGGCGCTGGTGCAGCGGCTGGGGGCG
>JADYZU010000007.1 GCA_020852925.1 Rubellimicrobium sp. | reverse complement strand
TGTTGCTTTATTACATCAACTTGCGGCGCCGTGTCACGCGGATATCCAGATCCGTGATCTTCTTGCGCAAGGTATTGCGGTTGATCCCCAGTAGATCGGCACATCTGGCCTGATTGCCCGCGGTCGCATCGAGCGCGATTTCAATCAGCGGAGCCTCGATTTCCCGCAGGATGCGGTCATAGAGCCCCGGCGGCGGCAATACGCCGCCATGCAGGTCGAAATAGCGCGCCAGATGCCGCGCTACAGAGGCAGAGAGCTTTTCGCCGCCGGCCGCGCGGGGCGGTTCGGTCGTCTGGCCGGTCAGGGCGCTCTCCGCCTCGTGGCGGGTGATCTCCGCGCCATGCGCGGTCACCGCCAGCCGGAGCAGGGTGTTTTCAAGCTGGCGGACATTGCCGGGCCAGGGATAGCCGCGGACCAGGTCCAGGGCTTCGGACGACAGCCGGCGCTCGCCCAGCCCATCGCGCGCGGCGCGGGCCAGGAAATGATCGGCCAGCGTCGGGATGTCATCCACCCGTTCGCGCAAGGGGGGAACCGCCAGTGTCACGCCCCCCAGCCGGAAATAGAGATCCTTGCGCAACTGCCCCGCGTTCAGCCGCTCCGCCAGATCGGCCTGCGAGGTGGCGATGATCCGCGGCCCCGGATCGGGCATGGCATCCAGCATCCGCACGATCCGACCCTGCGCCTCGTCGTCGAAATCGGCGATCTCCTCGAAGACCAGCACGCCGGTGCGGGCGCGCGACAGAAGCGATGCCGGGCCGTCCACCGCCTTCATGTCGGCCAACTGGACCGGCACGAAGGGCTGGCCGCGCCGGTCGGAAAAATCGTGGATCGCATGGGCGACCAGCGTCTTGCCCGTGCCACTTTCCCCGGTGATCAGGATCGGCAGGTCCGCATTCACCACCCGCGCGACCAGCCGGTAGAGGGACTGCATCGCCGGCGTGTGACCGACCAGCGGCAGGTCAGCCTCGATCTCCCGCGAGGACTGGGCCGGCGCGGCCGCCGCGCCACGCCGCCGCTGGCCATCCAGCGCGCGGGCGGCACGCTTCATCAGGTCGGGCAGGTCGAAAGGCTTCGGCAGATAGTCCCATGCCGCCGCTTCCGCCGCCTGGATCGCGGTCACGATCGTGTTCTGGGCCGAAATGATGATGACCGGCAGGCCAGGCCTTTGCCGGGCGATGACCGGAAGCGACTGCAGGCCGTTCCCGTCGGGCATGACCACGTCGGAAATCACCAGATCGCCCTTCCCCTCCTCGACCCAGCGCAAGAGCGTCACCATGCTCGACGTGGCGTGGACCTTGCAGCCCGCCCGCGTCAGGGCCTGGGTCAGGACAGTGCGGATCGTGCGGTCGTCGTCGGCGACAAGGACGGTTCCATCCATATCAGCCCTCCCTTCCTTGCGCCTTCGGCAGCGCGATGCGGAATGTCGTGCGGCCCGGCTGGCTTTCGACGCCGATCCAGCCGTCGTGGTCTGCGATGATGCGCGAGACGAGCGCGAGGCCAAGCCCCGTGCCGTTCTCGCGCCCCGACACGAACGGATCGAAGATGTCCTCAAGTATTGCCGGCGGAATCCCCGGCCCGTCGTCGGAAATCTCCACCTGCACCGGCAGGGCGCGGCTGCCATCCTCGCGCCTGAGCCTGAGCGTCAGGTCATAGAAGGTGCGGATGCGGATGCGCCCGCCCTGCGCACCCGAAGCCTCCGCCGCGTTCCGCAGCAGGTTCAGGAACACCTGCACCAACTGGTCGGCGTCGGCCCAGACCGGCGGAAGCGAGGGGTCGAACTCCTCGATGATGCGCATGTGGCTGGCAAAGCCCAGTTCCGCCGAACGGCGGGCGCGATCGAGAATGTCGTGGATGTTCACCGCATGGCGCTCCGGCGGCCTCATGCGCCCGAACTGCTCGACCTGCTCCAGAAGCTTCACGATCCTGCGGGTCTCGGTCACGATCAGGTCGGTCAGTTCCCGATCCTCGGGCGCAAGGTTCATCGCCAGAAGCTGCGCCGCCCCGGTGATGCCCGCCAAGGGGTTCTTGATCTCGTGCGCCAGCATGTCGGCCATGCCGATGGCCGAGCGCGCCGACTTCGTCAGCCCCTGCGCGCGCCCCAGCCTGTCGGCGAATTCGCGCGGCGCGATCAGCAACAGCACCGTCCCCGGCGCCCCCGCCATCGGCGCCGCCTGAATGTTGCACAGGACCGGCGCGCGGTCGCCGGTGCCGACCTCCACATCGTTGATGAACAGCGCCGAATGGCCCGCGCGCATTCGCGCGAACGCCTCCTCCAGCGGTGCATCCACCGCCAGCCGATCAAAAAGCGGCTGGCCAATCAGCGACCGGGCCGAGGCGTTCAGGAACTCCTCCCCCGCCGGGTTGACGGCCTCCGCCCGCCCATCCGCACCGATCAGGAAGGCGGGCACCGGCAGGGACTGCCACAACAGGTCCGGGGACGGCAGGACGCCCATCAGGCCGCCCTCCGCGCGGGCGTGCCGGCAAAGGCCGCACCGATCAACGCCATCACCTCTGCCGGTTCCGCCGCCACCATCATCGCGGTCCGCAAAGCGCGGTCTATCCCGGCCTCGTCCCCATACCAGCCCAGATGCTTGCGCGCGATCCTGAGGCCGAGTGCTGTGCCGTAGAATGACAACATCGCCTCGTAATGCTCTGACACGAAATCGGAAAGTGCGTTTCCAACCGGCACTTCAGGTGCGGGCGCGCCATGAAGCGCATGCGCGATTTCCGCCAGCCGCCAGGGCGCGCCCTGCGCGCCGCGCCCGACCATCACCCCCGCCGCACCGGACGCGGCCAGCGCCGCCCGCGCCGTCACGGGCGAGGTCACGTCGCCGTTGGCAATCACCGGCATCCGAACCGCCGCCCGAACCGGCGCAATCGCCGACCAGTCCGCCTGCCCCTTGTAGAACTGCTGGCGGGTCCGGCCATGGACGACCAGCATCCTGACCCCCGCCCCTTCGGCCCGGCGCGCCAGATCGGCCGCGTTCAGGCAATCCGCGTCCCAGCCCAGCCGGCATTTCAGCGTCACCGGCAGGTCGACCGCGCCCACCACCGCCTCGATCAATGTCAGCGCATGGTCGAGGTTGCGCATCAGCGCCGACCCCGACGCGCCGCCCGTCACCTGCTTGGCCGGACAGCCCATGTTGATGTCGATGATCCGCGCGCCCATGTCGGCCACGATCCGCGCGGCTTCCGCCATCGGCCGCGCCTCGCGCCCCGCCAGCTGGACCGAGGTCGCAATCCCGCCGTCGCCCAGCCCCAGATCGGTGCGCGCCTTCGCCCGGACCGAGGGGCGCTCGGTCACGATCTCGCCCGACGCCACCATCTCGCTGACCAGAAGCCCCGCGCCGAAACGCGCCACCATCCGCCGGAAGGGCAGATCGGTGATCCCCGCCATCGGCGCCAGCAGCACCGGCGGGTCGAGCCGCAATTCCGCCAGTTCGATGGGCAAGCGCCTGTTCCTTGTGCAAAGCTGCCTCTACCTACGCCGAAATCCGCCCGACCTCAACGCAGGCGACGGCCCTGTGACGCATGATTTTGCATCTGCCTGAAATTTGGGCAGATGTCGCGGCCGGTGCCACCTGCCATCGCCATTGTCACCCGGGGTCCGGCCCGATAGACCATCTGGCGAACAAAGGATGCGATCCCGGTGCAGGACCAGACCGCTATCATCATCGTCGCCGCCGGGCGCGGCACCCGCGCGGGTGGCGATCTGCCCAAGCAATGGCAGACCCTTGGCGGCCGCCCGCTTCTGGCGCGCACGCTCGACGCATTCGCCGGCTTCGGCCGGGTGTTGCTCGTCCTTCACCCCGACGACATGTTGCGCGGGCTTGACCTGACCGAAGGGCGCGCGACCCTCGTCGCCGGGGGTGCGACGCGCGATGAAAGCGTGCGGAACGCTCTTGAATGCCTCGACGGATCCCCGATCACCCGCGTCCTCATCCATGACGGTGCCCGGCCCTTTGCCAGTCGCGGACTGATCGCCCGCGTCCTTGCCGCGCTCGACCGGTCCGAGGGCGCCGCCCCGGCCCTTCCCGTCACCGACGCGCTGTGGACCGGCGCGGGGGGGCACGTCACCGGCCTTCGGGACCGCGCCGGCCTTTTCCGCGCCCAGACCCCGCAGGGCGTCCGCTTCCCGGCGATCCTTGCCGCCCACCGCACCCACCCCGGCGGGGCTGCCGACGATGTAGAAGTGGCCCGCGCTGGAGGACTTGACGTGGCCATCGTCGAGGGCGAGGAGGAGAATATCAAACTCACCTACCCCGGCGATTTC
>JADYZU010000006.1 GCA_020852925.1 Rubellimicrobium sp. | reverse complement strand
GGCGATGCCGGGGCCGAGGTCGCCGTAGACCTTCACGAATTTCGGCGGGCGCGGGTTCAGGCCCAGCATGTCCTCGAGCACGAGGATCTGGCCGTCGCATTCGACCGAGGCGCCGATGCCGATGGTCGGGATGGCCACCTGCCGGGTGATGCGCGCGGCCAGCGGTTCGACCATGCCCTCGAGCACGACGGCGAAGGCGCCGGCCCGGGTGACGGCGCGGGCGTCCTCTTCGTGCAGCGGCCAGCTTGCCTCGTCGCGGCCCTGGGTGCGAAAGCCGCCCATCACGTTCCAGGACTGCGGCGTGAGGCCGACATGCGCCATCACCGGGATGCCGCGTTCGGTGAGGAAGCGGATCGTGTCTTCCATGCGCGATCCGCCCTCGAGCTTGACCGCGCCGCAGCCCGTCTCCTTCATCACGCGCGCGGCGTTGCGGAAGGCGACGGAGGGGCTTTCCTCGTAGGAGCCGAAGGGCATGTCCACCACGACGAGGGCGCGGCGCGTGCCGCGCACCACCGCCTGGCCGTGCATGATCATGAGATCGAGCGAGACGCCCACCGTCGATTCCATCCCGTGCATGACCATGCCGAGACTGTCGCCGACGAGGATGAAATCCGCGTGTTCGTCGACGATGGCGGCGGTATGGGCATGGTAGGAGGTGAGCGAGACGATCGGGCGTCCGCCTTTCATTCCTGCGATCTGCGGGGCGGTGTTGCGGCGGATATTGTCGGGGTGGGTTGACATTCTTCAACCTCCTTGCGGGTCGATTTCGCGCTGGTCGATGAGGAGGACCGGCGCGTCTGCGGGGCCGAATTCGGCCGAGACCATGAGGCCCAGCCTTTGGGTGAGCGGGCCGGAGGCGGGGGTGAAGTCGCCGGCCCAGACCGCGTCGCAGGCCCTGAGGCGGGCGCGCGGTTCGGTCGCGATCCGGTCGCGCAGGGTGCGGGTGATGTCCTCGACCGTGGCGCCGGGGCGGGCGGCGGCGGCCGCGGCCGCCTCGAGCGCGCGGTTGAGCACGGGGGCGGCGGCGCGGTCGGCGGGGTCGAGGCGGCGATTGCGCGACGACAGGGCAAGGCCGTCCGCGTCGCGCACGGTGGGGATGCCGTGGATCGTCACCGGCAGGAACAGGTCGCGCGCGAGGCGGCGGATGACGGCAAGCTGCTGATAGTCCTTTTCGCCGAAGAAGGCGTGATCGGGCCGGGCGATGTTGAGCAGTTTCGTCACCACCGTCGCCACGCCGCGGAAATGGCCGGGGCGCACCGCGCCGTGGAATACCTGCGCCAGATGCGTGGTCTCGACCACGGTCTCGTCGCCCGGCGGATAGATCGCCGCCGCCTCGGGCGCGAACAGCGCGTCCACGCCCGCGCCCTTGAGCAGGCGGGCATCTCCGGCCTCGTCGCGCGGATAGAGGGCAAGGTCGCGCGGGTCGCCGAACTGGGTGGGGTTGACGAAGATCGTCGCCACCACCCGGTCGCACAGGCCGCGCGCCGCCTGCATCAGGTGCAGATGGCCCGCATGCAGCGCGCCCATGGTGGGGACAAGGCCCACCACCTCGTCCCGGCCGCGCCAGCCCGCGACGGTGCGGCGGATGTCCTCGACGCTGCGGCAGATCTGCATTGTGGCCCCCCCTGCCTGCCTTCTTAGGGGGGCGGGGGGGCTGCGGCAAGAAGCCGGGTCGCTTTTGCGTCAAGGGGTGTCGGCGGATGCGTGCATCTTGCGCGGGTTTCGGTCAGATTGCGCGCCAGACAGCGAGGGAGAGTCGCGCGATGAAGACGCATGTTCGGGCGCTTGTGGTCGGGGGCGGCGCGGTGGGCGCCGGGATCGCCTATCACCTGGGCAAGGCCGGCTGGGACACGATGCTGGTCGAGCGTGACGAGCTGACCTCCGGCTCGACCTGGCATGCGGCGGGGCTGCTGCCGCTGTTCAACATGTCCTATGCGACCACGCATATCCACAAGTATTCGGTCGATTTCTACAAGGGGCTCGAGGCCGAGACCGGGCTGAACGCCGGCTTTGCCGTGGTGGGCAACCTGCGCATGGCGCAGACCCGGGAGCGGATGGACGAATACATGCTCTATTCCTCGGTCGCCGAGACCGCGGGCGTCTATCACGAATTCCTGACGCCGGCCGAGATCCGCGAACGCTGGCCGCTGGTGCGCACCGAGGATCTGAAGGGCGCGCTCTTTCATCCGCAGGACGGCTACATCAACCCCGCCGACGTGACCCAGGCCATGGCCAAGGGCGCGCGCCAGCATGGCGTGACGATCGAGCGCAAGGTGCAGGTGGACGGCTATTTCTGGACCGGGGACGAATGGATCGTCTCGTGCACGCGGATGGAGGAGCGGGGCGGCAACCTGGTTCCGGGCGAGGAGAAGTTCACGATCCACGCCGAACATGTGATCACCGCGACCGGCAACCACGCGCAGCGCACCGCCCGGCTTCTGGGGATCCGCATGCCCGCGATCCCGGTCGAGCATCAGTATATCGTCACCGAACCCGATCCGGCGCTGGTGGAATGGCGCAAGACCAATCCCGAACACCCCGTGCTGCGCGATGCCGACGCCAAATGGTATGTGCGCGAGGAGCGCGGCGGCTGGATCCTTGGCCCCTACGAGAGGAACGCCCCGGCGCGGTTCCGCTATGGCGTGCCCGATTCCTTCCGCGCCGACCTGTTCCCGCTCGATCTGGAACGGATCGAGGAGGAATACATGTCGATGATCCATCGCCTCCCCTCGTCCGAGCAGGCCGGGCTCAAGGACGACTTCAACGGGCCGATCTGCTACACGCCCGACGGCAATCCCCTTGTCGGGCCGGCGCCGGGGCTGCGCAACATGTGGCTGGCCGAGGGGTTCTCGTTCGGGATCACCGCGGCGGGGGGGACGGGCCATTACCTTGCCCAGCTCATCACCGAAGGCGAGGCCGAGATCGACATGGCCTCGCTCGACCCCAAGCGCTACGGGTCGTGGATGACCACCGAATATGCGGTGCAGAAGAACGAGGAATGCTATGCGCATGTCTTCGTCCTTCACCACCCCGACGAAGAGCGCGAGGCGGCGCGGCCGTTGCGCACCTCGCCCGCCTATGACCGGCAGAAGGCCGCGGGGGCGCAGTTCGGGCAGGTGAACGGCTGGGAACGGCCGATCTACTACGGGCCGCGCGATGCCGCCCCGGATTTCGACCACAACGCGCGCAGCTTCCGCCGCGGCGGCTGGTGGCAGTATGCCGTGGACGAGGCGAAGGCCGTGCGCGAGACCGTGGGCCTCATCGACGCCACCGCCTTCACCAAGCATGTGGTGAAGGGGCCGGGCGCCACCGCCTTTCTCGACTGGTTCACCTGCAACCGCCTGCCCAAGGTCGGGCGCATCAACCTGACCTATGCGCTGACCGCGCATGGCACGGTGCAGTCGGAATACACGATCGTGCGGCGCGGCGAGGACGACTATTACCTTGTCTCGGCCGGGGCCTGGGCGGATTACGACGCCGATTACCTGAAGCGCGCCGTCGCCGACAAGGAGGCCGAATTCGGCCGCATCGAGGTGCAGGATGTCACCACGCAATGGGGGGTCTTTGCCCTTGCCGGGCCGCGGTCGCGCGATCTGCTGCGCGCGGTGATCCGCGACGCCGACCCCGACACCGCGCTGTCGAACAAGCGTTTCCCCTGGCTGTCGGCGCAGCGCATCGAACTGGGCATGTGCCCGGTGAACGCGATCCGCGTGGCCTATACCGGCGAACTGGGCTGGGAGTTGCATCACCCGATCGAGATGCAGAACTACGTGTGGGATCTGCTGATCGGCGCGGGTGAACCCCTTGGCCTGAAGCTGGTGGGCGCGCGGGCGCAGAACTGGCTGCGGCAGGAAAAGAGCTATCGCGCCTTCGGCAACGAACTGGGCCGCGATGCCACCCCGCTCGAGGCGGACCTGCCGCGCTTTGTCGACATGACCAAGGACTTCCGCGGCAGGGCCATGGTCGAGAAGACCGGCGTGCGGGCCAAATGCGTGACCGTGCTCATCGACGGGCCGGCGGATGCCGATCCCTGGGGCAAGGAGGCGCTGGTGCTCGACGGCGAAAAGGTCGGGCGGCTGACCTCGGGCGGCTGGTCGGTGGCCTTCGGCAAGCAGATCGGCATGGGCTATGTCCGGCCGGAACTGGCGGTGCCGGGGCAGAAGCTTCAGGTGCGGATGCTGCGGCAGTTGTGGGATGCGGTCGTGACCGAGGACAGCCCCTTCGATCCCGCGAACGCCCGCATCCGCGTGGATGGCTGAGGCCGGTTCCCCGCCTCACACCCCGGCGACCAGCGCGATGATCCGCGCCGCCGCCGGGGTGGGGGTATCGTCCCGGCGCCTGACGATGCCGTAGGGCGCGACGGTCAGGCCCAGATCCTCGGCCAGAAGGGCGTGGTCGCCGCCGGCGACGAACTGCCGCGCCACCGCCGTGGCCAGCGGCGCGATCGCATCGGTCTGCGCCAGCCACCCCAGCGTGAGCAGCAGCGACGCCGTGACCAGCCCGCCGCGCGGCGCCGGCAGGCCGCGCGCGGCAAAGGCCCGCGCCACCGCCTGATGCAGCAGGGCCTGCGGCGCGGGCAGCACCCAGTCGTGATCGAGCAGGCGCGTGGCCGGCACCGGCCCGGCCCCGACCAGCGGATGCCCGCGCCCGACCACCAGGGAAATCGGTTCCGGGCGCAACCCGGCGATGGTGAAATCCTCGGGGTCGTCCTCGGGCAGGCGGCACAGCGCAAAGTCGAGCGTGCCGTCGCGCAGGAGCGCGGTCAGCACCGCGGTCGTGCCCACCTCGACCTCGACCGAAACCCGGGGCAGCGCGCGCCGCGCCGTGGCCAGCGCCGGCATCACCACCTCGAGCGCGGCCCCCGTCACCGCGCCCAGCCGGACATGGCCGGTCTCGCCCTCGCGGCCTTCGGCAAGCTCGCGCCCCGCGAGGGCGATCTCGCTCAGGGCGCGGCGGGCGCGGGCGGCCAGGGCTTCGCCTTCGGGTGTCAGCGCGATGCCCCGCCCGTCGCGGCGGCGCAGCGCCACGCCGGCGATCTCCTCGGCCTCGCTCAGCAGGCGCGAGGCGGCGGGTTGCGACAGGCCCAGCCGCCCGCCGGCAATCCCGATCCGCCCGCTTTCGGCCAGCCCGGCCAGCAGCCGCAGATGGGCGATCTTGAGTCCGCGTCGCAGAAGATCGGTCATGGAATGTCACTTGTGTTATGCCATATCGCCATAACATGATTTGAAGCTCATGTAATCCCGGTGCATTCTGGGCCAAAGGGAGGACGGTCATGCATCTGTCGCACGTCATGCTGGATTCGGGACCGGCCGTGGTCCTGCGCGAGGGGGACGAGGCGCGCGTGGTCAACGGCGCGGCCTCGGTCCTGGCGCTGGCGCAGGAGGCCCTCGATTCCGGGCGCTCGCTTGCGGCAACGGCGGCGGCGCATGGGGCGGGGGGGCGCGTCGATCTGGCGCGGCTGGCGCAGGAGGGGCGGATGCTTTTGCCGGTCAGCCATCCCGATCCGGCGCACATGCACCTGACCGGCACCGGCCTGACCCATCTGGGCAGCGCCGCCACGCGCGATTCGATGCATGCGGCCGCGACGCAGGATGCGACCGACAGCATGAAGATGTTCCGCATGGGCCTCGAGGGCGGCAAGCCCGCGGTGCTGCCGGGGGTGCAGCCCGAATGGTTCTGGAAGGGGTCGGGCCATCACGCCACGGCGCCCGGTGCGCCGCTGGTCAGCCCGGCCTTCGCCCTTGACGGCGGCGAGGAGCCCGAGATCGCCGGCATCTATCTCATCGATCGCGACGGCAGGCCCGCGCGCATCGGCTGGGCGCTGGCCAATGAATTTTCCGACCATGTGACCGAGAAGATCAACTATCTCTTCCTCGCCCATTCCAAGATCCGCCCCTGTTCCTTCGGGCCCGAGATCCTTGTGGGCGACCTGCCCGCCGACATCCGCGGCACGAGCCGCATCCGCCGCGACGGCGCGGTGATCTGGGAAAGGCCGTTCCTGTCGGGCGAGGCCAACATGTCGCACAGCCTGGCCAATCTGGAACACCACCATTTCAAGTATCCGCTGTTCCGCCAGCCGGGCGATCTGCATGTGCACATGTTCGGCACGGCCACGCTGTCCTTCGCGGACGGGATCGCGCCCTGCCCGGGCGACGTGTTCGAGATCGAGGCCGCGCCCTTTGGCCTGCCTCTGGTCAATCCGCTGGCGGTCGCGCCCGATGCGGGCACGGCCACCGTGCGCGCGCTCTGATCTGGACCAACCCGCGGGATGCCGTGGCGCCCGGCGCCGGACCCGCCCCAACGAGGCACAACATGGCGAATACCTTCACCCCCGCCCCCTGGCCGCGCCGGCTGCGTTCGCAGGAATGGTTCGGCGGCGCCACCAAGGACGCGATCTATCACCGCGGCTGGATGCGCAATCAGGGTTTCCCGGCCGATCTGTTCGACGGCCGGCCCGTCATCGCGGTGATGAACACCTTCTCGGAACTCACGCCGTGCAACGCCCACATGAACCCTCTGGTCGAGAAGGTGAAGAACGGCGTCTACGAGGCCGGCGGTTTTCCGGTCGAGGTGCCTGCCTTCTCGACCTCGGAATCGGGGTTCCGGCCCACGGCGATGATGTTTCGCAACCTGGCCGCCATGTCGATCGAAGAGCAGTTGCGTGGCCTGCCCATCGACGGTGCCGTGCTCATGGTCGGCTGCGACAAGACCACGCCCTCGCTGCTGATGGCGGCGGCCTCTACCGATGTGCCCTCGATCATCGTCACGGGGGGGCCGATGCTGAACGGCTGGTTCCAGGGCGAGAGGGTGGGGTCGGGCACCCATATCTGGAAATTCTCCGAGGCGGTGAAGGCCGGAGAGATGACCATGGACGAATTCCTTGATGCCGAAGTGGCGATGTCGCGTTCGGCCGGGGCCTGCAACACCATGGGCACGGCCAGTTCGATGGCCTCGATGGCCGAGGCGCTGGGCATGGCGCTGTCGGGCAACGCGGCGATTCCGGCGGTGGACAGCCGCCGGCGCATGATGGCGCAACTGACCGGGCGGCGCATCGTGCAGATGGTGAAGGACGATCTGAAGCCCTCGGACGTGCTGACCCGGGCGGCGTTCGAGAACGCGATCCGCACCAATGCCGCGATCGGCGGTTCGACCAATGCGGTGGTGCACCTGCTGGCGCTGGCCGGGCGGGTGGGGGTGGACCTGACCCTTGACGACTGGGACCGCTGCGGCCGCGACGTGCCGACCATCGTGAACCTGATGCCCTCGGGCAAGTATCTGATGGAGGAATTCTTCTACGCGGGCGGCCTGCCGGTGGTGCTGAAGCGCCTCGGAGAGGAGGGGGTGCTGCACAAGGAGGCGCTCACCGTCTCGGGGCAGACGATGTGGGAGCAGGTGAAGGACGTGAAGAACTGGAACGAGGAGGTGATCCTGCCGCGTGCACGCGCACTCACCGCCTCGGGGGGGATCGCGGTGCTGCGCGGCAACCTGGCGCCCAGGGGGGCGGTGCTGAAGCCGTCGGCGGCGACGCCCGCGCTCATGGTGCATCGCGGCCGTGCCGTGGTGTTCGAGAACATCGACGACTACAAGGCCCGGATCGAGGACGAGGATCTCGACATCGACGAGACCTGCGTCATGGTCCTCAAGAACTGCGGGCCCAAGGGCTATCCCGGCATGGCCGAAGTGGGCAACATGGGCCTGCCGCCCAAGATCCTGCGCAGGGGCATCACCGACATGGTGCGCATCTCGGACGCGCGCATGTCGGGCACGGCCTATGGCACGGTGGTGCTGCACTGTGCGCCCGAGGCGGCGGCGGGCGGGCCGCTGGCCATCGTGCAGGACGGCGACATGATCGAACTCGACGTGCCGAACCGCCGGCTGCACCTGGACGTGGCCGAGGACGAGATCGCCCGCCGCCTTGCCGCCTGGACGCCCGCGCACGAGGTGCCGCAATCGGGCTATGCCTGGCTGCACCAGTGCCATGTCGAGGGCGCCGATACCGGGGCCGACCTCGATTTCCTCAAGGGCAACCGCGGCAATCCCGTCGGGCGGGAATCGCACTGATGCGCGGCAAGGTCGCCCTTGTGGGCGTGGGCAAGATCGCCCGCGATCAGCACGTCCCCGCCCTGGCCGCCAGCCCCGACTGGGAACTGGCCGCCACGGTCAGCCGCTCGGGCCGGGTCGAGGGGGTCGAGGCCTTTGCCGACTTCGCCACCTTCCTTGCGGCCCGGCCCGATGTGGGGATGGTGTCGCTGTGCATGCCGCCGGCGCCGCGCTTTGCCTATGCCGAGGCGGCGCTCGGGGCCGGGCGCCATGTCATGCTGGAAAAGCCGCCGGGCGCGACGCTTGCCGAGGTGCAGGCCCTGGCGGCGCTGGCGCAGGCGGGGGGCCTCACGCTTTATGCCACCTGGCATTCGCGCATGGCGCGCGCGGTCGCGGCGGCGCGGGCCTGGCTGGCGCCGCGGCGCATCCTGCGCGCGCATGTCACCTGGCGCGAGGACGTGCGCCACTGGCACCCCGGACAGGACTGGGTGTTCGAGCCGGGCGGCATGGGCGTGTTCGATCCGGGCATCAACGCGCTGTCGATCCTCACCCATGTCCTGCCCGCGCCGGTGCATGTGACGGGGGCGGTCCTTGACTATCCGGCCAACCGCCAGACCCCGATCGCCGCGCGCATCGACTTTACCGGCAATGTCAGTGCCGATTTCGACTGGCGGCAGGAGGGGCCGCAGACCTGGGACATGGATTTCGACACCGACGCCGGCGCCATGTCGCTGCGCCACGGCGGCAACGAACTGTGGGTGGACGGCGCGCGCGTCAGCGGTTCGGACAGCATCATGGGCGAATATCCCGCGCTTTATGCGCGCATGGCCGGACTGGTCGCGGCCGGCACGAGCGAGATCGACCTTGCCCCGATGATCCATGTCGCCGATGCGATGATGCTGGGCCGGCGCGAGGTGGTGGCGCCCTTCGATTTCTGAGTGTTTTCATCGGGTTTGCGCACCCGAAAAAAGTCGCGCGCGGCAAAATTTATCGTTTGGTCAAATTTCAGACCTGTGGCAGGCTGATCCCGGAACACACAGGGAGCCAGACCAATGTCCAGCCCGCTGACCCCCGGGATCGTGCCCGGGCGCCTGCCAGACGAGACCATCGTCCGCAACTTCGTCGACTATCCGCCGCCTCTCGATGCGCATGAGGCGGCGGTGGCGGCGGACAGGTGCTATTTCTGCTACGATGCGCCCTGCATCACCGCCTGTCCGACCTCGATCGACATTCCGCTGTTCATCCGCCAGATCGCCACCGACACGGCCGATGCGGCGGCGCGCACCATCTGGGACCAGAACATCCTGGGCGGGATGTGCGCCCGGGTCTGCCCGGTCGAGCAGTTGTGCGAAGGCGCCTGCGTGCGCGAAGAGGCCGAGGGCAAGCCGGTCGAGATCGGCCGGCTTCAGCGCTATGCCACCGATCACGCGATGGACAACCCCCATCCCTACACCCGCGCCGCGCCCACTGGGCGGCGCATCGCCGTGGTGGGGGCGGGGCCTGCGGGCCTTGCCGCCGCGCACCGGCTGGCGCGTTACGGCCATGACGTGACGATCATCGACGCCCGCCCCAAGGCCGGCGGCCTGAACGAATACGGGATCGCCACCTACAAGACCACGCGCGACTTCGCCCGCCGCGAGGTGGAATGGCTGCTTTCGATCGGCGGCATCACCATCGACTCGGGCAAGGCCCTTGGCCGTGACATCTCGCTCGAGGAACTGCGCAAGGGCCATGACGCGGTGTTCCTGGGCATGGGCCTGGCCGGGGTGAACGCGCTGCGCGCCACCGGCGAGGCGCATGAGGGCGTGATGGACGCGGTCGATTTCGTCGCCGCGCTGCGTCAGGCGGGCGATCTGGGGCGCGTGGCCATCGGCCGCGACGTGGTGGTGATCGGCGGCGGCATGACCGCGGTCGATGCCGCGGTGCAGTCGCGCCTGCTGGGGGCCGAGAACGTCACCATGGTCTATCGCCGCTCGCGCGGGCAGATGTCGGCCTCGAACCACGAACAGGAACACGCAACCAGCGTCGGCGTGAAGATCATCACCAACGCCATGCCGCGCGCCATCCACGGCGACGGCGCGGTGAACGAGGTCGAGTTCGAATACACGATCGAAGGGCCGGGCGGCCTGAAGGGCACGGGCGAGACCTTCCGCCTGCGCGCCGATCAGGTGTTCAAGGCCATCGGCCAGGCGCTCGAGGGGGTGCCCGAGGGGCTGCGCCTCGACGGCGGCAAGATCGCGGTGGACGACAACCACCGCACCTCGATCGCCGGGGTCTGGGCCGGCGGCGACTGCGCGGTGGGGGGCGAGGATCTGACCGTCACCGCCGTGGCCCACGGCCGCGACGCCGCCGAGGACATCCACCGCAGTCTGGGCACGGCGGGCTGACAGGGACGGGCGGCCGCGCGCCCCCGCGCGCGGGACCGCCCCGGGGACAACATCTGCCCTCGGGCAGGCAGGAGAGACGCAAATGGCCAATCTTGCGACGAATTTCATCGGCATCAAGTCACCCAATCCGTTCTGGCTCGCCTCGGCGCCGCCGACGGACAAGGAATACAACGTGCGGCGCGCCTTCGAGGCGGGCTGGGGCGGCGTGGTGTGGAAGACGCTGGGCTCTGAAGGGCCGCCGGTGGTGAACGTGAACGGCCCGCGCTACGGCGTGATCCACGCGGGCGACCGGCGGGTGATGGGCATCAACAACATCGAACTCATCACCGACCGCCCGCTCGAGGTGAACCTGCGCGAGATCAAGATGGTCAAGCGCGACTGGCCCGACCGCGCGCTGGTCATCAGCCTGATGGTGCCCTGCGACGAGGACAGCTGGAAGGACATTCTCCACCGCATCGAGGATACCGGCGCCGACGGGGTGGAGCTGAACTTCGGCTGCCCGCACGGCATGGCCGAACGCGGCATGGGATCGGCGGTGGGGCAGGTGCCCGAATACATCGAGATGGTGACGCGCTGGGTCAAGACCCACAGCCGGATGCCCTGCATCGTGAAGCTGACCCCGAACATCACCGACATCCGCCGTCCGGCCGAGGCCGCGCGCCGCGGCGGGGCCGATGCGGTCAGCCTCATCAACACCATCAACTCGATCACGAGCGTGAACCTCGACACCTTCTCGCCCGAGCCGATGATCGACGGCAAGGGCACCCACGGCGGGTTCTGCGGCCCGGCGGTCAAGCCGATCGCGCTGCACATGGTGGCGGAAATCGCCCGCAACCCGGAAACCGCCGACCTGCCGATCTCCGGCATCGGCGGCGTCACCACCTGGCGCGATGCGGCCGAATTCCTTGCGCTGGGGGCCGGCAACGTGCAGGTCTGCACCGCGGCCATGACCTATGGCTTCAAGATCGTGCAGGAGATGATCTCGGGCCTGTCGCAATACATGGACGAGAAGGGCTTTACCGACGTGGCCCAGATCAGCCGCCGCGCGGTGCCCAATGTCACCGACTGGCAGTATCTGAACCTCAACTATGTCACCAAGGCCAGGATCGACCAGGATCTCTGCATCAAGTGCGGCCGCTGCTATGCCGCCTGCGAGGATACTTCGCATCAGGCGATCTGGATGCATCCGGGCCGCGTGTTCGAGGTGAACGACGCCGAATGCGTCGCCTGCAACATGTGCGTGAACGTCTGCCCGGTCGAGGATTGCATCTCCATGGAGCCGATGGCCCAGGGCACGACCGATCCGCGCACCGGCAAGGTGGTGGGCGATTACGCCAACTGGACCACGCATCCGAACAACCCCTCGGTGCGCGAAGCCGCGGAATAGGGCCGCGCCCGCATTTTCCACGCTCAGGCCACAATTTGGCCGGGCGGGGGGAACAGGATCGGGACGGGCACCAATGACGGGTGCCCGTCCCTTCTGTTGCGGGTGATGCGGATGTGGCGCGTTCTTCTGGGTCTGGTGCTGTCGCTGGCCACGCCCGCCCTGGGCGAGGGGTGGGTGACGCTGGGCCAGGGGCGGCTGTTCAGCAATGACGCGCTGGGCGATGGGCATGACCGCTGGCAGACCGGTTCCTACACCTATGCGCTGATCCGGGGCGAGGACTGGACCGGCGATCTGCCGCCGCTGGGCGGGATCGTCGAATGGCGGTTCGCCTCACAGATCGTGGCGCCGATGCATGTGGGTTCGGGCGGGGTGGACCGGCCCTATGCCGGGCGGCTGTCCACGGGGGTTCATGTGCATTTCGGCCTTGGCCCGTTCGACGGCGCGCTGGGCGCCGATCTGGTGATGCTGGGGCCGCAGACCGGGCTTGCGCGCGGGCAGCGTGCGCTGCACCGGCTGTTCGGCCTGTCGGGCCCGTTCGGCACCGATCATCAGATCGCGGACACGGTCCGTGTCGCGGGGGTGGGCGAGATCGCCCTGCCGCTGCGGGTGGCGCCGCGCGTCCTGTTGCGGCCCTACGCCGGGGTCGAGGCCGGGGTCGAGGATCTGGCCCGCATCGGCGCCGATGTGATCCTGGGGGCGGTCGGACAGGCGGACCTGCTGGTGCGCGATCCCGTCACCGGCCATCTGATCCGCGCGGTCGAGGGGCCGCAGACCGGGTTTTCCTTTGTCCTCGGTGCCGATCGGACACAGGTGGGCCAGAGCCTCTATCTGCCTGCCGATCAGGGCTTTCGCGCCGAATCGGAACGCTGGCGCGCAAGGGTTGGTGTCCATTGGCAGGCGGGAGACGACATCTCGTTCTTCTACGGGCTCACCTGGCTCTCGCCCGAGTTCGAGGGACAGGACGGCGCGCAGGTCGTGGGCTCGCTCAAGGCCAGTTTCGCCTTCTGAGTGCCGCGCCCCTCCGCGCCGCCCTTGCCATGGCGGCCGGGTGGTTGCTAGAGTCCCGCCAAGCCCGCGCAACCAACGACGCGGGCCCTGAGGCGAGACGGGCGGAAATGGACACAGGGCCACGGGCCATCAACGTCATTTCCTGGTCGCAGACGGAACTCGACGGCATCTGGGCGGCGCCGGTCGGGGCCATTGCCGTGGGCGCGACCTGGAGCTGGACCGGCGAGGCGGTGTGCATCGACGGGCCGGGCGCATCGGTGCGGCCGGGCATGGCCGAGGGCCAGACCGGGGGCCAGACCGAGGGCCTGGCCGACCTGCGCGCGCGCGCGGCGCAGGCGGTGCGGCGCCTCTTGCGCGCGGTCGATGCGGGGCAGGGCCGGCCGGCCCGCGATCCGCGCCGCGCCGAGGCGGAGATGGAAGCGCCGCTGCGCGAACGCGGGCTGACCGTCACCGACGGGCGGCGGTCCTGGCTGCTCACGCTGATCGCGGCGGGGCCGGGGCGGGTGCCCCTTGTCATGTTCATGGGCGATCCGCCGCCGCGCCATGCCGAACTGTGGGTGGTGAACCACAACGTCGACAGCACAAGCGCCGAGCCCGCCACCGATGTGCCGGGCGGCGTGATCTGCTTCACCCCCGGCACGACGATCCTGTGCGCGGACGGTCCCCGTCCGGTCGAATCCGTGACCGAAGGCACGCTGGTGCAGACCAAGGACGACGGCCTTCAGGAGGTGATCTGGACCGGCGGGCGGCGCATCAGCGGGGCGCGGCTGCATGCGATGCCCCATCTGGCGCCGGTGCGGCTGCGGGCGGGGGCGCTGCAACCGGGGGTGCCGGATGCGGGGGTTCTGGTGTCGCCCGACCATCGCGTGGTGCTGCGCGGGCCAAGGGCGCGGGCGCTGTTCAACTGCGACGAGGTGCTGGTCGCCGCGCGTGATCTGGTGGACGGGCGCGGCATCCGGGTGGAACGCGGCCTGCGCGAGGTGCGCTACGTCCATCTCATGCTGCCCCGCCATCAGATCGTGTTCGCCAACGGGATCGAGACCGAAAGCTTTCATCCCGCCTCGGCGGCGCTGAACCTGCTCGAGGATGCGCATCTGGCGGCCCTGCTCGATCTGCTGCCCGAGGTCGCCGCGGATCCGCTGGCCTATGGCGGCTACGCCCGCCGCGTCCTGTCGCGCAGCGAGGCGGCGATCGTGCTGGGTGAGGCGGCCTGAGAGGGGCGGCCTGACGGGGGCGGCCTGACGGGGGTAACCTGACGGGGGCCTGCGCATCTTGACACCGCGCGCGCTGACTGTATGACCCGCGCCACGGTGTTGGCGGCCGCCCTGCGGGTGGCCTGTCGTGATCCCTTGCCGGATCAAGAGGACAACGCCCTTCACAAGGCGCCCGTTCCGGGCGATGGCAACATTGAAGGAGTTCTGCCGTGACCAAGCGCACGCAGGCGAAATACAAGATCGACCGCCGCATGGGCGAAAACATCTGGGGCCGCCCCAAGTCCCCGGTGAACAAGCGCGACTACGGCCCCGGCCAGCACGGCCAGCGCCGCAAGAACAAGCTGTCGGACTTCGGCACCCAGCTGCGCGCCAAGCAGAAGCTGAAGGGCTACTACGGCGACCTGACCGAAAAGCAGTTCAAGCGCATCTACACCGAGGCCGCCCGCGTGAAGGGCGACACCGGCGAGAACCTGATCGGCCTGCTCGAGCGGCGCCTTGACGCGGTGGTCTACCGCGCCAAGTTCGTGCCGACCGTCTTTGCCGCGCGCCAGTTCGTGAACCACGCCCATGTCCTCGTGAACGGCAAGTCGGTGAACATCCCCTCCTACCGCGTGAAGGAAGGCGACGTGATCGAGGTGCGGGCCAAGTCGAAGCAGCTTGCCTCGGTGCTCGAGGCGGCCGGTTCGGCCGAGCGCGACGTGCCCGACTATCTCGAGGTCGATCATTCGAAGATGGCGGCCACCTTCGTGCGCACGCCGCAGCTTTCGGATGTGCCCTATCCGGTGATCATGGAACCGAACCTCGTGGTCGAGTTCTATTCGCGCTGATCCGTCCGGACAGCGCCGCGATTGCACGCCCGCCGGACCGGTTCCTGCGGGCGTGTCGTTTCTGCGCCGCCCGCATTGCCCGCCCGCATCACCCGGCCGCGTTGGCACTGGCATGTCGCCCGGTGCCCCGCTAGAAGCCGGGGCGAGGAGAGACCACATGACGACCAGGATCACCCCCCGCGCCGGCATCATGGAAATCGCCCCCTACAAGGGCGGCGAGGCGCATGTCCCCGGCAAGTCGAGCGTCATCAAGCTCTCGTCGAACGAGAACCCGCTGGGCACATCCGATGCCGCGCGCGAGGCCTTCGCGCGCGCCGTCCATGACCTGCACCGCTATCCCTCGGGCGACCACGCGCAGTTGCGGCAGGCCATCGGCGAGGTGCATGCGCTCGATCCCGCGCGCATCGTCTGCGGCGCCGGGTCCGACGAACTCATCCACCTGATCTGTCAGGGCTTTGCCGGCCCCAAGGACGAGGTGATCCATACCGCGCACGGGTTCCTCATGTATGCGATCGCCGCGCGCGCCGCCGGGGCAACCCCGGTTTGCGTCCCCGAGAGGGAGCGGGTGGTCGATGTCGACGCGATCCTGCGCGCGGTGACGCGCCGCACGCGCATCGTCTTTGTCGCCAATCCGGCCAATCCGACCGGAACCATGCTCGATGAGGGCGAGGTGCGCCGCCTTGCCGACGGCCTGCCGGCGCAGGTGCTGCTGGTGCTTGACGGGGCCTATGCCGAATATGTCGAGGGCCACGACGGCGGCGCCGGCCTTGCCGGGGGGCGCGACAATGTCGTGGTGACGCGCACCTTCTCCAAGATCTACGGGCTGGGCGGGCTGCGCATCGGCTGGGCCTATGCGCCGGCGATCGTGGTCGATGTGCTGAACCGCATCCGCGATCCGTTCAACCTGGCCACGGTGCAACTGGCCGTGGCCGAGGCGGCGGTGCGCGATCAGGACTGGGTGCGCCGCTGCGCGCGCGAGAATGCCCGCTGGCGCGACTGGCTGGCGCAGACGCTGGCGGGGATGGGCGTGCCCTCGGATCCGTCGCGCGCGAACTTCATCCTGGCCCGCTTCGCCGATGAGGCCGAGGCCCTGGCCTGCGACGACCACCTGCGCCGCGAAGGCATCATCACGCGCCGGGTCGCGGGCTATGGCCTGCCCGAATGCCTGCGCATCACCGTGGGCGACGAGGCCTCCTGCCGCCGGGTCGCGCATGAGATCGGCGTGTTCCGGGGGCTGCGCTGATGCCCGATCCGGCGGCCAACCCTGCGCCCGGGGCCGATTCGCGGCCGGTCTACGGGCGGGTGGCGCTGATCGGGCTGGGGCTGATCGCGGGGTCGATGGCCCATGCGATCCGCCGCGGGCACCTGGCGCAAGAGATCACCGGCCACGCCCGTTCGGCGGAAACCCGCCGGGTGGCGGCGGAAATCGGCCTTGTCGACCGGGTCTGCGCCACCGCGGCCGAGGCGGTGACGGGCGCCGATCTGGTGGTGCTGGCGGTGCCCGTGGGCGCCATGGGGCAGGTCGCGCAGGAAATCGCCCCGCATCTGAAGCCGGGGGCGACGGTCACGGATGTGGGCTCGGTCAAGCAGGCGGTGATCGCCGCCGTGGCGCCGCACCTGCCGGAAGCCGTGCATTTCATTCCCGCCCATCCCCTTGCCGGGACGGAGCATTCCGGGCCGCGATCGGGGTTTGCCACGCTGTTTGACAACCGCTGGTGCATCATCGTTCCCGGCGCGGCCGACCCGGCCGCCGTCGACCGGCTGGCCGGGTTCTGGCGCGCGCTTGGCGCCAATGTCGACCTGATGGACGCCGCCCATCACGATCTTGTCCTTGCCGTGACAAGCCATACGCCGCACCTCATCGCCTATACGATGGTGGGCGTGGCCGAACATCTGCGGCGGGTTTCGGACAGCGAGGTGATCAAGTATTCTGCGTCGGGGTTCCGGGACTTCACCCGCATCGCCGCAAGCGATCCGACGATGTGGCGCGACGTGTTCCTGACCAACCGCGAGGCGACGCTCGACATCCTGGGCCGCTTCACCGAAGAGCTGTTCGTCCTGCAACGGGCGATCCGCATGGGGGACGGGGAATTGCTGTTCAACTACTTCACCCGCACCCGGGCGATCCGGCGCGGCATCATCGAGGCGGGGCAGGATACCGCCGCCCCGGACTTTGGCCGTTCGGGCGACGCCCCGGCATGAGGGCGCTGGCCCTGATCGCCGCGCTGGCCGCGCTGCCGGCCGGTCTCGCGCGGGCCGAGGGGGCGAGTGGTGCTCCGCTGCTGCGTCCGCTGGCCCGGCCGGTGGCCACGGCGCCCCTGCGTCCGCTCGCGCGGGGCGAGGGGGCCCTTGCCCGGCAGGACAGCGCGCCCGCCGGCGCGCGCCCGCTGGCGCGGCCGCAGTCGGTGGCGCAGGCGGCAGAACTCGCACGGATGCTGAACGAAACCGGCACAAGGCTGCAACGCGCCGAGATGCCGCCCTTGCCGCAGGATCGCGGCACCGCCCTTGCCGCCGCGACCGCGGACGAACTTGCGGTGCCCGGACATCTGCTTGAGGGCCGGGTCTCGACCATGGGGGCGGGGAGCGTTCCGGCCCGCCTTGCCCATGTCGAAGGGCTGGTGGACAGCCTGCTCGGCCCCGACGATCCCGCTGCCGCCGTTCCGGTTCCCGTTCCCGTTCCGGCGGCCCTGGTCGTGCCGCTGGCGCCCGCCGGCCCCTGGGCCGGGCCGGCGCCGCGGCTGCGTCCGGCCACCCTGGGGCAATATGTGCCGGGGGTCCGGCCCGCGCCGCGCAGC
>JADYZU010000005.1 GCA_020852925.1 Rubellimicrobium sp. | reverse complement strand
GGCGAAGCTGACACCGCATCATCGAGAGAACAATCCCCCTAGCGGCGCGATACACAGACAGTCGATCCATCGAAAACAGACCAAACCGCCCACATATCCCTTCAGATATCAATCATGTCAAAGAGCAAGGACGCCTGAAACCAATTTCTGACCGTTGCGCCCTGTCTTGTTCGGCGCGCCCGCCAGAAACCTGTCCGATTGTCCCGACTTCGGCTTTCCCTTCCGGGTGGTCCGTCGTCGCCGCGCCGTCGTCGTTGCCGTCGTCGTCTGCGGTGAGCGGGTATCTACGTATTACCGCCGGGGGCCGCAAGAGGCATTTCAGAAAAACCTGCAAGAATTCTGACCCGTCGGTAAAATACAGCCAATAACAACGGCTTGCGTGATGTCGCCCTGAAGGGTCGCCCCCTGTCCGCGCAAGAATGCTGCGCGGCGGCATGGCCGGCTGCGCGTTTGTTGCGCCGTCGGTTTGCGGGGACGATTCCCGGTCGCGAATCCGCTGCGAATCCCGCTCGATTCCCGTGCCGCCGGGCGAGTCAGTGGCCACCGCCCGGGCGCATTCCGACTCTCAGCCCGAGGAGCAGCCCGGTCGCCCCCACCCACAAGAGCGCGCCCGTCTCCCAGCCGCGCGCGATCCAGAGCTGATGCGTGGCCGCAAGGATCGCCGCCGGATAGACAAGCCGGTGCAGCCGCCGCCAGGATTGCGCCCCCAGACGGCGCAGCGCCGCGTCGGTCGAGGTCAGCGCGAGCGGCACCATGAGCAGGAGCGACAGCACTCCGGCCGTGATATGCGGGCGCGCCAGTTCGGCAATGGCCGCGATCGGCGCGGACAGGTCGAGAAACAGCCACACCACCAGGTGCGCAACACCAAACCCGAAGGTCCAGAGCCCGAAGGCACGGCGGAACCGCAGCAGGGTGACACCGGTCCAGCGGCGCAGCGGCGTCACCGCCAGCGTCGCCAGCAGCAGCCACAGCGCCGCCGTCCCGTAATCCTGTTCCAGCCGCGCGACCGGGTCCGGGCCGAGGGCGCCCGCAGCCGCCAGCCACAGCCACCAGAGGGCCCAGCCCGCCGCACCGGCATGGACGATCCAGGGCGGGACGCGCCGCAGGGCAGCGTTCAGGGTGCCGGTCATCAGAAGTCCTGCGCCAGATCCATCCCGGCATAGAGATGCGCAACCTCGTCCGCGTAACCGTTGAACATCTCCGTGTCGCGCCTTCCACCGAACAGGCCCGCACCGATCATGCGCTCGGACGACTGACTCCAGCGGGGGTGATCGACGCCGGGGTTCACATTGGCCATGAACCCGTATTCGCGCGGGTTGGTAAGGTTCCAGGTCGTCGGCGGCCGATCGGCGGTCAGGGTGATGCGCGTGATCGACTTGATCGACTTGAAACCGTATTTCCACGGCACCACCAGCCGGACCGGCGCGCCGTTCTGGTTGGCAAGGGGTTCGCCCCAGAGGCCGGTCGCCAGGAGGGTGAGAGGGTGCATCGCCTCGTCCAGGCGAAGCCCCTCGACATAGGGAAAGTCGAGGACACCCGCGCGCACGCCGGGCATCGCCGCGGGCTGCACAACGGTCTCGAAGGCGACGTAGCGGGCATCGGCCTGCGGCCCCAGCCGCCCGAGGACCTGGGCCAGTTCGACGCCGTTCCAGGGAATCACCATCGACCAGGCCTCGACGCAGCGCAGGCGATAGATGCGTTCCTCGACCTCGAGACCGGCCAGAAGATCGCCAAGGGACCAGTCCCCCGGATTGTCCACCAGCCCATCGACGCGCACCGTCCAGGACGATGTCACCATGGCGCCGGCGTAGCGGGCCGGATCGGTCTTGTCATAGCCGAATTCGTAGAAATTGTTGTAGCCGCGGATATCGTCAGGCGTGTTCGGCGCATCATCCGCGGCCATGGCGGGCAAACCGGTCGCCGCCGCCCCGGCCCCCAGCAGGGCCATCGCGCGGCGCCGCCCCATCAGCAGCAGGTGGTGCGGCGTGGCATCCCCCCGCGTGAGCCTGTTCGTCCAGCGTCCTGCCATCGCCCCCTCCTCCGACCATGCCTGTCAGGATACGCTTGGCGCTGCGAACGGATCGCGCAAGCCGGGAGGGGCTGATAATTCCGTGAAGGAGGATGCGGGATTTCCCGCATCCGGACCGTCAATGCACCTCGGGCACCAGGATCTCGCGCTTGCCCACGGCATTGGCCGGGGTGACGACGCCCTCGTTCTCCATCTGCTCGACCAGGCGCGCGGCCTTGTTGTAGCCGATCGCCAGCTTGCGCTGGATGTAGGAAGTCGAGCACTTGCGGTCCCGCGCGACGATCTGCACCGCCATGTCGTAGAGCGCGTCCTCGGTCTCCTGCCCGCCCGACAGGCCGAGCACGGCGTCGATGTCCGAGACGGACTCTTCGTCCGGACCTTCAGTCACGCCCGACTTGTAGTCCGGGGGCCCCCAGGACTTGAGGAAGGTCACGACCTCTTCCACTTCCTCGTCGCTGACAAAGGGGCCGTGGATGCGCGTGACCCGCCCGCCGCCGGCCATGTAGAGCATGTCGCCCTGCCCCAGAAGCTGTTCGGCCCCCTGTTCGCCCAGGATGGTGCGGCTGTCGATCCGCGACGTGACCTGAAACGAGATGCGGGTCGGGAAGTTCGCCTTGATCGTGCCGGTGATGACATCGACCGAAGGCCGCTGCGTCGCCATGATGAGATGGATGCCGCTGGCGCGGGCCATCTGGGCAAGACGCTGGATGCAGGCCTCGATCTCCTTGCCGGCCACCATCATCAGGTCGGCCATCTCGTCCACGATCACCACGATGAACGGCAGGAGTTCGGGCGTGATCTCTTCGGTCTCGAACACCGGATCGCCGGTTTCCTCGTCGAATCCGGTCTGCACCGTGCGCGAGAACACCTCGCCCGCGGCCAGGGCATCGCGCACGCGGCCGTTGTAGCCCTCGATGTTGCGCACCCCCATCTTCGACATCTTGCGATAGCGCTCTTCCATCTCGCCCACGACCCACTTGAGGGCGACCACCGCCTTTTTCGGATCCGTGACAACGGGGGACAGCAGATGCGGGATGCCGTCGTAGACCGACAGTTCAAGCATCTTGGGGTCGATCATGATGAGGCGGCATTCCTCGGGGGTGAGCTTGTAGAGCAGGCTCAGGATCATGGTGTTGATCGCCACCGACTTGCCCGAACCGGTGGTGCCCGCGATCAGGAGGTGCGGCATCTTGGCGAGGTTCGCCACCACCGGATCGCCGCCGATGTCCTTGCCCAGGGCAAGCGGCAGGCGCATCTGGCTGTCGCCGAAATCGCGCGCGGCCAGGATCTGCCGCAGCACCACCTTCTCGCGATTCGAATTGGGCAGTTCGATGCCGATGACCGAACGCCCCGGCACGGTCGAGACCCGGGCCGACAGCGCCGACATGCTGCGCGCGATGTCGTCGGCCAGCCCGATCACCCGGCTGGCCTTGAGGCCCGGCGCGGGTTCGAGTTCATACATCGTCACCACCGGGCCGGGGCGGACGCTGACGATCTCGCCCTTCACGCCATAATCGTCGAGCACGTTCTCGAGCATCCGCGCGTTTTCCTCGAGCGCCTCGTCCGACAGGTGATGGCGCGGGATGTCGGCCGGATCGGTCAGCAGCGCGAGCGGCGGGAATTCGTAGGTGGCATAGCGATCCTCGAACGGCAGCGCGGGCTCGGCCTCGGCGCGGGCGCGGGCCGAAGGCTGGATCGGCTTGCGGTTCATGGGCTGGACAACCCGGGGCGCGGTGCCGGGGATCGGCCCGGCCGGGGTGGCGCGCTGCGCGGTCAGCACCGGGGTGGGGGGCATGGGCGCGGACGGCATGGCCGGGTCGTCGTCGCGCTCATCCTCGAGGACCGCATCCATCCCGAAGTCATGCGAACGGGCCGCCACGGCATCGGCCATGCTCCGGCCCGCCAGAGAGGTGGCCCCAGCGGCAATCGCCGCGGTCAGGGGCGGTTCCGCCACGCGGGCGGCAGCACCGGGCGCGCCTCGCGCCGGATCAAGGATGAGGGGGCGCGGCCCGGCAGGGCGCTGTGCCGGCGCAGCGGCACCACGCCCCACGGCAATCGGCGCCACAGCCTGTCCGGTGCGCGCGCGCGCGCGGATCGCGTCACCGATGCGGGCGCGGATCCGGTCGTCCTCGGGCAGGTCGTCGACTTCCCCGTCGATATAGTCGTCATAGCGCCTGTCCTCCTGCGCATCGCGCCCGCGGCCGCGCCCGGTAAACAGCGCGGGCATCCGCGACAGGATCCCGCCCAGCCCGGTCGGGGCAGGCGGTTGCGCCCCGCGCGGCGGCGCGACCAGCGCGCCATCGCCCGTCTGACCCGCACGGGACGGGACGGGCGGCATCAGCGGCGCGGTCCTGGCCGGGGCCTCGGCCGGCGGACGATGGGGGGTGGCCTGTGCCGCGATGGCCCCATGCGCCACGCCCGGCGGCATCAGCCGCGCGGGGGGCTGCTGGCCTGCCGCCGCCGGTTCCGCCCGGACGACCACGGCGGCGCGCGCGGCGCGCAGCGGCATCGCGGCGCCAGTGCCGGTCATGGCCTCGTCGGTGGCCTGCGTCTGTCCGGCCCCGGCGCGGGAGCGGGCCATCCGGTCGCACCGCGCCTCGATCAGGTCGGCCATGCGCCCCGACAGCCCGCGCGCCGCCACGGCCGACAGCCGCGCCGAACGCCCCGACAGCCGCAGGATCCCCTCATAGAGCCAGATCGTGCCGAGCAGCAGGAACCTCCGCGCGATCCGCGCCTCGGGCGGGGTGACGCCCGCGACATGCGCAACCGCCCCCAGCGTGGCAACCGCCAGCAGCAGCGACAGGGCCTTGACCATGAAACCGGTGCCGAAGGGCACGACCGTCAGCACAAGGCTGAGCACCGTATCCCCGAACAGCCCGCCCAGCCCGAATCGTGGCGCCCAGCCTTCGGGCGGGGTCAGCGTGGCGCCATAAAGCGCCGCGATCGCCACCGCGATCGGTGCAAGCACCAGACGCCCGATGTTCTCTTCGCCCAGATGAAGCGGCAGGCGAATCCCCCAGACCATCAGGAACAGCGGAATGAGCCAGGCCGCTCGCCCGACGATCATGGTCAGCGGATGCGCGACCGAGGCCCCGAACCGCCCCAGCATGTTCTGCACCGGCGCGTCCGAGGCCAGCATCCAGTTCGGATCGTCCGGGCTGTAGGACCACAGCATGAGCGCCGCCGCGATCCCCAGACCGGCCAGCGCCAGCCCGCCGAGTTCGCGCGACCGCCGCTCCAGCGTCGCCTGCGTCTCCTGGTCGAGAAGGGGGCCGCGGCCGCGCGTCTGATAGGATGCCATGACCGAACCCCCTAGCCGTAAATGCAGTCCCGCAAGAGGGTCAGCCCGCGCTGCACCTCTTGCGTCGGCGCCACCAGCGCCACGCGGATATGTCCGGCGCCGGGATTGCCCGCGCCGTCGTCACGCCCCAGCCAGCCGCCAGGAAGCACCCTGACCCCGCACTCGCGCCAGAGCTTCAGCGCCGCCGCCTCGTCATCGGCGACCGGCAGCCACAGAAAGAACCCGGCCTCGGGCGCGGCGTAGCCCGGCACTCCGCCAAGGATACGGTCGGCGATGCGGTACTTCTCGCGGTAGAGCGCGCGGTTTTCCTCGACATGGGCCTCGTCGGCCCAGACCCGTGCCGCCACTGCCTGCAAGGGCATGGGCAGCGGCGCCCCGGCGTAGGCGCGCAACTGGCGCATCGCCGCGATGGCCCGTGGGCCGCCAGCGACAAAGCCCGACCGCAGCCCCGGCAGGTTCGACCGTTTCGACAGCGACTGGAACACCAGCACCCGCTCCGGGTCCGCCCCCATCCGCGCCGCGACCGCAGCCGCACCGACCGGCGGCGCATCGCGCCAGATCTCGGAATAGCATTCGTCCGAAAGGATGCGGAAATCGTGCCGTTCGGCCAGCGCGATGAGGGCACGCCACCACGATTCGTCCGCGACCGCGCCCTGCGGATTGGCGGGCGAACAGACATAGACCAGCGCGACCCGCTCAAGGATTCCGGGGGCGACCGCGGTGAAATCGGGCAGATGCCCGGTGGCGGCCGTGGCGGGCACGAACACCGGTTCGGCGCCGACCGACTTCGCGGCGACCAGATAGACCTGATAGAACGGGTTCGGCATGAGGATGACGGGACGCGCGCCGCGCTTCGTCTCGGGGCACAGGGCCATGGCCGCGTTATAGAGCCCCTCGCGCGTGCCGTTCAGCACCATGAGGTTCTCGTGCCCGAGGGTGACGCCATGGCGGCGTGCGACCCAGGCCGCCATGGCGTCCAGCAGCGCGGGCGCCCCCTCGTTCACCGGATAGCGGCCGAATCCTGCCAGTTCCTGCGCAAGGATGTCCCCCACGAAGGCGGGAAAGGGGTGCTGCGGCTCTCCGATGGTCATGTTGACGGGTTCGCCGCCCGGTTCATGGGCATCGAGCATCCGCCGCAGGCGCGGAAACGCATATTCTCCGAGATCCGAAAACCGCTCGGGTCCGATCATCGCTGCCTCAATCCCGGGGTCGTTGCGCCCCGTTTGCGGTCAGACTAGCCTGCAACCGGCGGCGCTGTCCAGAAAAACGGCGCGATTTCCGCCGGATCGCGGCGCGGCCCTGTGTCTTTCACGCCAGCGCGCGTTCGGCGGCGGCCGCAAGGCGCAACAGGCGCCCGTCATCGCCCGCCGCCCCGTTCAGCAGAAGGCCGCAGGACGGGGTTCCGGTCGGCAGGCTGATGCCGCACAGGCCCAGAAGGTTGCCGATCCGCGTATTGAGCAGCGCCCGCATGTTCACGGCACGATAATTGTCCGCATCCGCCGCCACGCGCGCGGTCTCCGGCGGCAGGATCGGCGAGGTGGGGCACAGCACGGCATCATGGCCCGCCGTCTCTTCGGCAAAGCGGCGGCGCAGGGCGCGCAACTCCTCCCATCCGGCGATCCAGTCGGCGGCCTTCACCGCGTCGCCGGCCGTAACCCGTTCGCGGATATGGGAATACATCAGATCGCCCCGTGCCCTGACCTGCGGCCGCCAATGGGCCCAGGCCTCGGCCGAATAAAGCGGACCGGCCAGTTCCCACGCCCGCGCCAGCCACTCCGGCCGGACATGGTCGATCCGGGCCCCGGCAGCGGCCAGCCGTTCGACCGCCCCGGCAAAGGCGCGCGCCGGGGCCTCGTCGGGTTCCTGCCCCGCAAGCGGGTCGAGCACCAGAAGGCGCGTGCCGGCCAGGCTGGCCCCGGTCAGATCGACCGTCCGCGTGCCGCCCAGGAGCGCCGCCACTTCGGCCGCATCCCCGACGCTGCGCACAAGCGGCCCGACCGTGTCGAACGACGGGCAAAGCGGCAGCACCCCCGCCAGCGACAGCGCCCCATGCGTGGGCTTGTAGCCGACCAGATCGTTCCAGGCCGCCGGCAACCGGATCGAGCCGCCGGTGTCCGATCCGACCGCCGCCGGCGCAAGCCCGAACGCAACCGAAGCCGCCGCGCCCGAGGACGATCCCCCCGGCAGAAGCGCGGGATCGTTGACGTTCGGCGGTGTCGCCGTCACCGGATTGTAGCCCAGCCCGGAAAAGGCGATTTCGGACATGTGGGTCTTGCCCAGACAGACCGTGCCTCCGGCCGTGGCGGTGGCCAGGACCGTGGCATCGGCAGCGGGCACCCGGCCTTGCAGCATCGCGGTGCCGGCTTCGGTCGCGGTGCCGGCCGAATCGAACAGGTCCTTCCACGACAGCGGCACCCCATCAAGGATCCCGCGCCGCAGCCCGGCACGGGCGCGTTCGCGCGCTGCCATCGCCTCGGCCAGGGCACGTTCGGGTGTGGTCCGGGCATAGATCGCGGCACCATGAGGATGCGCGGCGACCGCCGCAAGGAACGCTTCGGCCAGTTCCACCGGGTCGATCCGGCCCGCGCCGATCCCCTGCCCCAACTCCACCGCCCGCACCCCGGCCCAGTCAGCCATGTCCACCCCCGATTCCCCGTCCGATCCGACAGGATCATCCTGCGCGCAGCTACGGGAGGGAAGAGGCAACCAATAAGAAATACCATGCGCGGCCCGTGATTGCGCTTGGTCTGGAATACAGGCACTGTATGACATTCACTGCGACCAACTCTTGCAACGGGGCTTCATGCAGCATCGCGCCGATATCCAGATCATGAGGGGCGCTGCTGTCCTGCTTGTCGTCCTGTTCCACCTCGGAGTGCCCGGATTCTCGGCCGGCTTCCTCGGAGTGGATGCATTCTTTGTCATCAGCGGATTCCTGATGGCGATCCTCTATTCTGGTGGGGGGGGCGGCCACGCCGTGCAATTCTACCGCCGCCGCGCAAGGCGCCTGCTTCCGGCTTATCTGGCGACGGTCATTTTCGCGGTTCTCCTCTCTGCGTTCCTGACCCTGCCTTCTGAACATGGGCAGGTTGTTGAACAGGGTCTTTTTGCCTCTGGCCTGTCCTCCAATTTCGGCTTCTGGGCGCAGAATTCGTATTTCAGCAAATCCGATTTCAATCCGCTTCTGCACCTGTGGTCGCTCGGGGTCGAATTCCAGTTCTATCTCCTTGTTCCGCTCATTGTCTGGCTTCACCGCAAGAGCCGGCACCTGATCCTCGGGGCGGGGCTGGCGTCGCTTGCCGCCGCTCTTGTCATGGTAACGATCAGCCCCAAGACCTCGTTCTTCATGATGCCGCTTCGCTTGTGGCAATTTCTTGCTGGCGCAGGCGTGGCCTGGCACCTCTCGCGCGCGGGGAATGTCCTGCGCCCGCAACCAGCCATCGGGGCAACAGCGGGGGCGACGATCATCCTCGTTGCCATCTTGTGGCCGGTCAATGGCGAGGCAACCGGTGTCCTGTGGGGGCATCCGGGCCTTGCCGCAATCGTGGCAACCATCGCTTCGGCCACCCTTCTTGCCTGTGGTCTTCCCTCAGGATTTGAACACAGTTGGTTCGGACGATCCCTGCACGGGATTGGTGATTGGTCCTATGCAATCTACCTTGCGCATTTCCCGGTGCTGGTCATCGGCCTGTATCGCCCGTTTTCGGGGACGATCCTTGCGATTCCGGACTGGTGGCAGGGCGTTTTCCTGCTGTCGCTGATCGTCGGCGCTTCGGCGGTTCTGCACCTTGTCTTTGAACGTCCCCGCCTCTGGTCCGGCAGTCTGAAGACCGGGACCATCATGCTTGTGGGGGCCGCCCTAATCACCGTGCTTTCCGGAGTTATTTCGCGCGCGCGGTTCGATGTGTCCGAACTGAATATCCTTCAGGCAACACAGGACCGTTCTGAATACAGGTGTGGCAAGATTTTCCGTATCCTGTCCCCTCGAGCCACGCTTTGTGAGTTGACCTCCGGCTTAGCTGAGGATGCGCCGGTTGCCGTGCTTGTTGGCGACAGCCACGCCGACTCGATCAAGGCTTCATTTGCCAGCGTGGCGCAGGAGCGCGGGGTTCGGCTGTATCTGACGGTCTCGAACAACCCGATCTATGGCGCCCCCGGCCCCGAGCGGCTCTTGACCGATATCCGTGCCGTGGGCGCAGACACCGTCATCCTGCATTTCACAACGTCCAATGCCCAGCGGGTTTGGGGCAGCGGTTTCCACGAAACCGCCGTCGCAGGTGGCCTTGACGTCTCATGGATCCTGCCGGTTCCGACCTTCGACTCGAGTGTGCCCGCCATGCTGTGGGAGGCAGAGGATCGACAGACCCTTTCGGGACAACCGGTGAACCGGGACGTGGTCGACATCCTTCGTCACGATTTGGCACGGGCCGGCATCTCTGCCCCAGACCCCTGGCCTGTGCTTTGCCCGGACGTCTGTCTGCTGAGCGATGCCGGGTCTCACCCTCTCTACTTCGACAGCGGCCATCTCACACTGACGGGTGCGCGCTACCTCGAGGGTGCAATGGGGGCGTTGATTGATCAAATTGCCGAGGCACCAGGCTGATTGACAGACCAATACACATGGACATTCCCCCCCGGGGGCCGATAGTCGCCTGCATGGCGAACGACAGCGATATCATCATCGTCGGTGGCGGGCTCAACGGGCCGGCGCTTGCGCTTGCCCTGGCGCAGGCGGGGTTCGGGGTGACGGTCATCGACGCCCTTCCACGAGGGACGCGGGACCATCCGGGGTTCGACGGGCGGTCCTATGCGCTCGCGCTGTCCTCGGTGCGGCTGCTGCGGGGGATCGGGATCTGGCCGCGGATCGCCGCCGAGGCCCAGCCGATCCAGACCATCGTCATCAGCGACGGCCGCCCCGGCGAAGGTGCCGGGCCTTTCACCCTCACCTTCGATTCGGCCGAGATCGAGGAAGGGGCGATGGGCCACATGGTCGAGGACCGGTTCCTGCGCCGTGCCTTCCTCGAAGCCATGGACCGCACCGGGGGGATCGTCGTTTTCGATTCCGCGCGGGTTCTGGCGCAGGAAAGCGGGCCGGGTCATGCCACGGTCACGCTTGACGACGGGCGCAGGATCACCGGGGCGCTGGTGGTCGGCTGTGACGGGCGCTCCTCGGGCAGTGCGGCGCGCGCAGGGATCGGGCGGCAGGGGCACGGCTATGGCCAGACCGCCGTGACCTGCGCCGTCGCCCACGAACGGCCGCACCACGGCACCGCGCATGAACTGTTCCTGCCGGCCGGGCCCTTTGCCATCCTGCCCCTTCCCGGCAACCGGTCCTCCATCGTCTGGAGCGAGAGCACCGCCCGCGCCGCTGACCTGATGGCGATGGACGATGCCGCCTTTCTCGAGGCGCTGAGGCCGGTCTTCGGCTCGCATCTCGGGGCGATCCGCCTTGAGGGTGTGCGGTTTTCCTATCCGCTGAACCTGACGCTGGCCGAAAGTTTCGTCGCGCCGCGCCTTGCGCTTGTGGGCGATGCGGCGCACGGGCTGCACCCGATCGCGGGGCAGGGGCTCAATGCCGGGCTGCGCGATGTGGCGGCCCTGGCCGATGTGCTGGGCGCCGCGCGCCGCCGGGGCGAGGATCCGGGCAGCGATCCCGTCCTTGAGCGCTATGCCCGCTGGCGGCGGGTCGATACCGCGACGCTGGCCGCGGCGACGGACGGGCTCAACCGGCTGTTCTCGAACGACGATCCGTTCCTGCGCCTTGCCCGCGGGCTTGGCCTTGCTGCGGTTCAGAACATGGGGCTGCTGCGCCGCGCCTTCATCCGCGAGGCGGCCGGGCTGACCGGCGATCTGCCCGCGCTCATGCGCTGAGCTTCACTCGTCAAGCTTGCGCGCCTCGCTGACCAGCATCACCGGGATGCCGTCGCGGATCGGATAGGCCAGCCGCGCACCCTGGCTGACCAGTTCCTGCCGCGCGGCATCATAGGACAGCGTCCCCTGGCTGAGCGGACAGACCAGCGCCTCGAGCATCCTCGGGTCGAATTCGGGCAGGCTCATTGCAGCACCTCGTCATTCTCGCCGCCATGCAGCGCATATTCCAGAAGCGCGACCAGCACCGCGCGCCGGTCGGCCAGTCCGGGCGCCTCGAGGAGGGCCTGCCGGTCGCCATGCCCGAACGGCAGCAGCATGGACAGCGAATCGATCAGCGTCTCGTCCTCGGCGGCGCGCAGGTTCTCGATGTCGCCGGACAGGCCGCGATCGCGGAAATAGCGGTCAAGCAGGTCAAGAAACCCCTCGCGCCCGAGGTCGGGGTCCGTGTCGGGGCCGCCCTGATCACGCTCGAACCCGGTGTAATCCACGCGCGCATTGCGCCACGGGGTCGTGCCGGGCACCTCGTCGACCGGATGGAACCGGCTGATTCCGGTCAGGGTGATCAGGCAGCGCCCGTCGTCGAGTTCCTGAAACGCGGTGACGCGACCGGCGCATCCCGTGGCGCTCAGCCCTGCGTCATCGCTGCCGGCCAGGGGCTGGATCATGCCGATCAGGCGATGCGGGGTGGCCAGCACATGATCGAGCATCATCAGGTAGCGCGGCTCGAACAGGTGCAGGGGAAGCCGGGCACGCGGCAAGAGCAGCGCACCCGGAAGCGGAAAGACGGGAAGGACGCCGGGAAGTTCGCGGCGCCGGGTCATCAGGCGAAGATCAGCGACGACAGCCGCCGACGCCCGGCCAGGACCAAGGGATCCTTGGCCGGAAGCGCATCGAAGATGGTCAGAAGCTGCGCCTTGGCGGCGCCGTCGTTCCATTCCCGGTCACGGCGGAACAGATCGAGCAGTTCGTCCACAGCCGCCTGCACCTCGCCCGAGGCATGAAGCGCGGTGGCAAGGTCGAAACGGGCCTGATTGTCCTGCGGATCGGCGGCGACGCGGGCGCGCAACTGATCGACCGGCCCGGCCTTGGCCGCCTGCCGCGCGAGGCCCAGCTTGGCGCGGGCGGCCTCGACTTCGGGCTTGGTGGCGATCTCGGCGGGGGCGCCGTTCAGCACCGCCTCGGCCTGATCCAGTTCGCCCAGCGCGATATGGCACCGCACCAGCCCGCCATAGGCCGGCGCATTCGCGGGCTCTTCCTGAAGGATGGCGGCAAAGGTTTCTGCGGCATCGGTGACCGCGCCCTGTTCCAGCATCTCCTCGGCCGCGGCCAGCGCCTCGGACAGGCCGCCGTCCCCGGCAAGGGCGACGATCTTCTGCACGAACTGCTCGACCTGCGACGGCGGCAGCGCACCCTGGAACCCGTCAACCGGCTGGCCCTGCCAGAAGGCATAGACGGTGGGGATCGACTGCACGCGCAACTGCCCGGCATAGGCGGGGTTGCGGTCCACGTCGATCTTCACAAGGCGGACCTTGCCACCCTGTCTGGTCACGGCGGCCTCGATCGCCGGGCCAAGCTGGCGGCACGGGCCGCACCATGTGGCCCAGAAATCGACGATCACGGGGACCGATTTCGACGCCTCGACCACATCGGCGATGAAGGTGGCGTCCGAGCCGTCGATGACCGGCTTCACTTCGGGATTGAGCATGGCAGTCCGTCCTGCGGAATTCGGGTTTGGCCCTATATGGGCCGATCATGGTGCGCCGCCAAGGGGCGGCTTGCCGGGAAACGCGCCTGATCCTAGCGTCCGGGCGCAAACGGAGGATCCACGATGACGCGCACGCTGCTTTGTTTCGGCGATTCGAACACCTACGGCACACCGCCGATGGTCAGCCTGACCGAACCGCACCGCCGCCTTGACCGGGCGACCCGCTGGACCGGGGTCTGCGCCCGCGACCTCGGCCCGGACTGGGAGGTGGTGGCCGAGGGGCTGCCCGGCCGCACCGCGCAGTTCGACGATCCGGTGACGGGGCCCCACATGAACGGGGCGGCGGGGCTGCGCATCGCCCTCGAGAGTCACGGGCCGGTCGATGTTCTTGCCATCATGCTGGGCACCAATGACACCAAGGCCTGCTATGCGGTGCCGCCACGGCAGATCGCCGCCGGGATCGCGGGCCTTGTGGCGATCGCCCTCTCGGCCGAGATGCAGGCGCGGCACGGCGGATTCCGGGTGCTGCTCATCGCCCCGCCCCCTGTCGAGGAGACGGGATGCCTGCGCGCCATCTTCTGGGGCGGGCGCGAACGGTCGCTTGCTCTGGCGCCGGTGCTGCGCGATCTGGCCGCAGTGAACGGCACCGGGTTCCTGGACGCCGGGCAGCACATGACGGTCAGCCCCGTTGACGGCGTGCATTTCGACGAGGCCGGCCATGCCGCCCTGGGCCGTGCCGTCGCCGGGGCGGTGCGCGGCCTGGTGGCCTGAGGCGTCACAGGTCGAACGAGGCGAACACCGGCGCGTGGTCCGAGGGCTGTTCCCAACCGCGCACCGCGCGCAGGATGCGGCTGTCATGCGCGGCCCCGGCGATGTCGCGGCTGGCCCAGACATGATCGAGGCGGCGGCCCTTGTCCGCCGCGTCCCAGTCGGGGCTGCGGTAGGACCACCACGAATAAAGCTGCCCCTCGGGAATGTCGGCGCGGGTCACATCGACCCAGCCGCCTTCGTCGCGCGCCTCGTTCAGGCCGTCCACCTCGACGGGGGTATGGCTCACGATCCTCAGAAGGGCCTTGTGGTTCCACACGTCATCCTCGCGCGGGGCGATGTTGAGATCGCCGACAAGGATGGATCGTTCCGGCGCTCCGGTGCGGAAATGGTCGCGCAGATGGGCGACAAAATCGAGTTTCTGCCCGAACTTCTCGTTCGCCTCGCGGTCGGGAATGTCGCCGCCTGCGGGAACATAGACGTTGTGGATCGTCACGCCGCTGTCCAGACGGGCGGCAACGTGGCGGGCGTGGCCCAGCCCGGCGAAATCCGTCGCGCCCGCGTCGGTCAGCGGCAGCCGCGACAGGATCGCCACCCCGTTATAGCCCTTCTGCCCCCGAGCGATCATGTGGGGATAGCCCAGGGCCGCGAATCCCTCGCGCGGGATGAGGTCGACCGGACTCTTGCATTCCTGAAGGCACAGGATGTCCGGCGCCTCCTCGCGCAGGAGGCGCTGGACCAGGCCCTCGCGCAGGCGGACCGAGTTGATGTTCCAGGTGGCGATCGTGAAGGTCATGGGGTCTCTGTCGGTAACGGTTCCGCCCCATGGGAACCGCTTTGCCCGAAAGGTGCAACCCGCCCGGCACACCGGCAGGCGCGCGCGGCACCTGTGGCGGACAAGTCGAGGCGCGCGCGCGAACACACCAACCAACCGATGCGTGCGCGCCCCGACACCTTTCCCGGTGGGGAAAGGATTACTGGAGCACGTATCGCGCCGAAGTGCAGATGTCGGTCTGGCCGGTGATCTCCTGGCCATCCTCCATCACGAACTTCATGTCGTAGATGCAGGTCGCCTCGCCGTCGGCGATGGTGACCGTGCCGCTCTCGCCGGGGTTGACCACCTCGTTGCCGAGGATGTCCTGACCCCAGTTCGGATCATGGGTCGGCGAGGCATAGAAGTAGTAGAGCGACAGCGACGAGTTGTTGACGATCTCGAACCTGACATCCTGGGCCGCTGCGGGCAGTGCGGACGCCGTGACAAGAGCCGCGGCCGCCAGCAGTGGAAGTGCTCTGAGCATGTTTGATCCAATCCTGGAAATCATCTGTTTGGGGAATCCGCCGCCCGGCCCGGCGCACATGATCGCCGGACCGGGCCGGCGGCGACAGGCGGGAATACCATACCCTGGACACAAGAAAACGGGCGGCCTGCAACCGGGTCGGACGCAGGCCGTTGGCAGGTCACTGAAGGATGAACTGCTCGGTGGTGCAGATGTCGGCCTGGCCCTCGATCACGGAGCCGTCCTCCATCACGAACTGGAAGTCATAGCTGCAATAGCTCTGGCCGTCGGCGATGGTGACGGTGCCGCTGTCGCCGGGCGAAAGCACCAGATTGCCGAGGATGTCGTCGCCCCAGCCCGGATCCGTGACCGGCGAGGAGTAGAACTCCATCAGCGTGAGCGGCGAGTTGTTGACAAGCCGGTATTGCACATCCTGCGCCAGCGCCGGTGCGGACACCAGCAGCGAGGCAAGGGCGAGGGGGACGAGACGGTTCGACACCACGGATGTGTCCTTTCGAAAGAGTCGCGGCCGGATGCCGCCTGGGGTCCAGATAGGGCAGGAACCGGGTGTTATCCAATAGCAGGACGCCGCTGCGGGGCAGCAATCCGATGACCGGGCACCGATCCGGAGCCGCATGCCGGCCGGCCGGCGCGTGCGGTCCCGGGCGCAAGAAAAAGCCCGGGCACTTGCCCGGGCCAGTCTGACAGGGAGGAGGTGGCATGACCCGGCCACCGGCGGGAACTCTCATGCCACCAGCTTGTAGCCGCCCGATTCGGTCACAAGAAGGCGGGCATTGGACGGATCCGGTTCGATTTTCTGGCGAAGCCGGTAGATATGCGTCTCGAGCGTGTGGGTCGTCACCCCGGCGTTGTAGCCCCAGACCTCGTGCAGCAGGGTGTCGCGCGGCACCACCGCCTCGCCGGCGCGATAGAGATAGCGCAGGATGCTGGTCTCCTTCTCGGTCAGGCGGACCTTCCGGTTGTCCTCGGTCACCAGCAGTTTCTGCGCCGGCCGGAAGGTGTAGTGGCCAAGCTGGAACACCGCGTCTTCGGATGCCTCGTGGCTGCGCAGGAGCGCGCGGATCCGCGCCAGCAGCACCGGGAACCGGAACGGCTTGGTCACATAGTCGTCCGCGCCCGAATCAAGCCCAAGGATCACGTCCGCGTCGCCGTCATGCCCGGTCAGCATGAGGATCGGGCATTTGACCCCCTGCTTGCGCATGAGCTTGCACAGTTCGCGGCCGTCGATATCGGGCAGGCCCACGTCGAGGATGACGAGATCGTGGTGGACCGTGCGCGCCTTGGTCAGCGCATCCGCGCCGGTCGCGGCCTCGAACACGTCGAAATCCTCGGTCATGACCAGTTGTTCACCCAGCGCCTCGCGCAGGTCGTCGTCATCGTCCACCAGCAGGATCTTGCGAAGTTGTGCCATGGGCGCCTCCTTGCATCTTCGGCCCAAGGTTGCCGCGCGGGGGCCTGGCGGCAAGGGCGGGGGCGCCATGTGTCAGCACCCTCACGCAGTGGTGACGCAGGCGGGCCGATTGTTGCAGGAACGCAGGCATCCTGCGCGGGCAACGGATGCGCTGTCACTGGTCATGGCGCGGGCGACTGCCTATGTCTGGCGCCATGACCGATGCCCGCGCCCTTGCCCCGGATGCCACCGAACGCCTTGCCCGCGCGCGGGGCGACCTGCGCATGGGGGTGCCGGTGGTGCTGGCCGATGCCGGGGCGGGGGCGCTGGTCCTTGCGGCCGAGACGGCGACCCCCGCCCGCCTTGGCGCGATCCTGCCGCTCGGGCCCATCCTTGCCGTGACCGGGCGCCGCGCGCTCACGCTCAAGGCGCGGGCCTATGACGGCGATCTGGCGCGGATCGCGCTGCCGGCCGGGGCGGATTGCGACTGGGTCCGGGCCATCGCCGACCCGGCCGACGATCTGCGCGCGCCGATGAAGGGACCGCTGCGCACCCTGCGCGAGGGGGACGCCACCCTGCACCGCGCCGCGCTCAGACTCGCCAAATCCGCCCGCCTGCTGCCGGCCGCGCTGGTGGCGCCGCTTGAGGATCCCGCGGGATTTGCCGCCCGGCACGGGCTTGCCCTGGTGGCGGCGGCGCAGGCGATGGATGACGGGCTCTCGCCGCTGGCGGCCGTGGTCTCGGCCCGGGTGCCGCTTGCCGTGTCACAGGCCGGACGCCTGCACATCTTCCGGCCACAGGACGGGGGCGAGGACCATTACGCGGTCGAGATCGGCACCCCCGACCGCAACCTGCCGGTGCTGGTGCGGCTGCATTCGGCCTGTTTCACCGGCGATCTGCTGGGCAGCCTGAAATGCGACTGCGGCCCGCAACTGCGCGGCGCCCTTGCCCAGATGGGAGAGGAGGGCGCGGGCGTCCTGCTCTACCTCAATCAGGAGGGGCGCGGCATCGGCCTTGCCAACAAGATGCGGGCCTACTCCCTTCAGGATCAGGGTTTCGACACGGTCGAGGCCAACCATCGCCTCGGTTTCGAGGATGACGAGCGCGATTTCCGCCTTGGCGCCGCGATCCTGCACCGCATGGGGATCGGGCGCGTGCGCCTGATGACGAACAACCCCGCCAAGCTGGACAGGATGCGCGACAGCGGCATCGAAGTGGTGGAACGGGTGCCGCTGCGGGTGGGGCGCAATCCCCTGAACGAAGGGTATCTGGCCACCAAGGCCGCGAAATCCGGGCATCTTCTGTGACGCCGCCCGGATACGGGCCGGGCGATCTGGTCCTGATGCCGCGCGGGCTGCGGTTCGGCGGCCGGATCCATCCCTGCACCATCGGTCGCACCGGCACCACCGACACCAAGCGCGAGGGCGACGGCGCCACGCCCTGCGGGGTGCTGCGCATCACCGGCATGCTGTTCCGCCCCGACCGGATCGCGCGCCCCGCGCCCTGGGCCCGGCCGATCCGGCCCGGCGACCTGTGGTCCGACGATCCCGACGATCCCGCCTACAACCGCCCGGTGCGCGCGCCCCATCCCTTCGGGCACGAAAACCTGCGCCGCGCCGATCCGCTCTATGATCTGGTGATCCTCACCGACTGGAACCGCGAAGGCCGGGCCGGGCACGGATCGGCCATCTTCCTGCACCAGTGGCGCCGTCCGGGGGCGCCGACCGCCGGCTGCATCGCGCTGGCGCGGGACACGCTTCTGGCACTGGCGCCGCGAATCGTGCCCGGCACGCGGCTGATCGTGCGCTGACCGCCCTACCCCCGCGCGCCAAAGATCGCGGACCCCACGCGCACATGCGTCGCCCCTTCGGCGATCGCGGCCTCGAAATCGGCGCTCATGCCCATCGAGAGACCGGCAAGCCCGTTGCGCGCCGCCATGGCGGCAAGGGCGCGGAAATGCGGGACCGGATCGCCCTCGGCCGGGGGAATGCACATGAGGCCCCGCACCGGCAGATCCGCCGCCCGCATCCGTGCCACCAGGGCGTCAACCCCGTCCGGGTCACAGCCGGCCTTCTGCGGCTCGTTCCCGGTGTTCACCTGCACGAACAGATCCGGGCTCGTCCCCCGCTCCTGCGCCAGCCGGGCCAGCGACTCGACCAGACGGGGGCGGTCCACCGTATGGATCGCGTCAAAGAGCGTGACCGCCGCGCGCGCCTTGTTGGTCTGGAGCGGGCCGATCAGGTGCAGTTCGATCGGGCCGCGCGCGGCGCGCAGCGGGGGCCAGCGCCCCTCGGCCTCCTGCACGCGGTTCTCGCCAAAGACGCGCTGCCCTTCGTCAAGAACTGCGGCGATGCGGTCCGCGGGCTGGGTCTTGCTCACCGCGATCAGCGTCACCGAATCCGCGGCACGCCCCGCCGCACCGGCCGCCGCCGCCACCCGTTCCCGGATCGTGGATAGCCCGCTCATCCCGTCGCCCCTTCTTCGTCCGTCGCTGCCGTCAGCCGCCGGTTTTGCCGGCCCACGGCCCGCTTAGCACCTGTGTGGCGATGTTGCATCATTTTCGCGGCACGGGCGACGGCGCCGGCCAAATCGCTTGAGAGTCCGGGGGGAACGGCGCACATACGATCCAATGCTGGTTGGACTGGCATTCGCTTGAATGCAAAACACGAGGGAATCTCCTATGAAGCACATCCTTCTCGCCTCCGTCTCGGCCTTCGCCTTCGCCGGCGCCGCCGCCGCGGAAGTGACCTTCTCGGGCTCGGCCGAACTGGGTTACAACGACACCGCCTATGTCGATGCCGATGACACCGACAACAACTACGGCTTCTACTGGTCGGCCGATGTCGCCCTGACCATGAGCAAGGCGCTGAACAACGGCCTGACCGCCTCGGCCTCGGTCGGCATCGACCTGGCCAGCACCGGCAACCTCGGCCTCGACGACCTGGACGCCTACGACTACGTCCTGTCGCTGACCTCGGAAACCGCCGGCCTCTACTTCGGCACCACCGACACCGCCGCGAACAAGCACTACTCGGGCGTCTCCGGGATGGAGAACGACGGCTTCACCTCGGGCACCGACTCGCCGGTTCTTCGTGGCGACATCACCTACGGCGGCGTGAACGCCTCGGTGTCGTATCTCGTGAACGGCGCCGATCTCGAGCAGCTGTCGGTCGGTGCCTCGGGCGCGTTCGGCAACTTCAACTTCACCGCCGGCTACCAGGCCGAGTCGGCCTTCGCCGATGGCAATGACGACTACAACGCCAACGGCATCTTCGGCGTGAGCGTCGGCACCACCTTTGCCGGTGCGGATGTCAAGGTCGCCTACGCGATGGACACCACCCTTGACGAATCCTCGATCGGCATCTCGGGCTCCTACCCGGTCGGCCCGGTCACCGTCGGCGCCTACTACGCGATGCAGGACAACGGCGACGGCAACGCCTACGGCGTGTCGGCGACCTACGCCTCGGGCCCGATCTCGGCCACCGTCTACTACGACGACTCCGAGTTTGGCGACTCCGACTGGGGCATCGACGGCTCCTACGCGGTTGGCAACGGCCTGACCGTCCTGGCCGGCATGGTGTCCTCGGGTGACGACTACTACGTTGCCGGCACCTTCGACCTCGGCGAGAACGCGGTTCTCGGCGTGTCCTACGCGGTGGACGACGACCACAGCACCGAAGACGCGATCGGCGCCCCCGAGTATCAGGAAGGCGCGACTGCCTGGGTCTCGTTCACGTTCTGAGCGACCCACCCCTGACGGGGTTCCCTCGTGGAACGGAAGAGCGGGCCTTGGCCCGCTCTTTCTGTTTGCGCTGCCCGGTTCCAGCCAAGGCTTGTCCCGACCGGAACGCTTCGCTACAGATTCAGCAGCATCGCCAGATCCCGAGGGGCCCATGCGCCTGACCGCCCTTGTCCGCCCGACCGTCCTTGTTGTGCTCGCGCTGGGCCTGTCGGCCTGCGGCGGCCGCTCCGAACCGCAGCAGGCGACCAGGGTGCGCGGCGCCGAACAGGTGGCGGTGAACCGCTATCTCTGGACGGCCGCGCTGGATGTCCTCGATTTCATGCCGGTCGAAAGTGTCGATCCCTTCACCGGCGTCATCGTCATGGGCTACGGCACCCCGCCCGGCGGCGGCACCCCCTATCGCGCCACCGTCCATGTCAGCGACCCCGCGCTTGAGGCGCGGTCGCTGAATGTCGCGCTGGCCACCCGTTCCGGGCCGGTGAACCGCGCCACGCAACGCGCACTCGAGGACGCGATCCTTGACCGGGCCCGGCAGTTGCGGATCGCCGACCGCAGGCTCTAGGCGCGCGCCATCTGGCCCTTGGCCCGTCGCTGCGCTACATCCGGCGCGAGGGCCAGCCACAGGACGCCAGATGTCACGTTATTCCGCCGCCGAGATCGAAACCAGATGGCAGGAGGCCTGGGAAAAGGCCGGCACCTTCCGCGCCACCCGTGATCCAGCGCGCCCCAAGTATTACGTCCTCGAGATGTTCCCCTATCCCTCGGGGCGCATCCACATGGGCCATGTGCGCAACTACACCATGGGCGACGTGGTGGCCCGCTACAAGAAGGCGCAGGGGTTCAACGTCCTGCACCCGATGGGCTGGGACGCTTTCGGGATGCCGGCCGAAAACGCCGCCATGGCATCCGGCGGGCATCCGGCGACCTGGACCTACGACAACATCCGCGAGATGAAGTCGCAGATGCGGCCGATGGGCTGGTCCCTTGACTGGAGCCGCGAGTTCGCCACCTGCGACGTGGAATACTACGGCCAGCAGCAGGCGCTGTTCCTCGACATGCTGAAGGCCGGCCTTGTGTATCGCAAGGCGGCGGTGGTGAACTGGGATCCGGTGGACATGACCGTGCTCGCCAACGAGCAGGTGATCGACGGCAAGGGCTGGCGTTCCGGCGCCGAGGTCGAGCGGCGCGAACTCGTGCAATGGTTCTTCCGCATCTCGAAGTATTCGGACGAACTGCTGGCGGCGCTTGACCGGCTGGACGACTGGCCCGCCAAGGTGAAGCTGATGCAGGCCAACTGGATCGGCAAGAGCCGGGGCCTGCAATTCGCCTTCGACCTGACCGTTCCCGCCGCCGGGCACGACCGGATCGAGGTCTATACCACCCGCCCCGATACCCTGCTGGGCGCAAGTTTCGTCGGCATCTCGCCCGACCACCCGCTTGCCCGCGCGCTCGAGGCACAAAGCGCCGATGTCGCCGCGTTCTGCGCCCGCGCGCGGCAGGGCGGCACCACCGAAGAGGCGATGGAGACGGCGGAAAAGCTTGGGCATGACACCGGGCTGCGCGTGCGCCATCCGCTGCGCGCGGGAGAGACCCTTCCGGTCTGGATCGCCAATTTCATCCTGATGGACTACGGCACCGGCGCCATCTTCGGCTGTCCGGCGCATGACCAGCGCGATTTCGACTTTGCCACCAAATACGCCCTGCCGATCCCGCCGGTCTTTGTCGCCGAAGGCGCGGACGAGGCCCCCCTGCCCGAGGCCTATGTGCCGCCAAAGGACCAGCGCGTGCGCTATATCCGCGGGTTCGCGGGGGCCGGGGTGCAGACCGGGGCCGAGGCCGTCGATGCCGCCATCGCCCATTGCGAGGGGATCGGCCTTGGCGCCGGCATCACCCGGTTCCGCCTGCGCGACTGGGGCCTGTCGCGTCAGCGCTACTGGGGCTGCCCGATCCCGGTGGTGCATTGCACCGCCTGCGGCGTGGTGCCCGAGCGCAAGGAGAACCTGCCCGTCCGCCTGCCCGATGACGTGAGTTTCGACATTCCGGGCAACCCGCTGGACCGGCACCCGACCTGGCGCGACTGTGCCTGCCCGCAATGCGGCGCCCCCGCGCGGCGCGAGACCGACACGATGGATACCTTTGTCGATTCCTCGTGGTATTACGCCCGCTTCACCGCGCCCCGCGCCGCCACCCCCACGGTGAGCGAGGATGCCGCCTACTGGATGAACGTCGATCAGTATATCGGCGGCATCGAACACGCGATCCTGCACCTACTCTATTCGCGTTTCTTCGCCCGGGCGATGATCGAGACCGGCCACCTGCCCGCGCATTGCGCCGAACCCTTTGACGCGCTGTTCACGCAGGGCATGGTCACGCACGAGATCTATCAGACCCGCGATGCGCAGGGCCGCCCGGTCTACCACTTTCCCGAGGATGTCGAGGACGGGCACCTCAGGTCCACGGGCGAGGCGGTGCAGATCATCCCTTCGGCCAAGATGTCGAAGTCCAAGAAGAACGTGGTCGATCCGGTGAACATCGTCGCGCAATACGGCGCCGATACCGCGCGCTGGTTCGTGCTGTCGGACAGCCCGCCCGAACGTGACGTGGAATGGACCGCCTCGGGGGCCGAGGCCGCGAACCGCCACCTGTCCCGCGTCTGGCGCCTGGCGCAAGAGGCCGCCCATGGGCCCGAAGGCAGCGGCAAGGACGACGCGGACCTGCTGCGCGCCATGCACCGCACGATCGAGGAGGTGACCGCCGGCGTGGAGAGCTTTGGCTTCAACGCGGCGATCGCCCGGCTTTATGCCTTTACCGGCACCCTCTCCAAGGCCGAGGCCGGCGGCACCGCCCGGCGGCAGGCGGTCCGCACCCTTGCGCAACTCATGGCACCGATGACCCCGCATCTGAGCGAGGAAATCTGGGCGCTTCTGGGCGGTGAGGGCCTGATCGCGGACGCGCCCTGGCCCAAGGCCGACCCGGCCATGCTGGCCCGCGACGAGGTGACCCTGCCGATCCAGGTGAACGGCAAGCGGCGGGGCGAGATCACCGTGCCCAAGTCCATGCCCGCGGCCGAGGTCGAGGCCCTTGTCATGGCCGCTCCGGGGGTGATCCGCGCGCTCGAGGGGGCGTTGCCGAAAAAGCTCATCGTCGTGCCGGGCCGGATCGTCAATGTGGTGGTCTAGGACAGGCCGGCGCCTTTTCGTTGCGGGGGGCGCCGCCCTTGTCCTGACCGGTTGCGGTTTCGTCCCGGTCCATGGCCCCGGCGGCGCGGGCGGGGCCATGCGCCACGCCACCGCGATCACCGCCCCCAGGACCGAGGACGGCTACCGGCTGCTTTCCACGCTCGAGGACCGGCTGGGCCGCAGCGACAGCGCGCGCTGGCATCTCGCGGTGACCCTGGAGGTGACCGAAACCGCTGCCGCCTACGGCGCCGACGCCACCATCCGCCGCAACACCCTTGTGGGAGAGGCCGGCTGGCGCCTGAGCGACATCGCCGGCGAACGCCTGATCGGCGAGGGGGTGGCCCGCGCCTTTGCCGGGCATGATGCCGGCGGCAACAATACCGTGGCCCTGCGCGCGGGGGCGATCGACGCGCGCGAACGGCTGGCGGTGATGCTGGCCGACGCGATTGTGGCGCAGATCCTCACCCTCGATCCGGAGGGGTGAATGCAGCTCAGGGGACGCGATGCCGCCGCCTTCCTGCGCAAGCCCGATCCCGGCGCGGCGGGCCTGCTGATCTCGGGCGAGGATGCGATGCGCGTGGCCGAGGCACGGGCGCGCGTGACCCTGGCCATGACCGGGCCCGAGGGCGAGGCGGAAATGCGCCTGACCCGCATCGCCGGCGCCGACCTGCGCAGGGATCCGGCGCTGCTGTCCGATGCGACCCGCGCCACCGGGTTCTTTCCCGGCCCGCGCGCGGTCGTGGTCGAGGACGCGACCGACTCGCTGGTCGAACCGATCCGCGATGTCCTGAATGACTGGAAGGCCGGGGATGCCCGGATCGTGGTGACGGCCGGAACGCTGACCCCGCGTTCGGCCCTGCGCAAGCTGTTCGAGGGCGCCAGGGGCGCCTATGCCATCACGCTCTATGACGAACCGCCCGGGCCCGAGGAAATCGCCGCGCTGCTGGCGGCGGCGGGTCTGACCCGGGTCGGCAGCGGGGCGCGGCGCGACCTTGCCGATCTGGCGCAGATGCTCGATCCGGGCGATTTTCGCCAGACGGTCGAGAAACTCGGCCTCTACATGCATGGGGCGCCGGGCGAGGTCACGCCCGAGGATGTCGCCGCCTGCGCCCCGGCCTCATACGAGGCGGATGTCGATACGCTCTGCGACGTGGTGCTGGACCGTGACGAAGGGCGGCTGGCCGACCTGCTGCGGCGGTTGCTGGCGCAGGGGACCACCCCGGTGGCCATCGTCATCGCCCTGGGGCGGCGGGTGCGGCAACTGCACCAGATGGCCGCCGATCCCGCCGGCCCCGCCGGGGCGGCGCAGCGCATGGGCTTCAGGGGCGGATTCCGCCGGCGCGACCTGATGGTGCGGCAGGCCGGGCAATGGGGCACCGGGGCGCTGGGAACGGCCCTTGGCCTGGTCGTGGATTGCGACCTGCAACTGCGCTCGGCCGATACCGCGCCACAGCAAGCGCTGGTCGAACGCCTGCTGATCCGGCTTGCGCGGATGCGGCGCTGATCAGGGACGCCCTTGCGCTCTTCGTGCAGAAAAGGAAAAGGGCGGATCTTGCGATCCGCCCCTCGCCAGTCGGCCGCTTGCGCGGCGCGATCGGATCAGACTTCTTCTTCGTCGTGGCCCGAGGAGGCCAGGCCGATGAGCAGCGCCACGCCGAGGATCGGCAGGATGATGCCCCAGGACGAACGCTGGGCGGGGGGCTCGACCGGGACCACGACGGTGGTGTCGGGGGCGGCGGGGGCAAGGCCACCGGCCATGGCCGAGGTGGCGGTCATCGCGGCGACGGCGACGGCGGTGATGGTCTTGGTGAGGCGCATGTCTCTACTCCAGTTGCAAAACAAAGCGTTGTTCCGGCTATACTGCCATCCGCTTTCCGACTCAAGAAGGTTGTCGGCAACCTGCTTTGGCAATTCCGGATGATTGGTCAATGGCGCGCAAAATTGCAACAGTCTGACGGCACAGCATGGTCTATCGTCCCGGCAATCGGGCGCAGGGGCACTGCTGCCGGTCGCGCCGGCAGCAGTCGGGGGACGATCAAGTCGCGGGCTGATCTTCTTCGTCGTGACCCGAAGAGGCCAGACCGATGAGCAGCGCCACGCCGAGGATCGGCAGGATGATGCCCCAGGACGATCGCTGGGCGGGGGGCTCGACCGGGACCACGACGGTGGGCTCGGGGGCGGCGGGAGCAAGGCCGCCGGCCATGGCCGAGGTGGCGGTCATCGCGGCGACGGCGACGGCAGTGAGGGTCTTGGTAAGGCGCATGTCATTTCTCCGTTTGGGGGTTGCCCTGGACGGCAACCAGTGCACGACCCGCAGGCCAAGGCAAACGCGAAACGCTCGCCGGTCGAACAACGGCCGCCTCATCTGCTCCGGAGGCCACACCCGCCGCGCCGGTCAGAGGCGGTTGCTGCGCAGATAGCCCACGCCGACCGACACGAACTGCCGCGATGCCATGATCATCCCCGCCCCGTCGAGCCAGTAGGCATTGTCAAAGACCAGCGCCGGACTCGCGCAATGTTCGGTGAATTTCACCAGGTCGGCCTCGCGCAGGCCAAGGTTCACCGTCTCGGGCCCGTCGCGGGTGATGGTGCAGGTGACCGTGGCTGTTGACAGGCGATCAAGGCTGTCAAGCGACTCGATCGTGCGCGTCACCGTACCGCCCCCGGCGGCAAGGGCGGGGCGCACACCCTCGCTCGAGATCACGAGAAGGTCGTCGATCAGGCCCCGCGTCGCCACGAGGATCCCGTCGTCGAGGGCATAGGTCGCGCCGCCCTGGGCCTGCCAGGTCTGTTCGACACCGTTCGCCTGAAGGATGCGCGCGGGCTGGTTCAGGCCGATGGTCGGCACGTCCACGATCATGAAGTCCTGCGGCCGCTCGGCGATCAGGCGGGCGGTAAAGCCCGGCGTTTCCATCGGCACCCCCGCCGCAGCCGTGCCGCCGCCGGGGCGAAGCGACTGGAACAACCGCATCCAGATCGAATCACCCGTGTCCGCGCCACAGGCCGACAGTGCCGCGACCAGTGCGACCGCCGAGATTGTCCGTGCCCTCATCGCCAGAAACGCCCCCACCCGTCCTCGAGTTCGGGCACATGCCCTTCGCGCACAAAATCATACAGGCGCCCGTCCACATTCAGGCGCGCGCCGCCATCGCTTGCCATCGAGGACAGCGTGGTGCCGGCCGTCCGCCGCGTCGGGGTGCCCAGGACGAAATCGAGGGGGATGCTGATGCGGATCCCCTTGTCGAACGAACCAACGCCGAAATCCTCGGCCGAGACATCGGTGGCGGTCGCATAGGCGCCGATCTGCCAGCCGTTCTCGAACTCGCGGTCGATGCTGACCGTGGCACCCCAGTCACCGGCCAGGTAGCGGCCGACATCAATCCGGCCGTGAAACTGGTTCGCAAAGGCGTAGTAGAAGGACAGATGGCCGGTCACGGTCTCGTAATCGGCAAAGCGTGGATCGCTGGAATAGGAGCCGAAGCCGAACAGCATGTCGGAATCGCGCTGCACCGCGTAGTTGAGTTCGGCCCCCACCGCCCAGCGGGCATCGACCGGCTTGTAGAGAAGTTCGGCCGACACCCCGCCGAACATCGGTTCCAGATAGCCCAGGGTCACGCGGCTGTAGAGATTGCGCGCAGGCCGGTCATACCAGGCAAGGGTGAGATGATGCAGCGTCGGGGTGCCGTCGTTGCCATAGCCCTCCATGATGCTGCGCACCGGCGGCAGCACCTGATCGCTGAGGTCGGGCGTCCGCCGGTCGCGCTGCAGGATGGCCTGCCGCACCGCGCCGTCGATGATGATGTTGGGCGCCACGCGATAGGTTGCCGAAATCTCGGCGCCGACTTCGGGCTGGATGGCAAAGTCGCGGCCGAACAGGACAAGGTTGAAATAGGGGCTGATCCCCCAGGTGAAGCGCTCGGCCGGCGGCACCGGGACAAGGCCGCCATCGCCCCCGGCATCGGCGAAGATCGCCCGGTCAAAGGCGCCCTGCGTGCCGCCCGGTTCGTTCTCGAGCGATTCGATGTCGCTGCGCGCGAAGGTGACGGCCGACAGCGGGATGCCCTGACGGGTGGGCTCGAGGGTGATCGTCTCGATGGAACCGGGCAGAACCCCGGTCAGGATGCGCGCGACCCGGCCCAGGCCCTGTGCTTCGGCGCGGTAGGTGCCGTTCGCATAGCGGATGCGCGCCGTGGTCCCGGTCAGTTCGACCGATTCGACCGTGAACCCGTCCGCGGCAAGTGCCGAGGCGATCGCTTCGCGGACGCCGGCGGCGGGGTGGGCCGCCGTGTCCCAGGTCAGCGCCGCCGACACATCGGCCGGGCGCACCGTCACCGGCACCGGGGCGGAATCGAGGCCCATGGCGAACGGGCGGTCGTGCGGATTGAACAGGATCGTGCCCGACAGCGCGATCTCGCTGCCGTAAAGATAGGACAAGCCGATCTGGTAGGCCGGCCGCGGACGCCAGTTCACGCCGAAATTGAGCGGGATCCGCCGGTCGAGAAGCGGCTCTCCGTTGATGTCGCGATAGCCGTCATCCGACGAATATTCGACCTTGACCAGAATCCGGTCGGTCGGCGCCCATTCGACCCCGCCGAACAGCGCGGCATCGCCGTGAAAGAACGTGTCGAACGGCACGGTTCCGCCGGGATCCCCGGGATTGTAGGCGGGCGGGCGGGTGTTGAAGCTGTCCGACACCATGCCCAAGGGGTTGTCGAACCCGCCATAGGTTCCAAGCCGCCCCCAGCCCAGCCCGGCCGTGACGCGGAAGGAATCGCCGATGGTCTTGGACGCGACCAGGTATTCGCTGGAATAGACCCCGGTCCCCATGAAGTCCTGAATCCCGACCGCGATCGCCGGCATCAGGTCGCCCTCGTCGGCGATCTGGTAGCGCAGGTCGAAACTGCGGTCGTAATAGCGGAAGTCCTGGCTGGGAATATATCCCTCCAGCCCGGCATAGCGGAAGGTGCCGCTCAGCCGGGGGGTGATCTGGAAGGTGAAGCCGACCCGCCATTCGCCCTGCCGGATCGCGGCGGTGGCGGCAACCTGCCCGTCCGCAGCGGCAAGCGCGCTTGGCATCTCGATCAGGCCGGGCGTGCCGTAAAGCGTGTAGGTCAGGCCCCGGTCCTGCGCCTGCACGGCCGCGCCAGACCCGATGGCGGCCCCGGTGGCAAGCAGGGCAAGGTGGCGACGGAGGGTCATCGGCAGTCTCCTCGGGCAGGCCCCGCCACCTAACCGCAATCCCTGCCCGTTGCAAAGACGGCTGGCGCAGATCCGCCGGGTTCGGTCGGATCGGGACGGAAATCTGCCACACCGCGCCCGGATCACCCCCCCGCGCCCCCGGCTTGCGCACATCAGGCCACGGCCTGCCGTCCCGCCGCGCGTCCGGTGGCGAGGCAGGCGCTGAGCAGATAACCGCCCGTCGGCGCCTCCCAGTCGAGCATCTCGCCTGCGGCGAACACCCCCGGCCGGTCGCGCAGCATGAAGCCGTCAAGCGCGGACCATTTCAGCCCGCCCGCCGAAGAGATCGCCTCGCTGAGCGGGCGGGGGCCGGCGTGACGGATCGGCAGCGCCTTGAGCAGCGGCGCAAGATCGGCGGGCAGCGGGCGGCCGAATTCCTGCACCAACGCAGCCCGCGCCGGATCAAGCCCGAGCCGGCGCAGCCGGTTCGCCACCGAATCACCCGCCGCCATCCGGCCCAACCGCGCCGCGAGTTCGGCCTCTCCGAGGTCCGGAAACAGATCGAGCGTGAGTTGCGCCCCCTCGCGCACCGCGCGCGCGACGGCATAGATTCCCCCGCCCTCGAGGCCGCGCGCCGAGATCACGCATTCGCCCCGCGTGCGCGCCGCCCCCGCACTCAGCGCCACGCCCTTCACCGGCTGGCCGAAATGGCGTGCCATCTGCGCCGACCAGGCAACCGCAAGGCCCATGTTGGCAGGTCTGAACGGCGCGACCAGACCCGGCAACAGCGCGGTCCACCCCCCGTCCGAGCCAAGCCTTGGCCAGCTTGCCCCGCCCAGGGCAAGGACGGTCGCCTGCGCGCTGACGCGCCGGACACCCGCCGGCGTGTCGAACAGCGCGGCCCCGCCCTCCCATCCGGTCCAGCGCCAGCGCCGCTCGAGCGTGACCCCGAACGAGGCAAGCCGCGCCAGCCAGACGCGCAGCAGCGGCGATGCCTTCATCACCACCGGGAACACCCGGCGCGATGTGCCGGTGAACACCTCCTGCCCAAGGCCGCGCGCCCAGTCCTTGACCGCCTCGGGGCCAAAGTCGCGCAAGGCCGCCTCGAACACCGGAGGCAACGGGGTGAAGGCGCGCAGGAAATCGTCGATCGGCTCATCGCGCGTCAGGTTCAGCCCGGACTTTCCCGCCATCAGGAACTTGCGCGCAGGCGAGGGCATCGCATCGGCTACCGTGACCGCGACCCCGGCGCGACCCATCTCCTCGGCCGCCATCAGGCCGGCCGGCCCGGCGCCGATCACCAGCGCGCGCGTCACGGGATCCGTCATGGCGCCCTGCCGCGGATGTCGATGACGCGATGCGGATAGGGCATGGCGATGCCGTTGGCACGGCAGGCGTTCCAGATCGCGAACATCACATCCGAAAGCGGATTGCCCGGCTGGTCGGCCAGGCCCTGGATCCAGTATTCGACCGCGAACTGCGCCCCGGAATCGCCGAACGCCTTCAGCTCGCATTGCGGCGCGGGCTCCGCAAGCACCCCCGGCACCGCGGCCACCGCCGCCTCGATCACGGCCGGGAGGGCGTTCATGTCGGTATCATAGGCCACGGCAAAGGGCGCCTCGACCCTGTGCGCCGAACCGGAATCCGAGTGGTTCACCACGCGGGTGGTGATGAAATGTTCATTCGGCACCACGACCCAGCGCCCATCGAAGGTCTCGAGCACGGTGGCACGCGCGCCCATGCGGATGATCCGCCCCGCCTCGCCGCCGTCGAGTTCGACATAATCGCCCACCGTCGCCTGCCCTTCGATCAGAAGGATCACGCCCGCCGCGAAATTGGCCGCGATCTGCTGAAGGCCGAAACCGACGCCAAGGCCGATCGCCCCGCCGATCACCGTAAGTGACCCCAGCGAGATCCCCATGATGTTCATGAGCAGCAGAAAGGCCACGCCGAAGATCACCACTTCGGCGGCCTTCATGCTCAGTTGCCGGATGGCCGGACGCATGGGCTGGCGACCGATGTAGCTGACCGATTGCTGGTTCGACCACATGCCCAGCCAGAACAGAAGACTGCCCGCCACCAGCCCGCGCAGCACCGTCATGGCCGAGAAGCTGATGTTGCCGAGTTCGACGATGGTCCCCGAGAGCCAGTCCGCCACCGGCCCGCCCAGCCCCAGCGCATTGAGCGCGGCAACCGGGATCAGGACGTAGCGCCCGAGAAAGCGCAGGAACCCGTCGCGCAGCACCTCGCGCACAAGGATGACCGCGGCGGCAAGCAGGAACACCCTCTTGCCGAAGGCGATCACCGCGCCCGACCCGAACAGCGAACGGGTCACCTGTTCGCCCAGCGCCGTCAGCGCGAAGGCCACGACCGGCAGAAGCAGCGGCAGGAACCGCAAGGCGAAACGGCGTCCCTCGGCGATCCAGCCGCGCGAATCGGCGGGCGGGGTGGCGATGCGCACCAGCGGCCCTCCAAGGCGCCGCGTCGCCATGGCCGCCGCCCCCCAGGCCAGCACCAGCAGCCCGAACTGCGACCAGGCCGCCGGCGACAGAAGCCAGCCCTGCGCGACCGCCCAGGCCTCCGTCAGCCTTTGCTGCATCCCGTCGAGAAAACCGCCACCCATCGCCCGCTCCACCCACTGCACATCCGCGTGATGCCGCGCCCCGCCGGGCGGGGCAAGGGGCGCTCAGGCCGCGGGCGGCTAAGTCAGGCCGACCGCTTCGCGCAACCAGGCGTCCCGCAGCGACAATTCCTGCCCCCGATGCGCGTCTCCGCCCGGCCCGGCCATCCACACCAGCGCGCGCGCCGGCCATTCGGGCGGCACATGCGCCGACCAGGGCAGCCGGCTCACCTCGTTCACGCCGCTGGCGCGGATCGCGCGCTGCATGTCGGTCGCCACCGTGCCGGGCGAGAGCGCAAGCGCGCGAATCCCCTGCCCGCCATATTCCAGATGAAGCGCCCGCACGAGCATCAGCGCCCCGGCCTTGGACGCGCAATAGGCCGACCAGCCTTCGCGCGGGCTGTGGGCCGCACCTGACGACAGGTGCAGGAACGTCCCGCCGCCTTGCGCCAGCATCGGCGGAAGGGCCGCGCGGATCAGGTTGAAGGGCCCCTTGAGGTTGATGTCCACCGCCTGCGCCCATTCGCCCGCATCCGCCGTGGCAAGGGGGGCGATCGGCCCGATCACGCCGGCGTTGATCACCACCACATCCAGCCGGCCAAAGGCCTGCCACGTCGCCGAGACCGCCTGCGCGGCCTCATCCGGGCGCGCAATGTCGCAGACAACCGGCAGCGCGCGTTCCGGCCCGATGTCCTGCGCCAGCGCCGCTACCGCCCCCCCGTCGCGCGCCAGCAGGGCAACCCGCGCCCCCCCGGCGGCAAAAGCCCGCGCGGTGGCCGCGCCGATCCCCCGGCTGGCCCCGGCGATCATGACCACTTTGACCGACATTCTCGTGATCCCCCTGCAACTCTCTTTTCCAAAGGCTAGAGGGCAGCTAGGCTGCGGTCCAGATTTCACGGCCTCAGCCCTGGGGCCGCACGAAACCGCGTCGCCAATGCATTCAACCAGAAAGGCCAGGATATGAACGGATTTCATCGCACCCTGCCCATCAGCGCGCTTGCGCTTCTTCTGACCTCGACCGGGGCGATGGCCCAGGTCACCGCGCAGCAGGTCTGGGACGACTGGATGTCCCTTTTCAAGACGGCGCCCGGGGTCACGGTGACCATCGGTTCCGAAAACTACGCGGGTGGCGTTCTCACGATCACCGACTTTGCGATCGCGGCCGAAGAGCCCGGTTCGAGTGTGACCGGCTCGATCCCGCAGATGGTGCTGACCGAACAGGCCGACGGTTCGGTGCAGATTGTCTCGTCCGATTCGCAGACCTTCACCGGAACCGGCACCGATCCCGAAGGGTCCGTCACCTCGTTCAGTCTCTCCCTCAACCAGCCGGGCGCGGTGATCGTCGCCTCGGGGGCGCCGGGGGCCATGAGCTATGCGCTGACCGCGCCGCGCTACGAGATGCAGCTTGGTTCCTTCGTGTCCGACGGGGAACCGCTGCCGATCGAGGCGGTCGTGGGCATCGACGGGATCGCCGGCACCCTCACCACCGCCGAAGCCGGGGCGCTGCGCAACATCAGCTACAACCTCACCGCCAGCGCCGTTGACATGAAGTTCGTCGCGGCCGAACCCGGCACATCGAACACGATGACGTTCAACGGCACCCTTGCCGATCTGGCCGCAAACGCCGTGCTGGCCATTCCGGTGCTTGCCGAGGACGCCGGGCCGCAGGACATGTTCGCCGCCGGCCTTGCCGTGGATGTGAGCGAAAGCATCGGCGCGGGGCGGTTCGACTTTTCCCTGAACGATCAGGGAACCCTCGTGCAGGGCGCGCTGGACCTGTCGGGTGGCGAAGTCGGAATCGTGATGAGCCGCGAGCGCCTTGACTACTCGCTCGCGCTCCGGGGCCTTGCGATGAATGCGACCGTGCCCGACCTGCCGTTCCCGCTGGCCTATTCCACCGACGAACTGGCTGTCGGCATCTCCATGCCGATGACGCCCACGCCCGAACCTGCGGCCTTTGCCGCCAGGGTCAGGGTCGCGAACATGGCGATCACCGACGATCTGTGGGCGATGTTCGACCCCGGCACGATCATCCCGCGCGATCCGGCGACCATCGACATCGACCTGTCGGGAACCGCGACGCTGACCGCCGACCTCACCTCGGGCAACGAAGCCGACCTCCTGGGAGAGACCGCCCCCGGCGAGTTGAACTCGTTCGATATCAACACCTTCACCTTGGCCTTCGGCGGTGCGCATGCCTCGGCGGGCGGTTCGTTCACCTTTGACAACAGCGATCTTGTCACCTTCGAAGGGATGCCGCGCCCGACGGGCCGGCTCGACGTCACGCTGAACGGGGTGAACGGGCTGTTGCAGAAACTGGGGCAGATCGGCCTGCTGCCGCCCGATCAGGCGATGGGCATGACCATGATGATGGGCATGTTCGCGGTTCCGACCGGCGATGACCAATTGTCCTCGTCGATCGAATTCACCGCCGATGGCCAGATCCTGGCCAATGGCATGCCGATGATGCCGAGCCCCTGATCGCGGGTGCCTGGATTGCATGGGCGCTGAACCAACGGTGCGCGCGGCAGCCCGCGCGCACTTTCTGGCCCGATTTCACGGGAAAGGGGCCCGCCATGCCACGGACCACCGGGACGACGGCTCTGGCGCTTGCGCTGGCCCTGACGGCGGCCTCGCCCGCCGCCGCGGATCTGCGTGCCGAGGATGTCTGGGCGACCTGGGGCACGTTCCTGTCCGGTCTTGGCGCCACCCGGAGCGGGACGCTGCACCGCGACGGTGATTCGATCATGGTCGAAGGGGCGGGGGCGGCGTTCGACCTGCCCTTCGGCCTTGGGCTGATCCGCTGGCAGACCGGGCCGCTGGTCCTGAGCGAGGCCGGCGACGGCAGCGTGCGCCTGACGGTTCCCGGCCCCCTGTCGGTCAGTCTGGGGATCGAACCCGCCCTTCCCGGCCGGACCTGGGACATGACCCTGACCGGCGAGGTGGTGGCTGAGGCACTCGACTCCAGTTTCAGCGGCGATCCGGGCGACGTGACCGGTTCGCTTTCGGCCGGATCGCTGGAACTGCGGCTGACCGGATCCGCCACCGGGCCGGGCGCATCGCCCGGGGCCCTTGTGGCCAGCTTGCGGGCCGAGGGCCTTGTCCACCAGAGCCGCCTTGGCGCCCCCCCGTCCGGCGAAGGCCCGCTGCGCCTCAGCGGCTTCAGCCGGATGGCGCGCCTTCGGGGCGAGGCAACCGTGACGCAGGGCATCGCCACCACACACGAGGCCGTCGACTACCGCGCCCTCAGCAGCACCCACGACCTGACCCTGCCCGTTCTGGCGCGGGACGGGACAGAGGCGGTGCCTTCGGTCGGGGCGGCGGTGCTGGCCGGGCTGGATCTCGGCCACACCGGATCCAGCGCCGAGGCCCGGTTCGATTCGACCACGCACGAGAACGGGCGCCTCATCGCGGAGGTCCATCAGGCCATCGCCGGCAGCAGCCACCACCTGTCGCTGTCGGCCGCCTCCGGCCTGAGCGCGGGCTTTGCCGCCGAGCGCATGACGATGTCCCTTGGCGATGGCGGCGGCAGTTTCGCGGGGCCGGCGGCGCGGGATGTCCGGCTTGATCTTGCGCTGCCGCTTGCGCCCCGGCCCGGGACACAACGGGCCCGCCTTGCCTTTGACGCCTTCGGGATCGAGGCCGACGACGGGATCCGCACCCTGTTCAGCCTGCCCGCGGCAACCCGGCTCCCCCCTGTCGATCTGTCTTTCGACCTCGAGGCCGAAGTCACGCTGACGGCCGAACCCGGGTCAGACCCTGCCGGAGACCGGCCCCCTGCCGTCACGCTTGAGCGCATCACCCTGTCGCGCCTTGCTCTTGGATCGGCAGAAATGCGTGTGTCAGGCGAAGGGCGGGCCGAATGGCCGGGCGGGGTCGATCCGGGAGCCGGGCTCACCGCGCCTCGGGGCGGCGCGGCCTTTGTCACGACCGGCGCCCATGCGGCTCTTGATCGGCTGGTGTCCGAGGGGGCGGTCACGCCCGGAACCGCGGCGATCCTGCGCGGCGTGCTGGCCTTCATCGGTCGGCCCGCCGGCGCGGACCACCTCGAGACCGTGATCGAGCTGACCCCGGCAGGGCCGGTCCTGAACGGTCTGGCCCTGCCGTTCTGACCGGGTCTTGCGGGCGGGGCGGTCGATGGCTAGCTCTGGCGCGCATCAAGGGAGCGCGCCATGACCGATCGTGCCCGTCTGACCGAGAGGATGCTCGAAACGGCGCGCCGTGCCGGGGCGGATGCGGCCGACGCCATGGCGGTCAGCGGCACGTCGCTGTCGATCGATGTGCGGCAGGGGCATCTGGAACAGGCCGAGCGTTCGGAAGGCACCGAGATCGGCCTGCGGGTGTTCGTGGGGCGGCAGGTCTCGGTAGTCTCGTCCTCGGACACGACCGAGGCCACCATTGCCGAAATCGCTGCCCGCGCCGTGGCCATGGCCCGCGCCGCCCCCGCCGACGAGAGTGCGGGCCTTGCCGATCCGGCCGAACTGGCCCACGACCTCGACACCGGCCGCCTGTTTCTGGCCGACCCCGCGCCCGAACCCGAACCCGCCCGCCTTGCCGAAGCCGCGCTCGAGGCCGAGGCGGCGGCCATGGCCGTTGCGGGCGTGACGCAGGTGCAGTCGGCCGGGGCGGGCTATGGCGCGCGGCAGGTGCATCTGGCCGCGACCAACGGCTTTTCCGCCGGTTACCGCCGCACCGACAGCGCGATTTCCTGTTCCGCGATCGCGGGCGCCGGCACGCGGATGGTGCGCGACCACGACCACGACAGCCGCATCTTCGCCGCCGATCTCGAGAGTCCCGCCAGCATCGGCCGCACCGCAGGAGAGCGCGCAGCGGAACGCGAGGGCGCGCGCCGCCCGCCCACCGGCCGCTTTCCCGTCCTGTTCGACGAACGGATTGCCTCGGGGCTGATCGGGCACCTGCTGGCCGCGATCAACGGCACCGCCATCGCCCGCGGGGCCAGTTTCCTGCGCGGCCATCTGGGCCGGCAGATCCTGCCGCCCGGCCTTTCCCTGCACGAGGATCCGCATCGACCGCGCGTCGCCGGATCGCGGTTGTTCGATGCCGAGGGCCTGCCGACCCGTCCGCGCGATCTGGTGCGCGACGGGGTGCTGACGGGCTGGGTGCTCGATCTTGGCACGGCGCGGCGGCTGGGCCTGCAATCGACCGGCAACGCCGCACGCGGCCCCGGCAGCCAGCCGTCCCCCACGTCGGGCAATGTCACGCTCACGCCGGGGCAGGCGACGCGGGCCGACCTGATCCGCGACATGGGAACGGGCCTGCTGGTCACGGGGATGATCGGCGCCACGATCAACCCCAACACCGGCGATTATTCGCGCGGCGCCACCGGGTTCTGGATCGAGGGCGGGCAGATCGCCTGGCCGGTCCACGAAGCCACGGTCGCGGGCAACCTTCTCGAGATGTTCGCGCGCATGGTGCCCGCGAATGACGCGCGCCCGCATCTGTCGCGGGTCGTGCCGTCGATCCTGATCGACGGACTCACCATCGCCGGGGCAAGTGCCGGGGCGGACGGCGGCGCTTGACGCGCCGGTGCCGCTTTCTACTTTGGGCGGAACAGCAGATTTCGGAGGCGAACATGGTTCAGCGACTGCATCTTGTCTTTGGTGGCGAACTCGTCGATCCGGCGCGCAGCGTGTTCCGCGACGTGGGCGCGATCCATGTCGTCGGCATCTTTCCCGACTACGACAGCGCCCATACCGCCTGGAAGGCCGAGGCGCAGCGCACCGTCGATGACGCCCATACCCGCTATTTCATCGCCCATCTGCACCGCCTGCGCGACGAAGAGGCCCCCGCCAGCCCGACCGAGGAACTGGGCTGAGGGGAAAGAGGCGGGAAAGGGGCGCATGGGCCGGTCGCTCTCGCTGACTGCGTGGCTGGCGCTGCGCCGTGGCGCGTCCGAAGAGGATCCGCCGCCGCCCCTGCGTCCGGCCCTGGCCGCGGGCGAAATCCTGGTCTGGGTGCATTGCCCCGATCCCACCGGCATTCAGGCCGTTCCCGCCCTGTCCGAGGCCCTTGCCGCCGAAGGGCAGGCCGCGCGCCTGGTCCTGACGGTGCCCGGCCTTGCCAGCGAACAGCCGCGCCTGCCGGGGGCCGTCCCCCTTGACCTGCCCCCCGAATACCGCACGCCGGTGCGGGCCTTCCTGACGGCGCTGCGACCGGATGTCCTGATCTGGATGGGGGCGCCGCTGCGGCCGATGCTCCTGACCGAGGCGCGCGGCCTGCCCTTCCTGCGGCTTCTGGTGGATGCGCGCGAAGAGACGCTCGCGCTTGATGGCGGGGGATGGATTCCCGGCGCGCTGGGGGCGCTGGTCTCGGGGTTCGATCATACGCTGGCGGTCGATCATGTGACGGCGCAGAGGATCGAGCGGCTTGGCCTTGACGAAGCGCGGATCGAAGTGACGGGCGCCTTCCGCCCGCTGGCGCGGCCGCCAGCCTGCAACGAACGCGAACGGCGCGATCTGGCGCAGGTGATCGGATCGCGGCCGGTCTGGCTGGCGGCCGAGGTGCCGATGGCCGAGCTTCATGACGTGATCGCCGCCCATCGCCACGCGGCGCGGGCGATGCACCGGCTGCTGCTCATCCTGGCGCCGGCCCGGTCCGAGGACATGGCCCCGATGGCCGCCACGCTGCGCGATGCCGGGCTGAACGTCGCGCTGCGCTGGGACGGCGACGATCCGGGCGATGCGACCGATGTCTATCTTGCCGAGGGGCCGGGCGAACTGGGCCTGTGGTATCGCCTGGCGCCGGTGACCTATCTGGGCGGCACATTGACCAGCGGCGCCAGCCACCACCCGTTCGAGGCGGCCGCGCTGGGCACAGCCATCATCCACGGCGGGCGCACCACGCCCCATGCCGGGCCGTTCGCGCGCCTCACCCGCGCCGGCGCCGCGCGCACGATCCGGGGGGGGCAGAACCTTGGCCACGCGGTCGAGGCATTGCTGGCCGCCGATCGCGCCGCCGCCATGGCCGCCGCGGCCTGGGAAGTGGCGACCGAGGGTGCCGTGGTCGCGAACCGCATCGTGGAACTGATCCGCGCGCGCCAGGCCGGGGCGGGCTGAGCGATGCGTGCGCCTGCCTTCTGGTCCCGCGATCCGCGGCATCCCGGCGCCGCCGCCACGTTCCTGCGCCCGCTTGGCGCGGTCTATGCCCTGCTGACCGCGCGCCGCGTGCGGCATCCGGGGACGCGCGCCCCGGTGCCGGTGATCTCGGTCGGCAACATCAACGCCGGCGGCACGGGCAAGACCCCCACCGTCATTGCGCTTGTGCAGGAACTAGCCGGGCGCGGCATCGCGGCGCATCTGGTCAGCCGCGGCCATGGCGGGCGCCTGCCCGGCCCGCTGCGGGTGGACGAACGCCGCCACGGCGCCGACGCTGTCGGGGACGAGCCGCTGCTGCTGTCGGCCTTCGCGCCCACCTGGGTGGCGCGCGACCGGGCGGCCGGAGCGCGGGCGGCCATTGCCGGGGGCGCGCGCGCCATCGTCCTTGATGACGCGCATCAGAACCCCTCCCTCCTCAAGGATCTGTCGCTGGTCGTGGTCGATGCGGTCGCGGGCTTTGGCAATGGCCTGTGCCTTCCCGCCGGCCCGCTGCGCGAACCGGTCGCTGCCGGGCTTGCCCGGGCCGATGCGGTTGTCCTCATCGGCAGGCCGGATGAACGCGCGGCTTTCCTTGCGCGTGCAGGCGCGACCATCGGGGCGCTGCCGGTCCTGGGCGCCGAGTTGCGGCCGCTGCCCACCGGAATGCCCTGGGCGGGCCTGCGCGTCATGGCCTTTGCCGGCATCGGCCGCCCGGACAAGATGTTCGCCACCTTGCGCGCGCTGGGCGCCGACGTGGTCCGCACTGTCGCCCTCGACGATCATCAGCCGCTGTCGCCCGCGCTGATGCAGCGGCTCGAGGGTGAGGCGGCGGCGCTGGGCGCGCGCCTTGTCACCACTGAAAAGGACGCGATGCGCCTGCCTCCCGCACGCCGGGCCAGCGTGCTGACCCTGCCGGTGCGCCTTGAGTTCGCGGATCCGGTCGCGCTCGGGGCGATGCTTGCGCGGGTGATCGGCAGCTAGGCCTGCGGCATCCGGGGCGATGCCTGCCCAAGACAGAGGCGCGAACCGGAGAACGTGATCGGCGTCCTGACCCCCGGCACGCCCTCGGGCGTGATCTTCAGGCCGCGCGCGATCACCTGCGGATCGGCAAAGACATCGGCCATGTCGTTGATCGGCCCGGCGGGCACGCCCGCGCCCTCGCAGGCGGCCAGAAGATCGGCCCGCGTGCGCGCCTGCGTCAGCGGCACCAGCAGCGCGATCAGCGCCTCGCGGTGCGCAAGACGGTCGGCATTGGTGCGGTAGTCGGGATGATCGGCCAGCCCCTCCACCCCCAGAAGCGCGCAGAAGCGGCGGAACTGCCCGTCGTTGCCCACGGCGATGATGACATGGCCATCGGCGCAATCCATCACCTGATAGGGCACGATGTTCGGATGCGCATTGCCAAGACGCTGCGGCGCATTGCCCGTGGCCAGATAGTTCATCGCCTGATTGGCCATGACCGCCACCGCCACGTCCAGAAGCGCCATGTCGATCATTTGCCCGCGCCCGGTGCTCTGCCGCTGGTGCAGCGCGGCAAGGATCGCGGTCGAGGCGTAGATGCCGGTGAACACGTCCACCACCGCCACGCCCACCTTCTGCGGCTGGCCGGCGGGATCGCCGGTGACCGACATGAGGCCGGACATGCCCTGGATGATGTAGTCATAACCCGCGCGCGCGGCATAGGGCCCGGTCTGCCCGAACCCGGTGATCGAGCACCAGACAAGGCCGGGGTTCAGCCCCGCCATCGCCGGATAGTCCAGCCCGTATTTCGCCAGGCCGCCGACCTTGAAATTCTCGATCACCACATCGGCGCCGGCGATCAGGTCGCGCACCTGCGCCTGCCCTTCGGGCGTGGTGAAATCGGCCCGGACCGAGGTCTTGCCCCGGTTGCAGGCGTGGAAATAGGCGGCCGAGCGGTCACCCTCGCGGTCGATGAACGGCGGGCCCCAGCCGCGGGTATCGTCGCCCGCGGGGGATTCGACCTTGATCACCTCGGCGCCAAGATCGCCAAGGATCTGCCCGCACCATGGCCCTGCCAGGATCCGGGCAAGCTCGACAACCTTCAGGCCGGCAAGGGGGGCGGGCAGATCGGTCATTCAGTCGGCCAGCGCTGCGTCGATGATCGGCTGCATCTCGGAATAGGCCATGTTCGAATATTTCACCCCGTCGATGATGAGGGTCGGCGTCGCCTCGATCCCGTCGGTCCGGGCGTTTTCCTCGAACCAGGCGACGAGGGCGCGCGCGGTTGCCTCATCACGCATGCAGGCATCGACCTGATCCGCCTCGAGCCCGGCGCCGATGCCGATGCGGCGCAGGTTGTCGGCGATGAGCGCCGGATCCTGCCCGCCGGCGATCCAGTCGGCCTGCGTGTCATAAAGCACGTCGGAAATGCCGAAGAACCGCATCTCGCCGCCGCAGCGGGCCACCATCGAGGCCCAGAGGCCGAAGCGATCGAAATAGACCTCGCGGAAGATGAACTGCACCTTGCCGGTGTCGATGTAGTCGGCCTGCAGGCTCTGGAGCTGGTTGGCGTGGAAACTGGCGCAATGCGGGCAGGTGAAGCTGCCGTATTCGATGATCGTCACCGGCGCATCGGGGCTTCCCATGCTCATGTCGGCGATCGTGACCGCCTCCTGGGCCGCTTCGGGCGCGGTTTCCGGGGCTGCCGTGTCCTGGGCGAAGGTTGCGCCGGGGACAGCGGCCAGGCCGCCACCGATCACCACCACGGCCGCAAGCGTGGCAAGTCCTGGGAAATTCATCATTGCCGATTCCACATTCTAGCGTTTTTCTCTGCCGCGCAGATTGGCCGCCAGCGCGGCAAGCGCAAGTCGCAATTCCGTGTCCTGCACCCCTTCGGCCGCGGCCAGCGCCCGTTCGTCCGGCGCGGCGGGCACGTCCTTGCGGCGGGCCTCGCGCGGGGCGGGGGTGAAGGGGGTCTGCCCCTCCGAGAACCCCGAGGGCGCGGTCTGGGTGATGCGCAGCCGTGCGACGGCGCGATAGCCATAGCAGGCATTCACCCGGTCGATGATCGCGGGCTTGTGCATCTCCACCATCGGCGCCATCGGCCCGGTGGTCAGCAGCGTCAGGGTCGCGCCCATCCCCTCGCGGCCATAGCGCATCTCGAGCGGACGGCAGGCGGCGGCGATGGCGGGGCCGGCGATCTCGTCCCAATGGGTGAACAGCCGCGACAATGCAAAGCCGCGCCGTTCGCCGGCGGCGCGGATCCGCCCCTCGATCAGGCGGGCAGCCGGGGCAAAGCCCATGGTGCGGCGGGTCTCTGGCGCTTTTGTCATCGCCCCCTATGTTATCCGCCCGTGGCCCGCTGGGCCAGTGGCAGGAGGGGCCGGGGTGACGGAAACGGACGAGGTCGCGAGCCGGCTTCTGGCGTGGTATGACCGGCACGCGCGCATCCTGCCCTGGCGGTTGCCGCCCGATCCGGGCCGCACCGGCGCGCGGGCGGATCCCTATCGCGTCTGGCTGTCCGAAGTGATGCTTCAGCAGACCACGGTTGCCGTGGTGCGTGATCGCTTCATCCGGTTTGTCGGGTGCTGGCCGGGGGTCGCGGATCTGGCCATGGCCGCCGATGCCGAGGTGATGGCCGAATGGGCCGGGCTTGGCTATTACGCGCGGGCGCGCAACCTTCTGGCCTGCGCGCGGGCGGTGATGCGCGATCATGGCGGGGAATTCCCGCGCACGCGCGCGGCGCTGCTGTCGCTGCCGGGGATCGGGCCCTATACCGCCGCCGCCATTGCCGCGATCGCCTTTGACGCGCCCGAAACCGTGGTCGATGGCAATGTCGAACGGGTCATGGCCCGCCTGCATGACATCCGCACCCCCCTGCCCAGCGCGAAACCCGCGCTGGTCGCGGCAGCGGCGGGGCATGTGCCGCGCCATCGGCCGGGCGATCATGCGCAGGCGCTCATGGATCTGGGGGCGACCGTCTGCACCCCGCGCGCGCCTGCCTGCGGCCTGTGCCCGCTGGCGCCGTGCTGCCTTGGCCGAGCGCGCGGGACAGCCGCCGGGTTGCCGGCGCGCGTGGCGCGGGAGGTGCGGCCCCTGCGCCTTGGGCATGTCTATGTCGGACAGCGCGCGGACGGGGCCCACCTCCTCGAGACGCGGCCGGCGCGCGGTCTGCTTGGGGGCATGACCGGCTGGCCCGGTTCCGACTGGGCCGAGGGCATGGCCACCCCCGCGCCCCCTGCGCCGGGCCTCTGGCACCCCCTCAACGCCGAGGTCCGGCAGGTCTTTACCCATTTCCGCCTGCATCTGGCGGTGCATGTCGCCCACCTGCCGCCGGACTGTGCCCCCCTTCGCGGCGCCTTTGTCCCGGCCGCGGAGTTCAGCGCGGGGGCGCTTCCGGGCGTCATGCGCAAGGTCTGGCTGCTGGCCCGTCAGTGGTTTGCGGGCGAACCCGGCTGAACGGGACGAAAAGCCCCGCCGGACGGATGGCCCGGCGGGTCAGGTGCGAAACACGCCCCGACGGGCGGCGCTTCGCCGGCATTCGGGAAATCTCAGAGGGCGGGGCCCATCTCGGCGCGGATCTGCTGGCGCAGCACGTCGATCGGCACGTTCTGTCCGTCACGGCGGAAATGCCAGTAGGTCCAGCCATTGCAGGACGGCGCCCCCTCGAGATGCGCGCCCACCTGATGGATCGACCCGCTGGCCCCATCGGCCACCAGCGTGCCATCGGCACGCACCCGCGCGGCCTTGCCGTTATAGCTTACCAGCACCTCGCCGGGGCGCAGAAGGCCGCGCTCCACCAGCGTGCCGAACGGCACACGCGGTTCGGCCCGCTTCGAGCCGCTGACCTCGAGCGCGCTGCGGTCGAACTTGCGCACGCCGGCAATCCGGCGTTCGGCGATCCGGCGATAGGCATCCTCGCGCTCGATCCCGATCCACTCGCGCCCGAGCATCTTGGCCACGGCGCCGGTGGTGCCGGTGCCGAAGAACGGATCAAGCACGACATCCCCCGGATTCGTCGCCCCCACCAGCACCCGGTGCAGAAGGGCCTCGGGCTTTTGCGTGGGATGGGCCTTGGCGCCTTCGTCGTCCTTGAGGCGTTCGTGCCCGGTGCACAGCGGAATCGTCCAGTCCGACCGCATCTGCACCCCTTCGTTCAGCGCCTTCAGCGCCTCATAGTTGAAGGTGTAGCGCGCGCCTTCGCTGCGCGAGGCCCAGATCAGGGTCTCGTGCGCATTGGTCAGACGCTTGCCGCGGAAATTCGGCATCGGGTTCGACTTGCGCCAGACCACATCGTTGAGGATCCAGAACCCCTGGTTCTGCAATTCGGCCCCGAGGCGAAAGATGTTGTGATAGGAGCCGATCACCCAGATCGCCCCGTCCGGCTTGAGCAGGCGCCGCGCCGCAGAAACCCAGTCGCGCGTGAAACGGTCGTAGGCCTCGAAACTGGCGAACTGGTCCCAGGCGTCGTTGACGGCATCGACGCGCGAATTGTCCGGGCGATGCAGTTCGCCGCGCAGTTGCAGGTTGTAGGGCGGGTCGGCAAAGACCAGATCGACGGATGCCTCGGGCAGGGACTGCATCACCTCGATGCAATCCCCCGCAAGGATGGTGTTCAGGGGAAGCGGCCGCACCGCTCCCTTGGTCCTGGTCATGGTCATTCTCTGCCTCTGTCCCTGGCGCTTTGCGCGCCTTGTGGTTTGGCACGAAAATGTCCGACCGGTGATTCGCTGTCAAAATCTTTTTTGAATCAAGACCTTAAGGATATGTCTTGGCACAATATCTTGTGGACGGGGGCAAAGCTGCGTCTATGAAATGGGGTCACACCCAGTTCGACCATGGCCTTGCGATGCGCTGCTGTCGGATAGCCCGCGTTCCGGTCCCAGCCGTAGCCGGGGTGCTGTTGCGCCAAATCCACCATGATGCGGTCGCGCGTCACCTTGGCCACGATCGAGGCCGCCGCAATCGACTGCGACAAGGCGTCGCCCCCCACCACCGCCCGCGCCGGGATGGTGAGGCCGCGCGGGATCAGGTTGCCGTCGATCAGGGCGAAATCCGCCGCAATGCCCAGCGCCGCAAGCGCGCGCTCCATCGCCAGGTGGCTGGCGCGCAGGATGTTGAGGGCGTCGATCTCGGCCACGCTCGCCTCGCCGACGCCGACGGTGGCGCTGGCAAGGATCGCGGCAAAGGCCCGTTCGCGCGCGCGCAGGCCCATCCGCTTGCTGTCGTCGAGTCCCCCCGGGACGCGCGCGGGATCAAGGATCACCGCCGCAGCCACGACCGGCCCCGCCAGCGGGCCGCGCCCGGCCTCGTCAACGCCGGCGATGCGACGATGGCCCAGGGCACGGGCGGCGGATTCGAATGCGTCATCGGGCGGGCACATGCCCCCTTGTGCCGCAGGGGGCGCGGGGCGCAAGCGGATTCGGGTGGCGGGAACAGCATGATCCGTCCCCGCCACCTGCGCGACACCTGCATCCGGGGCGATGGCAGGGTCCGGCGGATCCGTCATCCCGGGAACAGGGGGCCGGATCGCCCGCACAGGATGCCACCATCCCGGCGGACAGGCGATAACAGGCCCCGCGCATCGCGGGCCCCGGGGCCAGCGACGGGAGGTTATTGAATATCACGCCGATCTCGTGCCTTGTTCGGGCACCATGACACGCACGCTCCTTGCCTCTCTTGTCCTGTTCGTCGCGGCCGTCACCTCGGCCGAGGCCGGCTGTTATGCCGATTACAAGGCCAAGAAGGACAACCCCCTTCAGCTTCAATATGGCGTGGCCGAAATCCTTGGCGCTTGCACCCCCGATGATGCATATGCGGAACTGGCACCGCGGCTGGCATCGGACGGGTGGCAATTGCTCGAGATTGTCGGCACGTTCGACGAATCGGGGCTGGAGGGGAGACGGGCAAGTGCAGGCGAATACTTCCTCCGCTATTGAGGCCCGCCAGGTCGGCAACCGGGTGGTGATCGGCGGAATCATCGCCATCGTGGCGATTCTTGCCCTTGCCGGGATCCTGCTGCTGGTGAACCTGCCCGACGCCAACGCCTTCAACGCCCGGGTCGAGCGGCTGTTCCTTGAAAGCAACCTGATCACCCCGGCCGAGATCCGCCTGCTCGAGATCCTCGCCCAGTCGGGCACACAGTTCGAGGCGGTGTTTTCTTCCTACCGGCTCATCATCTTCGTGCTTCTGGTATTCGCCACCGCCCTGCTGATCGCCGCGGTGGCGTTCCTGGTCATGCTCATCGCCATGAACCGGCGCATGGGCCAGATCGAGAGGAAGGGGATCGAGGTCAATTCCCTCATCATCAGCCGCGACCAGAACACCGTCTATCTTAACAACTTCGAATTCAAGCTGACCGAGGCCGCGATCGAGACCCTGTCCGTCCTGGCCGAGGCGCGCATGGATGACGAGGTTCTGTCGGGCGCCGAGATCGAGGCGGTCATTTCCGGGCGCGACGCGTCGGATTGCGACGAGGCCGCGGGTGCCACCCGGATCAAGCGGTTGCGCGATACCCTGGGCAACCAGATGGTGAGCGAACTTCTGGTCAAGAACATCGCCCGGCGCGGCTACATGCTTGCCATCGACAAGGGCGTGATCCGCATGGTCTGAGACCGGCGGGCGCCGCGCCTTCAGGGGATGCGCAGAAAGGCGGGATCGACCCGGCGCCAGAAATGCAGAAGATCCTCGGCCAGTGCCGGCACCTGCCCCAGCGCCTGCACCGCATGCGAATCAGCCGCGACCAGCGCCGACAGCCGATAGCCGAGCGGCACCACCGGATCCACGTCGGCGGCGGCGCCAAAGGCATCCTCGATCGCCGCCGTGGCCGAGGTCAGGGCAAAGGACACCGACAGCGCGCTTTCGCGCGGCCAGAGTTGAACCATGCGGCGCACCATCTGCCGCCGACGCAGGTCATTGCCGGACAGCAATTCCTCCATCGCGAATTCGATCATCTGATCGAGTAGTGCCGACCTGTCATTCGCCATCTGTCGTTCCCCCGGACACGCCAGCCAGACCCGCCGCCTGACGCCCAGAAACCACATCCGCCCTATGAATCGGTAAACGCGCGCCGGTTCAGGCGCCGCGGCGACCGACCACCGTGATGAAGGTGCGCCAGGCGATCCACAGATCCAGCCGCACCGAGGCGTTCTCGATATAATGCAGATCCGCCCTGACCTTGCGCAGGACACCCTCGTGCCCGTCCACATAGCCATGCACGATCTGCGCCAGTCCCGAAATCCCCGGCCGCACCGCATGGCGTTCACGGTAGCCCGGCACGGTTTCCAGATAGACCAGCGCATGCGCCAGATAATCGGGGCGGGGGCCGATCAGGCTCATGTCGCCGCGCAACACGTTGAGGATCTGCGGCACTTCGTCCAGGCGCGTCTTGCGCAGGATGCGGCCCAGCGGGGTGATGCGGTCCTGTTCCAGCGCGTCGAATGGCCCGCGGTCGATGGAGGGGGCCCGGGTCATGGAGCGGAACTTGATCGCCCGGAACGGCCGGCAGCCGCGCCCCATCCGGTCCTGCGTATAGAACAGCGGCCCCCGGTTGAACATCGGGTTCAGCGCCAGCAGCACCAGAACCGTCACCAACAGAACCGGCAGGAGCAGGAGGCAGATCACGAAGTCGAACCCGCGCTTGAAAAACCGGAACCCGAGCGTGCCGTTCCTCATCGGGGCTGCGGGGCGCACCGCCATCTCGGGGGGTGCATCGGAAAATGCCGGACCATGGAACACTTGCATCTCCGCATGCGGGGGGACCATCAATGCAGATGAAACCTATCACGAATTGCTTCAGGGAAAAGCCGGATTCATCCAACTTGATTAAAGCGCGCGATTCAATTTGCGTGAAATCGTCATGGGGGCAGGGGGTTGTGACAACTTGTCCGACACCCGGCAGGCCGCCGACAATGGAACTGACGGGCCTCCGGTGGCGGGTCTGTGGGGTTCTCCCCGTCGTGGTTGTTCAGTCATGCATCAACTCTCCCGTTTTTCGCGAATCATCGCCATGTGAAAAGGCGGGGCGCCATTGCGCGCCCCGCCTTCTGATCTTCCGCAGCCGGGTGCCCCGGGCGGGGCCCGGCCTCAGCCCAGATCGAACCGGTCGGCGTTCATGACCTTCACCCAGACCGCGACGAAGTCGTGCACGAACTTCTCGCGGTTGTCGTCCTGGGCATAGACCTCGGCATAGGCGCGCAGCACCGAATTCGACCCGAAGACAAGATCGACCCGCGTCGCCGTGTAGACGGTCCGGCCCGACTTGCGCTCGACGATGTCGTAAAGACCGCCGTCCCTGGGAACCCAGCGATAGCGCATGTCGGTCAGCGTGGTGAAGAAATCGGTCGTCAGCGCGCCGGGCCGGTCGGTCAGGACGCCATGCGCGGTGCCGCCGTGGTTGACACCCATCGCCCGCATCCCGCCCATGAGCACGGTCATCTCGGGCGCGCTCAGCCCCATGAGCTGCGCCCGGTCAAGCAGCAGCTCTTCGGGGGCCACCACATAGTCCTGCTTGAGCCAGTTGCGGAACCCGTCCGCGACCGGTTCGAGCACGGCAAAGGATTCGACATCGGTCTGCTCGGCCGTCGCATCGCCGCGACCGGGGGCAAAGGGCACCTCGATCGCGAAACCGGCTGTGCGCGCGGCCTGTTCCACACCGATGTTCCCGGCCAGAACGATGGCGTCCGCGACCGAGGCGCCGACCCCCGCCGCCAGCGGCTCCAGCACGGCAAGGACGCGCGCGAGGCGCGCGGGTTCGTTGCCCTCCCAGTCCTTTTGCGGGGCCAGACGGATGCGCGCGCCATTGGCGCCGCCGCGATAGTCCGACCCGCGGAAGGTGCGGGCCGAATCCCAGGCGGTGGCAACCATGTCCGACAGCGACAGGCCCGAACCCGCGATCGCAGCCCTGAGCGCGGCCACGTCATAGTCGCGCCGGCCGGCGGGAACGGGATCCTGCCAGATCAGATCCTCGACCGGAGCCTCGGGGCCGATATAGCGCGTGCGCGGCCCCATGTCGCGGTGGGTCAGCTTGAACCAGGCGCGGGCGAAGGTTTCGCTGAAACAGGCCTGATCGTTGCGGAACTTCTCGGCGATCTTGCGATAGGCCGGATCAAAGCGCACGGCGATGTCGGCATCGGTCATGATCGGCGTGGTGCGGATCGAGGCGTCCTCGACATCGACCGGCCGGTCCTCTTCGGCGATGCCGACAGGTTCCCATTGCCAGGCGCCGGCCGGGGATTTCTGGATCCACCAGTCATAGCCCAGCAACAGGCGGAAATAGCCGTCGTCCCAGGTGGTGGGGTGGGTGGTCCAGGCGCCCTCGATCCCGGAACTCATGGTATCGCGGCCCACGCCGCGCCCCTTGTTGATCCAGCCAAGGCCCTGCGCCTCGATCGCCGCGCCTTCGGGCGAGGGGCCGACATCTGAAGCCTTGCCATTGCCGTGGGTGCGCCCGACGGTATGGCCGCCGGCGATCAGCGCCACGGTCTCTTCGTCGTTCATCGCCATGCGGGCAAAGGTCTCGCGCATCTGGGCCGCGGTCTTGATCGGGTCGGGCTGGCCGTTCACACCCTCGGGGTTCACGTAGATGAGGCCCATCTGCACTGCGGCAAGCGGGTTCTCCATCGTCGCGGGGTTGGCCACATCCTCGTAGCGGTGGTCGGACGGCGCCAGCCATTCCTTTTCGGCACCCCAGTAGATGTCCTTTTCGGGATGCCAGATGTCCTCCCGGCCAAAGGAGAATCCATAGGTCTTCAGCCCCATGGATTCATAGGCGACGGTGCCTGCAAGGATGATGAGATCCGCCCAGGAAAGACGATTGCCGTATTTCTTCTTCACCGGCCACAGCAGACGCCGCGCCTTGTCGAGGTTGACGTTGTCCGGCCAGGAATTGAGCGGCGCGAACCGCTGGTTCCCGGTTCCGGCGCCACCGCGGCCGTCGGCGATGCGATAGGTGCCCGCGGCATGCCAGGCCATGCGGATCATCAACCCGCCGTAATGGCCCCAGTCCGCCGGCCACCAGTCCTGACTGTCGGTCATCAGCGCGGTGACATCGGCCTTGAGCGCGTCGAAATCCAGCTTCGTCACCTCTTGCCGGTAGTCGAATCCGGGCAGCGGGTTCGTCCTGGAATCGTGCTGGTGCAGGATGTCGAGGTTCAGCGCCTCGGGCCACCAGTCCATCACGCTGCTGCCGGTGGCCGTCAGCGCGCCGTGCATCACCGGGCACTTGCCGGCGGGTTTTCCGTCTCCGTCCATGTCATCCTCCGATCCGCTTGGGTCAGGTGTTCTCTGGGCGCCCGCCGGGGCGTCGCGCCGAGTCCCTTGGCCTGTCCTATCACGGCAATTCGATAATTGGAATTTTCATTTCCTGATCGCAATGATATGCATAGCTTATGGATCAGATCACCCTGCGCCACCTGCGCTATTTCGATGCGCTGGCCCGGCACCGCCACTTCGGCCGCGCCGCCGAATCCTGCGCCATCTCGCAACCGGCGCTGTCGCTCCAGATGAAGGAACTCGAGGCGATCCTTGGCGCGCCGCTGATCGAGCGGGGCACGCGCAAGATCGCCCTCACCGCCACGGGCGAGGAACTGGCCGGGCGCGCGGGGGCGATCCTTGCTGCGGTGGGCGAATTGCCCGACCTCGTGCGCGCGGCGGCTGGCCCGCTGTCCGGGCGGCTCGACCTCGGGGTGATCCCGACCATCGCGCCCTATTTCCTGCCGCGGATCATCCAGAAACTCGGCCGGCACCTGCCCGCCCTCGACCTGCGCCCGCGCGAGGCGGTGACGCAAAAACTGGTCGAGGGCCTGCTTGAGGGGCGGCTGGACCTGGCCATCGTCGCGCTGCCGGTCTCGGAACCCGCGCTGGCGGAATGTCCGCTGTTCTCCGAGGAATTCGTCCTTGTCCGCCCGACTGCCGATGCCGACCGGCCGGTGCCCGGCCCCGAGGCGCTGCGCACCATGCGGCTTCTCCTCCTCGAGGAAGGGCATTGCTTTCGCGATCAGGCACTGTCGTTCTGCAACCTGCCGGGCAGGGGCGCGCGCGACCTGATGGAGGGAAGCTCGCTCACCACCCTGGTGCAGATGGTGGGCGCCGGGATCGGCGTCACCCTGATTCCGCAGATGGCCGTCGCGGTCGAGACGCGCGGCGCACCCGTCGCCATCGCCCGTCTGCCCGAACCGCGCCCCGAACGCATGATCGGGCTTGTCTGGCGCCGCACCAACCCGCTTGCGGCACGGTTCCGGGAACTTGCCGATCTCCTGCGCGGCGCGGCCGGCGATGCCGGCCCGCTCAGGCCGCACCACGGGCCATGTCGGGCGGTGACGGACCCTGCTATGTGAAGTGCGCAAGAGTCGCGTCGAAGGAGGGCCGGAATGCGCAGCGGGCGGGTGATCCAGATCGTGGGCTGTCACGCCGAGGGCGAAGTGGGCGATGTCATCACCGGCGGCGTCACGCCCCCGCCCGGCGACACGCTCTGGGAACAGTCGCGCTGGATCGCGCGCGACGGTGCCCTGCGCGATTTCGTCCTGCACGAACCGCGCGGCGGCGTGTTCCGGCATGTGAACCTGCTGGTGCCGCCAAAGGATCCGCGCGCCGCCGCCGGCTTCATCATCATGGAGCCGGTCCATACCCCGCCGATGTCCGGGTCGAATTCCATCTGCGTGGCGACGGTGCTTCTCGATACCGGGATCGTGCCGATGCAGGAACCCGAGACCCGCTTTGCCATCGAGGCCCCCGGCGGCCTGGTCGAAGTGGTCGCCGAATGCCGCGACGGCAAGGCCCGGTCGGTCCGGATCACCAACCACCCCAGTTTCGTCCACCGCCTCGATGCCGTGATCGAGGTCGAGGGGATGGGCACGCTGCGCGTCGACATCGCCTATGGCGGCGACAGTTTCGTGCTGGTCGATGCTGCGCGCCTTGGCTTTGGCCTGACGCCGGACGAGGCCGCCGATCTGACCGCGGCGGGCATGAAACTCACCCGCGCGGCAACCGAACAGGCGGGATTCGCGCATCCGCTCAACCCCGACTGGCGGCATGTGTCCTTCTGCCAGTTCACGCAGCCCCTGCGCGACGAGGAGGGGGTGAAGGTGGGCCGCAACACCGTGGCGATCGAGCCCGGCAAACTCGACCGGTCGCCCACCGGCACTGGTTGTTCCGCGCGCATGGCGGTGTTGCACGCACGCGGGCAGATGAAGACCGGCGACCGGTTCATCGGCGAATCGATCATCGGCACCCGTTTTCATTGCCGGATCGAGGGCACCGCCGATCTGGCGGGCACGCCGGCGATCATCCCGACAATCCGGGGGCGGGCCTGGGTCACGGACCTGCGTCAACTGGTTCTTGACCCAGACGACCCGTTCCCGCGCGGCTATCGCGTGGGCGACACCTGGCCCGGAGCGGTCTGACCGGCTGCCGTGACCGTCGGCTGTAACTGGCGACCCCGACACGATTCGAACGTGTGACCTTCCCCTTAGGAGGGGGACGCTCTATCCAGCTGAGCTACGGGGCCGGGCGCGGCCCTCATGCCCGCGTTTGGGGGGCAGGTCAACGTCCCGATTGCGCCGCAATCACGCCGCGAAGATTCCGCGCGCGCGTCCACCCCCGGCCCGGATTGCAGGCGATTTGTTTCACAGTTGGTGTGAAAGGGAATCAGGTCATGTCCCGAATCCGCAAGCTGGCCGTCGCCGGAGGGACGTTTTCGGTTGCGCTCGGCATCGGTTTTGTCATGCAGAACGGCGATGTCCTCGCCGCGCGCTTTGGCCCTGCGGGGCCCGCGGCGCCCGGATTGCAGACCGCGTCCGGGGCAACGACCCAGGTTGCGGCCGCTGCCATGGCCACGCCTTCGCCGCGGCTCGGGGGCGGGCTCGAGGACCATCCGATGCCGGCCGTGTTGCAGGCGCCCCCCGCCGATCTGCGCGCCGGCCCCGATAGCACGGCGGCGCGCACCCTTCCTGACGAGGCGGCGGTTCCGGACATGCCCGCGGCGATCGACCTTCCGGCCGGCACGCATCTGGCCAGCGCCGACCTGTCCGCGATAGTGCCCGAGGCGGTTTCAGACACGGTGCCACCGCATGGGATTTCCTCCCCGACCCTGACCGTCACATCCGAGCCGATCCCGGAGGCCATCGCGCCAACCCCGGCCCCGTCCATCGAGGAAGTGGCCGCAGCACCTGCGGGCGCAGACGAATGCCGCACGACGATGACGGCAACCGTGCTGCCGGCGGCACTGGTCAATCTCGATCTCGATGCCCCCTGCGCGCCCCTCGCCCGGGTCACGTTCCACCATCAGGGCATGATGTTCTCGGCGCTCACCGATGCGGCGGGCAAGGTCGGGGTCACGGTGCCCGCGCTTGCGGATCCGGCGGTGTTCCTGGCCGATGTCACCGGAGGTTCCGGCGCGGCCGCGGTGGTCCCGGCACCGGACATCGCCACGCTCGACCGGGCGGTGCTGCAATGGCAGGGCAATTCGGGGCTGATGCTCCATGTCCGCGAATTCGGGGCCGACTATGGCAGCCCCGGTCATGTCTGGGCCCAGGCACCGCGCACGCCCGCCGCATTGCTGGAGAACGAGGGCGGGTTCCTCATGGAACTGGGCGATCCGGCCGCGCCGGAACCGCTGTTCGCGCAGGTCTATACCCTGGCCCCCGGCGACGCCGGGCACAGTGGCGATGTCGCGCTCACCGTCGAGGCCGAAGTCACGGCGCTCAACTGCGGGCGTGATGTGGCAGCGCAGACCATCCAGATCGCCCCCGGAGAGGCGCCGGTCACGCTCGACCTCGCCTTGCCGATGCCAGATTGCGCGGCAGAGGGCGAATTTCTGGTCCTGTCGGGCATGCTGAACGACATCCACCTTGCCGCGAACTGACGACGGCGGCGCAGGCGCGGCCTGACCGGCCAGCCCCGCCGCCATCACAGAAGGCCCCGCGCACGAAAGCTCAACTCGCGCGACTTGCCGATCACCAGATGGTCGTGAAGCGTGATGCCCAGCGCCTGCGCCGCCTGTTCGACCTGCGCCGTCATGGCGATGTCCGAGTCGGACGGCGTCGGATCGCCGGACGGGTGGTTATGCACCAGGATCAGCGACGAGGCATTGAGCTCGAGCGCGCGTTTCACCACCTCGCGCGGGTAGACCGGCACATGATCGACCGTGCCGCGCGCCTGTTCCTCGTCGGCGATGAGCACGTTCTTGCGGTCGAGATAGAGCACGCGGAACTGTTCGGTATCGCGATGCGCCATGACCGTGTGGCAGTAATCGACCACCGCATCCCAACTGCTGATGACGTGGCGCTGCAGCACCCGTGACCGCGCCAGCCGATGCGCTGCGGCCTCGACCAGTTTCAACTCGCACAGGACCGCCTGCCCGACTCCGTCCACCGCCAGAAGCCGCGCCGGCGGGGCCGAGAGGACGCGATTGAAGTCACCGAACAGGTCGATGAGCCGCCGCGCCAGCGGTTTCACGTCCTGCCGCGGGATCGCGCGGAACAGGACCAGTTCCAGCATCTCGTAATCGGGAAGCGCGGCCGCGCCCCCCTCCATGAAGCGGGACCGCAGACGGCTGCGGTGATCCGCGATATAGGACGGAAGCCGCCCTGCCCCGAGCGGCAGACCCCCGGCCTCGTCCCCGGCGGGGGGGGCGGGGCCGAATTCCGCGAAGGGTAGCGGCGCTTCGGCAAAAGAGGGGCGCGATCCGGTCATGACCGCAGCCTCGCATGGCGAGGTTAAGAAAGGGTTGATCCCGCAGGGACCGCTCCGCCGGATCCCCGCCGGATCTCAGCCTTTCATCGAATCCCAGAACCCTTTGACCGTCTTGAAGAATCCGGCGCTTTGCGGATTGTTGGCCTCGGACAGGCGATCGAATTCGCGCAACAGATCCTTTTGCTGCGGCGACAGGTTCACCGGCGTCTCCACCGAAAGCTCGATCAGCATGTCGCCGGTATCGCGCCCGCGCAACTGCGGCATCCCCTTGCCGCGCAGACGCATCTGCCGGCCGGACTGGCTTCCTTCGGGGATGCGCACGCGGGCCTTGCCGCCGTCGATCGTGGGCACCTCGATGTCGCCGCCCAGCGCCGCCGTCGCCATGCTGACCGGCACGCGGCAGAACAGGCTGGCGCCGTCGCGCTGGAACAGCGCGTGGTCGCGCACCTCGATGAAGATGTAGAGATCGCCCGTCGGTCCGCCGCGCAGGCCGGCCTCGCCCTCGCCGGCAAGGCGGATGCGGGTGCCGGTCTCGACCCCGGCGGGAATGTTGACCGAGAGGGCCTTTTCCTTCTCGACCCGCCCGGCACCGTGACAGGTGCGGCAGGGGTTCTTGATGGTCTGGCCAAGGCCGTTGCAGGTGGGACAGGTGCGCTCGACGGTGAAGAATCCCTGCTGCGCCCGGACCTTGCCCATGCCGCCGCAGGTCGGGCAGGTCAGGGGTTCAGCCCCGCCCTCGGCGCCGGTGCCGTGGCAGGAATCGCAGCCGACCGAAGTCGGGACGGTGATGGTCTTCTGGAGGCCGGCAAAGGCCTCTTCGAGGGTGATGCGCAGGTTGTAACGCAGATCGGCCCCGCGCGTGGCCCGCGACCGTCCGCCGCCCGCACCGCCGCGGCCGCCCATGAAATCGCCGAACAGGTCGTCGAACACGTCCGAGAACGCGCTGGCGAAATCACCCTGACCGCGGAATCCGCCGCGCGGCCCGGCACTTGCCCCGGTGCCACCTTCGAACGCCTGATGGCCGAACCGGTCATAGGCGGCCTTCTTCTGGTCGTCCTTCAGGATGTCATAGGCCTCGTTCAGTTCCTTGAACTGCGACTCGGCCTCGGGGTTGTCGGCGTTGCGGTCGGGGTGGAGTTCCTTGGCCTTCTTGCGGAAGGCCTTCTTGATCTCGTCGGCGCTTGCGCCCCGCGACACGCCGAGCGTCTCGTAATAGTCGCGCTTAGCCATGGGCTGCCTTCCTCACGGGGCAAGAAGAGAGGGGCCGGTCATCCGGCCGGCCCCCTGTTCTGCGGGACGCTCAGTTGCGGCGCTTGTCTTCGCCGAGATCCTCGAAGTCGGCATCGACGATGTCGTCGTCCCCGGCGCCGCGGCCCTGGGGTCCGTCCTCATCGCCGCCCGACTCGGCGCCCTGGGCCTTGTAGATCGCCTCGCCAAGGCGCATCGCCGCCTCGGTGACGTTCTGGATGCCCGAGCGGATCTTGCCGGCGTTCTCGGTGTCGAGTTCGTCGCGCAGCGCGGCGATGGCCAGCTCGATCGCCTCGATCGCCGAGGGATCGACCTTGTCGCCATGCTCCTTGATCGACTTCTCGGTCGAGTGGATCAGGCTTTCGGCCTGGTTCCTGGCCTCGACGAGTTCGCGGCGCTTCTTGTCGTCCTCGGCATGGGCCTCGGCGTCCTTCACCATCTTCTCGATGTCGTCGTCCGAGAGGCCGCCCGAGGCCTGGATGGTGATCTTCTGTTCCTTGCCGGTGCCCTTGTCCTTGGCCGAAACCGAGACGATCCCGTTCGCGTCGATGTCGAAGGTCACCTCGATCTGCGGCATGCCGCGCGGGGCGGGCGGGATGTCGGTGAGGTTGAACTGGCCGAGGCTCTTGTTGTCGCGCGACATCTCGCGCTCGCCCTGCAGCACGTGGATGGTGACGGCCGTCTGGTTGTCGTCCGCGGTCGAGAAGACGTTGGTCGCCTTGGTCGGGATCGTCGTGTTCTTCTGGATGAGCTTGGTCATCACGCCGCCGAGCGTTTCGATGCCGAGCGAGAGCGGTGTGACGTCGAGCAGCAGGACGTCCTTCACCTCGCCCTTGAGCACCGCCGCCTGGATGCCGGCGCCGATGGCCACCGCCTCGTCGGGGTTGACGTCCTTGCGCGGCTCGCGGCCGAAGAACTCCTGCACCTTCTCCTGTACCTTCGGCATGCGCGACTGGCCGCCGACGAGGATCACGTCGTCGATGTCGGCGAGCTTCACGCCCGCATCCTTGATGGCGACGCGACACGGCTCGATGGTGCGCTCGACGAGGTCTTCCACCAGGCTCTCGAACTTGGCGCGCGTGATCTTCACCGCGAGGTGCTTCGGGCCGCTCGCGTCGGCCGTGATGTACGGCAGGTTCACGTCGGTCTGCTGCGACGACGAGAGCTCGATCTTCGCCTTCTCGGCG
>JADYZU010000004.1 GCA_020852925.1 Rubellimicrobium sp. | reverse complement strand
TCGTCATCATCCGCGAGACCGCGACCGCCGACAACGGCGACATCGTCGTGGCCCTCGTCGAAGAGGCCGAGGCCACGCTGAAACGCCTGCGCCGCCAGAACGGGATGATCGCGCTCGAGGCGGCGAATCCGGCCTATCCCACCCGCCTGTTCCGCGAGGATCAGGTGCGGGTGCAGGGCCGTCTTGTCGGCCTGATCCGCAGCTACTAGGGCCGCGTCCCCGGCCGCAGGTCGAAGGGTGCGGGCGGCTCCTCGCCCCGGCGGCCGGCGCGGGTCCAGGGGCGGGCGCCGGCATGCCATTCCGCCGGCACGAGGCGCAGGCCCCCCCCCGCCAGCGGCCAGCCCGCCACCGCCCCCATCCGCCGCAGCGCCGGCGCATCGAGGACCAGGCAGGGCCGGCCGGACCGCGCCCCGCCTGCTGGCCCGATCTGTGGCCCGATCTGTGGCCCGATCTGCGGCCCGATCTGCGGCCCGATCTGCGGCCCGATCTGCGGCCCGATCTGTGGCCCATTCTCCGGCCCGATCTCCGGCTCCAGCGCCACGTCCGCCACCAGCAGATCCGCCCCGCCGCAGCCCTGAAGGGCGCGCGCCTCGCCCTCGCCGCGCAGCGCGATCAGGGTGACGCCCGCCACATCGGCCAGCGCAAGGCGCGGGCCGCGGGCCTGCATCAGCGGCGCCGCGGCCTGTGTCCCGGCATTGCCGTCATTCTCGAGCCAGTTCGACGCCACGAACCCCTCGCCCGTCCCGCGCGAGAGGGCGCGCCCCCCCGCGCCCAGCACCCCCGCGATCCCGCCCGAGGCCGAGACCAGCAGCACCGGCCGCGCCGCCGTGGCCCATCCGGCAAAGGCCAGCACCAGCGGCAGCACCGCCAGCCAGCGCCCCCGGCCCTGCCACAGCACGAACCACAGCGCCCCCAGGGTGAGCACCCCGAGAAACCAGCCCGGCGGCGCGGGAACCGCGCTGACCGCGCCGCTCCAGCCCGCGATCCGCTCCGACACCCCGAGGATCCAGCGACAGCCCCATTCGGTCAGGCTGCGCATCGGTTCGGCAAGGCCGAAGGGCGCCAGCAGCAAGAGCAGGATCGCCGCCGGCATGACCACCATGCCCATGACCGGCACCGCCAGCAGGTTGGCCAGCAGCCCGTAATGCGCCACGCGGTTGAACTGGGCCGCCGCATAGGGCGCGGTGGCCGTGCCCGCGACCAGCGACGAGAACAGCAGAAGCAGCGCCGGGATCAGCCAGCGCCAGCGCGCCCCCGCGCGCGGCGCCACCCGCAGCACGCCAAAGGCCGCGACCAGCGCCACCACCGCGGCAAAGGACATCTGGAACCCGGCGTTGAGCAGCGCCTCGGGCCGCAGCGCCAGCACGATCAGCGCCGCGATCGCCACCGAGCGCAGCGACAGCGCCTGCCGGTCGAGCAGGATCGCCCCAAGCATCACCGCCGCCATGACAAAGGCGCGCTCGGTCGCCACGTCGCGCCCCGCCAGCGCCAGATAGAAGGCCGCGACCGGCAGCGCCGCCAGGGCCGCCACCTTCTTGGCCGGCACGCGCAGCGCCAGCGGCGGCACCAGCGCGATCGCGCCGCGCACCAGCCCGAACACCAGCGTCACCAGCATCCCCATGTGCATCCCGGAAATCGAGACGAGGTGATAGAGGTTGGCGTCGCGCATGAGGCCCGAGGCGCCCGCCGACAGGCCGGACCGGTCGCCGGTGATGACCGCCGCGGCCAGCCCGCCCGCATCCCCCGGCACCAGGGCGCGCAGGGCCGCCGACAGCCGCATCCGCACCCGCGCCAGCCAGAGCGCCGCGCCCCCCTGCGCCGGGTGCAGGACCAGGACCGGCGTGTTCACATGGCCCACCGCGCCAAGGCCCGCGAACCAGGCCGGCAGGCGGAAATCGAAATCGCCCGGCTCGACCGGGCCGTTCGGCGCCGCCAGATGCGCGGTCAGGATCACCACCGTCCCCGGCACCGGATCGAGCCAGCGCTGGTCGCCCTGCAACGTCACCCGCACCCGCGCCGGCGTGCGCGCCGGCGGCACCCCCGCCAGCACCACCCGGTCGAGGGTGAGGCGCGGCGCATCGGCGAACGAACGGTCCACCTCGACGATACGCCCCTCGAGCGGGCCGTAATAGCGGAAGTCGAGGACCGGCGCCGCAACCATCTGCGCGCGCGCCGCCGCCAGGAGGAACCCCGCCGCCACCAGACCCGCCCCGAGGACCAGCGGCCCGAAGGCCGCGCCCGCCACCCGCACCAGCGCGAAGGCCCCGACCATCAGCGCCGCCACCAGCCCGAGTTCCGCCGGCCCCGGTTCGCCGTGCACCGCGAAATAGGCCGCGATTCCGCCGCCAAAGGCGACCGCCACCCAGGGAAACAGATGCCCGCGCTGCGCCAGCAGCACCGTCGCCACTGCCGCCGCGCTGCGCCGCAACCCGCGCCGCAACCCGCGCCACGGCCCGCCCCACGGCCCTGGCGATTCGCGGTGGGGCCACGCCCCCGCCTCTGCTGCCGATCCCCTGCCCTCCACTTGTCCTGTCCTTGCGCCGGGGCTATCGCAGGCGCGCGCCCGCATCCCGGCCACATTCGCCCGGATCGGTTAGCGAAAGGTTAAGAACCCAGGCCGCGAGGAGCCAGAGCGATGTCCCTTCCCCCCGTCGTCACCCGCTTTGCGCCCTCGCCCACGGGGCAGCTTCATATCGGCGGCGCGCGCACCGCGCTCTTCAACTGGCTGTTCGCGCGCGGCCGGGGCGGCCGGTTCCTGCTCAGGATCGAGGACACCGACCGCGCCCGCTCGACCGAGGCGAACCGGCAGGCGATCCTTGACGGGCTGACCTGGCTTGGCCTTGACTGGGACGAAGAGCCGATCAGCCAGTTCGCGCGCGCCGCCCGCCACGCCGAAGTGGCCCACGCCCTGCTGGCGGCGGGCAAGGCCTACAAGTGCTTCTCGACGCAGGAGGAAATCGAGACCTTCCGCGAGGAGGCGCGCGCCGCCGGCCGCTCGACCCTGTTTCGCAGCCCCTGGCGCGATGCGCCCGACAGCAGCCACCCCGACGCGCCCCATGCGATCCGCATCCGCGCGCCACAGGACGGCAGCCAGACCATCCGCGACATGGTGCAGGGCGAGGTCACCATCGCCAACGAGCAGATGGACGACATGGTGCTGCTGCGCTCGGACGGGACGCCGGTCTACATGCTGGCCGTGGTGGTGGACGACCACGACATGGGCGTGACCCACATCATCCGCGGCGACGACCACCTGACCAACGCCTTTCGCCAGAAGATGATCTTTGACGCGATGGGCTGGCCGGTGCCGGTCATGGCGCATGTGCCGCTCATCTTCGGGCCGGATGGCAGGAAGATGTCGAAACGCCACGGCGCCACCGGGGCGGCCGAATACCGGGCGATGGGCTATCCGGCGGCGGGGATGCGCAACTATCTCACCCGGCTGGGCTGGAGCCATGGCGATACCGAATACATGACCGACGCCGACGCGCGCCGCCTGTTCGACCTCGAGGGGATCGGCAAGAGCCCGGCGCGCTTTGACCTGAAGAAACTCGAACATCTGTGTGGATTGCACATGAACGCCGCCGGCGATGCGGATCTGGTGGCCGAGATCGGGGCCTATCTCGCCGCAACCGGCGCCCCGCCGCTGAGCGACCGGCAGCAGGCCGACCTGACGCGGGCCATGTACTGCCTCAAGGAACGCGCCAAGACCTTCCCGGAACTCATTGAAAAGGCGCACTTTGTCCTGACATCGCGTCCGGTGGTCCCGGAGGGGGCGGCGGCGGTGGCGCTTGATTCGGTATCCCGTGGCATACTGTCCGTGTTGACGCCGCGCCTGCAAGATGCACAGTGGGCGCGCGACAGTCTCGAGGCGGTCGTCGCCGCGGTGGCCGAGTCGCAGGGAACCAAACTGGGCAAGCTCGCGGGCCCCCTGCGCGCCGCCCTTGCCGGACGCAGCGTCTCGCCCAGCGTCTTTGACATGATGCTCGTGCTGGGCCGCGAGGAAACCCTGGCGCGGCTGACGGACGCGGCCGGATGAAACGATTTGGTCATTCCTGTGTGGCAGGAGTGACAGGAAGCCAGACGCCGCAGCGCCCCGGTGGCGCGCGGCGGTGCCAGAAAGAGGACCACATGGCCGAAGCCAAGACAGCGACGCTGACCATCGACGGCAAGACCTACGAACTGCCGATCCTCTCGCCCACCTCGGGGCCCGATGTCATCGACATCCGCAAGCTCTATGCCCAGGCGGGCGTGTTCACCTACGATCCGGGCTTCACCTCGACCGCGGCCTGCGATTCCACCATCACCTTCATCGACGGCGAAGAGGGCATCCTCACCCATCGCGGCTATCCGATCGACCAGCTTGCCAACGATTCGCACTATCTCGAAGTCTGCTACCTGCTGCTGTACGGGCACCTGCCCGGGCCGCGCGAACTCGAGGATTTCGAGCGGATCATCACCCGCCACACCATGCTGAACGAGCAGATCCACTTCTTCTTCCGTGGGTTCCGCCGCGACAGCCATCCGATGGCCACCATGGTGGGCGTGGTCGGGGCGATCTCGGCCTTCTACCACGATTCGGCCGATGTGAACGATCCCGCGCAGCGCGAGGTCGCGGCGCACCGCCTGATCGCCAAGATGCCGACGATCGCGGCCATGGCCTACAAGTATTCGCTGGGGCAGCCTTTCGTCTATCCCAGGAACGAACTCAGCTACGCCGCCAATTTCCTGCACATGTGCTTTTCGGTGCCGGCCGAACCCTATCATGTGAACCCGGTGCTGGCGCGGGCGATGGACCGGATCTTCACGCTCCACGCCGACCACGAACAGAACGCCTCGACCTCGACCGTGCGCCTTGCCTCGTCCTCGGGCGCCAATCCCTTTGCCTGCATCGCCGCCGGCATCGCCTGCCTGTGGGGGCCCGCGCATGGCGGCGCCAACCAGGCCTGTCTCGAGATGCTGCGCGAGATCGGCACCGTCGAGCGGATCCCCGAATTCATCGCCCGCGCCAAGGACAAGAACGATCCGTTCCGCCTCATGGGGTTCGGGCACCGCGTCTACAAGAACTTCGACCCGCGCGCGAAGGTGCTCAAGGAATCCGCCGACGAAGTGCTTGAAGTGCTCGGCATCCACGAGAACGAGACGCTGAAGGTCGCCAAGGAACTGGAGCGGATCGCGCTCGAGGACGAGTATTTCATCGAGAAGAAACTCTACCCCAACGTCGATTTCTACTCGGGCATCATCCTCGAGGCGATGGGGTTCCCCACCTCGATGTTCACGCCGATCTTCGCCGTTGCCCGCACCGTCGGCTGGATTTCGCAGTGGAAGGAACAGCTTGCCGATCCGCAACTGAAGATCGGGCGGCCGCGGCAGCTCTATCTCGGCGCGGAGGAACGCGATTACGTGGGGATCGAGCGGCGCTGATCCCCGCCGCCGCCGCGCGCGCCACGCTGGAGCTTCACCGCCTCCTGCCGCGCGAGGCGCACCAGATGCGACACGAAGGGGCGGCCCGCGTCGGCCCTTCGCACCGCCGCATGCAGCCGCCGGGTGATCCCGCCGGTGGTCAGGCGGCGCGTCACCAGGTCGGGGCTGCGCCCCTCGGTCCGCACCACCCAGTCCGGCAGCACCGCCACCCCCCGGTTGGAGGCCACCAGCAGCAGGATCATCGCCGTCAGTTCCACCTGCCGCAGCGCCGCCGGCTCGACCCGCGCCGGGGTCAGCAGTTGCGAGAACACGTCAAGCCGCGTGCGGTCCACCGGATAGGTGATCAGGGTCTGGTCGCGGAAATCCACGGCCTCGACCGCCGCCTTCGCCGCCAGCGGGTTCAGCGCCGCAACCGCGACCACCGGTTCGTAATCGAACAGCGGCAGGAATTCGATGCCCGGCAGATCCTCGGGGTCGGACGAGATCACCAGGTCCACCTCCTCGCGCCGCAGCGCCGGCAGCGCGTCAAAGGCAAGGCCCGGGCGGATGTCGAGATCGACCTCGGGCCAGGCGCGGCGGAACTGTTCGAGGACCGGGAACAGCCATTCGAAACAGGCGTGGCATTCGATGGCGATATGCAGCCGCCCCGCCCGCCCCGACACCAGACCGGAAAACTCCTCCTCGAGCGCGGCGATGCGCGGCAGGATGTCCTCTGCGGCCGCCAGCATCCGCTGCCCCGCCGCCGAAAGTCGCAGCGGCCGGGTGCTGCGCACGAACAGTTCGACGCCGGCCTGCTCCTCGAGCCCGCGGATCTGATGCGACAGCGCCGATTGCGTCATGTTCAGCGCTGCCGCCGCCCGGGCCAGGCTGCCGGTGTCGTGGATCGCGCTGAGGGTGCGCAGGTGGCGCAGCTCGATATGCATGAACGATCCTCATGTTGAATGTGAATATTATGAATTTGTCTCACGCAACGGCGCGTGAAACAAGGGCCGGACCAACCCGAAGGAGCCGCGATGTCCCGCCCCGCCGTCAGTTTCGAATTCTTCCCGCCCCGCAACCTCGAGGCCTCGTTCCGGCTGTGGGACTGCGTGACCGCACTGGCGCCGCTCGACCCGGCCTTCGTCTCGGTCACCTATGGCGCGGGCGGCACGACCCGGGCCATCACCCACGAGGCGGTGGCGGCGATCCGCCGCACCAGCGGGCTGCGCGTCGCCGCGCATCTGACCTGCGTCGCCGCCACCGCCGCCGAAACCCTGGCGATCGCCGATGCCTATGCCGATGCGGGCGTGACCGACATCGTGGCGCTGCGCGGCGACCCGCCCCGGGGCGCGGGCGCCTTCCAGCCGCATCCGGACGGATTCGCGGATTCGACGGCGCTGGTCGCCGCGCTGGCGACCAGCGGCCGCTTCACGATCCGCGTCGGCGCCTACCCCGAACGCCACCCCGAGGCCGCGGATCAGCGCCAGGACATCGACCACCTCAAGCGCAAGATCGACGCCGGGGCGAGCGCGGCGATCACGCAGTTCTTCTTCCGCGCCGAGACCTTCCTGCGCTTTCGCGATGCCTGCGCCGATGCCGGGATCACCGTGCCGATCATCCCCGGCATCCTGCCGGTGGAAAACTGGCAAGGCACGCGCCGCTTTGCCGCTGCCTGCGGCGCCTCGATCCCGCCGGCCATCGCCCGCGCCTTTGACCGGGCCGAGGCCGGGGGGTCCACCGATCTGCTGGCCACGGCGGTGGCGACCCAGCTTTGCGACAACCTGATCGCCGAAGGGGTGGGGCAGCTTCACTTCTACACGCTGAACCGCCCCGATCTCAGCCGCGACATCTGCCACGCCCTAGGCATCACGCCAAAGGCCGGGTTGCGCGAAGTCGCCTGAGCGCGCCCCTGCCCGATCCCGGGCGGCCCCCCTGTGCCGTCCGGGATTTTTTTGCGTCGTCAGCGCCTTACCAATGCCCCGTATTCGGCATCGAGACCCAGGGTTCCGCCGGAGCCAGCGCTTCTCCGGCCTGGAGCAGTTCGATCGAGACATTGTCGGGCGAGCGCACAAAGGCCATGTGCCCGTCGCGCGGCGGCCGGTTGATGGTCACGCCGTTCTCCATCAGATGCCGGCAGGTGGCATAGATGTCGTCCACCTCATAGGCCAGATGGCCGAAATGGCGGCTGTCCGACGGCAGGCCGCTGTCGCCGTCCCAGTTCCAGGTCAGTTCGATCGGGCAATCCTCCTGCCCCGGCGGCGCCATGAACACGAGGCTGAAACGCCCCTTTTCGTTGTCGTAGCGCCGCGTCTCGCGCAGGCCGAGCAGTTCGTAGAACGCCTTCGACCGTTCAAGGTCGAGAACACGGACCATGGTATGCAGGTAGGTCAGGGCCATTCTTGCCTCCATTCGCGGGATTGCGGATGCAGCCGGATCAGAAATTCGACCGCAGGGCAAGGTTCACCGTCACGCCCCCGGTCTCGTACTGGTTCACGTTGCTCGTGGTGCGATGGGCCTCGATCTCGATCGCGGGGGAAAACCCTGCCCAGGACATCCGCGGCAGTCCGACATCGACCCCCAGCGCGAGGCGCCGATCCTCGCGCCCGCCGGGCACCGGCTCGAAAAAGCGGTAGTCGGGATAGAGCGTGACCGTCGCCGAGAGCCGCGCGCTCAGGTCGATGCCGGGCAGGAAGGCGGGCGGTGTCGCCGCCAGGGCCAGGCTGACACGATCAAAGACCGCGTTTGCCGTTGCGGATGCCGCATGCGTCAGGGCAAGATCGCTGCGCAGCCCCCAGCCGCCCGCGGTCGTGATCATGTGCTGCGCGCTCAGCGTGGCGCGCTGCGAATCGCTGTCCCCCCCGCTGGCCGCCAGATGGTATTCGATCCGCGCCCCGAGGGCGAAGATCCCGTCCTCGCCGATCTGCCAGCGCCGGTCGAGGGACAGTCCGGCGATGTCCTCGCTCGGTTCGCCGCGCTGCCAGACCCGGCCAAGATCGGCGCCAAGGGTCAGGGCGCCGTCCGCGCGCGCCATCTCGTGCTCGATCCCGGCGGTCGCCTGCCAATAGGAGAAATGCCGGTCGGCAATCGGCACCCCCTGATATTGCACCCCCTCGAGGGCAGCCCGCGCCTCGGGCGAGAGCACCACCCAGCGCCCCTGCCCCGCCAGCCAGACCCGGCTGCGCGCCGCGGGCGATTCGTGCAGCCGGTAGGACAGCGTGAACGAGGGCGACAGCGCCACCCCCGACCAGGCGCGATCGACCGGATCAGGGCTCAGCGGCAAGGGGCCGAACATCAGCGGCACCCCGTTCACGCGGATCAGGTCCACATCCGTCCCGCCGGTGGCATTGTCCGACGGGTTCACCCCGAGGTCGAACCGGAACGACAGCGGATCCTCGTCCCGCAGCGCGCGGTAATCGGCGGCCGTGGCGGCGGCGGCCGTGGCATCGGGCGCCACCAGCAGCGCCCGGCGCAACCACAGCCGCGCGCGCGTGAGGTGCCCCGCCTGCAGATCGCTCCAGGCGATGAGGCGCGCGGCCTGATACCTGTCGTCGCGCCCGGCCCCGCTGCGCCAGATCGCCAGCGCCGCCGCGCGCGTGGCCTCATGATCCCCCGCGCCCAGGGCAAGCTGCGCGATGACGCCCAGCGCGACCCGGTCCTGCGGATCGCGCAGCAGGAGCGCGCGGGCATAGGCCTCGGCCCGGGCGAAATCCCCGGAATCGAACGCGGCGACGGTGGCGGCGCGCATCTCATCGGGGGTGAGTTCGGCCTGCGCCGCCACCGGCCCGCCCCCTGCCCCGGCACAGGCCAGGGCAAGCAGCACGACGGCAAGAAGGGTGTGCTTCATCGGTAGACGATGAAGCCGCCGGTTTCCTGCGCGGTCACGCCGTCCACGCGCGGATCCTCCGAAGTCATGACGACGATGCCGACGATTTCACCGCCGTCGTTGCGGTCGGTCATGTCGCCGGCGATGACCGCGTAATAGGTGCCGCTTTCGTAGGGCACCAGATTGCCGCTGCCGTCGCGCACATGCGAGGCGACATTGCCGGCAAGTTCGCCATTGGGCATCAGCACGGGGCCCCCCGCAGTGACGACGAAACCGACATCCGGCAGCAGGATCCGGTGGTCGTCAAGGTTGGTTCCGGGCAGGATCTCGGCCCCGTCTCCGGTAAAGGCCTGCCGGTCGCTGATCGTGCCGCGCACCGCCGCGCCCGAGTTGAAGTCACGGAAATCAATGGAGACCTGCACCCGGCCGGTCGTGTATTCCAGCCCCCCCTGCCCGGCAAAGACCCGCATCCCCGCGTAATCCCCGACAAAGACCGCCTGCGCGCTGCTGTCGGGTCCGAACGGCCCCTGCGGCAGGGTGACACCGCCGTTGCGGGCATAAAGGAACCCGCCGAACCCGTAATCGACATAGCCCCCGGTCCGCACGATCGCGAAGGAACTGCGTGGCCGCGCGTCGGTGGCCGAGGTATTGTTGCGGCTGACGCCGTAGATCGCGCGGTAGGGGGCGATCTGACCGATCGGATTGCCGGTCAGCATGTCGTCCACGGTGATGTCGGCCTCGTAGACCGCATAGGTCTGGGTCGCGCCGCCAAGCGACCCGACCGGGTCACCGCGCGAATAGGTGTTCGCCCCGTCAAAGCCGAGGCCGTCGACGATGAACCGGTCGCGCCGGGCGTTGTAGGTCACCGAACTGACCAGCCCCCCGCCGGAATCGTTGGCCGCCTCGAGGCGGGTGATGCTGCCGTCCGAAGGGGTGGGCGTGGAGCCGCCGGTCGGGCGCTGCGTGCCGGTGTCGAGGATCGGGTTGTGCGTCTGCCCGCCGCCGTCGGGGTTGTCACCACCCGCAGCATCATCACCGCCGCCACCGCTGCCGCCGCCACCTCCGCCCCCGTCATCGGGCGGATCAAAGGGATTGCCGTCACCGCAGGCGGTCAGCGACAACGCCGACACCGAAAGAAAGACCGTCAGAAAAACGTGACGCCACATGACCCGCTCCGCCTGCCCGCATGTCCGACCGCCCCGTTCGTCCGGCCGGATCCCCGTTGTTATCCTTCGATGATCGTTTGCGCCGTCCGGCGTGTCAATCTTGCACCTTTCCCTCCTGTGGCGGGCCCGGTCGCCATGTCACCGCATTGCCACCACCGGGCGCGGATGATTACCTCTCGCGGTGCCGGCCTCGGGCCGGCCCCGGACGCGCCCCCAATCCGCCGAAAGACCGCCATGCCCCTCACCCCAGATCAACTCGCCGAGACCGAGGCCCTGCGCGCCACCCCGCGCCCGACGCTGCGTGCCGTCGCCCCGGGGATGGAGGCCCATCTCTACCGCCCGATTCCCGTGCTCGACCACGGATTCGTCCGCGTGGTCGATTACATGGGCGACGATGCCGCCATCTGCCAGGCCGCGCGCGTCTCCTACGGGCGGGGCACGAAATCGGTGCAGGGGGACGAGGGCCTGATCCGCTACCTCATGCGCCACTGGCACTCGACCCCGTTCGAGATGTGCGAGGTGAAGCTGCATGTGAAACTGCCGATGTTCGTCGCGCGCCAGTGGATCCGCCACCGCACCGCCAATGTGAACGAATATTCGGCGCGCTACTCCATCCTCGACCGTGAATTCTACATTCCCGACCCCTCCTCCCTTGCGGCGCAATCCTCCGTCAACAACCAGGGTAGAGGCGAAACCCTGACAAATGATGAAGCGGCGCGGGTGCTCGACTGGCTCAAGGGCGACGCGGCGCGTGCCTATGACCATTACGAGGCCATGATCAGCCAGGAGGGCCAGCAGGGTCTGGCCCGGGAACTGGCGCGGATGAACCTGCCGGCCAACATCTACACGCAGTGGTACTGGAAGGTTGACCTCCACAATCTGTTCCACTTCCTGCGGCTGCGCGCCGACAGCCACGCCCAATACGAGATCCGCGTCTACGCCGAGGCGATCTGCACCGTGGTGCGCGACTGGGTTCCGCATGCCTGGGCCGCGTTCGAGGACTACCGCCTGGGCGGCCTCACCCTGTCGGCACGCGCCGCCGCCCTGTTGCGGCGCCGCCTCGCGGGCGAAGTGGTCGCGTTCGAGGACTCCGGCCTGTCGCGCGGCGAATGGCGCGAATTCGTGGAGGAATGGGGCGAACAGCCGCCCCTCACGCCTTCCTGAGATTGCCCGCCATCTGCCGCCCGTCGCGGCCCTCGATCAGGTCGAATTCGACCCTCTGGTTGTCGGCCAGCCCGGTCAGCCCGGCCTGTTCGACCGCCGAGACATGCACGAACACATCCTTGCCACCGCCGTCCGGGGCGATGAACCCGTAGCCCTTGGTGGTATTGAACCATTTGACCGTGCCGCCAGGCATTTCCCACTCCTGCTCAAGGCCGGCCCGCAGCGGCCGGCGGTGCCGTGCCGGGCGCGCGGGGCTTGCATTCCGCGGACCCGAAGGCAGGATGATCCTGCGTCGCGAAAAGTCCACTGCCAATCTGTCGCGCCCCCGGACGGCGCGGCCGCCACCGGAAGGAATGACATGCGGCTCTGGGGGATCAGGAGTTGCGACACCACGCGCAAGGCGCTGGCCGCGCTGGAGGCCGCCGGGCACCGGGTCGAGTTCATCGACCTGCGCTCCGGCGGGATCGCGCCCGGGCTTGCGGCGCGCATCGTCGCCCTCTCGGGCGAACGCGCGATCAACCGCGCCTCGGCCACCTGGCGCGCGCTCGCGCCCGGCGACCGCGCCGCCCCGCCTGCGGATCTGCTCTGCCGCCACCCGCTGCTGATGAAACGCCCGCTGATCGAGGAAGGCGGCCACTGGACCCAGGGCTGGGACAGCACGGTGCAGGCACATTGGCTGTGATGGCCTTTCATCTGTCCGCAAATATCCCGGGGGGGAGGCCCGCAGGGCCGTGGGGGGGCAGAGCCCCCCTGCCCGGCCTGCCGCCCGGCGCCCTCAGTAGATATAGCGGATCTGGTCGCTCCAGTAGCGCTCCACCCGCCTGAGCGAGGTCGTGATCAGGTCGATCCCGTCAAGGTCGAGCACCCCGCGCGCCATCAGCCCTTCGGCATGGCCGAAAAACAGCCGCGCCACCACTTCGCGGATGCGCCGCCCCTTCTCGGTCAGGCGCACCCGGACCGACCGGCGGTCGATTTCCGAACGTTCATGATGCATGTAGCCCATCTCGACCAGTTTCTTCAGGTTGTAGCTCACGTTCGAGCCCTGATAATAGCCGCGGCTGCGCAATTCGCCGGCCGTCACCTCCGCCTCGCCGATGTTGAAGATCAGGAGCGCCTGCACCGCGTTCAGTTCGCGCACACCCAGCCGCTCGAATTCGTCCTTGATCACATCGAGCAGCAGGCGGTGCAGCCGCTCCACCAGCGTCAGCGCCTCGAGATAGCTCGTGATGAAACTGGCATCGCGCGCCGCAAGGCGGGTCTGGTCTATCCGGGAATGGACGCTCATTCATCTCTCCTTTCTGCCCGCCCGCCCCTTCCTGGACCGAAAGTCCCGAAGAAGGGGTTAAGAGCGCCGCCCCGACAGCAGAAATCCCGCGCCCTCAGCCCGTGCCGTCGCGCCCCCTTTCGCCTAGCGCGCGCGCCGAGGCGGCGATGCGGCCGATCAGCGCCCCATGCGCCGCGGGCGCCGGTTCAAGCCCGAGGATCCAGCCATAGAGATCGTGGTCGTTCTCGGCCAGAAGCGCGTCATAGGCGCGGATCTCGTCCTCGGTCATCGTGGCCAGGTGACGCCCGGCGAAATCTGTCAGGATCAGGTCCATCTCGCGGATGCCGCGGCGCATGGAGCGCAGTCGCAGCCGTCCAAGCCGTGCCTCGGCGGTTTCCATCGCCCCCTCCTTGCCGCAGGTGCCCCGCGCCCCTATGACACGCGGGTGCAGCCAATGCCACAGCCCAGGCCCCGGAACCCGACCATGCCGTTGCTCTCAGCCGCCCTTGCCCGCATCCGGCCCTCGCCCACGGTGGCGATCACGGGGCGCGCGCTCGACCTGCGGGCAGAGGGGCGCGACATCATCGCGCTCTCGGCCGGAGAGCCGGACTTCGACACGCCCGCCCATATCCGCGCCGCCGCCGTGGCCGCGATCGAGGCCGGGCGCACCCGCTACACCCCGGTCGACGGCATCCCCGAACTGAAACGCGCGGTCGCGGCCAAGTTCGCGCGCGAGAACGCCCTCGCCTACGACCCGGCCGAGATCAGCATCGGTTCGGGCGGCAAGCAGGTGATCTTCAACGCGCTTCTCGCCACGCTCGATCCCGGCGACGAGGTGCTGATTCCCGCGCCCTACTGGGTCAGCTATCCCGACATCGTCCGCCTGGCCGGCGCCACGCCAGTGATCCTGCCCTCGAGCGCCGGGACCGGCTTTCGCATCACGCCCGAGGCGCTCGAGGCGGCGATCACGCCGCGGACGAAATGGCTCATCCTGAATTCGCCCTCCAATCCCTCGGGCGCGGCCTATGACCATGACCGGATCGCGGCGCTGGCGCAGGTGCTGCTGCGGCATCCGCAGGTCTGGGTGATGGCCGACGACATCTATGAACACCTGATCTTCGACGGACTGGCCTTTGCCACCCCCGCCGCGGTCGAGCCGCGCCTGAAGGAGCGCACGCTGATCGTGAACGGCGTCTCCAAGGCCTATGCCATGACCGGCTGGCGCCTGGGCTATGGCGCGGGGCCGGCGCATCTGATCCGCGCCATGGCGGTGATCCAGTCGCAATCGACCTCGAATCCCTCCTCGATCAGCCAATGGGCGGCGCTGGCTGCGCTCGAGGGGCCGCAGGATTTCCTGCCGGGCTTTCGCGCGGCCTTCCAGCGGCGGCGCGATCTGGTGGTGGCGATGCTGAACGCGGCGCCGGGCATCACCTGCCCCGTGCCGCAGGGCGCCTTCTATGTCTATCCCGACATCTCGGCCCTGATCGGCCGCACCAGCCCGGCAGGCCGCCGCATCGCCACGGACGAGGATTTCGCCGCCGCCCTGCTGGACGAGACCGGGGTGGCGGTGGTGTTCGGGGCGGCGTTCGGGCTCTCGCCGAACTTCCGCATCAGCTATGCCGCCGCCGACGCGACCCTGATCGACGCCTGCACCCGCATCGCCGAATTCTGCGCCGCGCTGCGCTGAGGCAGGCGGGGCGGGTTCGGGGGCCGCGCCCGAGGTCTCGCCCGGGGGCGCACCCGGGGGCGCAGGTTCCGCTTTCCTGCCCGGGCGGGCTTCGCTAGGCTGCCCGCAGGACCAGTGCCGTCACGAGGGACCAGATGCCGGGCGATCTGCCGGATTACTATTTCCGCACCCGCGAGAACGGGGCGACCGTGTTCCGGGTCGATACCGCGAACCGCCAGCGGCGCATCGACATGGAGCAGATCGCCACGGTGAACGTGAACAACGGCCAGATCCGGGCGCAGGGCGAACGCACGCTGTCGCCGGCCGATACGGCGGCGATCAGGGCCTGGCTTGAACGGCGCGCGGCGGTGCTGGCGCGGCGCACGCTCGACGACATCCACCGGGCGATCGACCATCTGAACCTGACCGCGCAATGGGCGCAGTCGCGCGCCTCGGATGCCGATCTCGAGGAGGTGACGGATCCGCTGCTCATGGCCATGCACGACCTGCGCAGCGTCCTGGTGCGGCGCAAGGCCGACCGGCTGGGCGCGGGCGACACGGGCGACGCGGCCGATTAGGGCGCCTCAGCGCCCGCCGTCGCCAGGGCGGCGCGCGCGCATCCGCAGCATCCGCCAGACATAGGTGACGACCACCGCCGCCAGAAGCACCGTCGTCACCGGATCGAGCCAGCCTTCGACCCGCGCATAATTCGCCTCGAGGATCCAGCCCGCGAAGGTCAGGGCCGAGACCCAGATCGCGCTGCCCGCCGCGGTAAGGGCAAGAAACCGCCCCCGCCCCATCCCGGCCAGCCCGGCCGGGATCGAGATGAGCGTGCGCACCATCGGCACAAGGCGCCCGGCCAGGACGGTCCAGCCGCCGGCACGGGCGAACCAGGCCAGCGCGGCCTCGGTTTCCGCGACGCTGATCGTCGCCAGATAGCCCCAGCGCGCCACCAGCCGCAGCAGCCGTTCCCGCCCCAGGGCGCGGCCCAGTTCGTACCAGACCAGCCCGCCCAGCACCGACCCCAGCGTTCCCACCAGCACCACGAGGACCGGGTCCATCCGCCCCAGCGCCGCCAGATAGCCCGCCAGCGGCATGATCAGTTCCGACGGGATCGGCGGAAACACGTTCTCGGCCAGCATGAGAAAGCCGACCCCGGCAAGGCCCGCGACTTCGATCAGGCCCGAGATCCAGTCAAACACCCGCCCCCTCCATCGCCACCCCGTGGATCGCCCGGCCCCAGAACCGCAGCATCAGCAGCGCCGCCGCCGTCGCCAGCCCCGCCGTCAGCCCGAGCCACAGCCCCGAAGGCCCGAGCCCGGCCACAAAGGCCAGGGCATAGCCGGCGGGCACCCCGACCCCCCAATAGGCAAAGGCGGCCAGCCACATCGGCACCTGCGTGTCCTGCACCCCGCGCAGAAGCGACAGCGCGACGATCTGCCCGGCATCCGCGAACTGAAAGAGCGCCGCGAACATGAGCAGAAGCGCCCCGACCGCCACCACCCCCTCGCGGCGGGGATCGTCGGCGCGGATGAAGAGGCCGACCAGCTCTTCGTTGAAGCCGAGGAAGGCCATCACCACCACGAGGCTGAAGCTCAGCGCCACCACCACCGCCGCCCGCCCGACCCGCGTCAGCTCGGCCCGGTCGCGCCGGCCATAGGCCCCGCCCGCGCGCACGGTCGCGGCCTGGCTCATGCCGACATGGAACATGAAGGTCAGCGCCGCCAGTTGCAGCGCCACCCCATGCGCCGCCAGTTCGAGCGTGCCGATCCAGCCCATCATGATCGCCGACACGGTGAACAGCCCCGATTCCGACAGCGAGGTGACCCCGATCGGCCAGCCCAGCCGGAACACGTCGCGCATCGCCGGCCCGTCCACGCGCCACAGCCGCTGCCAGAGCCGCGCCTCGGGCAGGCGCCAGGCGGCATAGCCCGCCAGCGCCGCCAGCGTGCCGACCTGCACCGCCAGCGACCCGAACGCCGCGCCGCGGATCCCCAGTTCCGGCAGACCGAAGGCGCCGAAGATCAGCCCGTAGTTCAGCACCCCGTTCACCGGCACCGCCGCCAGCGTCACCCACAGCTGCACCTGCGTCAGAAGCTGCGCCGACAGCCAGGCCCGCAGCACGTTCACCGCCAGCCAGGGGAACATGCCCCACATGGCGATGCGCAGGAAATCCTGCGCCAGCCGCGCGACCTCGGGTTGCTGGCCCACGGCCAGCAGCACCGCCTCGCCGTTCCAGAACAGGGGCAGCGTGAGCAGGGCAAAGGCCAGCGACAGCCACAGCGCCATGCGCGTGACCCGGCGCGCGCGGGTGTCGTCGCCGGCGGCCACCGCCTCGGCCACGAGGGGCAGGACGGCATTGCCGAACCCGGCGCCGAGGATGAAGATGTTGAAGAAGAACGAACTCGCGATCGTGGCCGCGGCCAGCGCCACCACGTCATAGCGCCCAAGCAGCACGATGTCGGTCATGTGGATCAGGAATCCCGCGACCGAACTGCCGACAAGCGGCAGCCCGAGCACGACCAGCGCGCGCGCTTCCTGTCCGAGGCCGCGCCCCGTCCCGTCTGATCCGGTCCTGTTCTCCATCGCGCCCGAATACAGGCCCCGCCCCGTCCCGTCCAGAGCCGCCGGCCGCGCGCGGCGGTTGACGGCGGTTGACGGGGCCGCCCGGTCCTGCGACCCATCCGCAAACGCCCCTCAGGAGTGACCCCGATGCCGCGACTTTACGGAACCTGGCGCAGCCGCGCGACCCGCCCGCTCTGGCTTGCCGGCGAGATCGGGCTGGACCTGGACATCGTGCCGGTGTGGCAGGCCTACCGGATCGACGATCCGCTGGCGCCGGAGGCGCCGCTCAACACCCGCTCGCCCGCCTTCCTGGCGATCAGCCCGGCCGGAACGGTGCCGGTCCTCGACGACGACGGCCTGATCCTCGGGGAATCGCTGGCGATCACGCTGCACATGGCACGCCGCTGGGGCGGCGACCTTGGCCCGCGCGACGAGGGCGAGAACGCGCTCATGGAACATTGGGCGCTTTACGGCGCCACCGCGATCGAGGACGCGGCCCTCGCGCTTCAGACCCTTCACGGCGAGGGACGCCAGGAGACCGACGCGGGCCGCGCCGGGATCGCCGCGCTTCTGGCCCGCCTTGCCCGGCCGCTGGCCGTGCTCGAGGGGCATCTGGCGCGGGACGGGCAGATGGTGGGCGGACGTTTCAGCGTGGCCGACATCAACATGGCCGAAATCATCCGCTACGCCACCGCCGAACCCGCGGCCCTTGCCCCCTGGCCCGCCATCGCCGGCTGGCTGGCGCGCTGCCAGTCGCGCCCGGCCTTCAAGGCGATGTGGGCACGCCGCCTGGCCGAACCCGCCCGCCCCTGAGGGGGGCGGCGGGGCCGGCACGGACAACAGATTGCGTCCGGCCGCCATCGCGTCCACATTGCGTGGCGACAGCATCCTGAAAAGACGGATTCCATGGCCGACGACCTTCTTTCCGGCACCGACAGCTATACCGCCGCCTCGATCGAGGTGCTCGAGGGGCTGGAACCCGTGCGCAAGCGGCCGGGCATGTATATCGGCGGCACCGACGAACGCGCGCTGCATCACATGGTTGCCGAGATCCTCGACAATGCCATGGACGAGGCGGTGGCCGGCCACGCCAACCGCATCGAGGTGGAACTGCACGCCGATCATGGCATCACCGTGCGCGACAACGGCCGCGGCATCCCGGTGGACCCGCATCCGCGGTTCCCCGACAAGAGCGCGCTCGAGGTGATCCTGTGCACGCTGCATGCGGGGGGCAAGTTCTCGGGCAAGGCCTATGCGACTTCGGGCGGGCTGAACGGGGTCGGTTCCTCGGTGGTGAATGCGCTCTCGGACTTCATGCGGGTCGAGGTGGCGCGCAACCGCGAATTGTTCGCGCAGGAATTCTCGCGCGGGAAACCGCTTGGCCCGGTGACGCGGGTCGGGCCGGCGCCGAACCGGCGCGGCACTTCGGTCACCTTCCACCCCGATGCCGAGATCTTCGGCTCGCAGCAGTTGCGCGCGGCGCGGGTGTTCAAGATGGTCCGCTCCAAGGCCTATCTGTTCTCGGGTGTGGAGATCCGCTGGAAATCCGCCGTGGAGGACGGGGAAACTCCGCTCGAGGCCACCTTCCATTTCCCCGGCGGCCTGGCCCAGTATCTGACCGACACGCTCAGCGGCACCGAAACCCAGGTCGAGCGGCCCTTTGCCGGCAAGGTCGGCTTCGAGGAGAAATTCGGCGTGCCGGGTTCGGTCGAATGGGCGGTGAACTGGACCGCGCTGCGCGACGGGTTCATCCATTCCTACTGCAACACCGTCCCCACCCCCGAAGGCGGCACGCATGAGGCCGGGTTCTGGGCCGCGATCCTCAAGGGGATCCGCGCCCATGGCGAACTGGTGAAGAACCGCCGCGCCGCCGACATCAGCCGCGACGACCTGGCCTCGGGGGGCTGCGCGCTGCTGTCGGTGTTCATCCGCGAGCCGTCCTTCGTGGGCCAGACCAAGGACCGCCTCTCGACCGAAGAGGCGGCGCGCTGGGTCGAGAACGCGGTGCGCGACCATTTCGACAACTGGCTGGCCTCGGATCCGAAGGGGGCGGCGGCGATCCTCGATTTCCTCGTGCTGCGCGCCGAGGAACGCCTGCGCCGCCGCGCCGAGAAGGAGACCGCCCGCAAGAGCGCGACGCGCCGGCTGCGCCTGCCCGGCAAGCTCACCGATTGCAGCGCCAAATCGCGCGAGGGCACGGAAATCTTCATCGTCGAGGGCGATTCGGCCGGAGGCAGCGCCAAGGGCGCCCGCCGGCGCGAGACGCAGGCGCTCTTGCCGCTGCGGGGCAAGGTGCTCAACGTGCTTGGCGCGGCCTCGTCCAAGCTGGGCCAGAACCAGGAAATCAGCGACCTGTGCGAGGCGCTGGGCACCGGCATGGGATCGCGCTTTGCCATCGACGACCTGCGTTACGAGAAGGTCATCATCATGACCGATGCCGATGTGGACGGCGCCCATATCGCCAGCCTGCTCATGACCTTCTTCTTCACGCAGATGCGCCCGCTGATCGAGCGCGGATATCTCTACCTGGCCTGCCCGCCGCTCTATCGCCTCACGCAGGGCGCGCGACGGGTCTATGTCGCCGACGACGCCGAAAAGGAGGCATGGCTGGCGCGCGGCCTTGGCGCCAAGGGCCGGATCGACGTGCAGCGCTTCAAGGGCCTGGGCGAGATGGACGCCAAGGATCTGAAGGAAACGACCATGGACCCGGCGACCCGCCGCCTCATCCGCGTGACGCTGCACGACGACGAACCGGGCGAGACCGCCGACCTGATCGAACGCCTGATGGGCAAGCGTCCGGAAATGCGGTTCCAGTACATCCAGGAGAACGCGCGTTTCGTGGAGGATGTGGATGTCTGAGGCCCCCCCCGCCCGCCACGCGGTCACGGCTGCCGCTGCCGTTGCCGCCGTCGCGGCGCTGCTGCTTGCGGGGTGCACGGGCCGGCCGCTCACCCCGTCCGAACGCGCCTTTCTCGACACGGTGCAGGGGGACACGCTCGATCCGTCAGCGGTGCGCATCCACGACGGGCTGGCCCAAGGCGCGCCGGTGCGCGTGCCGCCGCGCCCGCGCCTGACCTGTCAGGAGCGGCTGTTTCCCCCGCGCGAGACGCCCTTCCTCTCGACCCCGGGGGCGATGGCGCTGTTTCAGTCGGTGCATGTGCGCGACGATCTCTATGCCGCGGATTTCACCCGCCGCGACTGGAACGGCGAAGAACTGCCCGACCTTCTCGATGTCATGCTGCTGGCCCACGAGATGACGCATGTCTGGCAATGGCAGAACCGCGCGCTGACCGGATACCATCCGCTCAAGGCCGCGTTCGAGCATGTGGGCAACCCCGATCCCTATCTGTTCGATCCCGACACGCGGGCCGATTTCCTGTCCTTCGGCTATGAACAGCAGGGCTCGATCGTCGAGGAATTCGTCTGTTGCCGCACGCTGGCGCCGGATGCCGCGCGCACGCAGCGGTTGTTCGAGATGATTGCGGCGGTGATGCCGGTCGCGCGCTATTC
>JADYZU010000003.1 GCA_020852925.1 Rubellimicrobium sp. | reverse complement strand
TCCGTGGTCTCGACCATCCGCAGCCAGCCGCCGATGATCGCCGACGATCTGCGCCGGCAGGCCGACAATTTCATCGAACTCGACGAGTTGCGCGAGGTGATCGGCCGCCCGCCGCGCGAACCGCGCCATTTCCCCGCCGCAGCCCCGGCCGAAGACCCCGCGTCAGAGCCCGCCGCGGCGGAAACGCAGGCGCAGGAACAGGACGGCTGAACCGGGGGCGCCGCGGCCCCCGATCATTTCGGTTGCCTTGCGCGGCAGGGGGCGCACAATCGCCGCGAACCCCGCGCGAGGAGCCTCCGCGATGCCCCGATTCTGCCCCCCGTCGTCAGGGCCGACCCCGATTCTGGCCCCGATTCTGGCCCCGACTCTGGCCCCGATTGTCGCCCTCGTCCTTGCCGCCACCGCGCAGCCCGCCGCCGCCAATGACGGCTTTGGCGGGCTGTCGGCCACCGGACTGCATTTCGCACAGACCGATGCCGTGGCGATGGAGAGCGAGGATCTCTTCATCGGCCCCGACCGGATCAGCGTCGATTATGTCTTTCGCAACCTGACCGGCCACGACGTGACCGGCGAGGTGATCTTTCCCCTGCCGCCGATCAGCCTCGAGGGCATGTGGCAGGGCGCGATGATGAACCTGCCCGAGTCGCCGGTGCCGGAGAACCTGGTGAACTTCAGCGTCACGGTCGACGGCATCCCCGTGACCCCGGCCATCGACCGCATCGCCGTGATCGAGCCGGACTGGAGCGAGGATCGCGACCCGGCCGCGCAATACGACACGCCCGGCCGCGACGTGACCGCGATCCTGCGCCGCCATGGCCTGCCGCTGTTGCCCGACCTCGAGGCGGCCTCGGCCGCGCTCATGGCGCTGCCGGCGGCGGCGCGGGCGGAACTGGTGGCCGACGGGCTGGCCGCCTTTCATGAGGACGAAGCCTGGACCGACCTGCCGGCCGAGCCGCGCTGGTCGGTGGTGCAGCGCTATCACTGGAGCCAGACCTTTCCCGCCGGGGCGGTGGTGCGGGTGCATCACGAATACGACAACCTGCCGCCCGGCGGGCTGTTCATGTGGGAACATCCGGTGTCGGCAGGGAACGACTGGCTGCTGGATTACCGTGACCGCTACTGCATCGACGACGAGACCTCGCGCGCGCTGGCGCGGGTTCTGCACCAGGATGGCGGGACCGGCTGGGGCACCGCGTTCGAGACGCAATACGTCCTCGTGACCGCCAATTCCTGGGCCGGCCCGATCGGGCATTTCCGCCTCACCCTCGACAAGGGCGATGCCGGCAACATCATCTCGCTCTGCGCCAGCGGGGTGAACAGGACCGGGCCCACCACCTTCGTGGTCGAGCGCAGCGACTATACCCCCACGCGCGATCTGGACATCCTGCTGGTGGTGCCGCCCTCGGACTGAGGCGAGGCGCAAGGCCGTGGACGCGAAAGGGGGGGCGGGTGTATTCCTGCCCCGTGTCAACCCCGTGAAGGAGTGTTGCCTGTGTTCCGCGCCATCCTGTTCTGCCTTGCGCTGCTGTCGCCCGCGCTTGGCTTCGTGCCGGCAAACGCCCAGAACCTCGACCCCGCCGCGCCCTGCGGCCGCGACGATCTGGGCCGGACCTTGCCATGCGACGTGGTCGATCCGAATGCCCTCGAGGTGCAATGCGCCACCTCGGCCAACTGGCAGTATTGCCTGCCCTATCACCAGCGCGCCTGCCAGACCGGCTTTGCCCTTGCCTGCAACCTGGCCAGTCTGGGCCAGAACTGCCAGGGCGGCGATCCGCGGCAGTGCCAGTATTACGTGGACATCCTGCGCGCCAATACCGCCTGCCTGTCGGGCGATCAGGCAGGCTGCGCGTGGCTGCGGGCACAGGGGCTCTGAGGCCGCAGGGGCCGGCGCCGGGCAGGGGCGGTCGGTGGGATTGATCCGGGCCTGCCTTTACCCCCGGCGCGGGGGCGACTATCTGGGGGGGATGGAACCTGCCCCCCTGCCGCCCCTCACCCTCTATCTGGCCGCGCCGCGCGGGTTCTGCGCCGGCGTGGACCGCGCCATCCGCATCGTCGAGGAGGCGCTGCGCAAATGGGGGGCGCCGGTCTATGTCCGCCACGAGATCGTGCACAACCGCCATGTCGTGGACGGGCTGCGCGCCAAGGGCGCGGTCTTCGTCGAGGAACTCGACGAATGCCCGTCCGACCGGCCGGTGGTCTTTTCCGCCCATGGCGTGCCGAAATCCGTCCCGGCCGAGGCCGCGCGCCGCGCCATGATCGCGGTCGATGCGACCTGTCCCCTTGTCACCAAGGTCCATAACGAGGCCGCCCGCCAGCACCGGCAGGGGCGGCAGATCGTGTTCGTGGGCCATGCCGGCCACCCCGAGACGGTGGGCACCATCGGCCAGTTGCCCGAGGGCGAGGTGATCCTGGTCGAGACCGTCGCCGATGTCGCGGCGATCCGGGTGCGCGATCCGGCCCGCCTTGCCTTTGCCACGCAGACCACGCTCTCGGTCGATGACACCGCCGCCATCGTCGCCGCCCTTCGGGCGCGGTTCCCGGCGATCACCGGGCCGGGTCACGAGGACATCTGCTATGCCACCACCAACCGTCAGGCCGCGGTCAAGGCCATCGCCCCGCAGGTCGAGGCGCTGCTGGTGGTGGGGGCGCCCAATTCGTCGAACTCGCGCCGGCTGGTCGAAGTGGCGCGCGCGGCGGGCTGCGGCTATGCCCAGCTTGTCCAGCGCGCGGCCGACATCGACTGGCGCGCGCTCGAGGGGGTGCGGGCGCTGGGCCTGACCGCCGGGGCCAGCGCGCCCGAGGAACTGATCGAGGAGGTGATTGCCGCCTTCCGCGCCCGCCACGCCGTGACGGTCGAGCAGGTGGTGGCGGCCGAAGAGGACATCGCCTTCAACCTGCCGCGTCTGCTGCGCGAGGAGGGGGCATGATCCGCCGCGCCGCGATCCGGGCCGGCAGGGGCGGCGGGACGGCCGACTGACCATGGCCGAATATCTTGCCTATACCGACGGGGCCTGTTCGGGCAATCCGGGGCCGGGCGGCTGGGGGGTGCTGCTGGTCGCGCGCGAGGGCGGCGCGGTCGTGCGCGAACGCGCGCTCTCGGGGGGAGAGGCGCTTACCACCAACAACCGCATGGAACTGCTGGCCGCGATCACCGCGCTCGAGACGCTCGGGCGCGCGACCGAGATCACGCTGGTCACCGATTCGGCCTATGTGAAGGACGGGATCACGAAATGGATCCACGGCTGGAAGCGCAACGGCTGGAAGACCGCCGACCGCAAGCCGGTGAAGAACGCGGAACTGTGGCAGCGCCTTGATGCCGCGGTGGCGCGGCACCGGGTGCGCTGGGAATGGGTGAAGGGCCACGCCGGCCACCCGCAGAACGAACGCGCCGACGAACTGGCGCGCGCAGGCATGGCGCCGTTTCGCGAATCGCGCGGCTGAGGCCGGTCAGTCGAGGCGGGAAGGTCGCGCAAGGCCGCGCAGCGCCTCGTCCGCGGGCATCGGGCGGCGCCCCTCGCGCTGGATCCGGGTGATGGCGACGGCGCCTTCGCCGCAGGCGACGGTGAAGGCGCCGGGCGCAGCCGCCAGCACGCTTCCCGGCGTGCCCGTGCCGGGGACGGGGGTGGCGCAGAGCAGCTTCAGCCGTTCGTTCCCGGCAAGACACCAGGCACCCGGAAAGGGCGACAGGCCGCGGATGCGGCGGGCCAGTTCGGGGGCGGGGCGGGACCAGTCGATGCGCGCCTCGGCCTTGTCGATCCGGGCGGCATGGGTGGCGCGGGCATCATCCTGCGGAACCGCGACGAGCGTGGGCAGGCGGTCGAGCGCCTCGGTGATCGCCGCGGCGCCAAGCGTGGCGAGGCGGTCGTGCAGTTCGCCCGCGGTCTCGGCCGCGCCGATCGGGGTTTCCCGCGTCAGGAGCACAGGCCCGGTATCAAGCCCGGCCTCCATGCGCATGATCGAGATGCCGGTGGTCGCATCGCCCGCCATGATCGCGCGCTGGATCGGCGCGGCCCCGCGCCAGCGCGGCAGGAGCGAGGCGTGGATGTTGAGGCAACCAAGGCGCGGCGCATCGAGCACCGGCTGCGGCAGCAGGAGGCCGTAGGCCACCACGACCGCCACATCGGCCCCGAGCGCGGCGAAGGCCGCCTGTTCGGCCGCATCGCGCAGCGTCGCCGGGTGGCGGACCGGCAGCCCGAGGGCGAGGGCGCGGGCATGGACCGGCGAGGGGCGCAGCGCCTGCCCGCGCCCGGCGGGGCGGGGCGCGCGGGTGTAGGCGCAGGCGATCTCGTGCCCGGCCGCGACGAGCGCGTCGAGGGTGGTGGTGGCGAAATCGGGCGTGCCCATGAAGACGATGCGCATCTGTCACCTGTCGGGCCGGGGCTCTGCCCCGGACCCCGGGGTATTTGAGGCAAAGATGAAGGGGCAGGCAGAGCGGATGGCCGGATTGCGGTTGGCCGGTTTCAGGCCCGTTCGATCCCGCGGGCGCGGTCGCGTTTGAGTTTTTCCATCTTGCGGGTGATCATGCCGCGCCGCACCGCCGAGATGTGGTCGATGAAGAGGCGGCCGTCGAGATGGTCGATCTCGTGTTGCACGCAGGTGGCCCAGAGGCCGGCGAACCGTTCCTCCTGCGCGCTGCCGTCGAGGGCAGTCCAGCGCACCGCGACTTCGGCGGGGCGGGTCACTTCGGCGTAATGCTCGGGGATCGAGAGGCAGCCTTCTTCGTAGACGCCGGTCTCGTCCGAGGTCCAGGTGATCTCGGGGTTGACGAGGACCATGGGGCGGGGGGCCTCGTCCTCGGCCTTGACGCAGTCCATGACGATGAGGCGGACGAGCTGGCCGACCTGCGGCGCGGCAAGGCCGATGCCGGGGGCGTCATACATCGTCTCGAGCATGTCGTCGGCGAGGCGGCGCAGCGAATCGTCGATGGCGCCGACCGGACGGGCGGCGGTCCTGAGGCGCGGGTCGGGGTGCAGGAGGATGGGACGCAAGCTCATGCGCTGCACATAGGGCAGGGGCCGGGCCTTCGCAACCGCCGGCGGCGGGCCGTCACCCCTTGCGTCCGCCGAAGCCACAGGCATGGTCGGGACAAGAAGGAGAACCCCGATGAACTTCGACGAAGAGATCGACCGCCGCGGCACGCACAGCGTGAAATGGGACATGATGGAGACCTATTACGGCGTGAGCCCCGGGGACGGGCTGCCGATGTGGGTCGCCGACATGGATTTCCGCCCGCCCGCGCCGGTGCAGGCCGCGCTCGAGGCGATGGTGCGCCACGGGATCTACGGCTATTTCGGGGACGACCGTGACGCGCTGGCCGCGCTGGGCTGGTGGATGGAGACGCGCCATGGCTGGAAGGTGGACCCGGCGCAAGTGTTCACCACGCATGGGCTGGTGAACGGCACCGCGCTTTGTGTCGATGCCTTCACGAAGCCCGGGGACGGGATCGTGCTGTTCACGCCGGTCTATCACGCCTTTGCCCGCATCATCGCCGCGGCCGGGCGGCGGGTGGTGGAATGCCCTCTCGGGATCGAGGGGGGGCGGCATGTGATGGACTTCGAGCGCTGGGACGCGATGATGACCGGGGGCGAGCGCATGCTCATCCTCTGTTCGCCGCACAATCCCGGCGGGCGGGTGTGGACGCGCGCCGAACTCGAGGGGGTGGCGGATTTCGCGCGCCGCCATGACCTGATCCTCGTCTCGGACGAGATCCATCACGATCTGGTCATGCCGGGGCAGCGCCATGTGCCGATGGCGCTGATCGAGGGGATCGGGGACCGGCTGGTGATGATGACCTCGGCCTCGAAGACCTTCAACATCGCGGGCGCCCATACCGGCCATGTCACCATCGCCGACCCGGCGCTGCGCGCGGCCTTTGGCGGGCGGCTGGCGGCGCTGGGGATTTCGCCCAATGCCTTTGGCATGCACATGACGCCCGCGGCCTATTCGCCGGGGGGGGCGGCGTGGCTTGATGCGCTTCTCGTGTATCTCGACGGGAACCGGCGGTTGCTCGATGCCGGACTGAACGCAATTCCGGGGGTGCGGTCTATGCCGCTCGAGGCGACCTATCTGGCCTGGGTGGATTTCACCGGCACCGGCATGGACGAGGCCGAGATCGCGCGCCGGATCGAGCGCGAGGCGAAGATCGCCGTGAACCATGGCGCCGCCTTCGGCCAGGGGGGCGCGGGGTGGATGCGGGTGAATTTCGCCACGCCGCGCGCGCGCGTGGCCGAGGCGGTGGCACGCCTGCGCGCCGCGTTCGGCGATCTGCAATGACCTTGCGGCACGGGGGCGGCACCCCCATCTTGGCGCCATGACCGACGCGCTCAGGATCGCAAGCTACAACATCCGGGCCGGCCTTGGCACCGACCTGCGCCGCGATGCGGGGCGGGTGCTTGACCGGATTGCCGGGCTTGCGCCCGACCTCATCGCGCTTCAGGAGGCCGATTTCCGTCTGGGACCGCGGCCGGCGGCGCTTGCTCCGGCCCTGATCCGGGAGCGCACCGGGCTTGTGCCGCTGGCGGTCGGGCAGGGCGGGCCCAGCATCGGCTGGCACGGCAACGCGATCCTGGCGCGGCCCGGGCTGCATCTGGGCCGGGTCGAGCGGATCGACCTGCCGGGGGTCGAGCCGCGCGGGGCGGTGATCGCCGATATCGAGGGCGGGTTCCCGCTGCGGCTGGTGGCGGTGCATCTGGGGCTGTTGCGGCATTCGCGGCGCCGCCAGATCGACCATATCCGCGCGGCGCTGGAGCGGCTGCCGCGGCGGCCGACGGTGATCCTTGGCGATTTCAACGAATGGTCGCGGATGCGTGGCCTTGGGCGGATGGCGCGGCATTTCACGCTGGTGACGCCGGCGGCCACCTTTCCGGCACGCCGCGCGGTGGCCGCCCTCGACCGGATGGCGCATTCGGGCGATCTGGAATTGCGGCTGGTGCCGGTGGACCGGGGGCGGGGGCATCAGCCCTCGGACCATCTGCCGATCCTGGCCGAGGCGCGGCTGGCGGCCCGCGATGCGGCCTGAGCCGCGTCAGGTCAGATAGGGCAGCAGGGCCGCGGGGGTTTCAGGATCGCGGGCGTAATCGGCGGGCGCGCGGTCGGCGACGGCGGTGTTCCACTTGAACTCGAAGATGCGCTCGCCCGCTTCTTCGCGGCTGGCGATCACGAGGCATTGATAGACATGCTTCGGCCCGTCGTAGAGATCGACAAAGCCGCGCAGATGCGGTGCGTCGGCGGCGCCCAAGGCAAAGCCGCCGTCCCAGATGCGCAGGATCCGGTGGATGCGGTCGCCGTCGTGGATGCACAGCCGGCTCGAGCGGCGGAACATGGCAAGCCGCGCATCCTCGAGCCCCTTGCGCACCGCCTCGGGCAGATAGTCGTTCATGTCACCCTCCGTCCCCGACCGCCGAGAATGCGGCCAATCATGTGGAAATCAAGGCCGATCTTGGGGCAGGATGCCGCATTCCCCCGCAAGGCGCGGTTGCGGCGGGGCGGGGGCGCCGGAAATCGCGCGCTGGTGCCGCCGCGCCACATCGAGGGCGCCCGCGCAGCCGGGCCAAGGCCCGTGCGGAGGGCGTGCGGAGGGCGTGCAGGGGGCGTTCGGGGGTCGATCGAGGGGCGTGCGGGGGCGGAAAACCGGCCCGGCGCGAATCGGGGCGCTTGCGCCTGAGGGGCCTTGCGCCCCGGGCCGGGTTGCGGTTCAACCGGGGTCCGGCGGCACCGTGCCAGCCCCCGGACGACAGGAGGCATCCCCCCGTGAGCGGGTTCACCCTTGGCCTTGCGCTGGTCCTCGACGCCCTCTTCGGAGAGCCGCGTGCGCTCTGGTCGCGCTGGCCGCATCCGGCGGTGCTGGCCGGGCGGGCGGTGGCGGCGCTTGACGCGCGGCTGAACCGGGGCGGGGCGCGGCGTCTGGCCGGCGTGGGCGCGGTGGCGGTGCTGGTGGCGGGGGGCGCGATCCTCGGGCTGATCCTTGCGGCGCTGCCCTGGCGGGTGGCCGAGGTCGTGGTGGTCGCCATCCTTGTGGCGCAGCGGTCGCTGGCCGATCATGTCGCGGCGGTGGCGGGGGCGCTGCGGCTGTCGCTGGCGGACGGGCGCCTTGTGGTCGGGCGGATCGTCGGGCGCGACACCGGGGCGATGGACGCACCGGCCGTCGCCCGCGCCGCCATCGAAAGCGCGGCCGAGAACCTTTCGGACGGGGTGGTGGCGCCGGTATTCTGGTTCGCGGTGGCGGGCCTGCCGGGGATCCTTGTCTACAAGGCGGTGAACACCGCCGACAGCATGATCGGCCATCGCACCCCGCGGCACGAGGCGTTCGGCTGGGCGGCGGCGCGGCTCGATGATCTGCTGAACCTGATCCCGGCGCGGCTGACGGCGCTGCTTCTGTGGCTGGCGGCGCCGCATCTGTGGTCCGGGCGCGGGCTGTGGCGGGCGATCCGGCGCGATGCGGGGCGGCATGTCTCGCCCAATGCCGGCTGGCCCGAGGCGGCGATGGCGCGCGCGCTGGGCGTGGCGCTGGCCGGACCGCGCGCCTATGGCGGGCGGCTGCGGGATTTCCCCTTTGTCAACGACGGCGGCCGCCGCGACATCGGCGCGGCCGAGGTGACGCGCGCGGTGGCGATGCTCTGGCGGGTCTGGGGGATCATCCTTGCCGCCGCGCTGCTGTGCGGCCTGTTCTGACGCGGGCCTCGGCCGCCCTCGGACCATCAGCGATAAGGCTACCTGCGATCAGGCCGCCAGAAATCACGCCACCAGCGATTCGGCCCGGCCCAGATCGACACTGACAAGCTGGCTCACCCCCGGTTCGGCCATGGTCACGCCAAAGAGGCGGTCCATCCGGCTCATGGTCACGGCGTGATGCGTGATCACGAGAAAGCGGGTCTCGGTGCGGCGCGTCATCTCGTCCATGAGGTCGCAAAAGCGCGTGACATTCGCATCGTCAAGCGGCGCGTCCACTTCGTCGAGGACGCAGATCGGCGCGGGATTGGCCAGGAACACCGCGAAGATGAGTGCCAGCGCCGTCAGCGTCTGTTCGCCCCCCGACAGAAGCGACAGCGTCGCCAGTTTCTTGCCCGGCGGCTGACACATGATCTCGAGGCCGGCCTCGAGCGGATCGTCCGATTCCACCAGTTCCAGCCGCGCCTCGCCGCCGGCGAACAGATGGCGAAAGAGCGCCGAGAAATTCCCGTTCACCCGCTCGAACGCGGCCAGAAGCCGCTCGCGCCCCTCGCGGTTGAGGCTGCCGATCCCGCCGCGCAGGGCGCGCACGGCCTCGTCGAGGTCGGATTTCTCGCGCAGGAGCATGGTGTGTTCGGCTTCGGTCGCGGCGGCGTCCTCTTCGGCGCGCAGGTTCACCGCGCCAAGGGATTCGCGCGCGCGGCGCAGCGCCGCGATCTCGGACTCGAGCGCGGCGAGGGGCGGCACCGTCCCGGGATCGGGCACGAGGCCGGCGGCGATCGTGGCCGGCGTCCCCCCGAGTTCGTCGTCGATGCGCCGGGCGGCCTCCTCTTCGGCGAGATGGGCGGAATCGGCGGCGGCGGCGGCGCTGGCGCGTTCCTCGCGCCGGGCGGCGGCGGCGCGTTCGCTGTCGCGTTCCTCGGTCTGGGCGGCGCGCAGGGCGGATTCGGCGGCGGCAAGGGCATCGGCGGCGGCGGTGGCGCGCGCCTCGCTGCGGGCGATGTCCCGGGCCAGTTCGTCGCCGCGGGCCGCGATCCGGGCCGGGGCATCGCGCAGCGCCGCAAGATCGCGTCCGGCCCCGGCGCGGCGGTTGGCCAGATCGTCACGGCGCCCCGCCGCCGCCGCGCGCCGCCCGGCCCAGGCGGCACGGTCGCGGGCGATCGCCTCGGCGCGGCGGGCGCGGCCCTCGGCCTGACGGCGCAGATCGTCGGCCGCCCCGCGCCGGGCGATCATCTCTTCGCGCGCACGATCGACCTCGCGCCGCGCGGCATCGGCGCGGGCGCGGGCGCCGGCGGGATCCTCGAGCGCGGCCAGATCGGCCTCGGCCTGCGCCAGCGCGACGCGGGCCTCGTCCTCGGCCGTGGTCAGGCGGGCGACGGCGGCAGCGGCCGCCTCGTGCCGGCCCCCGGCCAGGGACAGGTCGGCCTCGGCGCGGCTGGTGCGGCGATGCGCCTCGGTCAGCAGGCGGTCAGCCTCGCGCCGGGCGGTGCGGGCCAGCCCCTCGGCCGTGGTCAGCGCGGCCAGACGCGCCGCCAGATGGTCATGGGCGCGGGCCGCCCCCTCGGCCCGGGCGCGCGCCTCCTCGAGGTCGCGGCGCAGCCCGACCAGCCGGTTCACCTGCTCAAGCCGCAGCGCCGCCCCCGATTGCGCATCCTGCGCCGCGATCCGCAGCCCGTCCCAGCGCCACAGGTCGCCCTCGACACTGACAAGCCGCTGTCCGGGCCGCAGCATCGGCATGAGCGAGTCGCCCCGCGCCGCCGCGACCACCCCCACCTGCGCCAGCCGGGGGCCAAGCGCGGGCGGCGCCGTCACCTGCGGCCCAAGCGGCACCGCCCCCTCGGGCAGGGCGGGCACGGGCGGCGGGCCGGCAGGCGGGTCGGCAGGCGGGCCGGCAGGCCGGGTCCAGCCGCTGGCCCCCGGCGCGGGATCGTCGGGATTGAGCAGATCGTCGCCCAACGCCGCGCCCAATGCCCGCTCGAACCCCGGCGCGACCGTCACGAGATCGAGCATCTGCCCCCCCGCCCGGGCATCGCGCGCCACCAGCCGCGCCAGCGCCGCGGATTCGGACTCGAGGGCGCGGGCCTCGCCCTCGGCCGCGGCCCGGGCCGAGCGGGCGGCGGATTCCTGCTGTGCGGTGGCGGCGCGTTCGGCCTCGGCCGCGGCGGCGGTCTCTTCGGCATGGCGGGCAACGAGGATCGCCTGCGCCTCGGCCGCCCGGGCAGCGCCGTGTTCGGCCTGCGCCCGCGCCTCCTCCTCTTGCGCCGTGGCGGCGGCGGCGCGGGCGCGGCCGGCCTCCTGCGCGGCGCGGGTCAGGCTGCGGCGGCCATCCTCGAGCAGGCGCAGCGCGCCCTGATGGCGGGCCGACAGGCGGGCCGCATCCTCGGCCAGCCGCATCTGCGCCGCCTCGACCGCCTCGAGCGCGCCGGCCGCCGCCCGCGCCGCCGCCTGTGCCCCGGACAGGCGGGCCTCGTGACCCTCGTCCGAGCGGCTCAGCCCCTCTTCCTCGCGCGTCAGGCGGGCCAGCGTCTCGGCCGCGTCACGATCGAGTGCGGATTCGCGTTCGGCATCGGCCTCGGCCTGCGCGATCACCGCGGCCAGCGCCTCAAGGCGCGCGCCGGTCTGCTGTGCCTCGGCGGCCAGGGTGGCCTCGGCCACGCGCAGCCGGCCCAGCACGGCCCCGGCGACCGCCAGTTCCTCGCGCAGCGGGGGCAGGGCCGATTCGGCACGCCCCCGCCGGGCCGCTGCCGCAGCCGCCTGCGCCGCCGCAAGCCCGGCCGCCCGGTCTGCCGCCTCAAGGGCGGCCCGAGCCCCGGCCGCGGCGCGGCTGGCATCGTCCCAGCGCCGCCACAGCGCCAGCGATTCGGCCCGGCGCAGCGCCTGCCCGATCTCGCGATAGCGGCGCGCGGCGCGCACCTGCCGGCCAAGCTGGGCCATCTGTGCCGCCAGCGTGGCGATGACATCCTCGATCCGCGCCAGGTTCTGTTCCGCCCCGCGCAGCCGCAGTTCGGCCTCGTGCCGGCGCTGGTAGAGCCCGGCGATCCCGGCGGCATCCTCGAGGATGCGCCGCCGCGCCACCGGCCGGGCCGAGATGAGTTCCGCAATCTGCCCCTGCCGCACCAGCGACGGCGAATGCGCCCCGCTTGCGGCATCGGCGAACAGCATCTGCACGTCGCGCGCCCGCACCTCGCGCCCCTGCACCCGGTAGGACGAGCCGGCGTCGCGGGTGATGCGGCGGCTGATCTCGAGCGTGTCGGCATCGTTGAAGGCCGCTGGCGCAAGGCGGCGCGAATTGTCGATGACGATCTGCACTTCGGCGAAATGGCGCGCGGGCCGGCTGGCCGCCCCGGCAAAGATCACGTCCTCCATGCCGCCGCCGCGCATCGCGCTCGGCCGCATCTCGCCCATGACCCAGCGCAGGGCCTCGAGCAGGTTCGACTTGCCACAGCCATTCGGCCCGACGATCCCGGTCAGCCCCTCGGCGATGACCAGATCGGTCGGGTCCACGAAACTTTTGAAGCCGTTGAGCCTGAGCCGGGTGAAGCGCATCCTGTCCCGCCGATTCCATCGCCGCGCGAGGATGCGGCCTGACCCGCGCGCGGTCAACCAACCTTTGTGGCAGGGGCGCCCCGTCCTCCCAGATGTTGCGTGCGTCACCCCGACCAGGCCGCCCGCATCGTTGCGATGTTGAAGCGAGTGGCGCCATGGGCTAGGCACCTCGGCAGAAGCACCCTGGGCGGAGGCCGGAGATGACCGTGGAACGCGAAGCGATGGATTATGACGTGGTCATCGTCGGCGCGGGCCCTTCGGGGCTGTCCGCGGCGATCCGGCTGCGCCAGATCGACCCGGACCTGTCGGTGGTCGTGCTCGAGAAGGGATCCGAGGTCGGCGCGCATATCCTGTCGGGCGCGGTCCTCGATCCGGTCGGGCTCGATGCGCTGCTGCCCGACTGGAAGGAACGGGGCGCGCCGGTGACGGTGCCGGTGGCGCGCGATGACTTCTACATCCTGGGCGAGGGGGGGCGCATCCGCATCCCCAATCTTGCCATGCCGCCGCTCATGGACAACCACGGCAAATACATCGTCTCGATGGCCAATGTCTGCCGCTGGCTGGGCGAACAGGCCGAAGCTCTTGGGGTCGAGATCTTTCCCGGCATGTCGGCCTCGGAAATCGTCTGGGGCGAGGGCGGGCGCGTCGCGGGCGTGGTCGCGGGCGAATTCGGCCGTGGCCCCGATGGCGAACCCGGCCCGAACTACGAACCCGGCATGGAAATCCGCGGCAAGTATGTGCTGCTGGCCGAAGGCGTGCGCGGTTCGCTTTCGAAGCAGGTGATCGCGCGCTTCGGCCTGTCCGACGGGCACGAGCCGCAGAAGTTCGGCCTCGGCATGAAGGAAATCTGGGAGATCGACCCCGCCCGCCACCGCCCGGGCAGCGTCACCCACACGATGGGCTGGCCCCTGGGCGGCAATGCCGGCGGCGGCGGCTTCATCTATCACCTCGACAACAACCAGGTCTTCGTGGGCTTTGTCG
>JADYZU010000002.1 GCA_020852925.1 Rubellimicrobium sp. | reverse complement strand
TCCGTGGTCTCGACCATCCGCAGCCAGCCGCCGATGATCGCCGACGATCTGCGCCGGCAGGCCGACAATTTCATCGAACTCGACGAGTTGCGCGAGGTGATCGGCCGCCCGCCGCGCGAACCGCGCCCCGCGCCCGCCCTGCCCGAGGACGCGCAGACGGACGCGAATGCCGATGCCGGCGAGGCCGACCGGGACTGATCCCGGTCAGGCGTGGGCATCGCCGGTCAGGCGTGGGCGTCGCCGGTCAGGCGTGGGCGTCGTCGGGCGCCTTCGGCAGGATGCGCTTCATCAGCCGGCCGAAGGCGTCGATGTAGGTCAGGACCACCGGCACCACCACCAGCGTCAGCACGGTCGAGGATACCAGCCCCCCGATCACCGCATGGGCCATCGGCGCATTCTCGCCCGAGCCGCCATGCAGGTTCAGCGCCAGCGGCGTCATGCCCAGGATCATGGCCAGCGTGGTCATGATGATCGGCCGGAACCGGGTGTAGCCGGCCAGCACCAGCGCGTCATAAAGGTTCATCCCCTCGTTGCGGCGATGCTGGTTGGCGTTGTCGACCAGAAGGATCGCGTTCTTCACCACGAGGCCCATCAGCATGATGAACCCGATCATGGAAAAGATGTTGAGGGTGGTTCCCCCGATCAGAAGCCCCAGCAGCACCCCGATGAGCGAGAGCGGCAGCGACACCATGATCGCCAGGGGTTGCAGGAAGGATCCGAACTGCGAGGCCAGCACGAGATAGATGAAGATCACCGCCATGATCAGCGCCGACGCCGCCGATCCGCCCGATTCCGACAGGTTCTGCTGATCGCCCCCGGTCGAGATGCGATAGCCCGGCGGCAGGTCGAGCGCGGCCATCGCCGCCTGGATCGCCGGCAGCACCTCGCCCAGGTTCACGCCCGACAGGTTGGCCGTCACCTGGATCGTGCGCTGCCCGTCCAGCCGGTCGATCTGCGAGGCGCCGAGCGACGGCACCACCTCGGACACCTGATCAAGGCGCAGCATCCCCTCGCCCGAGGGGGAGGGGGCGATGGGCAGCGATCCGAGGATGGCGGCATCGTTGCGCGTCTCCTCGGGCAGTTGCACGTTCAGGTCATAGACGCGGCCCTGCGGATCGGTCCAGTCGCCCACCTTCTCGCCCCCGAGCATGGGCGAGAGCGCCTGCCCCACCTGTGCGATGCTGACGCCCTGATCGCTGGCCAGTTCGCGGTCCACCCGCACGCCAAGAACCGGCTGGGCGAGTTCGAGGCTCGACTTCACGTCGACCACGCCCTCGATGGCGGCCAGGCGCCGGACAAGCTCTTCGGAGAGGGGTTGCAGCACCTGAAGCGACGTGCCCGAGATCGACACTTCGACCGGGCTCGAGGAGCCGCCCATGTTCGACACCACCCCGACCGTGACCTCGATCCCCGGGATCGCGGCCAGCGCCTCGCGCACGGGGCGCGACATGTCGGCCGGCGAGCGGTTTCGGTCCCCTTTCGGAACCATGGCGACGATCATCTGCGCCACGTTGTTGCCGGTGGTCGCAGTGCCCGCAGCCACGGTGGTGTAGGTGCGGGCAATCTCGGGGAAGCGGCGCAGCACAGTGTCCACCTGCCGGATCTTGGACGCGGTATAGTCGAGCGATGAGCCCACCGGGGTCTCGATCGTCACCTGGAATTCGCCGTTGTCGGTCTGGGGCATGAATTCCACCCCGACCGCCGGAACCAGCAGCAGGCTGCCCACCAGCGCCATCAGCGCCACCAGCAGCGTGAGCTTGCGGAACTTCAGGCAGAGGCGCAGCAGGCTCACATAGCCGCGCGCGATGCCCAGAAAGGCCAAGTCGAACAGGTTCACCGTCTTCCAGACGATCCCCTTGCGCCGGTTGGCATCGGCCGCCGGGTCATACCAGACCGAGGACAGCATCGGATCGAGGGTGAAGGCCACGAACAGCGACAGAAGCACCGAGACCGAGACCGTGACCCCGAACTGGAGAAAGAACTTGCCGATGATCCCTTCCATGAAGGCCACCGGCAGGAACACCGCGACGATGGAGAGCGTGGTCGCCAGCACGGCAAGCCCGATTTCGTCCGTGCCCTCGAGCGCGGCCTTGCGGTGGGATTTGCCCATGTGCAGGTGGCGCATGATGTTCTCGCGCACGACGATGGCATCGTCGATGAGAAGGCCGACTGCCAGCGACAGCGCCAGCATCGTCATCATGTTGAGGGTGAACCCCAGGAAATGCAGCACCGCCATGGTGCCGATGATCGAGATCGGCAGGGTCAGGCCGGTGATGACGGTCGAACGCCACGAGTTGAGGAACAGGAACACGATGGCCGTGGCCAGCGCCGCCCCCTCGAGCAGCATGTTCTGCACGCTGTGATAGGATCCCTCGACCCGCGCGGCATTGTCGCGCACGATGTCGATCGTCACCCCGTCGAGTGCGGGATCGTCCAGAAGCTCGTTCAGCGCCGCGCGCACCTCGGTGGCGATGGCCACGGTATTCGCGCCCTGTGCCTTGACCACGTCCACGGCCAGCGCCGGCGCCCCGTCCAGAAGCGCCAGCGATTCGATCGCGCTCTGCCCGTCCTCGAGCCGGGCGACATCGCCCAGGCGCACCGGCTGTCCGCCCCGGCGGGCCACGATAATGTCAAGGAAATCCTCTGCCCGCTCGATCCGCCCCTCGACCTGGATCGCCTGAATCTCGCGGCCCTCCTCGATGGTGCCGGCGGGGGTGTCACGGTTCTCGGCGGCGACGGCGCCCACCACCTCGCCGACCGAGATGCCGAAAGCGACGAGACGGTCCGGGTCGATGAGGAAATTCAACTGCCGCTCGACCCCGCCCACCACCGAGGCCGAACCGACCCCCTGGATGGTCAGCAGCCGCTGCGAGATCACGTCCTCGGTCAGGGCGGTCAGGTCGCGCTCGGACAGGGTTTCGGAACTGACGGCCAGGGACATGATCGGCAGCGCCGCCGGATCGAAGCGCAGCGTGACCGGATCGCCGGCATTGTCGGGCAGGCGCCCGGCGACCTGGGCCAGCTTGTCGCGCACATCCTGCGCCGCCACCTGCGAGGGCACCTCGAGCTTGAACTGGAGGATCACCAGCGCCGATCCGGCCTGGGCGATGGCCTGGGTCCGGTCGAGACCGGCAATGGTGCTGACCGCATCCTCGATCGGCTTGATGATGTCGGCCTCGACCGCCTCGGGCGAGGCGCCGGGATAGGACACCACCACGGCGACGACCGGGAAATCGACATCCGGCATCTGCTCGATCGGCAGGCGCAGGAACGAGAACACGCCAAAGACCATGACCGCCACCATGACCATGGTGGCAAAGACCGGCTGCGAAATGGAGATCCGGGTCAGGAACATGGCCTACTCCACCAGAACGACGGCATCGCCGGGCGCGATTTCCGGCAGCGCCGCGGTGATGACCACATCGCCGGCGGTCAGGCCCTCGGGGATCTGCACGAGATTGCCGCGCCACACCTCGCCCGGGGCGACGGGGCGGCGCAGGGCCACGCCATCCTCCACGACCAGGACATGGGCACCGTCGCGATCCTCGCGGATCGCGTCCACCGGCACGGCGATGGCCGCATCGGCCTGCCGCACCACCACCTCGCCGATGGCGAACATTCCGCCCAGCAGCACGCCGTCCGGGTTGGCGATGGTGACATAGACCGGAATCGTGCGCGCGCCCTGGGTGGCGATGGGGTTGATGCGCGCCACCTCGCCCGCAAAGCTGCGGCCGGGCAGGCCGTCGACCGCGACCGAAACCCGCTGTCCCACCGCGACAAGGGCGCCGGCCGCCACCGGCGCCTGCGCAACCAGTTCGACCGCCGACAGATCGACCAGCGTCAGCAGCGGCGTCCCGGTCGAGACGAACTGCCCCGGATCGACGCTGCGCCCGGCGATCACCCCGGCAAAGGGCGCGACCACCGTCGCCTGCCGCAGGTTCAGCTCGGCCGCGGCGACCTGATCGCTCAGCGCCGACATCTGCGCCCGCAGCCCTGTGACCGAAGTTTCCGCCGAGTCGAGATCCGATGTGGTGGCCACCCCGCGCTCCACCAGCGCCCGCACCCGGTCGAGTTGCGCCTCGGCCAGCGTCAGCTGCGATTGCGTCGCCGCCTGCGTGGACCGTTGCAGGTCAAGCTGGAGGCGCAGTTGCTCCACGTCGATCTGGACCAGGGTATCGCCCGCGGCCACGGCATCGCCGGGGCGCACGCGCACCTCCTCGATCCGGCCCGAGGCCTGCGCGGCGATCTGGCTTTGCTGCGCCGGCTGGAGCGTGCCCGTCACCCGCACCACCTGTTCCAGGGTCTGGGGCGCCAGCGTCCGGTATTCGAAGGGGTTGACCTGCATCCGGCTGTCGATCCCCTCTTCGGGGGCGGGGGTTTCGGCCACCCTCTCGGCCACCGGCAGCGTGGGCAGGACGAAGGCGCGGTAATACCACCAGGCGCCCCCCCCGGCCACGGCCAGCACCAGGATCACCCAGGGCCAGCGCGGCGCCAGCGGCCTGAGGCCCTCGCGGCGGCGGCGGGCGTTTTCCCGCTCGCGCCGGCCCATGGCCCATTCCGGCTTCTCGAGCGCGGGGTCATAGGCGCGGCGCCTGCCAGATCCGAAAGCCATGAACAGTCCCTTTCACGCGGCCCCTCCGGGGCACCGGGGGCCGTCACGCATGTTTGCGCCAACAGTTGGGGGCAAGACCCGCCAGACGCAAGGCCCCGGCCCGCTTCCTTGCGTCTTCGCCCGCCGGATCAGCGGATCGCGGCCACCGCGCGGGCAAGGCGGCGGATGCCCTCGTGCAGGCGGTCGGGGGCGTTGAGGGTAAAGTTGATGCGGATCGAGCGGCGGTCGCGCCCATCGGGATCGAACACGCTCGAGGGGGTGACGCAGGTGCCGTGATCGAGGGCCGCGCGCAGCAGACGGTCGGTGTCAAGCGCGGGATCGCGGGCGGTGGCCCAGACGAACATGCCCCCCGCCGGCACCTGCCAGTCGAAGGCATCGCCCAGATGTTCCGCCATCGCGGCGAGCAGCGCATCGCGCCGCGCGCGGTTCAGGGCCAGGACTTCGGGCAGGATGCGTTCGGGCAAACCTTCCTCGAAGGCCCTGAGCGCGATCGCCTGCACGAGGCCGCCCGTGCACATGTCCGCGCCGGTCTTGGCCGTGGCCAGCGCGCGGATCATGTCGGGCGCGGCGATCACCCAGCCCAGCCGCAGCCCCGGCACCAGTTCCTTGGACAGCGTGCCCAGATAGACCACGCGCCCGTCATAGGGCTCGCCGCCGCCTTCGCCCGCCAGATCGAGGATGCGCGGCAGCGGCGGCGCATCGTAGAAGAGGGTGCCATAGGGATCGTCCTCGACCAGCCAGGTCCCCGCCGCTTCGGCCGCCGCCAGAAGGGCCCGCCTCTCGGCCAGATCGACAAGGCGCCCGGTCGGGTTCGAGAAATTCGGCACCACATAGGCGAACTGCGCCCCCCGCATGAGCGTGGCCGGATCGCAGCCGTTCTCGCCCAGCCGCATCGGCCGGTACCGCGGCCCGCGCGGGCGCCAGGCATCGAGCGCGCCCAGATAGGCCGGCGCCTGCGCCGCGATCACGCCGCCCTCGTCGATCAGCACCTTGCCCAGCAGGTCAAGCCCCTGCATCCCCGCCGTGGTGATCAGGACATTCCCCCGCGCGAGGTTCAGCCCCCCGCGCGAGAACCGCCGCGCGATCGCATCGCGCAGCGCGGGCAGGCCCTCGATCGGGCCATAGGCCAGCGCGGCCTGCGGATCGGCGCGCACCACCTCGCCGGCGATGCGCGCCAGATCCTCGACCGGCCAGAGCGCGGGTTCGGGCAGGCCGCCCGCCAGATTGACCAGATCGGGCACCTGCCCCGCCGCCAGGAAAAGCTGCGTGACATCGTTCGTTCCCGCAAGCCAGCGGGCCATGGCCGGGCGGGTCACGGTTCAGACCAGCGGATCGGGGGTGGCGGTATCGGCGCGCCCCTCCTGCAGGATCATCCGCCCGGTCGAGGCCGCGCGGCGGAATTCCGACAGGCGCTGGTATTCGGGATCCGCATGCCAGGCCAGCGCGGCGGCGCGGTCGGGAAATTCGAGGATGACGAGGCGTTCGCCGAAGGCGGGCCCCTCCTCGGTCGTCACGAGATCGCCCCGGGTCAGGAACCGCCCGCCGTAGCGCGCCAGGGTCGCGGGCGTGTGGTCGGTGTACTTGCGATAGGTCTCGGGGTCGTGGATCGTCATGGTGCAGATGAAATAGGCGGGCATCGCGCGCTCCGGCGAATGTGGCGGTCGCGCCAGCATCCGCACCCATCGCCGGGATGCAAGCCCCGTGAGGCCCGCGCCGGGCCTTGCCTGCGGGACGGTTCTTCGTCATGGATGATGTGTCTGTTGATGCATTATCGTCAGGTTGCCGATGGCCCGCCGCCCCACGATCCACGATGTCGCGCGCGAGGCCGGGGTTTCGCCCGCGACCGTCGACCGCGTCCTCAACGCGCGCGAGGCCGTGCGCGAGGAAACCACCCGCCGCGTCTACGAGGCGGCCCGCCGCATCGGCTATCACGCCGCCGCGCTGATCGGGCAGCGGCTTCAGGTCGAACTGCCCCGGCTGCGGATGGGGGTGATCCTTCAGAAGGAACGCCAGGCCTTCTACCGCAACTTCCGCGACGAGATCGAACGCGCCGCCCGCGCCGCCACCCGCACCCGGATCGAACCGGTGATCGAATTCGCCACCTCGCAGGTGCCGCAGGATTTCGCCCGGCTGATGGACTCGATTGCGGGCCGGGTCGATGCGCTGGCCGCCACGGCCGTCACCCATCCCGACGTGACCGATTCCGTCCTGCGGCTGAACGGCGCGGGGATTCCGGTCTTCGCGCTGCTGAACGATTTCGCCCAGGGCGAACGGCAAAGCTACATCGGCCTCAACAACATGAAGGTCGGGCGTATCGCCGCCCACATGATCGCCACCGCGAAACACGGGCCGGGCCGCGAAGGCGGGCGCATCGCCGTCTTTGTCGGCGGACACCGCTGGCACGGGCACGAACTGCGCGAGACCGGCTTTCGCAGTTACCTGCGCGAATTTGCGCCGCAGTTCCAGATCCTCGACACGCTGGTGAATCTCGAGACGCGGCAGTTGACCTACGAGGCCACCGCCGACCTGCTCGAACGCCATGCCGACCTGCGCGGCATCTATTGCGCCGGCGGCGGCATGGAGGGGGCGATTGCCGCGCTCCACGAGATGCGCCAGCCCGGCGAAGTGGCCATGGTGGTGAACGAACTCACCCCGGAAAGCCGCGCCGCGCTGATCGCGCATGAACTGACCATGGTGATCGCCACGCCGCTGGCGCGGTTGTGCAGGACGCTGGTCGATCTGGTGGAAGAGGCGGCGCTGAACGGCCTTCCGGCAGCGCCCAGCCAGCATTTCCTGCAACCAGACCTGTTCGTGCCGGAATCGGTGTGATGTCTTTTCGTCAGAAGCGGCGACGACATTTCGTCAGACATGAGGCAAACGACCGCCCCGGCGATTGACCGGCGGCGCCGATTCGGACCAGTCTCTCGCTGACCCGACCCGGGGAGGCCCAAGTGATCCAGTTCGCCCTGAACCACATGACCGTGGCGCCCCTGTCCTTTCGCGACACAGTTGCGCTGGCGCGCGATCTGGGCTGCGTCGGCGTCGAACTGCGCAACGATCTGGGCCGGCCGCTGTTCGACGGCATGGCTCCGGCGGATGCCGGCGCTTTCGTCCGCGATGCGGGCCTGCGGTTTCTGGCGCTGGCCGACGTGAAGCGCTTCAACGACTGGGGCCCGGAAACCGAAACGGCCGCGCGCGCTCTCATGGGGATCGCGGTCGCTTCCGGCGCCGAGGCGGTGGCCCTCATCCCGCGCAACGACAATCTGGGCATGGGCAACGGCGAAAGGCAGGCCGCGCTGCGCGTGGCGCTGCGCGCGCTGGCGCCGATGCTGCGCGACCACGGCCTGACCGGCCTGGTCGAGCCGCTGGGCTTTGTCACCTGCCCGGTGCGCGACAAGTCCGAGACCGTGGACGCGATCGAGGCCACCGGCGGCGCCGATGTGCTGCGCCTCGTGCACGACACCTTCCACCACACCCTGGCCGGCGGCGGCGCGCTGCATCCGGCGGCCACCGGCATCGTCCATGTCTCGGGCGTGCGCGACCGCGCGCTTGCGACCGCGCAGATGGAGGACCGCCACCGCGTTCTCGTGGACGAGGACGACCGGCTGGGAACCGTGGCACAGATCGCGCGGCTGCTGGAACAGGGATGGTCCGGGCCGGTCAGTTTCGAATGCTTCGCCCCCGAGGTCCGGAACGCCCCCGACCCGCGCGGCAGGATCGGGGCATCCATGGAATTCATCCGCGAAGGCCTTGCCCGGCGGGCGGCCTGACATGCGGATGGGCGGGCCACGGGAGAGGGCCCTCCGGCGGAAACAGGGGATGGGCCGGACATCCCGACGGGAGACAGAGATGAATACGAGGACAACCATTCTTGTCGCCGGCGTTGCCGGACTCATGGCCACCACCGCCATGGCCGAAACCGTGGGCGTGTCCATGGCGCTGTTCGACGACAATTTCCTGACCGTGCTGCGCACCGGCCTTGCGGATTATGCCTCCACCCTCGACGGCGTCGACGTGCAGATCGAGGACGCGCCGAACGACGTGGCCAAGCAGCTTGACCAGATCAACAACTTCATCGCCTCGGGCGTCGATGCGATCATCGTCAATCCGGTCGATACCTCGGCCACGCAGGCCATGTCGGATGCCGCCGCGGCGGCGGGCGTGCCCCTCGTCTATGTGAACCGCCAGCCGATCAACCTTGACACCTTGCCCGACAACCAGGCCTTCGTCGCCTCGAACGAGGTCGATTCCGGCACGCTCGAGACCATCGAGGTCTGCCGCCTGCTGGCCGAGGCCGGCAAGACCGACGCGGCCGCCTATGTCATCATGGGCGAATTGTCGAACCAGGCCGCGGTGCAGCGCACCCAGGACATCCACGACGTGATCGACAGCGGCCGCTGCGCGGTGAACCTCACGATCATCGACAAGCAGACCTCGAACTGGCAGCGCGACCAGGCCCAGAACCTCATGACCAACTGGCTGTCCTCGGGCACGCCCTTCGATGCGGTCATCGCCAACAACGACGAAAGCGCGATCGGCGCGATCCAGGCGCTGACGGCGGCGGGTGTGGACATGGCCTCGGTCGTGGTCGGCGGCGTGGACGCGACCCAGGACGCGCTGGTGGCGATGCAGTCGGGCCAGCTCGACGTGACCGTGTTCCAGAACGCGGCGGCGCAGGGATCGGGCGCGCTCGACGCGGCGCTGGCCCTTGCCCGCGGCGAGGCGGTCGAGCAGAGCGTCTGGGTGCCCTTCGAACTGGTGACGCCCGCGAACATCGGCGACTACCTGAACCAGAACTGACCCCGGCCCCGGCCGTGACGGCGGGCGCGCAGGCCGCGCCCGCCAGTCGACCGCACCGGATCGAGGGGAGACCCGATGGCATCCAGCACCCAGGGAATCGGCGGGCTGACCTATGACCGGTCACGGCGCGCGCGCCCGCCCGAACTGAACGTCTTTCTCGCGCTCGTCCTCATCACCGCCACGTTCGAACTGGTCGGGCGGGTGCTGATGGGCGACAGCTTTCTCTTCAACACGCGCGAGAACGTTCCGGGGCTGTTCAACACGGCCCGCCTCAACATCATCATCCTTCAGGTGTCGATCACCGGCATCATCGCCCTGGGCGCGACGCAGGTCATCATCACCGGCGGCATCGACCTGTCGCCCGGATCGGTGGTCGGCGCGACCGCGATGATCACCATGAGCTTTGCCCAGACCGGGCTGGTGAACGGCGCCCCGAACCCCAAGGCGATCTTCGGCGACTGGGCCATGGACCTGCCCGTGCTGGTGCCGGTGCTGGTGGGCCTGGCCTGCGGCCTTGCCGCCGGGCTGATCAACGGCGCCCTTGTCGCCTGGACGCGGATCCCGCCCTTCATCGCCACGCTCGGCATGATGGTGTTCGCGCGCGGCCTGGCGCGCTGGTGGTCGAACGGCAACCCGGTCTCCTTCCCGACCGAAGGCTTTGCCGCCATCGGCAAGGGCATGATGCCGGTGGCGATCTTCGGGCTGCTGGCCGTGCTCTTCCACCTCGTCCTCACCCAGACCCGCTATGGCCGGCACTGTTATGCCATCGGCTCGAACGAGGATGCGGCGCGCATGACCGGGATCAAGGTGGCCCGGCACAAGGCGCTGGTCTACACCATCGCCGGCGGCCTTGCCGCGCTGGCCGCCATCGTCCTGGCCTCCAAGAACGTCACCGCCCAGTCCGGCATGGGGGTGATGTACGAACTCGACGCCATCGCCATGGCGGTGATCGGGGGGGTCTCGCTTCAGGGCGGGCGCGGTTCGATCCTCGGCACGGTGCTGGGCGCGGTGATCTTCGGCGTCATCATCTCGGGATTCACCTTTCTCAGGCTCGACGCCTACTATCAGGAGATGGTGAAGGGCGTGATCATCGTCGGTGCGGTCGTCCTCGACCAGTGGCGCCAGAACCGCAGGGGGCGCGCATGACGGACGACATCATCCTCGAGACCCGCGGCCTGACCAAGCATTACGGCGGGCTCCATGCCCTCAGCGATGCCGACTTCACCCTGATCAAGGGCGAACATGTGGCGATCATGGGCGACAACGGCGCGGGCAAGTCCACCTTCGTGCGCGCCATCACCGGAGTCGAGCGCCCCACCCGCGGCGAGATCGTCTTTGACGGGCGCCCCGTCACCTTCGCCTCGCCGATCGAGGCGCGCGAGGCCGGGATCGAGGCGGTGTTCCAGAACCTCGCCCTTGCCGATGCCCTCGACGTGCCGGCGAACCTGTTCCTCGGGCGCGAACTGATCCGCTTCAACCTCGGGCCCTTTTCGATCCTCGACAAGCGCGCCATGCGCGAGGCGACGATGGCCGCGCTCGAAAAGACCGCGGTCAAGATCCCCAGCCTCTCGAATACGATCCGCAACATGTCGGGCGGACAGCGCCAATGCGTGGCCATCGCCCGCACCGCCGCCTTCCGCTCCAAGATGGTGATCATGGACGAACCCACCGCCGCCCTCGGCGTGCAGGAAACCGCCCAGGTCGAGAACATCATCCGCACCCTCAAGTCCCAGGGCGAGAGCCTGATCCTCATCAGCCACAACATGCGTCAGGTGTTCGACCTCGTGGATCGCATCGTCGTCTTCCGCCGCGGCCGCATCGTCGCCAACCTGCGCAAGGAGGAGACCGACGGCCAGGACGTGGTCGCCCATATCACCGGCGCGAAGACCGGCGCGGGCTACGAGGGGGCCCCCTGAGATGCCCCCCGGACAGGCGCGCGCCGGCATCGGGAACCGGGACCGGAATACCAACGGGGCCAGCCCCGCATGAGGAGACGACCATGACAGTGAAATTCGGACTGCTCGGCGCCGGGCGGATCGGCAGGGTCCATGCCGGCGCCATCGACGGCAATCCGCGCGCCGAACTCGTCGCCGTGGCGGATGCCCTGCCCGCCGCCGCCGAGGCGGTCGCCGCCGCCCATGGCGCGCGCACCGCCGCGATCGAGACGATCATCGCCGATCCGCAGATCGACGCCATCGCCATCTGCACCCCCACCGACGCCCACGCCGACCTGATCGAGGCCGGGGTGAGGGCCGGCAAGGCGGTCTTCTGCGAAAAGCCGATCGACCTCTCGGTCGCGCGGGTGAAATCCTGCCTCGATGTCGTCCGCGCCCATGGCGGACGACTGATGATCGGCTTCAACCGCCGCTTCGATCCCGATTTCGCCGCGGCCAGGCAGGTGGTCGCACAGGGCCGCATCGGCGAGGTGCAGATGGTCACCATCGTCTCGCGCGACCCCGGCCCACCGCCCGTGGACTACATCCGCCGCTCGGGCGGGATCTTCCGCGACATGACCATCCACGACTTCGACATGGCGCGCTGGCTTCTGGGCGAGGAGGTCGAGACCGTCATGGCCCGGGCCTCGGTGCTGGTCGATCCGGCGATCGGCGCGGCCGGCGATTTCGACAGCGTGAACGTGGTGCTCTGCACCGCCTCGGGCCGGCAGGCCGTCATCACCAACTGCCGCCGCGCCGCCTACGGCTATGACCAGCGCGTGGAAATCCTCGGCACGCTCGGCGCGGTCGCGGCCATGAACCACCACGAGGCCAATATCGAACTCGCCGATGCCTCCGGCTACCACCGCCCGCCGCTGCTCGATTTCTTCATGAACCGCTACACCGCCGCCTACGCAGCCGAGATCGCGGCCTTCGTCACCGCCGTCGCCGAAGGCGGCCCGATGCCCACCACCGGCGAGGACGGGCTGGCCGCTCTCGCGCTCGCGGATGCGGCGCTCGGATCCGCCACCGAAGGGCGCGTGGTGAAAGTTGCCGAAATCCTTGCCTGACCCTTCATCTTTGCCGAAATACCCTCGGGGGGTCCGGGGGGCGAAGCGCCCCCGGCCCTCCCCCCGCCAGAGGCCCGACGCATGACCGCCCAACTCGACGTGATCACCATCGGCCGCGCCTCGGTCGATCTCTACGGCGCCCAGGTGGGCGGCCGGCTCGAGGACATGGGATCGTTCCAGAAATACATCGGCGGCAGCCCCACCAACATGGCCGCGGGCATGGCGCGGCTCGGGCTGCGCGCGGCGCTCATCACGCGGGTGGGCGACGAACACATGGGCCGCTTCCTGCGCGAGGAACTGGTGCGCGAGGGCGTGGACGTGCGCGGCGTGCGCACCGATCCCGACCGCCTCACCGCGCTGGTCCTGCTGGGGATCCGCGACGAGGACAGCTTTCCCCTCATCTTCTACCGCGAGAACTGCGCCGACATGGCGCTCGACGAAGGCGACATCGACCCCGCCTTCATCGCCGAATCGCGCTCGGTCATCGCCACCGGCACGCATCTGAGCCATCCGCGCACCGAGGCAGCCGTGCTCAAGGCGCTGCGCCTTGCCCGCGCCTGCGGCGCCCGCACCGCGCTCGACATCGACTACCGGCCCAACCTCTGGGGCGTGGCCGGCCATGACGCGGGCGAAAGCCGCTTTGTCGAAAGCGCCCGCGTGACGCGGACACTGCAATCGACCCTCGGGCTTTTCGATCTCATCGTCGGCACCGAAGAGGAATTCCACATCGCCGGCGGCACCACCGACACGCTGGCGGCGCTGCGCGCCGTGCGGGCGCTCAGCCCGGCCACGCTGGTGTGCAAGCGTGGCGCGGCCGGCGCGGTCGCCTTCGGCGGGCCGATCCCCGACAGCCTCGACGCCGGCGAGACCGGCCCCGGCTTTCCGATCGAGGTCTTCAACGTGCTGGGCGCGGGCGACGGGTTCATGTCCGGGCTGATCCGCGGCTGGCTCGACGACGAACCCTGGCCGGTCGCGCTTGCATATGCCAATGCCTGCGGCGCCTTCGCGGTCAGCCGCCACGGCTGCACCCCCGCCTATCCCAGCTGGGAGGAGCTCTGCTTCTTCCTGAAACGCGGCGTGGTCACGCCCGCGCTGCGCAAGGATGCCGAACTCGACCAGATCCACTGGGCCACCACGCGGCGCGGCGCCTGGCCGGTGATGCGCGTCTTTGCCTTCGACCACCGCCGCCAGTTCGAAGAGATGGAGGGCGCCACCCCCGACCGCATCGGCGCCTTCAAGGAACTCTGCCTCGATGCCGCGCTCGGGGTGGCGGCGGGCCGGCCGGGGCATGGCATCCTCTGCGACGACCGGCTGGGACGGCGCGCGCTGCATCGCGCGGCGGGGACGGGCCTGTGGATCGGGCGGCCGGTGGAGCTGCCCGGCTCGCGGCCGCTGGCCTGCGAACCCGACATCGGCCCCGATTTCGGCGGCCTTGGCGAATGGCCGCTCGCCCATGTGGTAAAGGCGCTGTGCTTCTGCCACCCCGACGATGACGCCGCGATGTGGGCGGACCAGATCGCCACCCTCACCCGGCTGTTTCACGCCGCGCGCCGCAACCGCCTCGAATTCCTGCTCGAGGTGATCCCCTCGAAGGTCGGGCCGGTGGACGACACCACCACCCCGCGGATCGTCGAGCGCCTCTACCGCGCCGGCATCTTTCCCGACTGGTGGAAACTCGAACCCTTCCGCACCGCGCCCGCCTGGCGGGCGGCGGCCGAGGCGATCCGCGCCCATGACCCGCGGGTGCGCGGCATCGTGGTTCTGGGCCTCGACGCGCCCGAGGACGACCTTGCCGCCGCCTTCGCGCTGGCGGCAGCAGAGCCGCTGGTCAAGGGCTTCGCGGTGGGCCGCACCATCTTTGCCGCGCCGGCGCGCGACTGGCTGGCCGGACGGATCGGCGACGACGAGGCAGTGGCCCGCATGACCGCCTCCTACCGGCGGCTGTGCGGAATCTGGGACGAGGCCCGCAACGGAGGCAAGGGATGACCACGATCAGGCTGACCGCCGCGCAGGCGATGGTGAAATGGCTGTCGGTGCAGATGGCCGAGGACGGCACCCCCTTCATTGCCGGGGCCTGGGCGATCTTCGGCCATGGCAATGTCGCGGGCCTGGGCGAGGCGCTGCACGGGATCGGGGACGGGTTGCCCACCTGGCGGGGCCACAACGAACAGACCATGGCCCATGCCGCCATCGCCTATGCCAAGCAACTGGGCCGCCGCCACGCGGTCATGGTCACCTCGAGCATCGGTCCCGGCGCCCTCAACATGGTGACGGCGGCGGGGGTCGCGCATGTGAACCGCCTGCCGGTCCTGTTCGTGCCCGGCGACGTGTTCGCGAACCGCGGGCCCGATCCGGTACTCCAGCAGGTCGAGGATTTCACCGATGGCACCGTGAGCGCGAACGACTGCTTTCGCCCGGTCAGCCGCTACTTCGACCGGATCACCCGGCCCGAGCACCTTCTGACCGCGCTGCCGCGCGCGCTGCGGGTGATGACCGATCCGGCCGATTGCGGGCCGGTCACGCTGGCCTTCTGTCAGGACGTGCAGGCCGAGGCCCATGACTGGCCCCTGGCCTTCTTCGCCCCGAAGGTCTGGCGCATCCGCCGCCCGCAGCCCGATCCGGTGGAACTGTCGCAGATCGCGGCGCTGATCCGGGCGGCCGCGAACCCGGTGCTGGTGGCCGGGGGCGGGGTGCATTATTCCGGCGCGACCGACATCCTGCGCAGCTTTGCCAGCACGACCGGCATCCCCGTGGTCGAGACCCAGGCCGGCAAGTCCGCCCTGCCCTGGGATCACCCCCTCAACATGGGGGCGGTCGGCGTCACCGGCACCGCAGCCGCCAATGCCGTGGCGGCCGCGGCCGATCTGGTGATCGGCGTCGGCACGCGGTTTCAGGATTTCACCACCGGGTCATGGGCGCTGTTCGCGCGGCCGGGGCGGCGGCTCGTGTCGATCAATGTCGCGGCCCATGACGCGATGAAGCACGGGGCCGAGCCGCTGTGCGCCGATGCGCGCGACGCGCTCGAGGCGCTCTTGCCGCTGTTGCGCGAACAGGAATGGCCCCGCCCCGATCCCGCGCTCAAGGCGGGGTGGTTCGCCGCCGTCGATCCGCTGACCGCCGCACCCGAGGCCGCCGCCGGCAATGCGCTGGCCACCGACCAGCAGGTGATCGGCGCGGTGCAGCGCGCGGCCGGGCCCGACACCGTGGTGATGTGCGCCGCCGGCACCATGCCGGGCGAACTGCACAAGCTGTGGAAGGCCACGCGGCCGATGTCCTATCACATGGAATACGGCTTTTCCTGCATGGGTTACGAAATCGCGGGCGCCATGGGCATCCGCATGGCCGAACCCGACCGCGACGTGATCTGCATGCTGGGCGACGGCAGCTACATGATGGCCAATTCCGAACTGGCCACCGCGGTGATGATGGGGCTGAAGATCACCGTGGTCATCACCGACAACCGCGGGTTCGGCTGCATCAACCGCCTGCAGATGGCCACGGGCGGGGCCGAGTTCAACAATCTCCTGAAGGACGCAAGGGGCGGCGCGAACAGCCGGATCGACTTTGCCGCCCATGCCGCATCCATGGGCGCGGTGTCGGTCAGGGTCCGCGATATCGCCGGGCTGGAACAGGCACTGGCGCGTGCGAAGGACGAATCCGGGCCGGTGGTGGTGGTGATCGACACCGACCCCTATCCCTCGACCCCGTTCGGCGGGCACTGGTGGGACGTGGCGGTGCCCGAAGTATCGGACCGCGCCGAAGTGCGCGCCGCCCGCGCCGCCTATGAGGAACGCCTTCGCGCGCAGTCGGCCGGCTGAGGCCGCCCGGGCGGGCCGCAGGTGCGGCGGGGCGCCTTCTGGCTGACGCGCTGTCCGGGGCGGGCCGGGTGTCGTGGGTATTTGGGCAAAGATGAAGGACAGGCGATGGGCAAGCTGCTTTTGCATCCCCGGGGCGAGAGGGGCCTCATCCACCAGGTGACGCCCGCCAGCGCGGGCTGGAGGCATGTCGGGTTCGACCTGTGGCGCCTTGACCCCGGCGAGGCCGCGCAGGGCTTGGTGGAACAGGGACGCGAGGCGATCCTTGTCGTGGTCGAGGGCAAGGGCCGTCTGATCGCCACCGGGCAGGACTGGGGCGAGATGGGCGCACGGCTGAGCCCGTTCGAACGCAGCGCGCCCCATGCGCTCTATCTGCCGCAAGGTGCCGAATGGCGGTTCGAGGCCGGCACCGGCGCCGAACTGGCCGTCTGCACCGCGCAAGGCAGCGGGAAATATCCGCCCCGCCGGCTTGGCCCCCAGGGGATCGACCTGACCCCGCGCGGCACCGGGACCAATACCCGCTACATCAACAACATCGCCATGGAAGCGCGCGACGTGGCGGAATCGCTGCTGGTGACCGAAGTGTTCACGCCCGAGGGCCACTGGTCGTCCTGGCCGGCGCATCGCCATGACGAGGACGACTATCCCCGCATCACCTGTCTGGAAGAGACCTATTACCACCGGCTGAACCCGGCGCAGGGCTTTGCCTTTCAGCGGGTCTGGACCGAGGACGGCACCCTCGACGAAACCATGGCGGTGGCCGACCGCGACGTGACGCTGGTGCCCCGGGGGCATCACCCCTGCGGTGTGCCCTGGGGATACGAACTCTATTACCTGAACGTCATGGCCGGACCGCTCCGCAAGTGGCGCTTTGCCCCGCATCCCGACCACGCCTGGATCATGGAGCGCGACGCGCCCGCCTGAGGCGGGTCGCGGTTCCGGTGCGGTTCGGGCCACTGGCCCTTGGCCGGGCGATCCGCTAATCCTGCGGCCGCACACTGGCACAGGAACGGCATTCATGGCGCGGCATCTCATCACCTCGGCCATTCCCTATATCAACGGGATCAAGCATCTGGGGAACCTGGTCGGAAGCCAGCTTCCGGCCGACCTGTTCGCCCGCTACCGCCGCGCGCGCGGCGACGAGGTGATGTTCCTGTGCGCCACCGACGAACACGGCACGCCCGCCGAACTGGCCGCCGCCAAGGCCGGCAAGCCGGTGGCCGAATACTGTGCCGAAATGCACGCGGTGCAGGCCGACATCGCCCGGGGATTCCGGCTGTCCTTCGATCACTTCGGCCGCTCCTCCTCGCCCCAGAACCACCGCCTGACCCAGCATTTCGCCGGGCGACTGGCGGAGGCGGGCCTGATCCGCGAGGTCGAGGACCAGCAGATGTATTCCGCGACCGACGGCCGTTTCCTGCCCGACCGCTATATCGAGGGCACCTGTCCCAACTGCGGCTTCGACTCGGCGCGGGGCGACCAGTGCGACAACTGCACCAAGCAGCTTGACCCGACCGATCTCATCAATCCGCGCTCGACCGTCTCGGGCGCGACCGATCTGGAACTGCGGCCGACCAAGCACCTCTACCTGCGCCAGTCGCTCATGCGCGAGCGGCTGCGCGAATGGATCTCCTCCAAGGCCGACTGGCCGGTGCTGACCACCTCGATCGCGCTGAAGTGGCTCGACGACGGCGAGGGGTTGCAGGACCGGGGCATCACCCGCGACCTCGACTGGGGCATTCCGGTGATGAAGGGCGATGCACCCTGGCCGGGGATGGAGGGGAAGGTCTTTTACGTCTGGTTCGACGCGCCCATCGAATACATCGCCTGCGCCCAGGAATGGGTCGAGGCCGGCAGGGGCAGCGACTGGGAGCGCTGGTGGCGCACCGACAAGGGCGCGGATGACGTGCGCTATACCCAGTTCATGGGCAAGGACAACGTGCCCTTCCACACGCTGTCCTTTCCGGTGACGATCCTCGGCTCGGGCGAGCCGTGGAAATTGGTCGATTTCATCAAGTCGTTCAACTACCTCAACTATGACGGCGGCCAGTTCTCGACCTCGCGCGGGCGCGGGGTGTTCATGGACCAGGCGCTGTCGATCCTGCCCGCGGACTACTGGCGCTGGTGGCTGCTGAGCCACGCGCCCGAGACCTCGGACGCGGAATTCACCTGGGAGAATTTCCAGGCCGGGGTGAACAAGGATCTGGCCGATGTGCTGGGCAATCTTGTCAGCCGCGTCACCAAGTTCGCCAAGGCGAAACTGGGCGAGACCGTGCCCGAAGGCGGCGCATGGGGTGCACTCGAGCAGGAGTTCGTGGCCGACCTGGGCCAGCGCGTGCGCGCCTACGAGGAGCATATGGAGGCGATCGAGGTGCGGCGCGCCGCGGCCGAATTGCGGGCGATCTGGGCGCTGGGCAACGAATACCTGCAACGGGCGGCGCCCTGGACCACGATCAGGACCGATCCGCAGGCGGCGGCGATGCAGGCGCGGCTGGGGCTGAACCTGATCGCGCTCTATGCCGACCTGTCCGCGCCCTTCATCCCCGACGCGGCCGAGGCCATGCGCAGCGCCGTGGGCACCGCGCCCGCCTGGCCCGGCGATATGGCAGCGGCGCTGACGCGCCTCCGGCCCGGCGCGGCCTATGCGGTGCCCGAGAACCTGTTCCGCAAGATCACCGATGCCGAATGCGCCGACTGGAAGGAACGTTTCGCCGGGGTGCGGACCTGACAGCCCGGAAGACCCGGCCAAAGTTCCTTGACCGATCGCCGGGCAGGGACTTAGGCTTTGGCCCGTTCGATTTTCGGCAAGGATGCCACTCATGCATAAGCTTTCTGTCACCGCGCCGCTCGTCGCATTCCTGACTGTTACCTCGCCGGCAGTCGAGGCCCAGATGGCCATGGGCGATCCCCAACTCGCTTCGATGCTCGAACAGATGATCAATTACGTCTACATGGGTTGCCAGATGGGCAATCAGCAGGCCTGCGCCAGCATTCAGCCGATGCAGGTTGAGGCGCAAAATCTACTTCAGGCCGGGCAATACTGCATGCAGACCAATGACCCCAACGCCTGCGGTTACTACCAGAACGGGGTCATGCAGGCGCAGATGGCCTACGCCCAGATGGGCAGCCAGATGCAGCCTGCACCGGCTTACGATCCGAACAACCCGCTCGGACCGACACACCAGGACCGGTTAAATGCGATCCAGGCCTGGGGCGGTCAGATGACCCAGGACTTCGACAATCGTATAAATCGGATAGACCAGAATCAGGCACAGTTTTTGGAGTACATCCGGCAGTAATGAAGCAGGCGCCGGGCGCTCGCGATGCCGTTTTCACTCTCCTCCACCGGCGGCCTTGCATGCACAAGGCCGTTCACGTCGGCGCAACCTCGGCCACCGCCTGCGCGATCAGGTCCAGGCAGGCCGCGTCGGAAAACCGGTGGTCCGCCCCCTTGACCAGCACAAGGCGGATGTCCGGCCCGGTGGCATGGGCCAGCAGGCGCAGCGCCACCTCCTGCGGCACCTCCGCATCCGCCGTTCCCTGCAACAGGCGCACCGGAAACGGCAGATCGAGCGGGTCGCGCAGCACGAGCCGGCGCCGCCCGTCCTCGACCAGGCGGCGCGTGTAGGGACAGGGATCGCCATAGGCCGACGGAACCAGCAGCACCCCCCGGTCCATCACCTCGCGCCGCCGGGCCTCGGGCAGGCCGGCCCAGAACAGATCCTCGGTGAAATCGGGGGCGGCGGCGATGGTGACGAGGCCGGCGATGCGTTCGGGCATGGCGCGGGCAAGGATCAGGGAAATCCATCCCCCCATCGAGGATCCGACCAGCACCGCCGGCCCCTCGATCGTGGCCAGCACCGCCGCGGCATCGGCCGCCCAGTCGCCGATGCAGCCGTCCTCGAACGCGCCGTCCGAGGCGCCATGCCCGGAATAGTCGAACCGCACGAAGGCGCGGCCCCGGCTCCAGCACCAGTCCTCGAGGAACATCGCCTTGGTCCCGGTCATGTCGGATCTGAACCCGCCCAGAAACAGCACCGCCGGCCCCGCCCCCGAGGCCCGGTTGATCGCAAGGCGGCGCCCCTCGGGCGTGGTGAGATAGTCGGTCATGGCGCCCTCCTTTGCTGTCACCGGCAGGGGCACAGGCTTGACACGGCGGGGCCGAGGGCGCAAGCAGCCGCCCGACATACCCGCAACCGGGCGTTCCGTGGGCGCCAGACCGACGAGGAGGGCCGGATGGCCACCATTTCCCTGACATTTCCCGATGGCGCACGGCGCGATTTTCCCGCAGGCGTGACCCCCGCCGAAGTGGCCGCGGCCATTGCCCCCTCGCTCGCCAAGCGGGCGATCTCGGCGCAGGTCGACGGGCGACACTGGGATCTGCAATGGCCGCTGGGCGCCGACGCGCGCATCGCCATCAACACGATGAAGGACGAGGGGCCGGCCCTCGAACTGATCCGGCACGACCTGGCCCATGTGATGGCGCGCGCGGTGCAGGAACTGTGGCCCGACGTGCAGGTGACGATCGGCCCGGTGATCGAGCACGGCTGGTATTACGACTTTGACCGCAAGGAGCCCTTCACTCCCGAGGACCTTGGCGCGATCGAGGCACGGATGCGCCAGATCATCGCCGCGCGCGATCCGGTGCGCACCGAAGTCTGGGACCGCGCCCGCGCCATCGCCCATTACGAGGCCGCGAACGAACCCTACAAGATCGAACTGGTGAACGCGATTCCCGACGACGGCCAGCCGATCCGCATGTACTGGCACGGCAACTGGCAGGATCTGTGCCGCGGCCCGCATCTCCAGAACACCGGGCAGATCCCGTCGGATGCGTTCAAGCTCATGAATGTGGCCGGTGCCTACTGGCGCGGCGACAGCCGCCGGCCCCAGCTTCAGCGCATCTACGGCACCGCCTTTCTGACAAGGGACGCGCTCAGGGCGCATCTGCACCGCCTCGAGGAGGCGGCCAAGCGCGACCATCGCAAGCTCGGCCGCGAGATGGGCCTGTTCCACATGCAGGAAGAGGCGCCCGGGCAGGTGTTCTGGCATCCGAACGGCTGGACCGTCTACACGGTTCTTCAGGACTACATGCGCCGCCAGCAGCGCCGCGGCGGTTATGTCGAGGTGAACACGCCGCAGGTGGTGAACCGCAAGCTGTGGGAACAGTCCGGCCATTGGGAGAACTACCAGGACAACATGTTCATCGTCGAAGTGGACGAGGAACATGCGCGCGAGAAGTCGATCAACGCGCTCAAGCCGATGAACTGCCCCTGCCATGTGCAGATCTTCAACGTCGGCCTGAAAAGCTATCGCGACCTGCCGCTGCGCATGGCCGAATTCGGATCCTGCGCGCGCTACGAACCCTCGGGCGCGCTGCATGGCATCATGCGCGTGCGCGGCTTTACCCAGGATGACGCGCATATCTTCTGCATGGAAAGCCAGATCGAATCCGAGGCGCGGGGTTTCATCGACTTCCTCTCGGGGATCTATGCCGATCTCGGCTTCCACCAGTGGCGCATCAAGCTCTCGACCCGCCCGGAAAAGCGCATCGGCACCGAGGCGTCCTGGGATTTCGCCGAAGGGGCGCTGGCCAATGCGGTGACCGCCGCCGGCCACAGCTTCGAGATCTTCGAGGGCGAAGGGGCGTTCTACGGACCCAAGCTCGAATTCGTGCTGACCGATGCCATCGGCCGCGACTGGCAATGCGGCACCTTCCAGGTGGACCCGAACCTGCCCGAACGCCTTGACGCCAGCTATATCGGCCAGGACGGCGCGAAACACCGGCCGGTCATGCTGCACCGCGCCTGCCTCGGCTCGTTCGAACGCTTCATCGGCATCCTGATCGAGGAACACGCGGGCAAGCTGCCGTTCTGGCTCGCGCCCCGGCAGGTGGTGGTGGCCTCGATCGTGTCCGAGACCGACGACTACTGCCGCGAGGTGACCGCCGCCCTGACCGCCGCCGGCGTGCGGGCCGAGGCAGACCTGCGGAACGAGAAGATCAACTACAAGGTGCGCGAACATTCGCTGGGCAAGGTGCCGGTGATCCTGGCCATCGGCCCGCGCGAAGTGGCCGACCGCAGCGTGAGCCTGCGCCGCCTGGGCGAGGACGGCACCAGCACTGTCCCCCTCGCTGCGGTGGTCTCCGACCTCGCCCTCGCCGCCCTGCCCCCCGACCTGCGCTAGCGGTGCGCCGCCCGCACAGCGCCCCCCCGGCCCGGATGCACCCCGCATCCCGGCCGGAACCCTGCGTGCACCCGACCCACCCGAAGCCGGACGGGAACACGGCCCGATCCGCAGGGCCTCGGTCATCCTCCCGGGCGGAAACGAAGGGCGGTGCGGTCAGTGATGTGTTGATTTCCACCCAGAACTGAGCCGGGTAGGCGCATAATTTCCGCTGAGAATTGAGCCATGTGAACCTTTCCCCGGAGCGGAGAGCGGCGGGGGCAACGGAGTGATCCACATGGGACTTTTGAAC
>JADYZU010000001.1 GCA_020852925.1 Rubellimicrobium sp. | reverse complement strand
GGGGGGCTCTGCCCCCCGCCGCCCTGCGGGCGCCTCCCCCCGGGATATTTGGAGACAGATGAAAGCGCAGCCTTGCTCCTTCATCTTTGCCCGAAATACCCCCGCCGGAGGCAAACCCGAGGCAGTGCGCCAGCACTGCCGAGACGGGGCCAGTGCGCGCGCGATCAGCGCGCGCTCCGCTGGCTCGAGGGGGGCCGAGATCAGCCGGACTTGCGCCGGGGGGCGGGCTGCACCATGGTGGCGCGCATTCCCGGGGCCCCGGACCGCTCGGGCGGTGCGGCCCGCAACCCTCTGTCGCATCCTGCCTTCGGGCGCGCGGCGCAGCCACCAGGCAGGACGATGAACCACACGCTGAAGGGGATCACGCTCATGGTCCTGTCGATGGCCGGATTTGCCATCGAGGACATGTTCATCAAGCTTGCCGCCGCACGCATCCCCACCGGCGAGGTGCTGGCGGTGATGGGTCTGGGCGGCACGTTCTTCTTTGCCGCGCTCGCCCGCATCCAGGGCCGCCCCGGCCTGTGGTCGCGCCAGTTCCTCGCGCCCGCGGTCCTTGCACGCAACGCCGGAGAGGTGGTGGGCACCGGCGGCTACATCCTCGGGATCACGCTGGCGCCCCTGACCATGGCCAGCGCGGTCTTCCAGGCGCTGCCGCTTGCCGTCACGCTGGGCGCCGCGCTGTTTCTGGGCGAAGCCGTCGGCTGGCGCCGCTGGAGCGCGATCTTCGCCGGTTTTCTCGGCGTCCTCGTCATCATCCGCCCGGGGCTCGAGGGCTTCGACCCCGCGCTGCTGTGGATCGTGGTCGGCGTCGCGGGCATGACGTTGCGCGACCTTTCGACCCGGCGCGCGCCCGTGGCGGTGGACACGATCCAGATCGCCGGCTGGGGCATGGCCGCCTGTTTCGTCCTCGGCCTCTTCATGCTGGCGCTCACCGGGGGCGCCACCGTGCCGGGCCGCATCGAATCGCTCTGGCTTCTGGGAGCGATGGCGGCGGGCTTTGTCTCCTACTGGGCCCTGACCGAGGCCACGCGCATCGCCGAGGCCGGGGTCACCACGCCCTTCCGCTATGTCCGGCTGGTCTTTGCGATGATCGTCGGCTGGGTGGTGTTCCAGGAACGCCCCGATCTGTGGACCTGGGCGGGATCGGTCATCATCGTCGGATCGGGCCTCTATGCCGTCGCCCGCGAAAGGCGAAAGCGGCGGCTTTCCTCGGGGGCGGGCGCGCGCTAAAGGGGGCGAAACCTGTTTCGGAGAGCCGCCATGAGCACGATCATCGACATCCACGCCCGCGAGATCCTCGACAGCCGCGGCAATCCCACGGTCGAGGTCGATGTCACGCTCGAGGATGGCTCGATGGGCCGCGCGGCGGTGCCCTCGGGCGCCTCGACCGGCGCGCATGAGGCGGTCGAGCGGCGCGACGGCGACAAGGCGCGCTACAAGGGCAAGGGCGTGCTCGAGGCGGTGGCCGCCGTGAACGGCGAGATCGCCGAGAACGTGATCGGCCTCGACGCCATCGAACAGGTCGAGATCGACGAACTCATGATCGACCTCGACGGCACCGCGAACAAGGGCCGGCTTGGCGCGAACGCGATCCTGGGCGTCAGCCTTGCCGTGGCGCGCGCCGCCGCCGATTTCACCGGCCAGCCGCTTTACCGCTATGTCGGCGGCACGTCCGCGCGGGTGCTGCCGGTGCCGATGATGAACGTGATCAACGGCGGCGAGCATGCCGACAACCCGATCGACATGCAGGAATTCATGATCATGCCGGTCGCCGCCACCTCGATCCGCGAGGCGGTGCGGATGGGATCCGAGATCTTCCACACGCTGAAGAAGGAACTGCACGACGCGGGCCTGGCCACCGGCGTGGGCGACGAGGGCGGGTTCGCGCCGAACCTGTCCTCGGCGCGCGCCGCACTCGATTTCCTGCTGCGCGCGATCGACAAGGCCGGCTACCGCGCCGGCGAGGATGTGCTGCTCGCGCTCGATTGCGCCGCGACCGAATATTTCCGCGACGGCCAGTACCGCATGAAGGGCGAGGGGCTTGAACTGACCCCGGCCGGGAATGTCGATTTCCTGGCCGCACTGGTGGCCGACTATCCGATCGCCTCGATCGAGGACGGCTGTGCCGAGGACGACTGGGAGGGCTGGAAACTCCTGACCGACCGGCTGGGCGGCAAGGTGCAACTGGTGGGCGACGACCTGTTCGTGACCAATCCCTCCCGCCTCGCGCAGGGGATCGAGCGGGGCACCGCGAACGCGCTTCTGGTGAAGGTGAACCAGATCGGCACCCTGACCGAGACGCTCAAGGCCGTGGACATGGCGCATCGCGCGCGCTTCACCTCGGTCATGTCGCACCGCTCGGGCGAGACCGAGGATGCCACCATCGCCGATCTGGCGGTGGCCACCAACTGCGGGCAGATCAAGACCGGGTCGCTGTCGCGCTCGGACCGGCTTGCCAAATACAACCAGTTGATCCGGATCGAGGAAATGCTGGGCACCACCGCCGAATATGCCGGCCGCTCGATCCTGCGGCGCTGATCGGGCGCCGCTTCGGGGCCGTGACCGCAACGCGGGAAGGGGGGGAGATGACCGCCGAAGAGATCATCGCCACGCTCGGTCTTGCGCGCCATCCCGAAGGGGGCTGGTACCGCGAGACCTGGGTGGCGCAGAATGCGGGGCGCCCCTCGGGCAGCTGCATCTACTTCCTGTTGCCCGCGGGCGAGTGCAGCCACTGGCACCGCGTCGATGCCGACGAGATCTGGATCCACAACGCCGGCGCCCCGGTCATCCTGGCCAGCGCCGGCGATGCGGCCGGGCCGGCGACGGAACGCATCCTCGGCCCTGACCTGAAGGCGGGCGCGCGGCCGCAGGCGCTTGTCCCGGCGGGGCACTGGCAGACCGCGCGTTCCACCGGCGACTGGTCGCTGGTCACCTGCACGGTCAGCCCCGGTTTCCGGTTCGAGGGGTTCGACCTCGCCCCGACCGGGTTCGACATCCGCCGCGCATGAACGCGGGCGTGGTCGAGATCGACGCGCGCGGCCTGTTGTGTCCGCTGCCGGTGCTGCGGGCGCGCAAGGTGCTGCTGGCGCTGCCCGAGGGGGCGCTGGTGCGGGTGCTGGCGACCGATGCCATGGCGCGCATCGACCTGCCGCATTTCTGCGCCGGGGCCGGGCACGCCCATCTGTCGCTCGAGGAGGGGGCGGAGGGGGTGCAGGTGCATCTGATCCGCCGCGGCGCCGGGCCGGCCCCGGGCTGAGGCGGCCGGCCGGGGATGGAGGCGCCAAGGACAGGCAAAAGGGGCCGGATCATGCGATCCGGCCCCTTTCGCTTTCATGCCCTGGGCGCGCGGGGATCAACCCCGCGACCACCAGCCCCGCCGGCGCGGGGAATCGGCCGAAGGCGCCGCATCGGCCTTCAGTTCCGAAGGCGCCTCGACAGGGATTTCCGCAGGCAGATCCACCGGGACTTCCGCCGGGGCCGGTTCGGCCTGCGGTTCGGGTTCGGCCACCGGCAGTTCCGGCGCGGGCGCCGGGATTTCGGCGGGCGCGGGTTCGGGGACCGGTTCCGTGGGCGCTTCGGGCGCGGGCACGGCGGCGGCGGCGGCCTTGCGCGCCGGGCGACGGCGCGGGGCCTTGGCCGGGGCCGGTTCCGCCCCAACCTCGGCCCCGACCTCGGCCCCGACCTCGACCACGGCTTCGGGCGCCGTCTTGCGCGAGCGGCGGCGCGGCGCGGGCGCCGGGGCCTGATCCGGGGCCTGATCCGGGGCCGGTTCGGCATCGCTCACAGCCGCGACTTCGGCTCCGACTTCGGCCTCGGCGGCACCCTCGGGCGCGGCCTCGGGCTTGCGGCGCAGGCGGCGGCGCGGGGCGGCGGGGGCCGCCTCGGGCGCTTCGGGCGCTTCGACCGGAGCCGCGGCGGTCTCGGCCCCGCTGCCCTCGGTGTCGCCCTCGGCTTCGTCCTCGCCCTCGTCGCCCGCGTCGGCGGCGCTGCTGCCCTCGTCTTCGCCGTTGCGACGGCGACGGCGACGGCGGCGCTTCTTCTTCGGGCGGTCCTCGCCCTCGTCCCCGGCGGCCGGCGCGGCAGCGGCCGGCGCGGCCGGCGCGACCTCGGCCATGTCCTCGGTCCTGTCCTCGGCGATCTCGTCGTCGCTGTCGGACAGATCCTCGTCCTCCTCGAGCAGATCGCCCATCAGGCTGGCGTTGCCGGTGATGGCGGCGGTCTTTTCGGGGATGGCGCGGGTCGCGGTCTTGAACTTCTCGATCGCGAAATCGGGCGAGACCAGCGCCACATCCGCCTCGATCCGCACCGCCATGCCATAGCGCTGCTCGATCCCGGCGACATGTTCGCGCTTGTTGTTCATGAGGAAGTTCACGATGCCGACCGGGGCGCGCACCAGCGCCTCGCGGGTGCGGCCGCGCACGCCCTCTTCCTCGAGCTGGCGCAGGATGGCGAGGGCCACGTTCCCGTCCGACCGCAGAAGGCCGGTGCCGTGGCAATGCGGACAGGGCTGCGTCGTCGCCTCGAGCATGCCGGGGCGCAGGCGCTGGCGGCTCATCTCGAGAAGGCCGACGCCCGAGATGCGCCCCACCTGGATGCGCGCCCGGTCGGTCTTGAGCCGGTCCTTGAAGCGCTTCTCGACCGCGGCGTTGTGCTTGCGTTCGTCCATGTCGATGAAATCGACCACGATCAGGCCGGCCAGGTCGCGCAGGCGCAACTGGCGGGCGATCTCGTCCGACGCCTCGAGATTGGTCTTGAGCGCGGTCTGCTCGATCGAGCCCTCGCGCGTGGCCCGGCCCGAGTTCACGTCGATGGCAACCAGCGCCTCGGTCACGCCGATGACGATGTAGCCCCCCGACGGCAGTTGCACCACCGGGTTGAACATCGAGGCCAGATACCCCTCGACCTGATAGCGCGCGAACAGCGGCATCGGATCGGCATAGGGTTTCACGTTCTTCGCGTGGGACGGCACGATCATCTTCATGAAGTCCTTGGCCACGCGATAGCCTTCGGCCCCCTCGACGATCACTTCCTCGATCTCGCGCGAATAGAGGTCGCGGATCGAGCGCTTGATCAGGTCGCCTTCCTCGTAGATCTTGGCGGGCGCGATGGATTTCAGCGTCAGTTCGCGGATCTGTTCCCACAGGCGCTGAAGGTATTCGTAGTCGCGGCGGATCTCGGGCTTGGTGCGCTGGCTGCCGGCGGTGCGGATGATGAGGCCGGCGCCCTGCGGCACGTCGATCTCGGTCGCGATCTCCTTGAGTTTCTTGCGGTCGGCGGCATTGGTGATCTTGCGCGAGATGCCACCGCCACGCGCGGTGTTGGGCATGAGCACGCAGTAACGCCCGGCCAGCGACAGGTAGGTGGTCAGCGCCGCGCCCTTGTTGCCGCGCTCTTCCTTCACCACCTGCACCAGCATGATCTGGCGCACCTTGATCACTTCCTGGATCTTGTAGTGGCGCATCCGGGGCTTGGCGCGCGGGCGATGGTCGAGGGCATCGTCGTCCTCGGCGATGGTCTCGATCGTGTCGTCCTTCTCGATCTCGTCGACCGAACCGCGATCCTCATCGGCGGCGGGGGCGTCCTCGGCGCTGTCGTCGCGGCCGGTCGCGGCATCGGAATCGGCCGGCGCGCTGCTGCCGTTCTCGTCGCCGGCGGCGGGGGTATCGACCGGGGTATCGGCCACGGTCAGCATCGGCGACAGGCCCTCGGGCACGTCGGGCAGGCCGTTGCCGCTCGTGTCGTCCTCGTCGGCGCCGAGATCGATCATCTCCATCCCGGCGATGGCGGGGCCGGCATCATCCCGGGCGGCGGCCGCTTCGTCGTCGGCATCGGCCACGGCCACGGCATCGCCGCGCGCGGTCTGCGCCCGGCCACGGCTGCGCGACCGGCCCCGGCCGCGGCGCCCGTCGCGGCCATCGCCCCGGGCATCGCTGCGGGCGTCGCTGCGGCCCTCGCCCCGGCCTTCCGCGCGCCCTTCGCCGTTCTCGGGCGCGTCGTCGTGATCCTCGCGCGCGGCCATGGCCTGTTCCTCGGCCAGAAGCGCGTCCCGGTCGGCGACCGGGATCTGGTAATAGCTCGGGTGGATTTCCGAGAAGGCGAGGAAACCGTGCCGGTTGCCGCCGTAATCGACGAACGCCGCCTGAAGCGAGGGTTCGACCCGCGTTACCTTGGCGAGATAGATGTTGCCGGCAAGCTGCCGCCTTGAGGCGGATTCAAAGTCGAAATCCTCGACCCGGTTTCCGTCGACCACGACCACGCGGGTTTCCTCCGCATGGGTGGCGTCGATGAGCATCTTTGTGGACATTGGGATCCTTGGCGCAGGCGGGCCGCGTCACCGTTCGGGGAACGATGCGCGGCGCGGCTGTGCTTGACTGGGGCGACGGGCGCGCGAGGCAGGGCCGGTCCCGTCGGGACCGGTGCCTGTCTGCCTGAGTGATGCGCGCTGTGCATCGCGGTTCTTCTCCGGCACCACCCCGAAGGGCGACACCCGTTTTGCGACCCCGCGCGACAGAACCGCGACGGGGGCCATCCTTGCGCCCCTGGGGGCATTCATGGGTCCGACCGACAGGCGCACCGACGGATCGCCGGCACAGGCCTGTCGGGGGAAATTCCGTAGGACGGGGGACCGGAGGCCGCCCTGCCCATCGTGATACATTAGGGAGGGGGGGCGCCGGGCACAATGGGCAATTTCGGACTAACCCTGGAGATAGTCCGACCGCTGCAACCCGTATTTGGCCATCTTCTCGTTCAGGGTGCGGCGCGGCAGGCACAATTCCTCCATCACCGCGGTGATGGATCCCTTGTGGCGGCGCATGGTGTTGTCGATCAGCATGCGCTCGAACGCCTCGACGAATTCCTTCAGCGGCTTGCCCTCGGTGGTGATGGCGGGGCGCGCGGTGCTCTCGCCCTCGTCGTCGGTCATGAGCAGCGAGGCGATGGTGCCGGTGCCGCGCCGGTTCTGGAGGACGGCGCGTTCGGCCACGTTGAGCAACTGGCGGATGTTGCCGGGCCAGGGCGCCTGAAGCAGTTGCGCCGCCTCCTGCGCCGTCACCTGCGGCGCGTCGCAGCCGTATTCCTCGGCGAACTGCTCGGCGAGGCGGGTGAACAGCAGCAGGATGTCCTCGCCGCGCTGGCGCAAAGGCGGCACGGTGATGCGCAGCGCGGCTAGGCGGTAGAACAGGTCGGGCCGCAGCACCGATTCGCAGGTCTTGCCCAGTTCCTGAAGGTTCGAGATGGCGACGATGCGGGTCTCGGGCGGATTGCCCTGATCGTTGATCGCGGTCAGCAGGCGGGCCTGCGCCGCCGGCGACAGCGCCTCGATGTCCTCGAGCACCAGCGTGCCGCCGCGCGCATCCTCGAGCGCGGGCAGCGGGTCGCCCTCCTCGGCCGGGCCATAGAGGCGCCGCACCAGCGCGTCCTCGTCATAGGCGGCGCAGGAGACCAGGACGAACTTCTTCGCCGCCCGCGCCCCCACCGCATGCAGCGCATGCGCGACCAGGGTCTTGCCGGTACCGGTCTCGCCCTCGATCAGGACATGGCCATCGGCCTGCCCCAGATCGAGGATGTCCTCGCGCAGGCGCACCATCGGCTGGGACTGGCCGATCAGCTTGCGGATGATGGCGCTGCCGTCCGACAGTTCCCGCCGCAGCGCCCGGCTGTCGAGGGCGTGGCGCCGCGCCGAGGTGGCCTTCTTGGCGAGGTCGGTCATGCGGTCGGGGTTGAAGGGCTTTTCAAGGAAATCGAAGGCGCCGAGGCGCATCGCCTCGACCGCCATCGGCACGTCGCCATGGCCGGTGATCATGATCACCGGCAGCGTCGAGTCGACCGATTTCAGCCGCCGCAGGAAGGTCATCCCGTCCATGCCGGGCATGCGGATGTCGCTGACCACGATGCCGGGAAAATCGGCACCGATCACCTTGAGCGCCTCCTCGGCGCTGGCGAAGGTCTCGGTGTCGAACCCCGACAGCGCAAGCCACTGGCCGATCGACTGGCGCATGTCCCGTTCGTCATCGACGATCGCGACCTTCATCGCCTTGCTCATGGTCACATCCTCACTCGTTCCGGGGCCCCGGGCCCTCTCGGTCATTCGGCGGCCCGCGCGCCGGGCCGGCTGCCCGCCCCGGGGCCTTCGGCGGTTGCATCCGCGCTCCAGGGCGGCAGCACGATCTCGAGCACCGCGCCCCCGGTGGGCTGGTTGCGCGCGGTCAGACGCCCGCCCAGATCGGTGACGATCCCCGAGGAAATCGCCAGGCCCAGCCCCGTGCCCTCGCCCGCGGTCTTGGTGGTAAAGAACGGCTCGAACAGTTTGTCGAGATCCGCAATGCCCGGCCCGTTGTCGCGCACGGTCAATTTCACCTGATCGCCCGCCACCAGCATGATGTCGATGGCGGGCGCCGGCGCCTCCTTCACCGCGTCAAGGGCGTTGCGCAGCAGGTTCACGATCACCTGCTCAAGGCGCAGCCGGTCGCCCATGACCATGACCGCCTCGGGCGGCAGGGTGCGGGTGATGGCGATGCGCCGGGTCTTGAGCTGCGGCTCCATCATCGCCAGCGCGGTCGAGAGCGCGGCGCGCGCGTCGAAGGGCGCGAACGCCTCGCCGCCCTTGCGGGCATAGGATTTCAACTGCCGCGTGATCGCGCCCATGCGGTCGATCAGGTCGTCGATGCGCTGGAAGGACGACAGCGCCTCTTCGGACCGCTTGCGTTGCAGCAGCAGCCGCGCCCCGGCCAGATAGGTCTTCATCGCCGCCAGCGGCTGGTTCAGCTCGTGGCTCACGGCGGCCGACATCTCGCCCAGGATGGCGAGCTTCGACGATTGCGCGATGGTCTGCTCGGCCACCTCGAGCGTGCGCTCGACCTTCTCGCGCTCGGCGATCTCGCGCTGGAGGCGGGCGTTCAGCACCCGCAGTTCCGCCGATTCCCGCTGGAACAGCCGCAACCGGCTGCGCGCGCGGCGCGACGATACCCAGAACCCGCCGGCCAGCAGGATGGCAAAGGCCATGATTTCAAGGGCAAGCGCCGAATTCACCTTCTCGCGCACGCCGGAATAGGCGGTGTAGCTGACGATGCGCCAACCGTCGAAGGGCACGCGCTGCTCGCGCCGGACAAAGGCCTCGCCGGCCAGCCAGGTATCGGCCGAGCGGGTGCCGAAATCCTGCGTCACCCGCAGCGCGCGTTCGATCGCCGACGGCGGCGATTGCTGGGCCAGCGCGGTTTCCTCGTCGCGGCCGCGCCAGCGCGGGCTGGTGGCCAGGATGATGGTGCCGGCCGAATCGGCGACAAAGACCGCATCCTGCGTCCCGGCCCAACTCCGCTCGAGTCGGCCCAGATCGACCTCGACCGCGATCACGCCCAGCGGTCCGGCCGGCCCCTCGACCTTGCGCGAATAGACAAAGCGGAACCCACCGGTCGGCGCCTGTTCATGGGTGAACACGGTGCGCGGGGCACGCATCGCCTCGACGAAATGCGGGCTTTCGCGGTGGCTCTCGCCCAGACGGGTGCGGTTCGTGGCCGCGACCACGCGCCCCTCGGCATCGAACAGCAGCAGCGCGGCGCCGCCGATCTCCTCGACATAGGACAGAAGCCGCTGCGTCGAGAGCGAGAAACTCCCGCTCTGGAGCGCGCGGATCAGTTCGGGGTCGCGCGCCAGAAGCTGCGGCACCACCGAATTGCGCTGCAACTCGGCCACGAGGTTGCCGGAGTAGAGCGTGAGCCGCACATCCGCGCGGTTGCGCGTCGATTCGGTGAACTGCTGCGTGAGCGTGCGGTTGGTGGCCACCAGCGCCACCACGGCAAGGACGCAGAACAGCACCAGCCCCGCACGCCAGAGCAGGCGCGACAGTTTCGGCCCCGCCCGCAGGCGGGGGGGGACAGGGGCGTTGCGCTTGGGCCGGGCCATCATGCGGCGACTATCGCCCGCCCCGCCGCGCCCCGCAAGCAAGCGGAGCGCGCTTCGCGCGCAAGCCTCCTGTCTCGGCAGTGCTGGCGCACTGCCTCGAGAGTGCCTCCGGCGGGGGTATTTGAGGCAAAGATGAAGATGCGCCCACCATAGCCCCGCGCCCCTTCATCTGGCTCCAAATATCCCGGGGGGAGTCGCCCGCAAGGGCGACGGGGGGCAGCGCCCCCCGGCCCGGCCCGGCCCGGCCCGGGCGCCGCCCCTGCCCTGCACCCCCGAACCCTGCACCCTTGAACCCTCAGGCGGGCAGCACCTCGTCCATGAGCGCACGGAACATCGCCTGCCCGTCGGTGCCGCCATGGCCCGGATCGACCGCGCGTTCCGGATGCGGCATCAGCCCCAGAACCCGGCGGTTTGCCGACAGCACCCCGGCGATGTCGTCCCGCGACCCGTTCGGATTGGCCGCGTAGGTCAGCGCGATCCGGTCTTCGCCGCGCAGGCGGGCCAGGTTCTCGTCATCGACGAAATAGTTGCCCTCGGCATGGGCGATCGGCAGCGCGATCCGCTGGCCCCGGTGCCAGTGGCGGGTGAAGGGGCTGTCCGCGGTGGCGACGACCAGCGTCTCGGTGCGGCAGATGAACGACAGGCCGGCATTGCGCATGAGCGCCCCCGGCAGCAGCCCCATCTCGGTCAGCACCTGAAAGCCGTTGCACACCCCGAGGACATAGCCCCCCCGCGCGGCATGGGCGGTGACGGCGCCGGCGATCGGCGATTGCGCGGCGATGGCGCCGCAGCGCAGGTAATCCCCGAACGAGAACCCCCCCGGCACCGCCACAAGGTCGGTGCCCGCAGGCAGCGCGTCCTCCTTGTGCCAGACCAGCTGCACCTCGGCCCCGGCCGCGCGCAGGCCCACGGCCATGTCGCGGTCGCAGTTCGATCCGGGAAAGACGACGACGGCTGCCTTCATGGGACCGGCCCTTTCAGTTGGCGAAATCGGTGACGACGGCGACCCCGGGCGGGGTCGGGCCGTTCATGGCGGCGAGTTCGGCGCTCACATCCGACAGCCGTACCTCGCGCGCAAGGAGCGGGCGCACATCCACCCGCCCCGAGGACACGAGATCGAGCAGCGGCGGATATTTCCACGACGGCATCCCGCGCGTGCCGAAGACGGCGAGCTGCCCCGAGTAGAGGCCGAGCATGTCGATCTCGATCCGGGCGTGATGGCCGGTGGGCATGCCCACCTGCACATGCCGCCCCAGCCGCCTGAGCGAGGCCAGCGAGGCGCGGATCGTCTCGGGAAAGCCGAGCGCATCGACCGAGACATGCGCCCCCCCGCCGGTCAGATCGCGGATCCGTTCGGCCGTGTCGCCCGCGCGCGCATCGAGCGCGTGCTCCGCCCCCAGGTCGCGCGCGAAGGCAAGCTTCTGCGGCACCACATCGGTGACGATCACCCGCGCCCCGATGGCCCGCGCCAGGATGAGCGCGGACATGCCCACGCCGCCGGTGCCGTGAATGGCCAGCCATTCGCCCGCCTGCAGCGCCGCCCGTCCGGTCAGCGCCTCCCAGGCGGTGGTCACGCGGCAGCCCAGCCCGGCCGCGAGCGCGGGGTCGAGCGCCTCGGGAAGGCGGGCAAGGTTGTGGGCGTGGGGCACGGCCACATATTCGGCGAACGCGCCCGGGGCGGTAAAGCCCGGCACGATCTGGTTGCCGCAGGCGGTCTGGTGGCCGGCCTGGCAGTCGGGGCAGGATCCGCAGGCCAGGATGAAGGGCGCGATCACGCGCTCGCCCCTGCGCCAGCGCGCCTGCGGCCCGGCCTCGACCACCTCGCCGCAATATTCGTGGCCCATGCGGCTGCCGGGTTTCACCCGCGCGTGTTCGCCGGTCCAGCCGTGCCAGTCCGACCGGCAGATGCCGCAAGCCAGCACCCGCAGCACCACGCCGTCGGCGGGGCAGGCCGGCATCGGCACATCCTCGATCCCCAGCGGGCTGTTGTAGGCGTGCAGGATCGCGGCACGCATCTCAGGCGATCTCGATGCGGTAGCTTTCGATCACGGTATTGGCCAGCAGGCGTTCGCACATGGCGCGCACGTCGGTCTCGGCGCGGGCGCGGTCGTCATGGGCGAGGTCAAGCTCGATCAGCTTGCCCTGCCGCACCGCCCCGACCCCTTTGAACCCCAGCGCCGCCAGCGAATGGCGCACCGCCTCGCCCTGCGGGTCGAGGACACCGGACTTGAGCATCACCGTGACACGGGCCTTCATCGGCGCCTCCTCGAGCTTGGGGAACGCGCCCCCCATAGCGCGCGTGCCGCCCCGCCGCAAGGCGTGCGCCCCCCTGCCGCAAGGGGGCCGCGCGCCGCTCAGTTGATGAGCGTGGGCTTGATGCGGTGGTGGGTGGTGCCCTGCGGCAGCACGCCCAGGCGGCGGGCCACTTCGGCATAGGCATCGGTGAGCGAGCCGAGGTTCTGCCGGAACACGTCCTTGTCGAGCTTGCGGCCCGTGGCGATGTCCCACAGCCGCGCCGAATCCGGGCTGATCTCGTCGGCGACGACGAGGCTGGGGAAATCGTTGTCCCAGATGCGGCCGACCTCGATCTTGAAGTCGATCAGGCGGATGCCGACCCCGTGCATGACCCCCGAGAGGAAATCGTTCACCCGCAGCGCCAGGCTCACGATGTCGTCGAGATCCTGCTGGCTGGCCCAGCCGAAGGCGACGATGTATTCCTCGGGCACCAGCGGATCGCCCAGCTTGTCGGCCTTGTAGCAGAATTCGACGATCGGGCGCGGCAGTTGCGTCCCCTCGTCAAGGCCGAGCCGGCGTGCCATGGAGCCTGCGGCATAGTTGCGCACGATCACCTCGAGGGGGATGATCTCGACCTGGCGGACCAGCTGCTCGCGCATGTTCAGCGTGCGGATGAAATGCGTGGGCACGCCGATGGCATTGAGCCCGGTCATGAAGAATTCCGACAGCCGGCTGTTGAGCGCGCCCTTGCCCTCGAACACTTCCTTGCGCTGGCCGTTGCCGGCGGTGGCGTCATCCTTGAAATACTGGATGAGCGTGCCGGGTTCGGGGCCTTCGTAAAGGATCTTCGCCTTGCCCTCGTAGATCTTCTTGCGTCGGGGTGCCATGGCTGCTCCAGTCTGACGGGCCTGTCGTCGCGATGCGGCGGTGCCTGCGGCAATCGGCTGCGCGCGGCCCGGGGGATGGCCCCCATTACATGAGCCCCCCCTTGCGGGCAAGCCACCCCGCGGGCATATGAGGCGAAAGCCAGCGCCATCCCGGAGGCCGCCATGACCACTTTCGACGACCGCGAGAACGCCTTCGAGGCCAAGTTCGCCCATGACGCCGACATGCAGTTCCGCGCCGAGGCGCGCCGCAACAAGCTGCTGGGCCTGTGGGCCGCGGGCCTGCTGGGGCGCAGCGGCGAGGATGCCGCCGCCTATGCCCAGGAAGTGATCCGTTCCGATTTCCAGGAAGCGGGCGACGCCGACGTGCTGCGCAAGGTGGCGGGCGATCTGGCCGGCCGCGCCGACGAGGCACAGGTCCGCGCGAAGATGGCCGAACTCATGGCCGAGGCCAAGGCCCAGCTTCTCGACGAGATCTGACGGCCGCCCGCGCCCGGCCGCGTGCGGGCAAGGAACCCAAGGAACCATCGCATCGGGGCGGGGCAGTCGCCCGGCCCCTCGCGCAACCCAAGGTTGGTGCCCCATGACCGATGCCCTCTCCCGCCTTCTTGCCGAACGCGACTGGCTGATGGCCGATGGCGCCACCGGCACCAACCTGTTCAACATGGGTCTGACCGCCGGCGAGGCGCCCGAGTTGTGGAACACCGACCATCCCGACCGCATCCGCGCGCTCTATCGCGGCGCGGTCGCGGCGGGATCGGACCTCTTTCTCACCAATTCCTTCGGCGGCAACGCCAGCCGGCTGAAACTGCACGGGGCCGAGGGGCGGGTGCGCGAACTGAACCGCATCGCCGCCGCGCTGGGCCGCGAGGTGGCCGATGCCGCCGGCCGGCCGGTGGTGGTGGCCGGATCCGTCGGCCCCACCGGCGAGATCATGGAGCCGATGGGCACGCTGACCCATGCCTGCGCGGTCGCGATGTTCCACGAACAGGCCGAGGGCCTGAAGGAAGGGGGCGCCGATGTCCTCTGGCTCGAGACCATCTCCTCGCCCGACGAATTCCGCGCCGCGGCCGAGGCGTTCGCGCTGGCACGGATGCCCTGGTGCGGCACGATGAGCTTTGACACCGCCGGGCGCACCATGATGGGCGTCACGTCGTCCGACATGGTGAAGATGGTGCGCAAGCTGCCGTTCCAGCCCCTCGCCTATGGCGCGAACTGCGGGGTGGGGGCGTCGGATCTGCTGCGCACGATCCTGGGCTTTGCCGCCGCCGGGCCGGAACTGCCGCTGATCGCCAAGGGCAATGCCGGCATCCCCAAGTATCACGACGGCCATATCCATTACGACGGCTCGCCCGAGGTGATGGCCGATTACGCCGTGCTGGCGCGCGACGCGGGCGCGCGCATCATCGGCGGCTGCTGCGGCACCACGCCCGAACATCTGGCGGCGATGCGCCGCGCCCTCGAGGAGACGCCGGCCGGGCCGCGCCCCTCGCTCGACCGGATCGCGGAACGGCTGGGCGCGTTCTCGTCCACGTCGGACGGAACCGACGATTCCGGCCCCGCCCCGCGCCCGCGCAGCGGCCGCCGCGGCCGGGCCTGAACCCGGCAGGCAACCCCGGCGCGGGCCGTAGCGGCGGCCCTGCCCCGCCATGCCCTGCCCTGCCCCGCGCCGCATGAACCCCGCAGCCGGACGGGACAGGCCTTCCGGTCCGATCCGGCATCGCGCCCTTGCGCGGCGGCGTCGGTTCGATCATCCTCAGTGTCGTATTCCGCCGCGCCCCCTGTCGCAAAGCGGCGCACAAGACGGATATTCCCCGAGCGAGGCCGCCATGTCCGAAGACGACGACATCATCCTTTCCGAACTTGCCGACGACGATCTTGTCGCGCAGATGTTCGACGACCTTTACGACGGTCTCAAGGAAGAGATCGAGGAAGGCGTGCGCATCCTGCTGTCGCGCGGCTGGACGCCCTATGACGTGCTGACCAAGGCGCTGGTCGGCGGCATGACCATCGTCGGGCAGGACTTCCGCGACGGGATCCTGTTCGTCCCCGAGGTGCTGCTGGCCGCGAACGCGATGAAGGGCGGCATGGCCATCCTCAAGCCGCTGCTGGCCGAAACCGGCGCGCCGCGCGTGGGCAAGATGGTGATCGGCACCGTCAAGGGCGACATCCACGACATCGGCAAGAACCTCGTGTCGATGATGATGGAGGGCGCCGGGTTCGAGGTGGTCGACCTTGGCATCAACAACGCGGTCGAGAAATACCTCGAGGCGATCGAGGCCGAGACCCCCGACATCCTCGGCATGTCGGCGCTGCTGACCACGACCATGCCCTACATGAAGGTCGTGATCGACACGATGAAGGAAAAGGGCATCCGCGACGATTACATCGTCCTGGTCGGCGGCGCCCCGCTGAACGAGGAATTCGGCCACGCCATCGGCGCCGATGCCTATTGCCGCGATGCCGCCGTCGCGGTCGAGACCGCGAAGACGCTGGTCGCGCGCAAGCACAATCAGGGCGTCTCTGCCTGAACCGGCCCGCGGGGCCGGCGCCGCGCGCGCAAGGCCCCGCCAGAACAGGATGCGGCATCGTGGCAACCCCCCCGGGTGACGCGGCACTGACCGAAGTGGGGCTGGCCCCGCAGGGCGCCGGGCGCATCCTGGTCATCGCCTGCGGGGCGCTGGCGCGCGAGGTGATCGCCATCCGCGACGCGAACGCGATGACGCATCTCGATCTGCAATGCCTGCCGGCGATCCTGCACAACCACCCCGATCGCATCCCCCCCCTGATCGAGGCGGCGGTCGAGGCCGCGCGCGGCCGCTATGAGACCGTCTTTGTCGCCTATGCCGATTGCGGCACCGGCGGCCTCCTGCGCGAGACCTGCGACCGGCTGGGTGTCGGCATGATCGCCGGGCCGCATTGCTATTCCTTCTTCGAAGGCAACGAGACCTTCGCCGCCCATGGCGAGGGGGCGACCTTCTGGCTGACCGATTTCCTGGCGCGGCAGTTCGATGCCTTCGTGATCCGGCCGCTGGGCCTCGACCGGCACCCGGAATTGCGCGACCTCTATTTCGGCAATTACGAACGGCTGGTCTATCTCGCCCAGACCGACGACCCGGCGCTGACGCAGGCGGCCGAACGCGCGGCCGAACGCCTTGGCCTGCGGTTCGAGCGGCGCCGGACCGGCTTTGGCGACCTTGGCCCGGCGATCGGCGGCCTGCGCTGAGGATTCAGCCGGCCAGCGCCGCCGCCGCCAGATCGCGGATCCGCCCGATCATCGAGCGCAGCCCGTTCGAGCGCTGCGCCGACAGATTCTCTTCAAGGCCAAGCCGCGCCAGCTCTGCCTGGGCATCGACCCCGGCCACCTCGGCCAGCGGCAGCCCGTCATAAAGCGCATGCAGCACCGCGACGAGGCCGCGCACGATCATCGCATCCGAATCGCCGCGGAAATGGAACCGGCCTCCGGCGATCGCCGGCACCAGCCAGACCTGACTGGCGCAGCCCGACACCTTGAACGCCGGCACCTGCCATTCGGGCGACAGCGGCTCCATCGCCTTGCCCAGGTCGATCACATGGCGATAGCGGTCCTCCCAGTCGTCGAGAAAGGCAAAGGTCTCGGCGATGTCCTCGAATGCGGCGGTGGCCATGGCGTGCTCCGGTTCTGTGTCCCTGACCTAGGCGCTGGGGGCGCGCGGGTCCAGAGGCGCCGTGCAGGGGACGCTGTCACGGGACGCTTTCCACGGGGCGCGTTTCGGGCTAACCGGAAGGCAGGAACAACGTGGAAAAGTGCCGCGATGCTGCGCCCCCTGCCCCTGTTGCTGATCGCCGCCCTTGCCCTGCCGGGCTGTGCGCGGCTGTCGCAATCGCGGCTGAACCCGCTGAACTGGTTCGGCCCGTCGCAATCCGCCGCCGCCGCGCCGGTGCCCGCGCCGCGCGCCACCACCTACGACCTGCGCGTGCCGGTGGCCGATGTGGTGGCGATGGCGGTCGAGCCCACGGAATCGGGCGCGATCCTGCGGGCGACAGGCACGATGCCGGGCGCGGGCTGGTTCAACGCCGCGCTGGTGCGCATCGCGGACGAGGGCGGCACCGTCACCTACGAATTCCGGGCCGAGGCGCCGCCGGCGCCGGGCGCCGGCCTTCAGACGATCACGGTGGCACGCGCGCTGAGCGATGCCGACCTGGCCGGGACCGCCCGCATCCGCGTGACCGGCGCCACCAATTCCCGCGAGGCGCGGCGCTAGCTTCCGGGGGCCTGGAGGCGGACCGTCACCACGTTCTGCCCCTTCGCGGCCAGCCCGACCTTGCCTTCGCACATCAGGATCGCCTCGGCGCCGAACACGTCGCGCCGCCAGCCCGTCAGCGCCGGCAGGTCGCGCGCGCCCGCGGCGATGGCGTCCAGATCGGCGGCCGTGGCGATGAGGCGCGGCGCCACGCCCTCGGCCTCGGCCCGGGCCTTGAGCAGGACGCGCAGCAGTTCGGCCAGCGCCGGGTTCACCTGCACCTGGTCGCGCACATCGCGCGGACGCGGCAGGTCGGCGGGGCCCAGATCGGCCGCGCGCCGGATCGCGGCCAGGATCCCCTCCTGGATGTCGCCCTTGCGGCCCTCGCGCTGAAGCAGCCGCGACTTGGCCAGTTCGGCCTCGGTCGCGGGCCGGGTCGAGGCCAGTTCGATGAGCGCGTCGTCCTTGAACACGCGCGCGCGCGGCACGTCATGGCGCTGGGCGTAATCCTCGCGGAACCGGGCAAGCTCGATCAGTGCCGCCATGTGGCGCAGGGATCCGTTGCGGGTCTTCACGCGCTCCCAGGCCTCGGCCGGGTCGGTGCGGTAGGTGGCGGGATCGGCCAGCACCGCCATTTCCTCGTCCAGCCAGGACGCCCGCGCGGTGCGTTCAAGGCGCGCGGCAAGGTTTTCGTAGATCGCGCGCAGATGCGTGACATCGGCGAGCGCGTAGCGCAACTGCGCCTCGGACAGCGGCCGGCGCGACCAGTCGGTAAAGCGCGAGCTCTTGTCGATCTCGGCGCGGGCGATCTTGCGGGCCAGGGTTTCGTAGCCCACCTGCTCGCCATAGCCGCAGACCATGGCCGCCACCTGCGTATCGAACAGCGGCGCCGGCACAAGGCCCTGATCGACAACGAAGATTTCAAGATCCTGCCGCGCGGCGTGGAACACCTTCACCACGGCCGGATTGCGGAACAGGTCGTAAAGCGGCCCGAGCGACAGCCCCTCGGCCAGCGGATCGACGATGACCGCGCCCGCCTCGCCTTCGCCGGGATGGGCAAGCTGGATCAGGCAGAGCCGGGCGTAATAGGTGCGTTCGCGCAGGAACTCGGTATCGACGGTGACATAGGGATGCAGGGCGGCGCGGGCACAATAGTCCGCAAGCGCCTCGGTCGTGGTGATGATTTCCATGAAAACCCGCGGGCTTGCTGCTGATCCCCCAGCATAGGCCATGCGCGCGCCCTTGGAAAGGCGGGCGATGTCGGCGATGTCACGGCAGGAACAGCGGCCGCCGGTCCCCGGCCGCAAAGCGCGCCAGGACCGCCGGATACAACCGGTGCTCCATCTCGAGCACGCGCGCGGCCAGCGTTGCGGGGGTGTCGCCGGGCAGGACCGGCACCCGCCCCTGCCCGAGGACCGGCCCGCAGTCGAGCGCGGCGGTCACCTCGTGCACGGTGCAGCCGGATTCGCGGTCGCCCGCGGCCAGCGCGCGCGCATGGGTGTGAAGGCCCGGATAAAGCGGCAGGAGCGAGGGATGGATGTTGAGCGCGCGCCCCTCCCAGCGGGCGATGAAGCCGGGGGTGAGGATGCGCATGAACCCGGCCAGCAGCAGCAGATCCGCCCCCGCCGCCTCGAGTTCGGCCTGAAGCGCGGCCTCGAACCCCTCGCGCGAGGGCTGGTCGCGGTGATCGACCACTGCCGTGCGCACCCCCAGCGCGCGCGCCCGCTCCAGCCCGCCCGCATCGGCCCGGTTCGACAGCACCAGCACCGGTTGCGCCGGATGCCCCGGCCCGATCGAGCGCAGGAGCGCCTCCATGTTCGAGCCGCCCCCGGAAATGAGGATGGCGGCGCGCCGTGGCGTCACGACAGCGTGCCCCGGTAGGTGACGCCCGCGCCCGGCGTGACATGGCCCAGGGGGATCACCGTCTCGCCCGCGTCGCGCAGAAGCGTGGCCAGCGCCCCGGCGCGCGCGGGATCGACCACCGCGATCATGCCGATGCCGCAGTTGAAGGCGCGCAGCATCTCGTCCCCGGCGATCCCGCCCGCCTCGCGCAACCAGGCCAGGACCGGCGGCAGCCGCCAGGCGTCCAGGTCGATGGTGGCGCCCAGCCCTTCGGGCAGGACGCGCGGCAGGTTCTCGGTCAGGCCGCCGCCGGTGACATGGGCCAGCGCATGCACCCCGCCCGCCCGGATCGCGGCCAGGACCGGCCGCACATAAAGCCGCGTCGGCGTCAGCAGCTGCGCGCCGAGCGTGCCTTCGCCAAAGGGCGCGGGCGCGTCCCAGCCCAGCCCCGCCCGTTCCACCACGCGCCGGACAAGGGAATAGCCGTTGGAATGCACCCCGCTCGAGGCGAGGCCCAGCAGCACATCGCCCGCCGCCACCTCCTGCGGCAGGTGCCGGCCGCGCTCCATCGCGCCCACGGCGAAACCGGCCAGGTCGAAATCGCCGCCGTGATACATGCCCGGCATCTCGGCCGTCTCGCCACCGATGAGGGCGCAGCCCGATTCGGCGCAGCCGCGCGCGATCCCGGCCACCACCTGCGCGGCGCTGTCCACATCAAGGTGGCCGGTCGCGAAATAATCGAGGAAGAACAGCGGCTCCGCCCCCTGACAGATCAGATCGTTCACGCACATCGCCACCAGGTCGATGCCGATCGTATCGACCAGCCCGGTGTCGATCGCGATGCGCAGCTTGGTCCCCACCCCGTCGGTCGCGGCCACCAGCACCGGGTCGGCATACCCCGCCGCGCGCAGATCGAAGAGCGCGCCGAATCCGCCCAGCCCCCCCATCGTGCCGGGGCGGCGGGTGGCGCTGGCGGCGGGCTTGATCCGTTCGACCAGGGCGTTGCCCGCGTCGATGTCCACGCCGGAATCGGCATAGGTCAGGCCGGTCTTCTGGGTCATGGCGGTCTCTCCGTTCTGGGCGCATGCGGGCTGTCCGCCCGATAGCCGAAACCGGTCCGGGGCGCCATGCCCCAGGTCGCGCTTGACGCGCATCAAGGCGCGGCCGGCCCGGGGGTGCGACACTGGTGCCCTGCATGAAAGGGAGGCCGCCATGCATGTCGACCGCATCTGGTATCTGGTGATGAACTCGACCCGCGCGCGCATCGTCCACGGGCTTGCCGCCCCGCGACAGCAGCCCGCCGCCGAGACCGTGATCGAGGCCGGGGGGCGCAGCCTGCGCGACACGCTCGATGCGCCGCCCACGCGCAGCTTTTCCTCGGGATCGCCGGGGCGCCGCTCGGGGGTCGAGCCGGGGACGGACCCGCTGCGCGAGGATGCGCTGCGCTTCGTGCGCGCGGTGGTCCGGGAACTCGAGGATCGGCACGAGGCCGGCGAATTCGACGCTCTGGTGGTGATCGCCGCGCCCGAGATCCTGGGCCACTGGCGCGACGAGGTCGATCCGCCGCTGCGCCATGCGGTGCGCCGCGAACTGGCGCGAAACCTGGTGCCGGTGCCGGCGCAGGACCTGGCCGAGGCGCTGCGCGAGACGCTGGCGGACTGACATGGCGCTGTTCGCCGACCGCGAGGACGCGGCCCGGGCGCTGATCCGGGCGCTGCCGTCCGGGATCGGGCCGGACTGGATCATCCTCGCCCTGCCCCGCGGCGGCGTGCCGATCGCGGCGCGGATCGCGGCGGCGCTCGGGGCCGCGTCCGGGCTGATGATCGTGCGCAAGGTCGGGGCGCCGGGCAATCCGGAACTGGCGCTTGCGGCGGTCAGCGGGCCGGGGCCGGACGGCATGGTGACGAACGCGGACCTGTGCCGGCATCCCGCCGCCGATCTGCCGGCGGTGGGACTGGCCTATGACGCCTTCCCGCAGGTGCCGGACGAGGAGGTGACGCGCCTTCTGGCGCCCCCGCCCCCCTCTCCGTCCTCCGATGCATCCGAGGCGCCCGCCTGAGGCGCGGATGCCGCAAGGCTTAACAAAACTGTCAACTGTCTCCGCCAAACCATGATTTGACTAACATGTCAGCGCCCGCCAGATTCTGCGGCAATCCGCACGGGAACCCGCATCCCTCCCGGCGGAGCCAACATCGTCTCATCGGGAGAAAAGAGATGAACCTGACCCGCCGCGGCCTCATGGTCCTTGCCGGTTCCGCCGCCACGCTGTCGGCGATGCCGCTTCTGGCCCAGGACAAGGGCACCATCGGCATCGCCATGCCGACCAAATCCTCCTCGCGCTGGATTTCCGACGGGAATTCCATGGTCGAGGCCTTTGCCGCGGCCGGCTATGCCGCCGATCTGCAATATGCCGAAGACGACATCCCGACCCAGCTCAACCAGATCGAGAACATGATCACCTCGGGCGTCAAGGCGCTGGTGATCGCCGCCATCGACGGCACCACGCTGTCGAACGCGCTGGAAAACGCGGCGGCCGCGGGGATCAAGATCATCGCCTATGACCGGCTGATCCGCGATTCGGGGGCGGTGGACTATTACGCCACCTTCGACAACTTCAAGGTGGGCGTGCAGCAGGCGACCTCGCTGGTCGAGGGGCTGCGGGCGCGGTTCCCGGATGTGAAGCCCTGGAACATCGAACTGTTCGGCGGCAGCCCGGACGACAACAACGCCTTCTTCTTCTACAACGGCGCGATGTCGGTGCTTCAGCCGATGATCGACGCGGGCGACATCGCCGTTCCCTCGGGGCAGATGGGCATGGATGTGGTCGGCACCCTGCGCTGGGACGGCGCGGTGGCGCAGGCGCGCATGGACAACCTGCTGTCGTCGAACTACGGCGACAAGACGCTGCACGGGGCGCTGTCGCCCTATGACGGGCTGTCGATCGGCATCCTGTCCTCGGTCAAGGGCGTGGGCTATGGTTCGGGCGATCTGGCCATGCCGATCGTCACCGGCCAGGACTGCGAGATCCCCTCGGTCAAGTCGATCATCGCCGGCGAACAGTATTCCTCGATCTTCAAGGACACCCGCGAACTTGCCCGCGTCACCGTGGGCATGGTCGATGCGGTCCTTGCCGGCGGCGAGCCCGAGATCAACGACACCACCACCTACGACAACGGCGTGAAGGTCGTGCCCTCCTACCTGCTCGAGCCGACCCCGGTCGATGCCTCGAACTGGGAAGCGGTCCTTGTCGGTTCGGGCTATTACACCGCCGACCAGCTGGCCTAGACCTGAACCGGGGCCGGCCCGCCGCCGCGACCGCGCGCGGCGGGCCGCTGCCCGGAACGAAACGATGGGAGGTGGCCCTTGAGCGCACTTCTGGAGATGCGCGCGATCTCGAAGGTGTTCCCGGGCGTGCGCGCGCTCGATCATGTGGATCTCACCGTCGAGGAGGGCGAGATCCACGCCATCTGCGGCGAGAACGGCGCCGGCAAGTCCACGCTGATGAAGGTGCTGTCGGGCGTCTATCCCCATGGCAGCTACGAGGGCGAGATCGTTTATGACGGCCGCCCCCTTGCCTGTGCGTCGATCACCGACAGCGAGGCGCGGGGCATCATCATCATCCATCAGGAACTGGCGCTGATCCCGCTGCTGTCGGTGGCCGAGAACCTGTTCATGGGCAACGAGGTGGCCGAGCGCGGGGTGATTTCCTGGCGCGAGACCTTTCGCCGCACCGGCGAACTGCTGCGTCAGGTCGGCCTGAAAGAGGCGCCCGGCGCCATCGTCGGCAAGCTGGGCGTGGGCAAGCAGCAACTGATCGAGATCGCCAAGGCGCTGTCCAAGAACGTGCGCCTGCTCATCCTCGACGAACCCACCGCCGCCTTGCAGGAGGCCGACGCCGACCGCCTGCTCGCGCTCATGCTCGAACTCAAGGCGCGCGGCGTGACGCAGATCATCATCTCGCACAAGCTCAACGAGATTTCCCGCGTGGCCGACCGCATCACCGTGATCCGCGACGGGCGCACGGTCTCGACCCTCGGGCGCGCGGAAATCTCCGAGGACCGGATCATCCGCGACATGGTGGGCCGCGACATGGCGCACCGCTATCCCGACCGCACCCCGAACCCGGGTGACGTGCTGTTCGAGGTCGCGGACTGGTCGTGCTGGCATCCCGAACAGGCCGGGCGGCAGATGATCCGCGATGTCTCGCTTGCGGTGCGCAAGGGCGAGATCGTGGGCATCGCCGGGCTGATGGGCACCGGGCGCACCGAACTGGCCATGTCGATCTTCGGCCGCAGCTATGGCAAGGACCACCGCGGCACGGTGCGCATGCACGGGCGGCCGGTCGATGTCTCGACCGTCGCGCGCGCGGTGCAGGCGGGGATTTCCTATGTGACCGAGGACCGCAAGGCGCTGGGCCTGATCCTCGAGGATCCGCTCCTGCGCAACGTGAGCCTTGCGAACCTGCCGGGGATCGCGCGCCACGGCGTCCTGGACAAGCGGCGCGAGGCGCAGGTGGCCGAAGGCTATCGCCGGCAACTCGCGATCCGCACGCCGGGGGTGCAGCAGAAGGTGGTGACCCTGTCGGGCGGCAACCAGCAGAAGGTGGTGCTGGCCAAATGGCTGTTCACCGAACCCGACCTGCTCATCCTCGACGAACCCACGCGCGGCATCGACGTGGGCGCGAAATTCGAGATCTACACGATCATGAAGGATCTGGCGGCGCAGGGGCGCGGGATCCTCATGATCTCGTCCGAGATGCCCGAACTGCTGGGCATGTGCGACCGGATCTATGTGATGAACGAGGGCCGGATCGTGGGCGAACTGGCCCGCGCCGAGGCCAGTCAGGAGAGGATCATGGCCCTCATCCTCAGGGACGAAGGAAAGGTTGCGTGATGGCGGAAGGCAAGTCGAACGGCAGCGCCCTGGGCGGGCATCTGCGCGAGAACGGGATGCTGCTTGCGCTGGTCGCCATCGTGGTGCTGTTCTCGGTCCTGGTGGGGATGCAGGGCAAGCCGCTGTTCCTTCAGGCGCAGAACATCACCAACATCTTCCTCCAGAACGGGCATGTGATCATCCTGGCGCTGGGGATGCTCCTGATCATCGTCGCGGGGCATATCGACCTGTCGGTGGGATCGGTCGCGGCCTTCACCGGCGCGGTGGCGGCCTGGCTCACGGTCGAGCTGAAGCTGCCGGTGGCGCTGGTGATCCCGCTCACGCTGCTGGCGGGCGGGCTGATCGGGGCGGCGCAGGGCTATTGGGTGGCGTTCTGGCGCATCCCTTCGTTCATCGTCACGCTGGCGGGGATGATGGTGTTCCGCGGCGCGACCATGCTGCTTCTGGGCGGGCAGAACATCGGCCCCTTCCCGCGCGAGTTCCAGGCGATGTCCTCGGGCTTCATCCCCGACCTGACCGGGCTGAGCGATCCGCACGGACTCACGCTGGTGATCGTCGCGGTGGCGATCGGGGTGCAGATCTGGCTGGGGCTGCGGGCGCGGGCGCGCGATGCGGAATTCGGCCTCGATCAGGAACCGACCGGCATGTTCTGGGGCCGCACCCTGGTGATCGCGGCGGCGACCGGCTTTGTCGGGTTCCAGCTGGCCTCGTTCCGGGGGCTGCCGAACGTGCTGGTGGTGCTGACGGTGCTGACCGTGCTCTATGCCTTCTTCACCGAGAACACGGTGCAGGGGCGGCGCATCTACGCGGTGGGCGGCAACGAGAAGGCCGCGCGCCTGTCGGGGATCAACACCAGCCGGCTCGTGTTCTTCTGCTTCGTGAACATGGGGGTGCTGGCGGCGCTGGCGGGCATGATGGTGACGGCGCGCCTCAATTCCGCGACCCCCAAGGCCGGCCTCGGGTTCGAGCTTGACGCGATCGCTTCGGTCTTCATCGGCGGCGCCTCGATGACCGGGGGTTCGGGGCGGATCGTGGGCGTGGTGATCGGCGCGCTCATCATGGGCGTGATGAACATGGGCATGTCGATCCTGGGCGTGGGCATCGACTATCAGCAGATGATCAAGGGTTTCGTCCTCCTCGCCGCGGTGGTGTTCGACGTCTACAACAAGAACAAGTGACCCCTTCCCCGTCCGGCGATCCGGGCGGGGAATTCGCCGTTGCCCGGTTTGCGGTCCCGTGCTTTCATCACGCCATTTCCAATCGGGTCATGGAGGGTGAGATGCCCGCTTTGCCGCAAGACAATCCATTTGCCACCCCGGATCAGGCGCGCATCACGGATATCGCCCCCCGATCCGCCGCGCCGCGTCAGCAGATCGTGCAGGAATCGGGCGATGTTTCAGGTGGTTTCTCGACCACTGCGCGAATTTCGGTGGGCGACAGTTTTGCCGGCACGATCGGGACAACCGGCGATCACGACAGGATTCGCGTCAATCTGGTGGCGGGCGTGAGCTATGGCGTGACGGTGCGCGGCGTCGGCGGCGAAATTTCCGGAATCGATGATCCGCTTCTGGAAATCTACAATCCCGCCCAAGTAAACGTGGGCTATTTCGACGACAACACCGGGCGGTTTCCAGCCGGCATGTTCACGGCGACGATGACCGGAACCCATTACCTCGACGTGTCGGCCTGGTTCGGCGAGACCGGGGATTATGTCCTCACCCTCACCCCGGCTGCGGCGACGCCGGCGCAACTGGCCGGTTACATCGCCCTGGTGGACTGGGGCGAACCGGCGCCGCTGCATTTCGCCGAGGGCACGATCACCTACAATGTCACCGGCCTGAACGCCGCCGGCAAGCGGCTGGCCGACTGGGCCTTCGACCTGTGGTCGGGCATGACCGGCCTCTCCTTTGCCAGGGTGACCGGCGCGGCGATGATCACCCTCGACGACGAGGACGAAGGCGCCTTTGCCGGCTATGACACCCGCGACGCCCAGACCGGCGAGATCGCCACCGCCAGTGTCAATGTCGACAAGAACTGGCTGGTCTGGGACGGCGCCACATTCGACAGCTATTCCCTTGGCACCTACCTGCACGAGATCGGCCACGTGTTGGGCCTCGGTCATGCCGGGCCCTACAACGGCAGCGCGGATTTCGGCACCGACAACATCTTTCTCACCGATTGCTACCAGTATTCGGTCATGTCCTACTTCGGGGCCGGCGACAACCTGTGGTTCGACGGCACCGACGGCTATGCGGTGACGCCGATGATGGCCGATCTGCTGGCGATCAGGCTTCTCTATGGCGAACTCAGCGCCCATGAGGGCAATACGGTCTGGGGCGCGCACAACAACGTGGGCGGGGTGCTGGGGCAGGTTTTCGCGGTGCTGGCCGGGGAAAGCGCCGCGCCTGCGGGCCTGCTCGACTACCGCACGCCGATGCTCATGACGATTTCCGATACCGGCGGGCGCGACATGCTCGACCTGTCGTTCTCGGACGCGGACCAGCGCATCGACCTGCGGCCCGGCCGGTTTTCCGACATGGACGGCGGTCACAACAACCTGGCCATCGCCACCTATTCCGTGATCGAGAACGCGGTTTCCGGCAGCGGAAGCGACCGGATCACCGGCAATGGCGTGGGCAACAACATCAGGGGCGGCGGCGGCCATGACCGCATCAGCGGCCTTGGCGGCAATGACCGCCTGTCGGGCGGGACCGGAAGGGACCGGATCTGGGGCGACAAGGGGCACGACCGGCTCCATGGCGACGGCGGCAACGACCGGCTGTGGGGGGGGACCGGCAATGACCGGCTCTGGGGCGAAGCGGGGGCCGACACGCTGTGGGGCAGCAAGGGCGATGACCGGCTCATCGGCGGCAGGGGCGACGATCTGCTGCGCGGTGGCGCTGGCGCCGATGTCTTTGTCTTTGCCAGACACGGCGCCGGCGCCGAGCGCGACGTGATCGCCGACTGGCAGGACGGCATCGACCACATCGCCATCGACGGGCTGAGCGGCAGCGCCGCCAACCGCTACTCTCAACTGACGATCGGCGATGCGGCGGGCGGCGTGGACATCGCGCTGGGCAGCCTGACCATCCATCTTGAGGGCGTCAGCGCCGCCGACATCGGGGCGAGCGATTTCATCTGGCTCTGACCCGCCCGGCGCGGGGGGGGGGTCAGAGCGCGATCCCCCGGCGCCCCGCCAGATCGGTGAAATACTGCCAGGCGACCCGGCCCGACCGGCCGCCGCGCGTCGCCTGCCACTCGATCGCCTCGGCCCAGAGCGTGGCCTCGTCGATCTCGATCCCCCAGGCGCTGCAATAGCCGCGGATCATCGCCAGGTATTCGTCCTGCGAACAGGGGTGGAACCCCAGCCACAACCCGAACCGGTCCGAGAGCGAGACCTTCTCCTCCACCGCCTCGGAGGGGGCGATGGCGGTCTGGCGTTCGTTCTCGATCATGTCGCGCGGCATCAGATGGCGGCGGTTCGAGGTGGCGTAGAGGATGACATTGGCCGGGCGCCCCTCGATCCCGCCATCAAGAACGGCCTTCAAGCTCTTGTAATGGCTGTCGTCATGGCTGAACGACAGATCGTCGCAGAACAGGATGAAACGCCCCTTCGCCCCCTTGAGGATCGCAAGGCAGCGCCCGATCGAGGGCAGATCCTCGCGCAGGATCTCGACCAGTTTCAGATCGGGATGGTCCGCATGAACTGCGCCGTGCACCGCCTTGACAAGACTGGATTTCCCCATGCCGCGCGCCCCCCAGAGCAGGGCGTTGTTCGCGGCATGGCCGGCGGCGAACTGCGCGGTATTGGCCAGAAGGGTGTCGCGCGCCCTGTCGATGCCCAGCAGCAGCGCCACATCCACCCGCGCCACCCGTGCCACCGGCACCAGCCGGTCCGGATCGGCATGCCAGACAAAGGCGGCGGCGCCCGCCAGATCCGGTGCCGGCGCCGGTGGCGGCGCCAGCCGTTCGAGCGCCTCGGCGATCCGCCGCAGAGCCGCGCTCATGCCTTGCCGGACTCGTCGGCGGCGTCGGCCTGATCGAACAGGCTTTCGTCCTCGCCGATGATGCCCTCGGCGCGGGCCTCGGCGTCCTTCTGCCGCTCGATGCGCCGCACCAGCAGGATCGAGATCTCATAAAGCGGATAGATCGCGGTGAACAGGATCACCTGGCTCATCATGTCCGGGGGGGTGGCGACGGCGGCGACGATCAGGATGACCACGATCGCATATTTGCGCACATTCGCCAGGCTGGCCGAAGTCACCAGCCCCGCCTTGCCCATGAGCGTGAGCAGCACCGGCAACTGAAAGCAGATGCCGAAGGCGAGGATGAACTTCATCGCGAGCGAGAGATAGGCCTGCGCCGAGCCGTGAAACACGATGCCCCCGCCCCGCACCACGGTTTCGGCCGCATCCGCCGCCCCCTCGGTCCCGGCGGCGGTGATGGCGGCGGCGGTGGCCGCCGCGCCCTCGCCCCCGGTGGCCTGCTGGAAGGTCAGGAAGAAATTGAACGCGAGCGGCACGACGATGTAATAGGCCACCGCCGCGCCCATGATGAACATGAAGGGCGAGGCGATGAGGAACGGAAGGAAGGCGTTCTTTTCCGACCGGTAGAGGCCGGGCGCCACGAAGCGCCACATCTGGTAGGCGATGACCGGAAAGGCCAGGACGAATCCCGCCGCCAGCGAGATGTTGAAGGCCATGAAGAAGCCTTCCTGCAACGCGATGTATTGCAGATCGCAGTTCGGCGCGCCGTTCTTCAGCATGGCGGTGCACAGCGGCGCCTTCAGGAAGTTGAAGATCGGTTCCCAGACCGTGAAGCAGATGATGATCGCGATGACATAGGCCAGAAGCGACCACAGGATGCGGGTGCGCAGTTCGGTCAGATGCTCGATCAGCGGCGCCGAGGAATCGTCGATCTGGTCGGGGGTCTTGCTCATGCGTCGGACTCCTGACCGGGGGTGGCCGGACCGGTGGACGCGGCGGCGATGCGGTCGGCGGCGGCGGCGCGGGTGGCCGCGCGCTTTTGCGCAAGGGCGGTGGTGGCCGGGCCCGGCACAGGCGCGGGCGCGGGTTCGGGCGCAGTTGCGGGCGCCGGTGCGGACGCAGGTTCGGCGGCGGCGGCAGGCGCGGCTTCGGCGGCGGGCGTGGCGGGCTTTGCCGCCTCGGTCGCCTTGGCGGCCGGCCTGGACGTGATCGTGCCGCCGCTGTCCTTGAGCCCGGCCGCATCGCGCAGCGCGTTCGTGGCCGAACGCATCGGGTTGGTCGCGGCGCGCAGGGTGCGGTCGATGTCCTTCACCCCCGCCTCGTCGGCGGCGGCGTTCATCGCGCGGGTGAAGTCGCGCGCCATCGACCGTGCCTTGCCGGTGAACCGGCCCACCTCGCGAAAGAGGTTGGGCAGATCCTTCGGCCCCACCACGATGAGGGCCACCACCCCGATGAGCAGAAGCTCACCCCATCCCAGATCGAACATCGGCTGCTCCCCGTTGGTACCGGACCGCTCAGACGCGATCGCGTTCCTCGGCGGGCGTCACGTCGCGGGCCACGTCGGCCTGGGTCTCGATTTCCTTCTTGCCGTCCTCGACCCCGCGCTTGAAGGCGGTGATGCCCTTGCCGACCTCGCCCATCATGGTCGAGATCTTGCCGCGCCCGAACAGGACCAGAACGACGACGGCGATGAGCAGAAGGCCGGGCAGGCCGATGTTGTTGAGCATGACGTCTCCTTTCGTGCCGCGGCACACGGCCGCGCTGTCGCCCCCAGAAAAGCCCAGACGCGTGCCGGAGAAAAGGGGGCCGGGGCGCGATCACCCCTTCTGTTGCGTCCTGCCGTGACATATTCCTGTCAGGAGCATGATCCCGAGGGCCCGATGAACCGCGATGACCGCCTTGCCCGCCTGATCGGGATCCTGCGCGACGGACGCAACCACCGGGCAGAGGATCTGGCGGCGCTGCTGGGCGTGACGGTGCGCACGCTCTATCGTGACATGGACCGGTTGCGGCGCGCGGGCGTGCCGCTGGCGGGCCGGCGCGGCAAGGGCTATGCCGCCAGCGCCGCGGTGACGCTGCCGCCGCTCGACCTGACGATGGCGGAACTCGAGGCGCTGCATCTGGGCCTTGCCGTGGTCGGCGAAGGCGGGGACGAGGGGCTGCGCGCCGCGGCCGGGCGGCTGTCGGCGCGAATCGACGCGCTCCTGCCCGAGGATCGCCCCGGCGAGGCGGCGGTCTGGGGCTGGTCGCTGGCGCATTTCGCCGACGGCGCGCGCGCCTTCGCGCTGATGCCGGTGATCCGCACCGCGATCCGCGCCCGCCAGAAGCTGCGGCTGCGCGGCGATGACGACGCGGGGGCGCGCGTGGTGCGGCCGCTCAGCCTGGATTACTGGGGGCGGCTCTGGACCGTCACCGTCTGGTGCGAGACCAGCGATTCCCTGGCCGAGTTCCGCCTTGACCGGATCGCCGAACTCGGGGTGCTGCCGCAACTCTTCGTGGACGAGCCCGGCAAGTCGCTTGGCCCGCGCGCTCGGGGCCGTGCCGGGCACGGGGATGGAGGCCGGGACGGGCCGGGCTGAGCGGGCTCAGTGGTTGTGGCGCGGCGGGGTGCCGGCCACGCGCTGGAAATCCGCCGCCCCCTCGATCACGCCGCCCCGGTCAAGCTGGCCGACGGTGGCGCGATAGATCCTTTGCCAGGGGGTATGGTCGGGCGGAACCGGCGGCGCGCCCAGGGCCCGGCGCCGGGCGATCTCCTCCTCGGACACCAGCGCATCGCAGGTGCCGCGATTCACGTCGATGCGGATCACGTCCCCGGTGCACAGCCAGGACAGCCCGCCGCCGGCCGCGCTCTCGGGGCTGGCGTTCAGGATCGAGGGGCTGTCCGAAGTGCCCGACTGCCGCCCGTCGCCCAGCGTGGGCAGGCTGGTGATCCCCTGCCGGATCAGGTGATCGGGCGGCTGCATGTTCACCACTTCGGCCGAACCGGGCCAGCCGACCGGACCGGCGCCGCGGATGACAAGGATCGTGTCGGCGTCGATGCCGAGCGCGGGGTCGTTGATGCGCGCGTGATAGTCGTCCGATCCGTCAAAGACCACGGCGCGGCCCTCGAACACGCCTTCCGATCCGGGGCGCGAAAGGTAGCGCGCGCGGAACTCGGCGGAAATCACCGAGGATTTCATGATGGCGAAATCAAAGAGATTGCCGCGCAGCACCAGAAAGCCCGCGCGCTCCATCAGGGGGCTGGCAAAGGGGCGGATCACCGCGCGGTCGGTGGTCTCGCGCAGCCCGTCGGACAGCGGCCGCCCGGTCACGGTCAGGGCCGCGCCGTCGATGCGCCCGGCCTGCCACAATTCCCACAGCACCGCCGGCACCCCGCCCGCGCGGTGGAACCGTTCGCCCAGATAGGCGCCCGCCGGCTGGACATTGGCCAGAAGCGGCACGTCATGGCCATGGGTCTGCCAGTCCATCGGATCGAAGGGCACCCCGGCATGGGCGGCGATGGCGGCGATGTGCGGCTGGGCATTGGTGGATCCGCCCAGCGCGGAACAGGCGACGATGGCATTGCGCACCGCCGCCGGCGTGAGGATGTCCGAGGGCTTCAGATCCTCATGCGCCATCTCGACGATGCGCCGCCCGGTGCGGAACGCCATCTGCCCGCGTTCGCGGTAGGGCGCCGGGATCGCGGCGCAGCCCGGCAGCGACATGCCAAGGACTTCGGCCAGCGAATTCATGGTGAGCGCGGTGCCCATCGTGTTGCAATGCCCGAGCGACGGCGCCGAATCGGCGGCGCGGCGCAGGAATTCGTCGCCGTCGATCTCGCCCGCGGCCAGCGCCGTGCGCGCGTGCCAGATGGTCATGCCCGAGCCGGCCGGTTTCCCCTCGTGCCAGCCATCGAGCATCGGTCCCCCGGAGAGGACGATGGCCGGAATGTCCACCGTCGCCGCCGCCATGAGGCAGGCCGGCGTGGACTTGTCGCAGCCGGTCATGAGAACCACCGCGTCGATCGGATAGCCGTGAAGCAGTTCGACCAGCCCCAGATAGGCCAGGTTGCGGTCGAGCGCGGCAGTCGGGCGCTTGCAGTTCTCGAAGGTGGGATGGACCGGAAACTCGATCGGGACGCCGCCGGCGTCGCGGATGCCGTCGCGCACGCGCGTCACCAGATCGACATGGATGCGGTTGCAGGGATTCAGGTCGGATCCGGTCTGGGCGATGCCGATGATCGGGCGGCCGGAACGCAGTTCCTCGGGGGTCATGCCGTAGTTCATGAAGCGCTCGAGATAGAGCGCGGTCATGTCGATGCGGTCCTCGTTGTCGAACCAGTCGGCCGAGCGGAATCGGCGCCGGGGCGAGCGGTCCTGCATGACCCATCCTCCTGCGGTCGGGGCGGCGGCCGGAAGGGGCCGGGATCGGCGGGTCCGGGCGTGCCCCGTGTCCGATTTGAACGAACGACCTTCGCTTTACAAGAGCGCTGCACTACCACTGTGCTAACGGGGCCACGCCCCCGGGCATCTAGCCGCAAAACCCCGGCACGACAAGCAGGAGGCCGCATCGGCAGGAACGCCAGCCACCGTGCCCGGCACCGCCGCCCGCAGGGAGGGGGCGCTGCCCCCTCGCCGCTGTCGCGGCTCACCCCCGGGATATTTGGGGACAGATGAATGGGCAGGTTTCTTCATCTTTGCCTGAAATACCCCGGGGGGAGGCGCCCGTGAGGGCGACGGGGGGCCGCGCCCCCCGCCCGCTGTCCGCCGGGCGCGGCGGGTCAGAGGCGGGCGAATTCCTCTTGCTGCCGGTCGGTCCAGTGCACGCTCAGGCGACTGCCGGTGGCGGTCTCGCTCTCGTCGCGCACGAGGCCCCGGGCAAAGAGCCAGGCCCGGCGGCGCCCGTCGTCATGCGTGAGTTCGAGCACCGAATCGTGGCGCGGGTCGCCCGCGCGGGTGGCGATGGCGGCCAGAAGGCCGTCGATCCCTTCGCCGGTGATCGCCGAGAGCGCGATCGTGTCGTCGCGCCGCGCGGCCTGGATGCGCAGCGCCGCGCCCTCGTCGGGCGGCAGCCGGTCGATCTTGTTCCAGACTTCGAGGCGGGCGATCCCCTCGCCGGTGCCGAGCGCGGCCAGGATCGTGTCCACGTCCCGGGCCTGGGCCACGGTTTCGGGGTGGCTGATGTCGCGCACATGGACGATGACATCGGCCGACAGCACCTCCTCGAGGGTGGCGCGGAAGGCCGCGACCAGTTCGGTGGGCAGGTCCGAGATGAAGCCCACCGTGTCCGACAGGATCACCTCCTGTCCGGTGGGCAGGCGCATGCGCCGCATGGTCGGGTCGAGCGTGGCGAACAGCATGTCCTTCGCCATCACCTCGGCCCCGGTCAGCCGGTTGAAGAGCGTGGACTTGCCGGCGTTGGTATAGCCCACCAGCGCCACCACCGGGAACGGCACGGCAATTCGGGCGGCGCGGTTCACCTCGCGCGTCTTCACCACCTTCTCGAGTTGCTTGCCGAGGCGCAGGATCTGGTCGTCGATGGCGCGGCGGTCGGCCTCTTTCTGGGTCTCGCCGGGGCCGCCCACGAAGCCGAAGCCGCCGCGCTGGCGTTCGAGATGGGTCCAGGCCCGCACAAGGCGCGAACGCTGGTATTTCAGGGCCGCCATCTCGACCTGGAGGACGCCTTCGCGGGTGCGCGCGCGGTGCGAGAAGATTTCGAGGATGAGGCCGGTGCGGTCGAGGATCTTCACCCCCCAGACCTTTTCGAGGTTGCGCTGCTGGATCGGGCTGAGATGCCCGTCCACCAGCACCAGCGCGACCTCGTGCGTGGCGAACAGTTCCTTCAGTTCGTCGACCTTGCCCGAGCCGAACAGCATCCCGGCATGGGGCCTGCCCAGCCGCACGATCCCCGCGCCCTGAAGCGCGATGAAGGGCAGCGCGCGGGCCAGCGATACCGCCTCGTCGAGGGCGGAAGTCACGGTGCGGCGGTCGCCGGCGCCGCTGCTGCCGCTGCTGCCCGGCGCGCGCAGTTCCGGATGGATGAGCCAGGCTCGGGTGACGGGCGTCGCGGTCGGGGTCGGGGTCAAGTCACTCTTCGCCGTCGTAGAGGTTCACCGGCTGGGCCGGCATGATCGTCGAGATCGCGGACTTGTAGACCAGTTGCGATTGCCCGTCACGGCGCAGGAGCACGCAGAAATTGTCGAACCAGGTGATGACACCCTGCAATTTCACCCCGTTGATGAGAAAGATCGTCACCGGCACCTTGGCCTTGCGGACATGGTTGAGGAATGCATCCTGAAGGTTCTGCTTGTCGGACGCCATGAGGTTCCCGTTTCCTGATTGTTGTGGTTCGTTGTGGGCGGGTTCGCTTTGGCGGCACTATTGCGCGGGCAAGGCGGGGTTTCCAGCATGTTTGCGGCCCGCGCCCCCGTGGCTGCGCCAATGTGTCACCCTTCGGTATCAGCGGCGCCAGAAATCCGGGTTGAAGAGCGCGACCAGCGCCAGCATCTCGAGCCGGCCGAGAATCATCGCCAGCGCCGCCACCGCCTGCGCCCCGGCGGTCAGCCCGGCGAACGAGACCGGCGCATCGGTGGCGGTCAGCGCCAGCTGCCCCGTGGTGGTGATCGAGGCGACGGCGACCAGGAGGATGGTCTCGAACTGGGTGCCGGGCGCCAGCGCCAGCAGCATCATGACGCTGAGCACCGCCAGCGCGAACAGCATGAAGAACACCCAGGCCATGGCCGCCGCCGCCCGCGCCGCCTGCCCGCCGCCCCGGCGCGCGCCCCCGACCGAGGCCGGTTCGATCAGGCGCCCGGTCTCGCGCCCGGCGTGGCGCAGCACGGCATGGATCCGCAGGAGTTTCACCCCGCCCGCCGCCGTCCCGACCCCGCCGCCGACCAGCGCCAGCCCGATCAGCACGAGGCCCGGCACCTGCGCGGCGATCCCGCCGCCGGCATCGGTCCAGATCCCCGGCCAGTAGCGCGATTCGAACCCGGTCGTGGTCAGGAACGAGGCGGCGGTGAAGAGGATGCCCCAGAAGGCGCGCAGGATGCGCAGGGCCGCATCGGCCCCGCCCGCGTCGTGGACGAGCCAGACCGCCCGCGCGAACACCAGCACCGTGACGCCCGCGATCGTGACAAGGCCCAGCCGCAGTTCCACGTCGCGCCAGGGCAGCGCCCGCTCGTGCCCGGCCCTGCCCGTCGGGATCGCCGCGCGCGAGAGCGCAAAGACCATGAAGGCCAGCACCACCACCTCGCCCGCAAGGCCGCTCGCGGCGTAGTCGGCATAGCCGAGCGACGAGATCCCCGAGGTCGAGATCACCCCCATCGCATGGATGAGCGCGACCGTCGCCCCGTCGCCGGTCAGCACCAGCCCCAGCCACAGCACCGCCGTCAGCCCGGCATAGACCGGCAGCAGCCGCGCGCCGTGCCGGGCCAGCCGGTCGGACGGCAGCACCGCCTGCGCCTGCGCCGCCGGGGGCAGATCGACGCGGGCGCGCAACTCGGCCCCGCCCAGGTTCATCGGCGCCAGGATCGCCACCGCCGCCAGCCAGGACAGGAACCCGCCGAACCAGCCCGCGATCGCGCGCCACAGGTGCAGCGACAGGTTCAGGTCGGCGGCGTTGTCCCACAGCGTCGCCCCGGTCGTGGTCATGGACGAGACCATCTCGAACCAGGCCTGCCCCAGGGTGGCGCCCGGCAGCGCCGCATGAAACGGCAGCGCCAGCATCAGGGGCAGCACGCCATAGGCCGCGAACAGCGTGAGCAACTGCCCGCGCGCCGGCATCGCCGCCCTGCGCCCGCGCATCGCCAGCCCGAGGATCAGCGCCAGGAACCCCGACAGGATCGCGCCGTAAAGGAACACCCGCGAGGTGGCGTGATCCCCCCGGTCCAGCGCATGGACCGCCGGCACCAGCATGAGCGCCGCCCCCGCCCCCATCAGCAGGACGAACAGCGGCAGCCGCAGGATCCGCGCGCCCATGGCCTAGAAGAAGTCGATCGAGACCTGCAACAGGCGCTCGACCTCGGGAACGTCGCCCGCCATCGCGAAGATCGCGACGATGTCGCCCTCCTCGATCCGGGTTTCGGCCACGGGTTTCACATAGCGGCCGCGCCGCAGCATCCCGCCCACCAGCACACCTTGCGGGAAAGCGATGTCGCGGATGCGTTCGCCGGCGATGGGCGAAGTGCCCAGCACCTGCGCCTCGATCACCTCGGCCTCGCCGTCGCCGATGGAATAGACCCAGCGCACCCGCCCGTGGCGGATGTGGCGCAGGATCGACGAGACGGTGGTCGAGCGCGGGTTGATATGCGCGTCGATTCCCAGCGGCGTCATCATCGGCACGAGCGAAGGGTCGTTGATGAGGCAGATCGTCATGCGCGCGCCCATCTGCCGCGCCCGGACCGCGGCCAGGATGTTGGTCTTGTCGTCGTCGGTGACGACCAGCACCGCATCGGCGTGGCCCGCGTCCGCCTCCTCGAGCATGGCGCGCTCAAGGCCGTCGCCATGCAGCACGATGGTGCGATCGAGGGCATCGGCCGCGCGTTCGGCCTGCGGGCGGTTCCGCTCGATGATCTTGGTGCGGATGCCGCCCGCGGCCTCGAGCATGGCCGCCACGCCAAGGCCGACATTGCCGCCGCCGATGATCACCAGCCGGTCGATGCGCGACCCGGCCTTGCCGAAGATCTCGAAGCTGCGCGGCAGGTCGGCGCGTTCGGCCAGCAGATAGATTTCGTCGCCCGCGAACATCTCGTCATCGGCCGAGGGCGCGAACAGCCGCCCGGCGCGGCGGATCGCCACCACCACCGCCTTCAGCGTCGAGAACAGATCGGTCAACTGCCGAAGCGCGGTGTGCAGCACCGGGCAGTCGTCGTCGAGCGCGAGCCCCACCAGCATCGCCTGCCCGTCGAGGAAACTCTCGGTATCGAAGGCCGCGGGCGAGGCGAGGCGCTGAAGCGCGGCCTCGGCCACTTCGCGTTCGGGGCTGATCACCACATCGACCGACACCAGATCGCGCCGGAACCGGCCCAGGGCGATGGCGTCGCGGTAACTCTGTGCGCGCAGGCGCGCGATCTTGCGGTTCACGCCGAACACGGCATGGGCCACCTGACAGGTGACAAGGTTCACCTCGTCGGAATGGGTGGCGGCGATGATCATGTCGGCATCCCCCGCCCCCGCCTGGTCAAGGATGTCGGGATGGCTGGCAAAACCCACCAGCCCGGTCACGTCGAGCATCTCGGTCGCGCGCTGGATCAGGCCGGCGTCGGTATCGACGATGGTGACCTCGTTCCTCTCGCGCGAGAGCTGGCGCGCGATCTGCCAGCCCACCTGCCCCGCGCCGCAGATGATCACCTTCATCGCCAGGTCCCCCGCCGGCCGCGCGGAACCGGTGTCATTCGTCGTCCCCCTCGACCCAGGCCAGACGCGCGCCGCCCTTGGCGCCGGTCATCACGCCCAAGCTCTTGAGCTTGCGGTGCAGCGCCGACCGCTCCATGCCGACGAAACTGGCGGTGCGGCTGATGTTGCCGCCAAAGCGGTTGATCTGGGTCAGCAGGTATTCGCGCTCGAACAGTTCGCGCGCCTCGCGCAGGGGCAGCGTCGCCAGCCCGCCCGACAGCACCACCCGCCCCTCGTCCGGGCCGGCCTCATCGAGGGCCGGCAGTTCGCGCGCGCTGATGTCGCCGTTCGATTCGCCCAGGATCAGCACCCGCTCCATCAGGTTGCGCAATTGCCGCACATTGCCCGGCCAGAGCATGGTCTGAAGCAGGGCGCGCGCATCATCGGCCAGCGCGCGCAGCGGCAGGCCCTGGGTGCGGTTCAGTTCGGCCAGGAAATGCTCGGCCAGAACCGGGATGTCCTCGCGCCGCTCCTCGAGCGAGGGCACCTGGATCGGCACCACGTTCAGCCGGTGATAGAGTTCGGCCCGGAACAGCCCGCGCTGCGCCAGCGCCGGCAGATCGCGCGTGGTGGACGAGATCACCCGCAGATCGACCTGCACCCGGTCCGATCCGCCGACGCGCTGGAACGCCTGATCGACCAGCACGCGCAGGATCTTGGACTGGGTGCCCAGCGGCATGTCCGCCACCTCGTCGAAATAGATCACCCCGCCATGCGCCTGTTCGAGCAGGCCCTTCTCGATCCCCTTGCCGGCGCTTTCGCGGCCGAAGAGCACCTCCTCCATCCGTTCGGGCGCGATCGAGGCCGAGGCGACCGAGATGAAGGGCGCGCGCGCGCGGGCGGAATTGGCGTGGATGTAGCGCGCCGCCGTTTCCTTGCCCGAACCGGGCTGGCCGGTCAGCATGACGCGGCCGTTCGACTTCGTCACCTTGTCGAGTTGCGCGCGCAGGATCCGCAGCGCCACGCTGTCGCCCAGCATCTCGGCCGGGGCCAGATCGCCGCGTTTCAGCGCCGCATTCTCGCGCCGCAGCCGCGACGCCTCCATCGCGCGGCGGATCACCACCAGAAGCTGGTCGATGTTGAAGGGCTTCTCGATGAAGTCGTAGGCGCCCTGCTTGATCGCCGCGACCGCGATCTCGATGTTGCCGTGCCCCGAGATGATGATGATCGGCACCTCGGGGTGTTCGCGCTTGACCGCCTTGAGGATGTCGATCCCGTCCATCCGGCTGTCCTTGAGCCAGATGTCGAGGATCATGAGCGCCGGCACCTCGCGGGCGATCTCGCTCATGCACTGGTCCGAATTGCCGGCGAGGCGGGTCGTGAACCCCTCGTCCCTGAGGATGTCCGACACCAGTTCGCGGATGTCGCGTTCGTCGTCGGTGATCAGGATGTCGCCCATGATGTTCCCCCCTGCGTTTCCGGCGGCCGTTCCGCCCCCTCGCCCCCCGGCCCCGCATCGGCGGCGGCGGCGGCGGAGGCGGGCGACAGCGGCAGCACGATGACCGCCATCGCCCCGCGATGGCCGTCCGTTGCGAACGGCGGCGCATCCTCGAGCACGAGGGTGCCGCCGTGTTCCTCGATGATCTTGCGCACGATCGGCAGGCCCAGGCCCGTGCCCTTCTCGCGCGTGGTGACATAGGGCTCGAACAGGCGGGCGCGATCCTCGGGCAGGCCGATGCCGTTGTCGGCGATGGTGATGCGCGCCTTGCGTTCGGCCAGGGCGAGGGTCACGCGGATCTCGGGCGCGTGGCCCGGGGGCGCGCCGCGTTCGTGCAGCGATTCGATGGCCTCGCCCGCGTTCTTGATGAGATTGGTCAGCGCCTGCCCGATCATCGCCGGGTCGATCTCGGCCATGACCGGGCCTTGCGGCAGGTCGGACCGGAGGCGCACGCCGGGCTGGCCCGCCTCCTGAAGCGCGACCGCATCGCGCAGCACCGGCACCAGATCGTTGCGGGTGCGGTCCGGTTCGGGCATGCGCGCAAAGCGCGAGAATTCGTCGACGATGCGCCGCAGATCGCCGGTCTGGCGCACGATCACGTCGGTCATCTGTTCGAGCTGATCAAGGTCGTCGCCCGCCTTCGGCCCGAACTTGCGCCGGATGCGTTCGGCCGACAGCTGGATCGGGGTCAGCGGGTTCTTGATCTCGTGGGCGATGCGCCGCGCCACGTCGCCCCAGGCGGCCATTCGCTGCGCGCTCACCAGATCGGTCACGTCGTCGAAGGCCACGACATAACCCTCGAGCGCGCCCGCCTCGCTGCGGCGCGGGGCCATGCGCACGAGCAGGCTTTCCTGCTTGCCGCCGCGGATCAGCGTGACATGTTCCTGCACCGCATCGCCTTCGGCCTTCATCCTGTTGAAAAGATCGCCGAATTCCGGAACGATCACGCGAAGCTCCGGGGCGCCGTCACCCTCGGACAGCGACAGGAGCCGTTCGGCCGAACGGTTCACGAAGGTCACCCGCCCCTCGGGATCAAGGCCGACCACCCCGGCCGTGACCGACGACAGCACCGAATCGAACAGCCGGCGGCGCAGGTCGATGGCGCGGGCATTGTCGATCAGCGCCTCGCGCTGTGCGCGCAATTCGCCGGTCATCCAGTTGAAATTGTGGCCAAGAAGCGCGATTTCGTCATCGCCCTCATCCTCGGGGACGCGCACCTCGAGATCGCCGGCGCCGACACGCTGGCTGGCCGCGACCAGCCGCCCGATCGGGCGCGACAGCCGTTCGGCGAACCACAGGCCCAGCCAGACCGCCGCAAGATTGAGAATGACCGCGAACCCCAGGTAAAGCAGGCCGAATTCGAACAGAAGCCGCCCGCGTTCGCGTTCAAGCTGTTCATAGAGCGCGACCGTCGCCTGCGTGTCGTCGAGCAGCGCCAGGATCCCGCCGTCCACCTGCCGCGTGACATAGAGGAACTGGTCCGCGAACGAAGGCAGCGGAATCAGCGCGCGGAATTCGTTGTTGGCGTAATCCTCGATGATGGCGATGCCCTCGGCGCGGGCGGTGGCAAAGTCCCCGGGCGCGGGCGGTTCGTAGTCGAACAGGTAGGACCGCGACCCGCGCGCCCAGATCTCGCCGGTGCCGGTCAGCACGAAGGCCTCGGTCAGGCCGCGTTCGATCTGGGGCTGGACCCGGGCCAGGGTCTGGCGCATCTGCCCCTGCGTCATGAAGAAGATGCGCGCGCGTTCCTGTTCCAGATAGGCGGCCAGCGAATTTCCGTCGCGGGCCAGTTCCTGACGGTGTTCGTCCTCATAGGCCTGCGCCGCCTCGAGCGAGCTGCGCAGCACCCCGCGCACCCGTTCGGAGAACCACCCCTCGAGGCCGACATTGATCGTCAGCACCGAAAAGATGGCGACGATGATCGTGGGCAGGAGCGCAAGGATGGTGAACACCCCGGTCAGCCGCAGATGAAGCCGCGACCCCGCCGATTTCGCCCGCCGCGCCGCGATCATCCGCGCCACCCGTTGCAGGACCAGCGCGGCCACCAGCAGGACATAGATCATGTCGGCCAGCAGGATCACCCGCAGCGACGGGGCGCTGGCGCCCTGGTTCATCGGCCCGAGCAGGAAGAAGGTCAGCCCCACCAGCACCGGCCCGAGCGCGACCAGCCCGATCGTCGCGGCGGTCTGCACCCGCCTGCGGCGCCACCAGCGGCCGAGCCGTCCCAGAAGCCGGTTGGTCAGGGACCACTGCACGCACGCACCCTTCTGCACGCCGGGTCAGTCGCCCGGTTTCCGCCCGCCCCCTGCCCGACCCGCTGCGGCGGATCGGTCACGGTTCTGTTGCATCAATACATCAATCCGCGGGCCGCTGTCACGCCCCTTTCCGCAAGGCGGTCACAAAGGCTTGGGGGTGCGGGGCCGGGCCCCGGCACATCTTGACGCGCGGCTCAGGCGGCCTGCGGGGCGGCGGGATCGCCCGCCAGCGCCTCGCCCAGAAGCGACAGCACCGTGCCGGGCGGCGCCACCAGAAGGCGCGCACGCAGGCCGGGCGGGGTCCGGGCATGGTCCATGAACCAGCCCAGATGCTTGCGCGCCACCCGCGCGCCGACATGGCTGCCGTAGAAGGACAGCATCGCCTCGTAATGCGCGCCGACCAGCGCGGCCAGGGCGGCGCCCGCGGGGGCGGGCGGCGGCGGCGCCCCGGTCAGCCCGGCCGCGATCTGCGCAAGGATCCAGGGCCGCCCCCGCGCCGCGCGCCCGACCATCACCGCCTGCGCGCCCGACAGCTCAAGGGCGCGGCGCGCGTCCCCGGCACAGGCGATGTCGCCGTTGGCGATCACCGGGACCGAGACCGCCGCGCGCACGTCGCGGATCGCGGCCCAGTCGGCCCGCCCCTCGTAGAACTGGCAGCGCGTGCGCCCGTGCACGGCGATCAGGCGCGCGCCGGCGGATTCGGCACGCCGCGCCAGATCGGGGGCGTTCCTCTGCGCCGCGTCCCAGCCCAGCCGCATCTTCACCGTGACCGGCACCGCCACCGCCTGCGCCACCGCGGCGATGATGCGTTCGGCCTGATCGGGATCGCGCATGAGCGCCGATCCCGACAGCCCGCCCGTCACCTTGCGCGCCGGGCAGCCCATGTTGATGTCGATCACCCGCGCGCCCTGCCCCGCAAGGCGCCGCGCCGCCTCGGCCATCGGTGCGGGGGCGCGGCCGACAAGCTGGACCACGGTATGCGCCTCGTCGAGGCCGAGTTCGGCGCGCGCCCGGCTGCCGGGATCGAGCGACAGATATTCGCCCGCCGCCACCATCTCGGAGACCACCCAGCGCGCGCCGAACCCGGCGACCAGCCGGCGAAACGGCAGGTCGGTGATCCCCGAGAGCGGCGCCAGCACCACCGGCGCCAGATCGCCGCGCCCCGGCAGCGGCGCGCAGGCCGCGATATGCCCGTCCGTATCCATGCCCGGGCTCTAGCCACGCGCGCGCCCCGCCACAAGCGGTTTGCGCGGGCGGCCGGATTTGCCTAAGGCTCGGCCCGCAAGGGAGGGGATCATGCGCATTGCCGTCATCATCGTCGCCGCCGGTCGCGGCAGCCGCGCCGGGGGGCCGGTGCCCAAACAGTGGCAGATGCTGGCGGGCCGGCGCGTGATCGACCGCACCATCGCCGCCTTCGCCGGCCTCGGGCCGGTGGTGGTGGTGCTTCACCCCGACGATTTCGGCCTGCTGGCGCCCGGCCCCGGCATCGGTTCGGGGATCCGCCTCGTCGCCGGCGCCGCGACGCGCGAGGGCAGCGTGCGCGCGGGCCTCGAGGCGCTGGCCGCCGATCCGCCCGATCTGGTGCTGATCCACGACGGCGCGCGGCCTCTGGTGCAACCCGCGCTGATTGCCCGCGTGATCGCGGCGGCGGCTCGGACCGGCGCCGCCGCGCCGGCCGTGCCGGTGACGGATGCGCTGTGGCGCGGCGGGGAGGCCGTTCAGGGCACGGTCGCGCGCGAGGGGCTGTGGCGGGCGCAGACGCCGCAGGGATTCGCCTATGGCGCGATCCTGGCCGCGCATCGCGCCCATGCGGGCGGGGCCGCCGACGACGTGGCGGTGGCGCAGGCCGCCGGAATGACGGTTGCCATCGTCGCCGGGGACGAGGACAACATGAAGATCACCGGCCCGGGCGATCTGGCCCGCGCCGCGCGCATCCTGGGGGAAGAATTGGACATCCGCACCGGCAACGGCTTTGACGTGCACCGCCTTGGCGCGGGCGATCATGTGATCCTCTGCGGCGTGCGGATCGCGCATGATGCCGCGCTGATCGGGCATTCGGACGCCGATGTGGGCCTGCATGCGCTGACCGACGCAATCCTGGGCGCGCTGGCCGAAGGGGACATCGGCCGCCACTTTCCGCCCAGCGATCCGCAATGGAAGGGCGCGGCCAGCGAGATCTTCCTTGCCCATGCCGTCACGCTGGCGCGCGGGCGCGGGTTCACCATCACCCATGCCGATGTGACCCTCATCTGCGAGCGCCCGAAGATCGGGCCCCATGCCGGGGCCATGCGGGCCGAACTGGCGCGCATCCTCGGGATCGACGCCGGCCGGGTCAGCGTGAAGGCCACCACGTCCGAGACGCTGGGCTTTACCGGGCGCGGCGAGGGGATCGCGGCCATGGCCACCGCCACGCTGGTGGCGCCATGAGGGGGGCGGTGGTCACGGTTCTCGGCCTTGGGCATCTGCGGCCGGCGCCGGGCACCTGGGCCTCGGCGGCGGCGACGCTGGCGGCGCTGGGGCTGGCGATGGCGGGGCTGGCGCCGCTGGTGCCGGTGGGGGCCGTGCTGGCCACGGCGCTGGGCCTTCTGGCCGTGCCGGGGGCGATCGCGGGTCAGGCGGACTCCGATCCGTCGGAAATCGTCATCGACGAGGTGGCGGGCCAGTGGCTTGCGCTGTCGTTCACGCTGCTGCCGCTCTGGGCGCGCGGGGTGGACCCGCTTGCGGCCTGGCCGGGGCTGGTGGTGCCGTTCCTGCTGTTTCGTCTGTTCGACATCTGGAAGCCGGGCCCGATCGGCCGGGCCGACCGGCGCGGCGATGCCCTCGGCCTCATGGGGGACGACCTGTGGGCCGGGCTGTTCGCCGGGGTCGGATCGGTGATCCTGGCCGCGATCTGGCACGGGGCCATCATCGGGTGGGGCGGATGAACATCGCCGCACGGATCATTGATCTTGCCCGGGACAACGGCATGAGCATCGCCACCGCCGAAAGCTGCACCGGGGGCCTGGTCGCGGCCGCCCTCACCGATGTGCCGGGATCGTCGGACGTGTTCCTGGCCGGGATCGTCAGCTATGCCAATGCCGCCAAGAGCGCGCTTCTGGGCGTATCCGGGGCCACGCTGGCCGCCCATGGCGCGGTGAGCGAGGCGGTCGCGCGCGAGATGGCGCTGGGGGCGCGCGCCCGCACCGGGGCCACGATCGCGGTTGCCACCACCGGGATCGCCGGGCCCGGCGGATCGGCGCAGAAGCCCGAGGGCCGGGTCTGTTTCGCGCTGGCCACGCCCGCGGCCACGATCGCGCAGACGGTCGAATTCGGCGCGCGCGGGCGGGATGCGGTGCGCAAGGCGGCGCGCGATCATGCGCTCGGGCTGATCCTCGGGGCGCTGCGCGCCGGGCCGGCCGGGTGATCGTGGCCGGCCGAGGGGGGCGCTGCCCCCCTCACCCCCCGGGGTATTTGGACAAAGATGAAGGGGGATCGACAGGTTCCCGACCCGCGACGGGGCGGCGGGTCAGCGCGGCAGCACCAGTTCGGCGCGCAGCCCGCCCAGCCGTTCGGACCGCCCCAGCCTGAGCGATCCGCCATGGCCGCGCGCCATGTCGGCGACGATGGCAAGGCCAAGCCCGACGCCCGCGCCCCGGTCCTGGTTGCGCGCGCTGTCGAGGCGCACGAAGGGGCGCATCGCCTCGTCGCGGGCCTCGGGGGGGATGCCGGGGCCGTCATCCTCGACCGCGATCACGAGCGCGCCCCTCGCGAAGGTCAGGCCGATCTCGGCCCGCGTGCCGTGGCGCAGGGCGTTGTCGATCAGGTTCCCGAGCGCGCGGCGCAGCCCGAGCGGGCGCAGCCGCACCTCCGGCACCGGGCCGTCCGGGGGAAGGAGGGTCACGTCCTGCCCCGCGCGCGCGGCGTCGGCGATCACCTGGCGCACCAGTGCCAGCGGATCGGTCGCCGCGAACGCATCGCCGGCATCGCCGCGGGCAAAATCGAGGAAGGCGTCGAGCATGTGCTCCATCTCGGCGATGTCGCGCCGGAGCGGCCCGGCCTCGGGATCGTCGATGAGCGCAAGCCCGAGCCTGAGCCGCGTCAGGGGCGTGCGCAGGTCGTGGCTGATCCCCGAGAGCATGAGGTTGCGGCTGTGGACCTGACGCTCGATCCGGCCGCGCATCTCGAGGAAGGCGGCGCCGGCGGCGCGCACCTCGACCGCGCCCGAGGGGTGGAACGGCACGGTGCGCCCCTTGCCGAACTCCGAGGCCGCGCGCGACAGCCGGGTGATCGGACGGAGCTGGTTGCGCAGGAACAGCCAGGAAATGAAGGTCATGAGCGCGCCGAACAGCAGCATCAGCACCAGAAGCTGATGCGGATTCGAGGCCGAGACCCGGTCGCGGGCAAAGTCGATCCGCGCGAGTCCGTCGCCCGAGGCGACCCAGACCGCGGCCACGCGGCGGTCCGACAGGTCGATGCCGGCAAAGCCCGGCAGATGCCGGTGCAGCGCCGCGACCAGCGCCCGCCCGGACAGATCGTAGAACGGGCGCCCGTCGGCCGCGGGCGCGGGCGGCGCAGGGAGCAGCAGCCCGAGCCCGAGCGCCCGGGCAAGGCGCGCGGCCTCGGGCCGGTCATCGGCGCCGGTCTGCGCGACCAGCGCGATTTCGGCCGCGACCCCTTCGGCCATCTGCCGCGTCACCCCCTCGTAATGGCGCTGGATGAAGGCGATCGAGACGATCAGTTGCAAGGTGAGCACCGGCATGAGCAGAATGAGCACGGCCCGCCCGTGAAGGCTGCGCGGCATCGCCCGTTTGAGCCAGAGGAAGGTCATGACCGAGACTAGGATCGAACCGGGGCCGAAGGAAAGCCCGAAGGCGGAGACCGGGATCATCGGCCCGGGCATCACCCTCGTGCGGGCGCCCAATGCCTCGGCCATGACCCATACCGGCACGAACACCTACCTGCTGGGCGAGGCGCGGCTGATCGTCCTCGATCCCGGGCCGGCCGATCCGCGCCATCTGGCCGCGCTGCTCGCGGCGATCGGCGGGCGTCCGGTCGAGGCGGTGGTGGTCGGACATGCGCATGCCGATCATGCCGGGCTTGCCTCCACGCTGGCGCGGGCGGTGGGGGCGCCGGTTCTGGCGCATGGCGGGGGGCATGGCGTTGGGCAAGGCGGGGCCGGGCATGGAGGGGCCGAGCCGGAAGAAGGGGACTGGCTGCGCGGGCTGGGCCTTGCCGCCGGGCCGCGCCGGTTCGCGGGGGCCGCGATCGCGCCGGATGTCGCGCTCGCGGAGGGCAGCCTGATCGCGGCCGAGGGCGGGGCCTGGCAGGTGCTGCACACCCCCGGCCATGCGCCCGACCACATCTGCCTGCTGCGCGATGGCGTTCTGCTGAGCGGCGATCACGTCATGGCCTGGTCGAGCAGCGTCATCGCCCCGCCGCCCGACGGCGACATGGGCGCCTTTATGGCGGGGCTGGCGCGCCTGGCCCGGCTGCCGCTGCGGCGCGCCCTGCCCGGCCATGGCCCGGCGCATGACGATCCGGCCGCACTCGTGGCGCGGCTGATCGCCCATCGCCGCGCGCGCGAGGAGGCGATCCTGGCCGCGCTCGACCGGCTGGGCACACCTGCGGACGGCGAGGCGGTGACGCGCGCGGTCTACCCCCGGCTTGCCCCCGGGCTCGAGCCGATGGCCCGGCTCACCTGCCTTGCCCATCTGGCGGAACTGGCGCGATGCGGGCGCGTGTCGGTGGCGCCGGAGGGCCCCGCCGCCGACCCGGACGGCACCGCGCCCACCCCCCTCGCCACGGCCCGCTTCCTGCGCGCCTGATCGCGGGTTTTTCGCAAGACCCCCCCTTGCCGCCCCCGAACGGGGTTGCTATAGGCCCCCCGTGTTCCGGCGTAGCTCAGCGGTAGAGCAGTTGACTGTTAATCAATTGGTCGTAGGTTCGATCCCTACCGCCGGAGCCAAGAAATCAAGAGCTTACGCCCTGTCAGCCGCCTAAGACGGTGAGTTAAGACGGGTTCTAGAACGGAAGGCGGGCAGTTTGCCCGCCTTTTCCGTCTTTGTCGTCAAAGTGCCATGAACGATTTCATGGGTAGAGAATCAAAGCCTTCTGTTGCACAGTGCGCCCCAAGATGATGTGTACTCGACAAAGGTGTTGATTTCCACCCAGAACTGAGCCGGGTTTTCCATCGAGAAGTGAGCCACTTCTAACTATGGATTTCGGGTCATGTTGGGGTCAAGGCATGGTTTGCGTCTTTCTTTTTTCGGGCTGCTGCGGCTGAACTTGCCTTGAAGCGGAAGCTGTCGTTTCCGGTTTCCAAGATGTGGCAGCGGTGGGTGAGGCGGTCGAGCAGGGCCGTGGTC